>QYPL01000021.1 GCA_007280515.1 Sediminibacterium sp.
CAATTGTCTAACGTCAGCATAAAGTGGACTAAAAAAGGTCTAAATTAGTAGAGTGTTTCCATCATTAACCATTAAACCTAAAATGACATTGAACGGAAACAGACTACAAATACTAAAACAGCATTTAAGTTGACTGCTAAATAATTCAAAAAATTACTTTCCCGAATATTCCCGAAAGTTCCCAATACAAGAAAACCCCTATTGTAAGGCAAGGGTTTTTTATTATCAATTATTTAATTGTACTGTTGGATTTACCAATCTGCTACACACTTTTGCTACACACTTTACAAAAATCCAGTCCTGTATGAAATTGAGGAAATAGAAAAACCCTTGATAGACAAGGGTTTCAAGAGAAAAGTGGTCTCGCCAAGAATCGAACTTGGATCTAGTGTTTAGGAAACACCTATTCTATCCATTGAACTACGGGACCATCGGCTATCTAGTGGCCGAGGACAGCAAAAATAACCACATTATTTGGTATCTTTACGCCTCTAATACAACACAATATGGGTTTTTACAATATCATTATTAAGTATCGCTTCTGGTTAAGTTTACTAGCTATTGCCTTGGGTTTAGGCCTTGAATTACCTGGCATTGCTGGTTTTTGGCCTGTTTTCCCCCTTTATTTTTTAGGGTTAATAGGCGTTTTAAGTCATTTTTTCATTGGTCCTCTACGTTTGGTGCAAGCTCCCATGGAGGTGGGTGATATGGATGAAGTGGAGCGTATTTTAGCAACTATCTGGTGGCCTCAACTTTTATACAAACCTGTCCGCAGTACTTACTATACTATTAAGGGTAATATTGCCATGGCAAAACAAGACTTTGATACTGCAGAAAAACATTTAAAGCATAGTAATGAATTAGGATCTGCGATGCCTGAGGCAGAAGGTGCCAACAAATTACAATTAGGTATGATGGCCATGCAGAAAGGAGATACTAAACAAGGAGAGTCTTATATACGTGCAGCCATTCGTGCAGGTATTCCAGATAAAGAATCGGAAGCGGTTGCATTTTTAAGCATGTGTCAAATTTTTATGAACAAGCGCGAGTTTCGTGCTGCTAAAGATTATTTCCGCAAAGCCAAAGCTTGCAAACCCACTACTAAACAAGTAGTTGATCAAATTAAAGAAATAGAGAAATACATTTCTCGTATGCCTGGGTAGTTTTTATTTGATTCTATCAAATTATAGATTATGAACATTAATGAGACTGTACCAAAAAATTTTGATTCTGTAAACTTCTTTAGAAAAATTAAGGATAAGATTTCTAAAGAAACCTTTGGCTTATCAAATGAACAATTGAAAGAGTATTATAAAGATGCTAATAAAGAAGCGTTCTTTAAAAGACTTGATGAGGCTAAGGCGATGTTTAAAAAATAAACAATATTAATAAAAGATCTAATCGAATATGAAACAGGTAAATAAAAATTTTGACACTGTTAATTTTTTTCGAAAAGTAAAAGAAAAAATATCCAAAGAAATTTACGGGATGTCTAATGATCAATTAAAAGAGTATTTTAAAAGTAGTACAAAAGAAAATTATTTTAAAAAGTACAATGAAATAAAAGATCAAAAAATTAATTAAAAAATATACTTTGAAGAAAAGTAGTAGTATCTAATATATTTCTTAAGCCCACTTCATTCGAGTGGGTTTTTTATTTAGAAAACTTTCGAAGTTCTAAACGTATAAATACGTTGAAAATGGAATAAAATCCTTTGTAATTTTATCATATATGGATATTAATAAAAATGTACGTAATTTTGTACAAAAATATATTATGACTAAAGTACTATCAATTACAGAATTTAGAAGTAATCTGGCATCTGAACTTGAACTTATTGGGAGTAATAGTAGAAATCAACTCATTATAAAAAGACCAAAGAGCAAGGGCAACATAGTTGTAATATCCCAGGAAGCCTATAATTCAATGGAGGAAACTTTATACTTATTATCAAGTAAGAAAAATAGAGAACATATTTTAGAAAGTGTTAAGCAACTCAATGAAGGAAAATCAAAAAAAATTAAATTAAAAGATCTCTGGAAATAATATTCTCAGATAAAGGAGAAGCCGATTTGAATCATTGGAAACTTAAGAAGAATATTAAGATACAAAATAGAATAAATCATTTATTAGAAAATATTCTAAGTGAGCCTTTTACTGGAATTGGAAAACCAGAACCATTAAAATATGAACTCACTGGTCTTTGGAGTAGAAGAATTAATAAAGAACATCGTCTTATTTATAGAGTAGGCAAAGAAATAATAGAAATTGTTTCATTAAGATATCATTATCAATAATATTTCATAATTTAATAAATAAAAGAATATCCCATGCATTTCGATATAATCCTTGCTAAATATTTATTAAACAAAAACATTCCCGTTAACACAGTAAAATATATTTTAAGTATAGCCTATTTATTGACAAGCTTAATATTATATTTTATTGTGTTTGCTAAGGAGCCCAGTGTTGGCCATGGAATGATTTTCCTACTTATATTTGTTTCCTTTGGTTATCTAAGAATAAAAAACTTAGAAAACTTTTTCAGAAATAGAAATAAACTCTAACCCAACAACTTCTCAATAGTTGGTGCGAAATGCGCATGCTCGAGCGTATGAATTTTATTGGCTAAAGTTTCAGGTGTATCAGAAGCATCTATAGAACATTTTGCTTGAAATATAATAGCGCCCTCATCATAATTTTCGTTTACCCAATGTATCGTAATACCCGACTCTTTTTCTCCTGCAGCAATCACTGCTTCATGCACACGTGCTCCATACATTCCCTTTCCTCCGTATTTTGGAAGTAGTGCAGGATGAATATTTATAATAGCTTTTGGATAAGCCCTAACCAATACCTCAGGTACTTTCCATAAAAAACCAGCGAGTATTATAAAATTGATATCGGCATTTTGCAAACTCTCTACATAGCCTGTTGCATTGAAATCGGCCTTATTAATAATTAAACTAGGAATTCCTTTTTCCTTGGCTATCTCCAAAACCCCAGCACCCGCAACATTGCAAACTATTAAAGAAACTTTTATAGCAGCGGATTTAGTTTCTCTGCCATTAACTGTAGAGACCGCAGTACTTTTTTCAAAATGTTCTATAATTTTTCTAGCATTGCTTCCAGCGCCTGAAGCGAAAATGGCGATATGGATGGGCGCCGAAGACGCAGTCGAAGGCGCCGCATAATTCCCCGCAACAGAATCCGTAGCCGAACCGCTACCCAATAACCTTGCTCCAACCCTGGCTAAATAGCCCTTAAAAAAGGTAAATTGTCCAGTAAAGAAACTTACGAAAATCACCGAAAAAGGCCATAAAATGGTCAAAAATAGGGGATAAATAAGCCAAAATGCCCAATTTTTCTCCAAAAACACCAATTTTAGCAAAAAGCTACAAAGCCTTCCACTGAGGCTACCTCCCAGGGCAAAAGTGAGGATAATCAGCCAAAATTGGCCTGCTCCCACTTTCCACTTTTCTTGTAAACTTTGTATTGCTTTCATGCGATAATTATTAAGAAGACTAAACAGTAGGCGGCGCGAAGCGCCGCAACCAGTTTTTTACCCTCTTAAGGCCCTCAAAGGTGCTATTTTTTTTCAAAACAGCCCCTGTAAATCGAAATAAATTCCACAAACTAAAACTAAGGTTTACATTATTATGACATTCGTCAGTCTTTTTTTACTCAGTTCCCTGAAACTCAACAAATTCAATAAAAAAAACTTATCATTTTCTTAGTATTGAATCCTATTCTTAAGTAATTTTGCATCCGTTAAAGGACATTTTTACACCCTAGACACTTTCTCTATATATGACAATGTTAAGAAGCCTAGCTAAGATCGTTACGATCTTACTATTTATCACCCTTAGTTCATCTATCGGAAATCAAATAAATGCGCAAGACGGGAAAGCACTTTTCTCACAAAATTGTGCATCATGTCACGCCGTTAATAAAAACTTAACGGGTCCTGCACTTGCTGGCGTTGAAGACCGTTGGCCTGATAAAAAGAATTTGTATTCTTGGATTAAAAACAATGCTGCATTTTTAAAAACGGGAGATCCTTACGCCAACAAATTGTACAACGAGTACAATAAAACTGCAATGAACTTGTTTCCTAGTTTAAACGATAAAGATATTGATGCGATTTTAGGATACATTAAAACAGTTCCTGCCGCAGGCGCAGCCCCAGTGGGCGGTGCAGCTGCTGAAGCACCTAAAGAAGAATCTGATAGCACTTTAGTATTTGGTTTACTTACTTTAGTATTAGCAGTTGTTTCAATAATCTTATTACAAGTTAATAGCAACTTAAAAAAATTATCTAGCGATAAATCGGGCGTTCCTTCTGCCAATCCAGTTCCTTTTTATAGAAACAAAGCCTACATCGCTTTCATCGCTATCATACTATTTATTGCAGGGGGTTATATGACCACAAAGGGTGCAATGAACTTAGGCCGCTCTAAAGATTATCAACCAGAACAACCTATTTACTATTCTCATAAAGTACACGCAGGTGTCAATCAAATTAACTGTCAGTATTGTCATACTGGAGTATACCAAGGTAAACAAGCAACACTTCCAAGTGTGAATGTTTGTATGAACTGTCACATGGCTATTAACGAATACAATGGCGCACCACTAGTAAGAGAGAATGGAGATATAGTAGATGGTAATGCAGAAATTAAAAAATTATACAAATACGCAGGATTTACTGAAGGGCAAACTTGGGATGCAGCCAATGCAAAACCAATTGAGTGGGTGCGTATACATAACTTACCTGATCACGTTTACTTTAACCATGCACAACACGTGAATGCGGGTCAAGTAGCTTGTCAGCAATGTCATGGTGAGATTCAAAAAATGGGTGAAGTAAAACAATTTTCAGATTTAAGTATGGGCTGGTGTATTAACTGTCACAGAAACTCTCAAGTTCAATTCAAAGACAATGGTTTTTATAGCATCTATGAAAAATTCCACGCCGACTTAAGTAGTGGAAAAATTGATAGCACAAAAGGAATTACAGTTGAAAAAATTGGTGGTACAGAGTGTCAAAAATGTCATTACTAGTATCTAATTGAATTAATAAAGAAGCGTAATATTTTATATACATTACTATGGAGCAAAGAAAGCATTGGCAAAGTTTTGGAGAATTAAATAATTCTGAAGCTTTTAATAAAGAAGTTCAAAATGAATTTAAAGAAGAACTTCCTTTTGTTGAAGACGAATCTGCTTTGGAAAAAGGAGAAAGTTTTTTACAAGCGAAAGCACCTCGTCGTGATTTTTTAAAATATGTAGGCTTTAGCACCGCCGCTGCAGCCGTGGCAGCAAGTTGCGAAATGCCTATTAAAAAAGCCATTCCTTTTGCGAACAAACCTGAAGATATTGTTCCTGGTATTTCAGAATATTATGCCACTACTTATGTGCAAGATGGCGATGTAGTTTCTGTTCTTGCTAAAGTACGCGATGGCCGTCCTATTAAATTAGAAGGAAATGATTTAAGCCCCATCACTGCAGGTGGTACTTCTGCTAGAGTGCAAGCTTCTGTTTTAGATTTATATGATACAGCTCGTTTACGTTTTCCAACTATTGCGGGTAAAGAAGCAAGCTTTGAAGATATTGATAAAGCCATTGCAGGTGAATTAAATTCAAACGCAGTCATTGTAACAAGTTCAATTACATCTCCATCTACTAAACAAGTTATTGCGCAATTTTTAGCAAAGCATGCTGGTAGCAAACATATTACTTACGATGCGGTTTCAAATAGCGCTATGCTTCTTGCGAACCAAGCTTCTTATGGTAAAACAATTATTCCTACTTATCATTTTGAAAAAGCAAAGGCCATTGTTTCTTTAAGTGCCGATTTTTTAGGTACTTGGTTAAGCCCTGTGGAATTTGCAAGACAATATGCAGTCGGAAAAAAATTAGATGAAAAAAATCCTGCAATGAGTAGACATATCCACTTTGAAACAGTGGCAAGTATGACAGGCTCTAATGCAGATGAAAAATATTTATGTCGTCCTTCTGAATTACCAATGATTGCAGCTGCTTTATTAAGCGCAGTGAATGGTGGTGAAATTACGGGCATCACCGATGCTAAATTAAAAGCAGGTATTGAGGCGGCTGCTAAAACATTAACGGCTCACAAAGGTGCTGCCTTAGTAGTATCGGGTAGCAATAATGTAAATGAGCAAATTATTGTCAACGCCATTAACAATGCTGTTGGTGCGAATGGTTCTACTATTAATTTTGCAGAGACTTTAAATTATCGTCAAGGTATTGATAGCGATTTTGCAAACTTGGTGGATGACATGAACGCTGGTAAAGTAAACGCTGTTTTATTTTATGGCGCCAACCCTGTTTACACATGGCCTGCAGCTGATAAAGTAAAATCGGGTTTAGCAAAAGTGAAAATAACTATTTCTTTCAATGCTAAATTAGATGAAACAACAGCGCTTTGTAAATATTCAATTCCTGCTCCACACTTCTTAGAAAGTTGGGGAGATGCTGAACCAGTATCTGGTCATATTTCTTTTATTCAACCAACTATTTCTCCTTTATTTAAAACACGCGCCTTTGAAGACTCATTATTAAAATGGTCTGGAGACGCCACTGATTACACCACTTATTTAAAAAATTATTGGTCTGCTAAATTAGGTGGCGAGAATGGTTGGAATAAAACATTACAAGCGGGTGTATTCATTCCTGCCGATGTAAATAATATTGGGGCAAGTATTAATAGCAGCGCGGTAGCTACTGCGGTGGCTGCAGTAACTGCGGCGAAGCCTTCCTCCAATGATAAGAATAATGATAAGAATAAAATAGAATTAGCCTTATATCAAAAAGTAGGAATTGGTGCGGGTCAAGGAGCTTCTAACCCATGGTTACAAGAATTACCAGATCCAGTAACACGTGCTACTTGGGATAACTATATTATAGTATCTCCTGCGATGGCCAAAACTTTATTAAACATTGATTTAAATAACCCTGGTCAAGCCGATGCTTACGAAGTGAAACCTCCAAAGCAAGTAGTTAAATTAACAGTGGACGGAAAATTAATCGAACTTCCTGTATTAATTATTCCAGGTACGCATCCACAAACTGTGGGTATTGCTTTGGGCTATGGTCGTGCAGAAGCACTAGGTAAATCAGTTATCGGCACAGGTAAAAACGCCTTTCCTTTAGCTTGCATTGAAAATGGATTAGTTCAATTCGCTTGCAGTAATGTTACATTAACTGCAACGGGTGAAACTTATCCTGTGGCATTAACACAAACACATTTCCGTTACGATACAGCACAAGGCGTTCGTACCGAAGTAGTAAAAGAAATAACCTTCGCTGAATACATAAAAAATCCAACAGAAATTTTAGAAGAGCGTGAAGCAGAAACTAAACCTTATGGCGGATTAGAAAACTATGAAGCAGAAGGAACTATTTATCCAGTGTACGCTCGTCCGGGTATTAAGTGGGGCATGAGTGTGGATTTAAATAGTTGTAATGGTTGTGGTGCTTGCGTGGTAGCATGTAATGCAGAAAACAACGTTGCAGTAGTGGGTAAACCAGAAGTATTACGTGGCCATGAAATGCATTGGTTACGTATCGATAAATATTTTAGTGGGGATATGGATAACCCTAAAGTGGTATTCCAACCATTAATGTGTCAACATTGCGACAATGCTCCTTGTGAGAACGTTTGTCCAGTAGCTGCAACCAACCATAGCTCTGAAGGTTTAAACCAAATGACGTATAACCGTTGTATTGGTACTCGTTATTGCGCAAACAACTGTCCTTTCAAAGTACGTCGCTTTAACTGGGCCGATTATTCTGGAGCAGATAGCTTCCCAGACAATCAAAGAGATGTATTGAACGATGTAGTGATGAATATGAACGACGACTTAACAAGAATGGTACTAAATCCAGATGTGACTGTTCGTTCCCGTGGTGTGATTGAAAAATGTTCTTTCTGCGTTCAACGTTTACAAGCAGCTAAATTAGATGCGAAAAAACAATCTCGTCCAATGCTAGACTCAGATGTGAAAGTAGCTTGTCAACAATCATGTCCTACTAGTGCTATCAACTTTGGTAACGCGAATGATAAACATAGCGCTATTACTAAAGTACGCGTAGAGAATCCGAATCGTCAGTTTTATGTACTTGAGCAATTACACGTTTTACCGAATGTGACTTATTTAGCCAAAGTAAGAAATAGTTTAGAAGAAGAAAAAGCGTAATAAAAATATAGATTAAAAAATTTAAGAAATAGTAGATATGCATATTAAGTACGAATCACAGTTGCGCGAACCTTTGGTCTATGGGGAGAAAAATTTTCACCAAGTGACCGAGGATATCTTGCGCCCTATTGAAGTGAAGCCATCTCGTTTATGGTACATTGGTTTTTTCATTGCTGTTACTTTATTACTATTTGGAGTATTCAGTTTGTATCGTGAGGTTACTTATGGTATTGGCCAGTGGAACTTAAATAAAACAATTGGATGGGGTTGGGATATTACCAACTTCGTATGGTGGGTGGGTATTGGTCACGCGGGTACTTTAATTTCAGCTGTATTATTATTATTCCGTCAGGGTTGGAGAACAGGGGTGAACCGTGCTGCAGAGGCGATGACTATTTTTGCCGTTATGTGTGCTGGTCAATTCCCTATCTTCCACATGGGTCGTGTATGGTTAGCGTTTTTCATTATGCCTTATCCTAACTCACGTGGTCCATTATGGGTGAATTTTAACTCACCTTTATTATGGGACGTATTTGCCATCTCAACTTATTTCACTGTTTCATTATTATTCTGGTACTCTGGTTTATTACCCGATCTAGCTACTGTGCGTGATCGTGCCTTTACTAAACTTAGACAAAAATTATACGGTATTGCTGCATTTGGTTGGACAGGTTCTACTAAACATTGGCAACGTCACGAGAGTTTATCTTTAGTGTTAGCAGGTTTAAGTACTCCATTAGTACTATCGGTACACACTATTGTATCTTTTGACTTCGCAACATCTGTAATACCTGGTTGGCACACAACTATCTTCCCTCCTTATTTCGTAGCAGGTGCCATCTTCTCTGGCTTTGCCATGGTACAATCCTTATTAATTGTGGTGCGTAAGGTATTCGGATTAACCGACTATATCACTATTGGTCACATCGACTTAATGAATAAAGTAATTGTACTTACAGGATCTATTGTAGGTATTGCTTACTTAACAGAATTATTTATGGGCTGGTATTCTCAAAATAAATATGAAGGATATACATTCTGGTATTCTCGTGCTTATTTATTTAGCCCTTATGGATGGAGTTATTGGGGTATGATGACCTGTAACGTTTTGTCTCCACAAATTTTCTGGTCTAGAAAAATGAGAAGAAATGTATTTGTTACTTTTTTCATGAGTATCATTGTAAATATTGGTATGTGGTTTGAGCGTTTTGTAATTATTGTTACTTCTTTATACCGTGACTATTTACCTTCTAGCTGGTCTGTTTACTATAGCCCTTCTATTTGGGAAGTAGGTTTCTACTTAGGAACCTTTGGTTTATTCTTTACTTGCTTCTTCTTATTCGCTAAATATTTCCCTGTTATTGCGGTAGCAGAAATTAAATATGTATTGAAAAGAAGTGGAGAATCTTTCAAACCTGCTTTTGAAAAATTGGAAGCACAACCCTTGGATTCATTTGTTCACGAAAATGCGCATGCACATTAATTATAATATCGATTAAGAAAAAATTATGGCACAAAAGAAATTTGTAGTTGGCTGTTTTGATGAAGAAAAAGTTTTATTCCCTGCGGTGAAGCAAGTGCGTACTGCTGGTTATAAAATAAAGGACGTATACACACCCTTCGCCGTGCATGGTTTAGACCACGCATTAGGTATGCGCGAAACAAGCTTACACACTGCTGGTTTTATTTACGGTATCACAGGAACAGCTACAGCTGTAAGTGCCATTAGTTGGATTTTCACCAAAGACTGGCCTTTAAATATTGGTGGTAAACCCCATTTCGCTTTACCAGCCTGGGTACCAATTATATTTGAGTTAACCGTTTTGTTTGCTGCCGTAGGTATGGTAATGACTTTTTGTTGGTTATGTCAATTAGCACCTGGTGTTAAAAAACATCATTTTCATAAGCGTGCTACCGACGATTTATTTGTAATGGTTATTGAGTGCACTGATAAAACCAATACAGATGATTTACTAGCCTTCTTAAAATCGAATGGCGCCATTGAAACAGATGTACAAGTAGCAGAAGAAGAGTGGTGGTTTGGTACCTATGATAAAGAGGATAATTTATATAATAATAAACAAGTAGCTCTTTAAGTAATATAAATTATGAGAGTAAGAAAAATAATTAAAGAAATAATTAGATCAAGTATAATCTAACCAGTACGATGAATAAAAATAACATTAATAAGAATTTGCTTTTCACTATTGCTATAGTAGCTATTACCATGGTAGGCTGTGATGAAGTGAAGCGTACACCTGGCACTATCTATATGCCCGATATGGCCTACAGCCGTGCCTATGAGTCCTATGCCGATCATAGCAACTTAGCAGCAAAAGGTATTCATTATGATAACCTCCCTGTAGCTGGTACCATTGCACGTGGCAAGGAAATGCCTTTCCCTTATGCAAAAGATAAAGCAGGTGATACCACTAATTATTTTGCTTCTAAATTAGTACCGAACCCTATCGATTCTTTAATGGGAAGAGACGTTGCAGAAGCAGAGCGTTTGTATTTAGTGAATTGTGGAATTTGTCATGGCACTAAATTAGATGGCAATGGCCCTTTATATAAAGATGGTAATGGTCCATATCCTGCAAAACCTGCTACATTAGTAGGAGATGCTAAATATGAGAATATGCCTGCTGGTCAAATGTTTTATTCTATTGCTTACGGAAAAAACTTGATGGGCTCTTATGCTTCTCAATTGAGCAAGCGCCAACGCTGGATGATTATTAAATATGTAAAGAATAAACAAAAGAAATAAGATGGCATCTATTAAAGAGCAATTCGAAATTCCTGGTAATCTTAAAACATGGTCTTATGCATTAATAGGCATAGGTACTGCTGCTTTATTATACGGGATGTTTACCAAAGGATTTAGTGCAGACGAACATGAGCAAGTGCATTTTTGGGGAACCTTAATGTACAATACTATTTTTTGGACTTTAGTAACCAATGCAGCTATGTTCTTTATATGTTTTAATACTATGGCACAAGCGGCTTGGATACAATCTTTTAGAAGAATTGCAGAAGCCATTTCTACTTTAGTACCTATTTTTGGTGGTATTACTTTATTAGTATTATTCTATGTTGTATTAAGTCATAATCATCATATTTATCATTGGTTAGATGCAGAAGCAGTGGCCAAGGATCCTATCTTAAAAGGAAAGGCTGGTTTCTTGAATCCTAGTTTCTTTATTATATGGACTTCACTTACTATTATACTTTGGAGTTATTTCGGATATAGAATGCGTCAAATTAGTTTGGAAGCAGATATCGCTCCCATGGATCACGAGACTGCGCATAAATTTAATATTAGAAGCATGACCCGCTCTGGATTTTTCTTAGTCTGGTTTGGTTTAACAGTAGCTTCTACGGTGCCTTGGTTATGGTTAATGAGCCTTGACGCGCATTGGTATTCTACTATGTATAGCTGGTATACTTTTGCAAGTTCATTTGTAGCAGGTATGGCCTTAATTGCTTTATGGTTAGTGTACATGAAAAACAAAGGCTATATGGAATTATCGAATAGCGAGCACTTGCATGATGTGGGTAAATTCATGTTCGCCTTCTCTATATTCTGGACTTATTTATGGTTCTCACAATACATGCTTATTTGGTACGCGAATATTCCTGAAGAAGTTGTTTACTTCAAGCACCGTGTGCAAGGAGCTTACAAACCTATTTTCTTCTTGAACTTATTTATCAATTTCCTTTGCCCATTAATTATATTAATGAAGCGTTCTGCTAAACGTAATTTTACTTTAGTAGCCTTCATGGCGGTACTTATTTTATTTGGACACTGGATTGATTTTTATCAAATGGTAATGGGTTCTTTAATGAAAGAGCACATTTCATTAGGTTTATTAGATTTTGGTATACTATCTTTCTTTGTGGGTGTGATGATATTAATGGTAGCGCGTTCTTTAGCAAGCAAGCCTTTAATACCTAAATACCATCCTTTCCTTAAAGAAAGTATTATTCATCAAGTATAATTATTGATTTAGAAAAAACAAATTATGAGTTTAATTTTATCTGTTGTAATCATTGTTTTCATTTATGTGGTAATTTTTCAAATTACCAAAGCAAGTGAATACGTGTCTATTTTAAAAGGGGAAGAAGCCAGTCGTCAACAAAACAATAAAATCAACGGATTTTTGATGATTACGTTTTTGGTCCTAGGCTTCATAGGTATTTATGTTTGTAATAAAGCTTATTATGGTAAAACACAACTAGCACAAGGAGCAGCTAGTATTCAAGGAGAGAAAGTAGATCAAATGCTTTTTATTACTTTGACAGTGACTGGTATTGTATTTGTCATTACGCAAGTATTATTATTTTGGTTTGCTTATAAATACCAAGAAGATAAAAATAGAAAAGCATTCTTCTTTGCACATAGCACTAAGCTAGAATTAATTTGGACAGCCGTTCCTGCTATTGCATTAACTATACTAGTAGTATTTGGTTTACGTAACTGGTTTTTCTTTACAAGTGAAGCACCTAAGAATGCAATGGTAGTAGAAGTAACGGGAAAACAATTTGGATGGATATTTCGTTATCCAGGAAAAGACGCAGTATTTGGAAAAAAATATTATAAGAATATTGACCCTGCAACGAACTCTGTTGGTATTGTATGGGATGATACTTATTCTAAAGACGATATATTAACAGAGCAAACTATGTACATAGTAAAAGGTAAGCCTGTAAAATTAATCCTTGGTTCAAGAGATGTCATTCATGATGTGGGTTTAACACATTTCCGTTTAAAGATGGACGCCGTTCCTGGTATTCCCACTACCATGTGGTTTACACCTATCTATACTACTAAAGAAATGCGTGAGAAAACAGGTAATCCTAATTTTGTTTATGAAATTTCTTGCGATCAAGTATGCGGTAATGGTCACTACTCAATGAAAGGAATTATAGAAGTGGTAGATCAAGAAGAGTATGATTTATGGATGGTAAAACAAAAGCCACAATACTTCACTGCTTTTCCTGAAAAGGATCCCACTGCAGTGCCGGTTGCAGCAGCAGATACTACTGCTAAAGTAACCACTGCAAAAATGTAAAAATAATTTTAAGTAGCTTTTAGATAACAGCTACTTAAGATGTTGAAAATATTAAGATTAAAATTATTTAAATAAAAGGTATGAGTCACGAAGCAGCATTACAGAATCATGAAGGTCATGAAAGTCACGAACACGATGGTCATCACGAACACCATGATACATTCTTAACTAAATATGTATTTAGTCAAGACCATAAAATGATCGCGAAGCAATTCTTAATCACAGGAATGGTTTGGGCAGTACTAGGTGGTTTAATGAGCGTATTATTCCGTTTGCAATTAGGTTACCCTGATTCAAGTTTTCCTTGGTTAGAATCTATCTTAGGAAAATGGGCTAAAGGTGGTCAAATCACACCCCAAGCTTATTATGCTTTAGTAACTACACACGGAACTGTATTAGTATTCTTTGTATTAACGGCAGGCTTGTCGGGTACTTTTGCTAATTTTTTAATTCCACTTCAAATTGGTGCACGCGATATGGCGTCTCCATTTATGAATATGTTAAGTTATTGGTTTTTCTTTACCGCAAGTATTGTAATGATGTCTTCTTTATTTGTAGAAACAGGACCCTTCAGTGGTGGTTGGACAGCGTATCCTCCATTGTCTGCATTACACGACGCCTCTCCTGGTTCTAAAACAGGTATGGACTTATGGATTATTTCAATGGCCTTATTTGTTGTCTCTTCTTTATTAGGAGGCTTGAACTATATCGCTACTATTTTGAATATGCGTACAAAAGGTATGAGCATGACGCGTTTGCCTTTAACTATTTGGGCATTGTTCTTTACAGCAGTATTAGGGGTATTATCTTTCCCGGTTTTGTTGTCTGGTTTAATTTTATTAATTTTTGATAGAAACTTCGGTACATCATTCTATCTATCTGATATTTATGTAAATGGAGTAGGTGCTTTATCTAACGAAGGAGGATCTGCTATTTTATTCCAACACTTATTCTGGTTCTTAGGTCACCCTGAGGTATATATTATTTTATTACCAGCCATGGGTATGGTTTCTGAAATCATATCAGTGAATTCTCGTAAACCTATCTTTGGTTATATGGCTATGTTGGGCTCCTTATTTTCCATTGCCATTTTAGCCTTCTTGGTTTGGGCGCACCATATGTTTGTTACAGGATTAAACCCATTCTTAGGATCGGTATTCGTTCTATTAACCTTATTAATTGCGATACCTTCTGGTATTAAAGTATTTAACTGGTTGACTACTTTATGGAGAGGTAATATTCGTTTCACACCAGGTATGTTATTTGCTATCGGATTTGTAAGTTTATTTATTTCTGGTGGTTTAACAGGTATTTGGTTAGGTAATGCAGCTTTAGATATTTATTTACACGATAGTTACTTCGTAGTAGCGCATTTCCATATTGTAATGGGCGTGGCCTCTATGTTTGGAATGTTTGCAGGTGTATACCACTGGTTCCCCAAAATGTATGGTCGTTATTTAAATAATTCATTAGGCTACTTACATTTTTGGATTACTATTGCTGGTGCTTATATGATTTTCTGGCCTATGCATTATCAAGGTTTAGCAGGTATGCCTCGTCGTTACTTTGATTTTAGCATTTGGGAAAGTTTTAAACAATTTGCTGATTTAAATCGTTTTATAAGTACAGTAGCAATGATTGTTTTTGCAACGCAAATTTTATTCTTAATTAATTTCTTCTATTCTATATTCAAAGGACGTAAAGTAACTGTGTTGAATCCTTGGGAGTCAAATACTTTAGAGTGGACAACGCCTATTCGTCCTGGTCATGGTAACTGGCCTGGTGAAATACCAGAAGTACACCGTTGGCCTTATGATTACAGTAAGGATGGACATGACTTTATTCCACAAACCACACCGGTGGGTGAAGATGAAAGTGGCACACACTAATTAAACTTGAAACAAACAATTACTAATTACGCGCAGTTAATGAAATTCACCCTGAGTTTTACAGTGGTGTTCACCTGTGTGATTTGTTATATGTTAGCACCGAAAGTGATGGCCTATGATTGGACCATGATTTTACTTTTAACTTTTGCTGGACTTTGCATTACAGGAAGTGCCAACTCCATTAACCAAGCAGTAGAAAAAGATACCGATGCACTAATGAAACGTACGGCAAATAGGCCTGTAGCTTCTGGTAGAATGTCGCAACAAACGGCCTATACTTTTGCCACTATTACAGGCGTTTTAGGTATTGCAATTATGTGGAAGTATTTTAATTTTTCTTCAGCACTACTTTCTGCTTTTAGTTTATTCTTGTATGCTTTTATTTATACGCCACTTAAAAAAATAAATTCAATTGCCGTTTTAGTGGGTGCTTTTCCTGGAGCCCTTCCTTGTTTAATTGGATGGGTAGCTGGCAACGACGATTTTGCCTATGCAGGACTAGCATTATTCTTAATTCAATTCTTATGGCAGTTCCCACATTTTTGGGCCATTGCTTGGGTTTCACATACGGATTATTCTAGAGTAGGTTTTAAATTATTACCTGCTAAAGAAGGGCCTACACGTTTTACTGCACTTCAATCTATCATGTATGCAGTATTAATGGTTCCTGTTGGTCTAATACCTTATTATTTAAACTTAACAGGACAAATAAGTATGTGGATTTTACTCGTAGCTAATATTTTTATGGTCGTACAATGCGTTAGACTGTATCAAAATATGGGTGTGCCTGCTGCAAGAAGAGTTATGTTTAGCAGTTATATTTATTTACCCATTGTTTATTTAGCCTTACTCGCAGATAAATTATAAAAATTATATTATGTCAACAGCATTAAACACAAAAAATAAAATACATCCACAGAAGATGTATTTATATGCAGGACTAGGTAGCATTGTAATGATGTTTGCTGGTTTAACCTCTGCCTATATTGTAAAAAAGAGTCAAGCCAATTGGTTGGATTTTGACCTACCTAAAGTATTCTTTATCTCTACCGTAGTGATATTACTAAGTAGCTTCACCATGCAAATGGCAGTCAAAAAGGCTAAAGAAGGCCTTCAAAACCCTTACCGCGGTTTTTTGACTGTAACGGCTATTTTAGGGGTGGTTTTTATGGTTTTACAGGTACAAGGCTTCATGGCAATTCAAGCCAATAATATTGCTTTAACGGGTCCAAGAAGCAATTCGGCAGCCTCCTTTTTGTTTGTTATTACCCTTCTACATCTGTTACACGTATTAGGTGGGGTAATAGCCATCTTCGGGGTGCGTTTCAAGTCTTTGTCGGCCAAAAACATCGCAGAAAATACTTTGCCGGTAGAATTGTTATCAACCTACTGGCTTTTTGTAGATATACTTTGGATTTACCTTTTTGTCTTCCTTCAATGGATTGGATAAAAGAGCTTAGTTTGTTAAAGATAAATACAAAAAAACCGGGTTTTTTGATACGAATATCCTTGATAGCCAATATTTTTGCACTGAAATAGAAATCGAACATGTCAACAACAACAACCGCTTCGCCAAATGAAGCAAAACTGTGGGGAGGAGGGCAAAGCCCCTTTAGTTCTGAGTATGGAAAAGTAATGATGTGGTACTTTTTGATGAGTGATGCCTTTACTTTTGGTGCTTTTTTAATCTCTTATGGCACAGTCCGTTTTTCAACCAACGGATGGCCTAACTCTAATGAAGTTTTTAAAAGTTTCCCATTTGCACCCGAAGGAGTAAATGCACCCTTGGTCTTTGTAAGTATCATGACCTTTATATTAATTATTAGTTCTGTGACTATGGTACTAGCAGTGCATGCTGGTAAAAACATGGATAAGCAAGGTGTGGTTAGAAATATGATTTTAACTATTATTGGAGGTATTGCTTTTTTAAGTTGCCAAGCTTGGGAGTGGAATCATTTACATAGCGAAGGCGCTTGGTGGGGTATGAATCCTTTTTTAAATGCCGATGGTACAGCAAGTACTACTAATTTTACTAATTTCTTTTTTACCATCACTGGTTTTCATGGCTTCCACGTATTCAGTGGTGTAGTTATTAATATCATTATGCTTATCATGACTTTATTAAATAAGTTTGAACAAAGAGGCCATTATTTAATGATTGAAAAGGCAGGTTTGTATTGGCACTTTGTAGACCTAGTTTGGGTATTTGTATTTACTATATTTTATTTATTATAATTAGCATTCAAAAATTTATATGTCACATTCACACTCAGACCACGAAGCGCATAACGCAGAAGCCATGGCGGAAATTAAAAAAGTAACGATTATTTTATCGGTATTTACTATTGTTGAATTGATCTTAGGCTTCTGGATGATGAGTATGACTTCAGCAGCTTTAAAATTAGCTATTAAAGGAACCATTGTCATTTTAATGATGGCCAAGGCTTTTTATATAGTTGCTTATTTTATGCACTTAAAGCATGAAGTAAAAAACTTAATCATGACTATTATTGTACCATTGTCATTATTCGTTTGGTTTATTGGGGCTTTTTTATGGGATGGTAGTTCATTTAGAAATTTACGTAATAATTATAATCCTTATTTCAAAGAACAGTCCACTATTAAAGTAGAAAAGAAAGAAGAGGAGCATGGAGCTGCAAAGCATGAAGCTACTGAAGCAAAACATGAAAGCATTGCACCAACCAACGAAACTACTAAACCAGCTAAAGAGCCCTATTATTAACTAGTAGCTATAGGGCCCTTTTCCAAGAAGCAAAACCACCACAATGATATATAGGTGGTTTTTAAATTATAAAAATGTCAAAAAAATCTTTCTACGGTTTACTTATTGCTTTTTTTATGCCACTTGCTTGTTATTTGTGGTTAAAATCGGCTAGTGATACGGCTGTAATAATGCCTCGTCATTATTTATTAGACTCTGTTATAGAACAAGTAGTGGATGGCAAACAAAATTCGGATAGTGTTTGGCATACCACCAAGAATATAGAATTAGTAAATCAATTAGGGGATACGGTTCATTTATATGATCAGCAAGGGAAAATAATTATTCTTGATTTATTTTTTACAAGCTGTGGTAGTATTTGCCCCAAGCTTACTAATAATATGAGTAAGCTGCAACAATCTTTTACCAGAGGTGGAGATACTCGTAAAAAGGTAGACACTTCTATTGTTCATTTTATGTCTCTCAGCGTTGACCCTAATAGAGACAGCGTTCCTGTATTAAGGGCCTATGCCAATAAAATGGGAGTCATTGCCGACAACTGGTGGCTACTAACGGGTAATCGCGACTCTATTTATAATTTTGCTTTTGAGGAATTAAAAGTAGATCAATTTAGTAAGGAACCTATTAGTCCCGATTTTGTGCATACAAGCCGCTTTATTTTAATAGATAAAAAAATGCAAATTCGTGGCTACTATAGTGGCTTAGATTCTGCCTCGCTTTTAAAACTAGCGAAGGACGTAGGTTATTTAATGCTAGAGAAAGACAAGACAAAGAAGAATAAACTATTTCAAGACATTGTAGACCTAAGCTGGCTATGGTTATTAATTGTATTAATGGTGACTGGCTTTGTTTACTATTTTAATACTAAGTTTAATAAAACAGCAAAAAAATAGTAAGTTATTTATTGAAAGTATTTATTTTGCAATAATAAAGTTAGAATTATGTTAGCACCTGTTATAAAAAAGAACGACAAACAAGCGAAATTATTAATTGGTATATTTTCAGTGGTAGTGCTAGTAGTAGTGAGCTTTTTAAGCAAATTTACTATAACTGTAGAACTTCCTTTCGACAAACATATATTCGCTTTACTGAATGCTATTCTAAATGCTACAGTTGCCGTTTTGTTAGTAGCTGCTCTTGTTGCAGTGAAGCAAAAAAAATATGCTACCCATAAAAATATTATGCTTACAGCATTAGTATTATCGGTTTTATTTTTAGTTTCTTATATAGCACACCATTTATTAGCAGGAGAAACGAAGTTTGGTGATACCGACCACGATGGAATAGTGAGTATTGCAGAACAAGCAGTGGTAGGTAATTTAAGAGGCTTCTACTTTGTTTTATTATTTACCCATATTATTTTAGCCGCCACTAGTTTGCCCTTTATATTATTTACAGCCTACCGTGGTTTAACTAGCGAATTTGCAGAACATAAAAAAATAGCTAGAAGAATTT
Source organism: Sediminibacterium sp. (assembly GCA_007280515.1). Classification (GTDB taxonomy): domain Bacteria; phylum Bacteroidota; class Bacteroidia; order Chitinophagales; family Chitinophagaceae; genus Sediminibacterium. The sequence continues at coordinate 19,386 of QYPL01000021.1, forward strand.
GGCCTATTTGGTTCTATGTAGCAGTCACTGGGCCCTTGGTATACTTAATGATATCGCCTTATTATAGTTAAAGCCCTAATTCTTTAGCGGGATCCCAGAAATGTTTTTCGAAATCTATAATGGTTTCGTTTTTCACTTTTATTTTTTCCTTTTCTAAAAGCGTTTGCATAGTAGTAGGGGTTTCAAAATGCGCTTTTCCACTTAGCATTCCATTTCTATTCACCACTCTATGCGCAGGCACTTTAGGTTTTACCCCATGTGATGCATTCATTGCCCAGCCTACCATACGAGCGCTTCCACCTGCACCTAAATACTTTGCAATAGCGCCATAACTAGTAACACGCCCTTTAGGAATAAGACGCACTACATCAAATACATTTTGAAAAAAATCTTTAGTCTTTGGGGTGAACTGCATTGGGGCCTTTATTTTCGCTTAATTCTTTTATAAGTAGTAACCTTGTTTTTACTGGTTCAAGAACGGCTTCGTAATTATAAGGGCAATGTCTGCAAGCATTACCACAGCAATAGCCTCTTTGCTTGTGATACAATTCTGTAAATACATATTTACCATCAACGTCTATATAATATTGTACTCCTTCAGTCATTTTAATTTTCATTTACTTTAACGCCTCTTTCTCTTTTTGCATCGTGGGTTTCTGTTACTTCAAATGCAGTAATCATTTCTTTAAGCGTTTCATCTTTTACAATGGGTAATACTTTATCAATTTTAAATTGAATATAATGAATGCGATTACTACTTGCAATGTTCAAACCTTCGTAATAAGTTTTAATAGCACATTTTTCGTCCCATTTATCAGATTGCATAAATGCTGTTCCATATACATCATCGGTAGCGGTAATTAGTGTAAGACCGTATAGTTCAATGACAGTTTTAGTAAATAAGTATAAATTAGGGCTATCTGTTTTTAAATGTACTATACCGCCAGGTTGTAAAAATTGCTGATAGAGTCTTAAAAACTGCGGATGGGTTAATCTTTTTTTAGCTTTAGATAATCTTAATTGAGGATCGGGAAATGTAATCCAAATTTCAGCTACTTCTTCTTTGGCAAAATATTGAATGCTTTGTTCTATCTGTGTTCTAACAAATGCTACATTTTTTATAGTTTCCTTATTGGCAATGCTGGCACCTTTCCAAATTCTATTACCTTTAATGTCTAGCCCTAGAAAATTTTGTTCAGGAAATAGGCGCGCTAAACCTACTGCGTATTCTCCACGCCCACAAGCAAGCTCCAATACCAGAGGTTTAATAGGGCTATTGTTTTTGGAACTATTATTAGTAGTAATTTCAAGACTGTCTAGTGAAATGGGGAATTCTCCCAAGCTTAATTTTTCAAAATAGGCCTTCCATTTGCCCGGCATAGCCTGTGGGTATTCCAGTACATTCTCGTACTGCTTAATGGCTGCAAATTTGATCAATTTTTTCTGGCCCATGGGGCAAAGATAAAGCTTAGCCAGTCAATATTTAGGGCTTTTTGGGTCTCATCATAAAATCGTATATTAGAGATACGAATTTCTTTGCTTTTAGCTAATTATAAACCACAATTACGACAATGGCATCTTCTAAAAAAAATTATATAAATACATTGGCCATCATTGCTTCCTTGGGGGGCTTTTTATTTGGCTATGATACTGCTGTTATTTCTGGCACCATTAAATTTGTGTCCACGCAATTTAGTTTAGATGCAGTGAGTACCGGTTGGTATGTAAGCTCGGCCTTAGTGGGTTGTATTAGCGGGGTAGCCATGGCAGGCATTCTAAGCGATAAATATGGCCGTAAAAAAGTACTTATTTTATCGGCCTTATTTTTTGGAGTCTCTGCAATTGGTTGCACTTTTGCCATAGGATTCAATGATTTAGTTTTATACCGTTTTATTGGAGGCTTAGGTATTGGGGTAGCTTCCATGGTATCTCCTTTATATATTTCTGAACTTTCTCCTGCACATAAAAGAGGTCGCTTGGTGGCGCTTTATCAATTCGCCATCACCATTGGTATTCTTTGTTCATATTTTAGCAATGCTTATTTATTGAAACTTTCTCATTCTGAAAGCTTTGCACATACCACGGGAAATGTATACCAGATAATGGTTTCAGAAGTTTGGAGAATTATGTTAGGCACTTCTGCTATTCCTGCTATTTTATTTTTATTGCTATTACAAATTGTTCCTGAGAGTCCAAGATGGTTAACTATTCAAAAAAGAGAAACAGAGGCCCTAACTATTTTACAAAAAATAGTCAATGATGAAGAAGCTCAAAAAGAAATTCATGATATCAAGTCTAACCTTGCTAGAGAAAGTGGAGGATTAAGTATTGTATTTAAAGGAAGTTTTAGACTGCCTATGTTAATTGGTATTTCGCTTGCTTTTCTTACTCAAATTAGTGGCATTAATGCCATTATCTATTACGGCCCTGGAATACTAGAATCGGCGGGGCTTCCCATTGCCGACGCCTTAGGTAGTCAAGTTATTATTGGCCTTGTGAATGTATTATTTACTTTAATTGCCATTTGGAAAATAGATGCATTAGGTCGTAGGCCATTACTTATAGCTGGAGTTATAGGTATTTTATCTTCTTTAATAATTGTAGGTGGGCTATTTTATTTTAATATTAATAATACTTACTTGCTGCTTACTTTTATTTTATTTTTTATTGCTTGCTTTGCTTTTTCTTATGGTCCGGTTATTTGGGTTTTATTATCGGAAATATTTCCAGCTAAAATTCGTGGTCAAGCCATGGCATTAGCCACTTTCTCACTTTGGATAGGAACCGCGCTGGTAGGGCAGCTTACGCCACTGCTATTAGAAAAGCTTTCACCTGCGGGTACTTTTTGGTTATTTGCTTTGGTGACAGCACCGGCTTTATATCTATCTATTAAAATTATTCCTGAAACTAAGGGAAAGAGTTTGGAAGAAATTGAAAATTATTGGATAACCGTTAACGAAAAAAAATAATTGCATGAGATTAAAAAATAAAGTAGCCATTGTTACGGGTGCTGCGAATGGTATTGGACTTGCGATTGCCACTGCTTTTGCAGCAGAAGGTGCCATGGTAGTACTAAGTGATATTGATGAAGCAAAATTAAATCAGGAAGCAAAACACTTAGCTGCTAATGGTGCTAAAATATTAGCCGTAAAAACCGATGTAGGTAATACAGAGGATGTAAAAAATTTAGTGCATCAAACTATTAAAGCATTTGGTAAAGTAGATGTACTCGTGAATAATGCAGCAGTAGCCATTGGCGGTAATATTATGGAAATGCCAGAAAGTGATTGGGACACATTAATGAATATTAATTTAAAAAGTGTTTTTAGAACAATTAAGGAAACGCTTCCGCATATGATTAAAGAAAAATCGGGTAGTATTATTAATATTTCTTCTACACAAGCCTTTAGAAGTTGGCATAATTGGACTGCCTATGCAGGTGCCAAAGGAGCCATGTTAGCCATGACTAATCAGTTAGCAGGTCAGTTTGGCATAAGCAATATTCGTTTTAATAGTATTTCTCCAGGTGCCATTAATACACCCATGAATGCAAAAAGAGCAGACACAGAAGGTACCGCTTTTTTAGAAAAAAGTGCAGCACAGCATGCTATGAACAGGCTTGGTACTCCTTCAGAAGTAGCCATGACAGCGGTTTTCATAGCATCTGATGAAGCAGGTTTTATTACAGGAGAAGACATTAAAGTAGATGGTGGACTTTGTACACTGCCTAGATACACCGAATAATTAAATATAAATAATAGCGCATACAATGAAGCAGGCATTAGCAGGTTTAAAAGTGATTGATTTTTCACAACTATTACAAGGCCCTTACGCCACACAAATGTTGGGCGACTTAGGAGCAGATGTTATTAAAATAGAAAGGTATGGTTCTGGCGATATTTATCGTGGCATGACATTTTTTAATAAATGGATAGCAGAAGATGAGTCGCCTTGTTTTATGGCATGGAATAGAAATAAAAGATCTATTGCCATTGACATGAAAAAAGAAGAAGGCAAAAAAATTATACTTCAATTAATTGAACAGGCCGATATAGTAGTGGAGAATTTTAGACCCGGCGTAATGGAAAGATTAGGTTATGGTTATGTAGCTTTAAAAAAAATAAATCCAAAAATTATTTATTGCTCTGCATCTGGTTGGGGTAATGATGGCCCTTATTTAAAAAGACCAGGCCAAGATTTACTAGTACAAAGTGTAAGTGGCGCGATTATGACTAGTGGAAAAAAATCGGATGGTCCGGTTGCATTAGGCACCGCACTATGTGATCAGGTAAACGCTTTTAATTGTGTGTACGCTATTTTAGCGGCACTTTATTTTAGAGAGAAAACAGGAATAGGACAAGAAATACAAACTAATTTACTTTCTTCAGCTATTGCTTTTCAAATGCAAGACTATTTCACAATTCAAAATTTAGGTGTACAGTTTGAAAGACCAGAATCGGGTATTGGGCATCCGGGCAATCCTGCGCCTTTTGGTACTTATAAAACCAAAGATGGTTATTTAGCTATTGCCATGAACCCCTTTGATATACTGGTAGAAGCGCTAGGAGACCCTAGCTTATTAGTATATAATGATAAACAAGTTTTATTCGATAAAAGAGATGAAATTTATTACCGTATACAAGCAGTCACTATTACTAAAACTACTGAAGAGTGGCTTACTATTATGTTAGGTTATGACTTGTGGGTGGCGCAAGTAAATAATCAATCGGCGGTGGCTAACGACCCACAAGTAATACATAATAATACTTTTGTAAATATTCAACATCCTAAAGCGGGTAATTTAAAAGTGACCAATATTCCATTTACCATGAGTGAAACGCCTGGAGCTATTACCAGACCTTCTCCCATGATTGGAGAACATGGCCCAGAAATTTTAAAAGAACTAGGTTATGATGAAGCAGACATTGAAACTTTATTGAATGATAAAATTATTTCAGTAGAAAAACTGAAGACAAAATAGCTAAGACTAACTATATTAAAAACTAGTTACAAAGATTAAATACATAAAGAAATTTAAACAATGAAATACGAGCATATCATTTTAGAGATACATAATAAAATTGCTTGGATTAAGTTTAATAGGCCAGAACAATTAAACGCCATGAATACATTAATGATGGATGAAATCATTCATGCATTAGATTTTGTAAATAAGGCAGATAGTAAGGAAATAGGGGTGGTGGTAATAACCGGTGCTGGCAAGGCTTTCATGGCAGGTGCCGATATTAAAGAATATGCGCAGCAAACAGAGGCACAGTTTGACGCCTTTCAATTAAAGGGACATTCTTTATATGCAGGTATTGAGAATAATTCAAAGGTTGTCATAGCTGCTATTAATGGTTATGCCTTTGGTGGTGGCTTTGAAATTGCACTTGCCTGTGATTTGATAGTAGCGGCTGCTGGTATAAAGATGGGTCTTCCAGAAATTTTATTAAACCTAATTCCTGGTGGTGGAGGTAGTTTAAGACTCACTAAAAAAATTGGTATTAATTTATCCAATGAAATTGTGATGACAGGCCGAACTATTCTTGCAGAAGAAATGAATGCACGCGGTGTTATAAATTATATTTATCCAAGAGAGAATTTTATAGAGAAGGTTACTGAATTTGCGCAAATATTTGCAGAGCAGTTACCCGATAGGCTTCAGGCTATTAAACAATTAACACAGGAAGCTGCTAATGGTATTACACCTGCTTTACAAGCAAAAGAAGCTGCAGCCCTTAGTAAGTTTTATAGATCCAAAGAAGGTCAAGAAAAAATACAAGCTTTTTACAATAAGAGTTTAGAAAAGAAATAAAGCAGTATTCATGATTAAATTTAAAGGCATTACTTGGGATCACGCAAGAGGATATGATCCGCTGATAGCCGCCTCTGAGCTGTATTTCAAGCAAAAAGGTATTCAAGTAGAATGGCAGAAAAGATCACTTACTAATTTTGGTGATCAGTCTTTAGAAGAGCTTTCAAAACAATTTGATTTAATAATCATGGATCACCCCCATGTAGGTGTGGCGGAGGCGTCTAACTGTTTTTTGCCCTTAAATGATTTAGTGCCTGCAAATATTTTAAATGAAATTAAAAATACTTCTGCTGGCCCAAGTTTTGAATCTTATCATTATCATGGAAAACAATGGGCGCTACCCATTGATGCTGCTATGCAATGCGCTAGTTATAGAGCCGACTTAATGAGTAATGAAAGTTTACCTACTAGCTGGGAAGAAGTTTTTGCTTTAGCTAAAATCTTATCTTCAAAAAATTTATATATTGGTATGGCACTTTGCCCCACCGATTGTTTATGTAGTTTTTTAAGCCTTACTGCACAGTTAGGGTCACCCATTAAAGAAAATAACAAAGTTCTAAATAGGGAAACGCTAAATAATGAACTATTAGTACAACCTTCAATAGGATTAAAGGCATTAAGCATGCTTCGTACAATGCGAGATGTATTTCATCCGAAGGCTTTAGACTGGAATCCGATTGCTTTATATGATTATATGGCTGATCAAAATGATATTGCTTATAGCCCGCTTGCTTTTTGTTATACTAATTATTCAAGAATAGGATTTAGAAAAAACATTTTAAAATACCATACAGCACCTGAATTAATCAATGTAGTACTAGGAGGTGCTGGTATTGCTATAACAAGTTCTTGTTGCAATGTGCAAGAAGCTGCCTATTATGCTGCATGGATATGTAGTGACGTTGTACAATCCACTATTTATGTAAATGCCCAAGGACAACCCGGCAATAAAATGGCCTGGGAAAATAAGCAGGCAAATGTTATTACAAATAATTTTTTTACAAACACAATGCCTAGTTTAACCAATGCCTATCTAAGGCCTAGATATCAAGGCTGGCCTAGGTTTCAAACCTTTCTAGGTGAAACTATTCATGCTTATTTAGTGAATGATACAGACCCTGCATTAGTATTAGAAAAATTACAAGCAGCTTATGCGGATTCTTATTTAATAGAGAAAAATAAAGAGAATAAATAACATAACTATTACTACTAATTATAATACTACTAAGTCAAACTATGAATAGCTCAATTCAAACACATATCTTATATGTCGGCTCTTATACTGAAATAGTAGCAGGTGATTTTGGTGGCCATGGAGAGGGTATATCTTGTTTTGAATTTGATGCAAGTACAGGTGAATTGAAATTATTAAATAATCAATTTCAGGTAAACCCAAGTTATTTATCTATTGCTAGTATATTGCATAGTAGTAACATGGAACCAGAAAATAAATCATCTACCTATTTATTTGCAGTTTCAGAAATTCTTGCTTCTAAAAAGCCAGTAATACATAGTTATACTATTAATGATAATTATTCGCTTAGCTTAATAAATACGCAAACTATAGAAGGTGGCTGTCCCTGTCATATACATTATTTTAAAAATGCAGAAGGCCAAAGCTTTACTGCAAGCGCTTGTTATGAAACCGGTAATTTGGTTATACATAATGTTGATAATATTCATCATGAAAATAATAATACTATAAGTAATTCAAATATTCATGAACCGCTTAATATATACCATAAAGGAAATAGCCAACATCCAAGTAGACAAACTTCTGCCCATACACATTGTGCTTATTTTGATATTCAATCCAACAAATTATTAGTCTGCGATTTAGGATTGGATCAAGTTAAAGTGTATAGTGTTCAAAAAAATAATAGCATAGATAATAAAACTGCAAATAATATTGAATTTGAGGTTGTGGAGGAGCAAATAATACTACTACCTGCTGGATCTGGGCCGCGTCATCTATGTTTTGATGATAACTATTCTTATGGTTTTATTATCAATGAACTTACAGGGGCGATTACTATTATCAAACATAGTGCTGAAAAAAAGGAGTATGAAATAAAAGGAAATTTCGACGCGAGTGGGCAATTAAGCGATTCATTAAAAGAGTCAGTGAACACTTCTACAAGTATAGATACAGACCTTGGCGGCGCCGCTATCCGTGTTTCTGCAGACGGAAGATTCGTTTATACTTCCATGAGATCTGATAATACTATTCGTTTATTTGCGTTTGACCCCATTGCTGAAAGCCTAAGCTTTATTGCTTCTTATCCAACTGAGGGCCGCACACCCAGGGATTTTACTTTAGATGCCTCTGGTAAATGGCTATTAGTTGCTCATCAAGATTCAGATACAATAACCATATTTAACGTAAATTCATATAACGGAATACTTAGCTATCATAAAACAGTAGAAAACATAGAATCGCCTGTATGTTTAGCTTGGCTACCATAGTAAAATGATAATAAATGCAAATTAAAAGATCAAATCAAGACTGTACTATTAGCGACGACTGGGCCTTAAAAGGCATGAAAGTAGTATATTTAGAAAATGCTTTTTTACGCATTGGTATTTTAGCCGACCGCGGTTCAGATATTTTTGAATTCAAATACAAGCCCTTAGACCTGGATTTTTTATTAAGATTAGATAAGGGTATTCAAAACCCTGCACAGGTATTTTCACAAATGCGCGATACGCCTAACCAGTCCGAGGATTATTATTATGGTGGATGGCAGGAAATACTTCCTAATAGCCCTTCATTTAATTATAGAGGCGCTTCTTTAGGTTTACACGGAGAGGTTTCACTCATTCCTTGGAAATATGCAATAGTAAAAGATACTGCAGAGGAAGTAGCTGTAAAATTTTGGACAAGACCTTTAAGAATGCCTTTATTAATTGAAAAGACATTGAGCCTTCAAAAAAATAGTAGTCAATTAATAATTACAGAGCAACTCACTAATGAAAGCGCAACGCATCTAGATATTATGTGGGGACACCATATTGCAGTTGGTCTTCCATTTTTAAACGAAGGCGCAAAAATTGAAACCAATGCGAAAACTATGGAAGTACATGATGATATTCTTGAGCCAAGAAGGTTTAAAGCTGGTAAAACGTATAACTGGCCTCAAGCTGAAGACCCTACCGGCAAAGCATTTGATGCATCTGTAATTCCTAATACTGATGCACCAGCCTATCGTGATCTTTCTTTTCTAAGTAATTTCGAAACAGCTAATAATAAAGCATATTATACTATTACAAATCCTGAACAAAAAATTGGTTTTAGTGTAAGTTGGGATGCAGAAATATTTAAATGTTTATGGTTATGGCAGGAAAGAAACGCTAGCCAAGATTTTCCTTGGTGGGGCAAATGTTATACCGTGGCATTAGAACCTTGGACTTCTAAATACACCAATGAGCCGGATAAGGCTATACAAAAAGGGGAATGGTTAAGCATTAAAGCGGGCGAAGTCATTAGCACAAGCCTTTCGGCTGGTGCAATTGAATCAAAATAAATATAATTTATGAAAAGAAGCCCCTATATCGTTTTACTTATTCTACTAACATTCTTTGTTATTTCTTTTTTGACCAATATAATGGGGCCCTTGATTCCCGACTTAATCAAAGGCTTTAGCTTAAGTTTAACCTTGGTGGCCTTATTGCCCTTTGCTTTTTTTATTGCTTATGGTGTAATGTCTATTCCTTCTGGAATGATGATAGAAAAGTACAAAGAAAAAAAAGTAATGATAACGGCTTTTGCAGTGGCTTTTGTAGGTTCCCTTATTTTAGCCTTATTCCCTAATTATTTATCGGCAGTAGGTTCTTTGTTTTTAATTGGATGTGGGATGGCTATGCTACAAGTAGTGATAAACCCTTTACTACGCACTTCAGGAGGAGAAGAAAATTTTGCATTTTATTCCGTACTTGCTCAACTTATATTTGGTTTTGCTTCATTTGTAAGCCCACTAGTGTATTCTAAATTAGCCTTTGCAATGGGCCATGATACTAAAGCAAACTCTTTGCTTACTTATTTATATACATTAGTACCTCCTCAACTACCTTGGATTTCACTTTACTTTTTATTTGTAGTCATTTGTTTTTTCATGATAGTAATAATTACTGTATCTAAATTTCCAGCGGTTGAATTAAAGCAAGATGAAAAGGCAGGGGCACTCGCTACACATATAATACTGTTTAAGAATAAACAAGTAGTTTTATATTTTATTGCAATGATTTGTTATGTGGGTTCTGAACAAGGTGTTGCGAATTGGATTTCACAATTTCTTTTGAGCTACCACGGGTTGGATCCTCAAAAAATTGGCGCTGAAACCGTTGCTTATTTTTGGGGTTTGATGACAGCGGGTGGTGTGCTAGGTTTACTACTATTAAAAATTATGGATAGCCGTATTGTACTTATAACATTTACGGGACTTGCAATTATAAGTTTAGCAATTGCATTATTTGGAACTTCTTCCATGGCTTTAATAGCCTTCCCCATGGTAGGATTTTTTGCATCGGTTCTATATCCCATTATATTTTCTTTGGCCTTAAACTCTGTAAGTGAACACCATGGCTCTTTTTCGGGCATCATGGTAACAGGAATTATTGGAGGCGCTATTGTGCCTTTAATAATAGGCTGGCTTGGAGATAACTATGGTTTACGATTAGGTATGTGCTTTTTATTTCTAACACTTGGCTTTATATTTAGTATTGGATTTTGGGCAAAGCCTATCATTACCAATAAGACCATTTCATTATTTAAAAAGAAAGAAAGTAGTATTGCATAATAAATTTTATGAGTGAAAAAAAAGTGATAGGAATTGATTTAGGAGCTACCAATATTCGTGCTGGTTTAGTGCATGAGGGTAGTATACATAATATTCAAAGCAAACGCATTAAAAGTGAAGGCAGAGTTGAAGAGGTGTTAGCCGATTTTTATTTAGTAATAGATGCACTATTAGATAAAGAAGTGGTAGCTATTGGTATTGGTGTTCCAAGTGTGGTTGACTTAGCAAAAGGCATTGTATATGATGTACAACATATTCCTTCATGGAAAGAAGTGCCTTTAAAAGAAATTTTAGAAAAAAAATATAAGCTTCCAGTTTATGTAAACAACGATGCCAACTGTTTTGCCTTGGGTGAATTTCATTTTGGAAAGGGTAGGGGTAAATCAGATATGATTGGGCTTTCTATTGGAACAGGTTTAGGTGGTGGAGCCATAGTTAATAAGCATTTGTTCGCTGGCTCAAATTGTGGGGCGGGTGAGTTTGGTATGGTAGACTACTTAGACCACAACTATGAATACTATGCAAGTGGCCAATATTTTTCTCATATATATAATTTAAAGGGGGAAGAAGTATTTGAACGTGCTAAAGCTGGAGATAAGCAAGCCCAACAGTATTATGCAGAAATGGGTACGCATTTAGGCAATGCGATTAAAACAATTATGTATACTTATGATGCTTCCTTTATTGTACTTGGAGGATCGGTAAGACATGCCTATGCTTATTTTGAAAAAAATATGTTGGCACGCATAAATACTTTTGCCTATGGGCATTCCATTACTAATTTGAAAATTGAATTATCCGAATTAGAGAATGCAGGCATTTTAGGTGCCGCTGGTTTATACTATGATCAGTTATAATAGTTTTATTTTATATTTTAAATAAGCATAAGTTAGACTAAGTATTCCCAGTCCAACTTATGCTTATAAATATCTTCAATATTATCTACTAAATGGCTTATTCCAATTTAGATGCATTATTACATCTCGCATACTCCATAAATATATAAATGGTGCTAATGCTAAAATGATTACAAATAGATAGCCTAAATACCTCATCAAATAAAAAGGGTCTTTAGATTTTCTCTGCTCAATAAAGTTTGAAGAAAAAAAGCGAAAAGGCTCCTTAGGTATTTTTACCACCTGAGCATTTTGAACGAGCATAAATAGGATTAAGCACGAAATGTTTAAAAATATTGAAAGAAATGATAAGAAAAATTCATAGCCATTTTCTAATTTTTGTTTTGTTAGCAAATTAATAACACTAGAAAATATCACTGTTAATGTTAATAAAAACGAAACCTTCTTTTTATCTATTGTTTTTAATTGTAATTGTATTTTTTTCATATAAATTTTAATTTCCATTTTTACGCATAATACATGCTTTATAAGTATATACACAGGCCTGTTGGTCTAATAAATAAATATTTACTGATCCTATAATTCCAGAAACTCCTCCAATAATACCTCCGCCTATCATTCCTACCGCTGTTCCTAATCCTGGAAAAACTAAAGTGCCAGCAAATCCCCCAACACTAGTGCCAGCTCCTCCTATCGCGGCGGAAAGACCAAGAAAATTTAATCTATATGAAGAAGCTGCTCTTGATAAACATGCTTTATATTCATAACAACAAGCATCACTGCATTCTGGCGATCCGCCACCATCTTCAATTTCAAGTTCCTCGTTTTGAACTAATCTCCAGTATTCCCAGTCTCTTAAAATACCATCAACAAAATCATTCCACATGCCCGTTGCTCTTTTTTGATTTGCTTTTTCTAGCAAATCCATTTTATTTTTTATAAATAGCTTTCTAGCATCACTAATTATTTTATTTTGATCTAGTTTCTGTAATTTGTTTAGACTAGAATATTTAGATCTAAATTTTTCAGCACTACTACTAATTAATTCAGAAGCTTTTTGTAAATCAGAGAAGGAATTAAAGTGATAAAAATCAGCTAACTCTTTTTGTGCAGCTAAATTATTAGGGTTTTTATTAATCTCTGTAATTAAGCTGGTACTTTGTTTTTGTATCTCTGCCAAACTTCGCTTGTCTTTATAAATTACTTGTAAATACAAAGGGTCAAACTTCGTTATGGCATCATTAAGCAAAACAAACGATTCCGTTGTGGCCATTTCGTTTGCTATATCTTTATTATTAGCAACGATATTTGGTATATCATTTGATTTTGTGCAAGCGACTAAAAACATAATTAAGAGAATGGAAAAGAACTTTGTAACTAATTTAAAATTTTTCATGATATTATTTTTTAATCTTACTTTATTATAAGATTGTAAACGTTAAAATAAAAAAATAGTAAACACATTTACAGCGTAAAAATACGCTGTAAATGTAAATTAACATGATTAAATATAATTTAGAAAATTAGCTAAGAGTCAATACTACATTAGCGCTTAGAGATTAGAATATTTTAGAAAATATTCTAATTATAATTTCAATTCGCCCCAACCTTTTCGGTATTCTCTTTTAATAAATTGATTCGCTGCTTCAAAATTAGTGACACGCATATTTTCACCATCCCATTTCAATGCCTTGTATCTTCCAGAAAATTTATAGCCTTCCATATTGCCATACACAGGGTCCACTCTTTTTATTTTCTCACGAATATTAAAACTGCGTAATAATAAATTACCCAATAAAACAGTTTCTGTTAAGGGTCCTGCATAGCCCACAAAAGGAGAATCTACTTCCATATTGCCATAACCTGCAATGCTTGCATCAACCCATTGCCACCAATGTCCATCCATATCGCCTTTTACTCTTGCATATTTTTTAGGAATATTAATGTCCTTATTTAAACTTAGTGGAAGAAGTCTTGGATGGCTGCCACCCCAACCACAGGCTACCTTTCCTTTAGTACCTATAAATAAAGTAGCACCTTCAAAATCGTTTTCTCCTGGGAAGTCTCCTAATGCATCATTAAAATTTAAATCTGGGTCAAGTTCATTTACACGTTCTGGTGTAATGCCTCCATCCATCCAAAATAAATCTAAGTCCTTGTCATTTTTTTGTTTGAATTTAAATTTTAAAGAACTTGATAAGGGGCCACTCTCTGGGTAAACGGCCTCTTTAAATATACCACTGTATACTGTGCTTGCACTTCCCGATATTTCTGTTGGATATCCTAATTCTAATAATTTAAAAGGAGGACCTATAATATGACAGCCCATGTCGCCCAAGGCGCCTGTTCCAAACTCCCACCAACCTCTCCAATTAAATGGTACTAGGTTTTCTATATAATTTGTTTTTTGTGCAGTGCCCAACCATAAATCCCAATTTAATTCTTTAGGAATAGGAGGTTTAGTTTTTGGCCATGAAATACCTTGAGGCCAAACGGGACGGTCGGTCCAACAATATACTTTTTCAATATCTCCAATAAGTCCTGCTTCAAACCATTCACGCATGGTACGCATACCATCACAAGAAGCGCCCTGGTCGCCCATTTGCGTAACTACTTTATATTTATCTGCTGCTTGCGTTAAAATTCTTGCTTCATAAATATCATGGGTTAAAGGCTTTTGTAAATACAAATGCTTTTTTAATTGCATCGCAGTTAAACCCACGAGTGCATGATTATGATCGGGTATGGCAACAGTAACCGCATCAAAGTTTTTACTTTCTTTATCAAACATTTCTCTCCAGTCATGATAAAACTTTGCTTTTGGAAATTGTTTTCTTTTAGAAGCGGCGGGCCTTTCATCTACATCGCATAAAAAAGCAATATTGGTATTTTTATTAGGGGTATTGGCTAAATGTTGAATATCGTTATCGCCTTCTCCACCACAACCAATGGCTGCAATATTTAGTTTATCGCTAGGCGCCACATAACCTATACCACCTAATACACTTCTAGGTACAATATAAAAACCTGCAGTAGCCATGGCCGCTTTTTTAATAAAATCGGCACGTCCTAGTTTACTTTTTTTCATGTATTGGAATATTATAAATGATTGCTAGTTTTAATTTTAATAATTCAACTTCTTGTCTTTCTTTATAAGTGGTCTTACTGCTACTTCTTTAAAATATACTATATCTTCATCTCCATGATTTTGAAGTCCAATGTACCCTTCATTAGGTCGAATACCTGGATAAGGTTCATAACTAAATTTACGTTCTGGAGTAGGTTGGCCCTCAGTATAGTCTGTTACTTTTTCTCCATTTAAATAAACTATAGTACGTGGGCCATCTAAAATAATTTCCATTGTATTCCAATCTGGTCCTGGCTTTCCTGGCTTTGCCAAAGGCTTGGTAAATGCATATAAGGTTCCTGAAATATGGTATTCGTCTTCATTAGAGGTTTCTGGATGATTATCAATTTGTACTTCATAGCCATAATAAACAGGCATCCATTCTTCCTTAGGCTCAATAGGCACTCTTATAAATACACCAGCATTGCTATTAATTTTTTGCATTTTGTAAACTACTCTTATAATACAGTTGCCTAATTTACCACCATCCCAATATAATAAACCCATGCCACCCTTGCTTGCTAATAAACCCTCTTCTACATATCTACTGCCTCCGCCTACATGCTTCCAGCCTGATAAGTCTTTGCCATTAAAAAGTTGCTTCCATTGACTTATGTCTTTTTTTGTTTGTGCATTTATAGTAAATACAGCGAACATAATAAATGCGAAAACGAATAGTATAGAAAAACGATTAGGTTGATTTTTTTGATAACACATAAGGGTTATTTATATTAATAATTATTTACTTGTATGATATGAATGAAAGCGGGTTCGTTTGACTAGGTAAGTTACTTAAATTACGATTATTGAAAAAATAGAATAATGCTTATATTGTGCTGCCCCAACTATTTATTCTATTCTATGAGGTATACTTTTTATTTGATTTTTCTACTACTATTGGGGCCATTTCACTTAAATGCACAAACGAAGCAAGTGCAGTATGGGCAGCAGTCTTGGCTCGATTATTTAAATCAAAATAGGTATTCAAAAAAATGGGGTTCTTGGATTGATTTTCAATTAAAATTAAGCGACCAGTATTATAAGTCGGTGTATGCTACTGAGTCTACTTTGGGAGCTACTTATTATACCAAGAATAATTTAAAAATAGTAGGCGCCTTAACCTATGTCGATCAAATACATTCGGGTACCAATAATTATCATTTAGCAGAATATCGTCCTTGGCAAATGGTACAATTAAATAAAGACTTACCACATTTTAAAACACTACAGTGGTTAAGACTAGAAGAAAGGTTTAAACAAACTGCTTCGAATGATGCGCCTAGTAATAATTATGATTTTACTTATAGGTTTAGATATTATTTTTTATCCAATATACCGTTAACCAAACATCATTATCAGAAGGGCAGTCTTTCCTTTGTAGCCTCTGAAGAAATTTATTTAAACTTTGGTAAAAATATTGTCTACAACACCTTTGATCAAAACAGGCTCTCAGCTGGCTTTTACTATTATTTAAATAATGATAATATTTTTCAATTTGGCTATACCAATGTATATCAAATGTTGAATCAGAAAAATAAGTTCAATAATTTAGATGTATTGAGGCTTTCTATATTTAATAATATAGACTTTAGAAAATCACATCATTAATAGTTAACTGTTTGAAATTAAAAAAGCCTTCCCGAAAATTCGAGAAGGCTTTTTTGTGGCTGTAGGGGGAGG
>QYPL01000002.1 GCA_007280515.1 Sediminibacterium sp.
AGTTAATACTGCAGTACATAATCTTATAATTTCCTTATAGTAAGGAATATCGTAACCAGAGAAATATAAAAAATCCATGAAGTTTACTGCTGTTAACAACAGTAATAATGCTAACATGTAATACTTTAATAGACTAAATTTTTTATTATCTTTTATAATTTCGAATATAGAAAATATTCCAAGTAGGGTTATAGCAAAGGTTAGATTTGAATACATTAAATCCAAATTACCTATTTTAATAAGTGAAAAATAAGACTGTTTAACTTAATTAGGTATATGTCTAGTTTTAGCTAAAAAAGATTAGAAAATATTCTATGTATTATCATCATAATTGTTTTTTTGATACAATAGACCATATATGGTTGTCTATTAATTATTGATTATCAGATTATTACGAAATAATCGCTGCTACTAGTTTTTTTAATTAATTTGAGTAAAATTAATACTATGAAAAAATTAATAGCACTAATAAGCTTTGCCCTATGTTTTGTTTTTGCAAATGCCCAAGATGCAACAAGTTATCAAAAACCTTCTAAAGAAATTGCCGATTTATTATTAGCACCTCCTACACCCACCATTAGTGTAGATGGAAAAGCGCAATATATGTTAGTGATGGAAAGAAGTTTTTATCCAACAGTAGAAGAACTAGGACAACCTGAATTTAAAATTGCAGGTATGCGTATTAACCCTAATAATTTTTCTTTGTCAAGACAAAACTATATCAAACAGTTAAGCCTTAAAAATTTAGCAACGGGTAAAATAGTCTCTATTGCAGGCTTACCTTCTACCCTTTCTGCTTTAAGTCCTAGCTGGAACCCTTCAGAAAATAAAATTGCCTTTTATAATGTTACAACTACTGCGGTAGATGTTTGGGTGATAGATATTAAGACAAGCACTTGTAACAAAATAAATAAAAGCCCAGTAAATATTGTTTTAAGCAGCAACCTAATTTGGTTAGACGATGCTACTGTGTTATATAAAATTAATTCACATACTGCAGCACAAATGAATAAGAAGCCTATTACACCTAAAGGGCCCACTATTCAAGAAAGTTTAGGAAAAGTAGCACCTAGTGTGACTTACCAGGATTTAATTAAGTCGCCTTATGATGAATATGCTTTTGAATTTTTAGCCACTTCACAATTAGTAAAAAATAAAGCAGGCGTTGAAACTAAAATTGGCGCTCCTGCTATTACAAGTTCATTAGACCTTTCTCCCGATAAAATTTATTTGTTAACCCGCACTATTAATAAGCCATTCTCTTATTTAGTAACAGTGAGTGGTTTTGCAGCAACCGTAAACGTTACCGATATAAATGGTAAAATTGTAAAAACCATTGCCGATTTAGCTTCTGCAGAAACTACACCTAGTGGCTATGATAATGTACAAAATGTAGCAAGAGCCTTTGATTGGAAAGACGATGAAGCAGCTACTATAACTTATGCAATGCCTTTAGATAGTGGTATCATGAAAAAAAATGTTCCTTTTCATGATGCGGTTATGGCGCTTGCAGCTCCTTTTACAGGAACTGCTAAAGAATTATTTAAAACAAGTACTAGATATAACAGAACCGCTTGGGGCAATGAACATATTGCTTTAGTAACTGAAATGTTGCGTAGTAAACAACAATACAAAGTAAGCAGATATGATGCTAGCATAAATAGCTTCACTACTTTATACCAAGGCAATATGACCGATGCCTATACCAACCCGGGTAGCCCTGTAACCACTAAGAATAAATTTAATCGTGATGTAATTGCTATGACAAATAATGGTCAGGCCATATTAATGAATAATACCACAGGCGCCTCTCCTAAAGGCGACTTACCTTATTTGTCTTCATTTGATTTAAATACAAAAACCAATTCAATTTTGTGGCGCTCTTCTGAAGATAATTTTGAAATGATAATGGAAGTAATTGATATTAATAATTTAAAAGTTATTAGTAGAAGAGAAACAGAAAAAGAGGTACCTAACTATTACATTAGAAATATTAAAGACAATAGTAAAACTCAAATTACCAATTTCACGAACCCTTATTTGAGTATGGAAGGGGTGACAAAAGAAAAAATTAAATATAAAAGAAAGGACGGCATTGATTTAACCGGTGATTTATATTTGCCTAAAGGATATGATAAAACAAAGGATGGACCTCTTCCTGCTTTAATATGGGCCTACCCAAGAGAGTTTACAAGCGCTGCCGATGCAAGTCAAATTAGAGGTAACCAACATAAATTTACTATGCTTAGCTGGGGATCGCCAGTATTTTATGTTACACAAGGCTATGCTATTTTAGATAATGCGGAAATGCCCATTGTAGCTACCTCTCCAGACAAAAAACCAAACGACGACTTTATAAATCAATTAATATTAAACGCGAACGCTGCTATTGATAAACTAGTAGAATTAGGCGTGGGGGATAGAAATAAGATGGCAGTGGGTGGACATAGTTATGGTGCCTTTATGACCGTAAATTTACTTGCTCATTGTAATTTATTTAAAGCAGGTATTGCGAGAAGTGGTGCTTACAATAGAACTTTAACGCCATTTGGTTTCCAAAATGAAGAGCGTACTTTTTGGCAGGCCAAGGATTTATATTTAGAAATGAGCCCCTTTGCTTTTGCTGATAAAATTAAAACGCCTTTGTTAATGACACATGGTGAGATGGATGACAATACAGGCACCTTCCCTATTAATAGTGAAAGACTATATGCTGCTATTAAAGGACATGGAGGTACAGCAAGATTTGTTTACCTACCTTATGAAGCACATGGCTACAAAGGAAAAGAAAATGTATTGCATTTATTATGGGAGCAAGGAAGATGGTTGGATAAATATTTAAAAGGCAAATAGTATATTTTAAAATAGAATTTGAATTTAAGTTTGAGAATATAAGTTAACTTTGCAAAAATTAGCCAACTAGCCAACCATTATGCAAAAGTATCTATTACTGTTAATATCTGCCTTCATATTTCAATCTAGTTTCGCTCAAAAGAAAGAAAGAAAAGGTGAATTCTATATATCTTGGGGATATAATAAAGAATACTATACACTTTCTAATGTCACTATTAACCAGCCTGAGTTAAAAAATAATTTTACTTTTAAAAATACGCTGCTTGTAGACCACCCAGGTTGGGACGAGGGCTTATTTACCAAAGCATTAAGTATACCACAATACAACTATAGATTTGGGTATTTCTTAGACAAAAACAAAGACCTAGCCTTTGAAATAAATTTTGATCATACAAAAGCTTTATTTAAAGACAACCAACTCATTCATATGTCTGGTACTTTTAATGGCGCTAAGATAGACTCTAGTTTTATTTTTACTAAATCGGGTCAGGGAACTGCTGAAAATTATTATTACTTAAATAATGGTGCTAATTTTTTATTATTCAATATTGTAAAAAGAAAGCGTTTCAAAAAAATATCTAATGATTTTGTAGCTATTGATGGTTTAGCCAAGGCAGGTATTGGGCCCTTAATTCCACACGTAGAAAATAAATTGTTTGGTAAAGAAAATAAACAAGGATTTCAGTTTGGTGGTTGGAATACCGGCCTTGAATATGCACTAAGAAGCACATTTTATAAAAAATTATATCTTGAGTTCGCCGGTAAATTAGACTACGCTTATTACTATAACCTAGATGTATATAAGGGCAATGCCAAACAAGGTTTTGGCACCATGGAATTTATATTAAACCTTGGCTATACTTTACCCATGGGGCCTAAACTAAATAGCGCTAAATAAAAAACAAAAATAATTAAGCCGGTAAGGTTTTCTTGTACTTTAGGTACTCCTTTTTGGCATCTTTGATAAAGGCCTGCTCTGAGCTAGCATTAATTAATTTATAAGAACTTCTGTTTTTGTCCACCGTTTTGCCCTTTATTTGATTGGGGTAATATTGAATTGAAAATTTCATTAATTCCACAATTAAAGGAATAGTACTGATACCCTTTTCAGTTAATGTATATATAAATACTTTTTTATTGGTGAGGTGGTTGTTCTTTTCAATTAAGCCATCTAGTACTAATTTTTTTAAACGGTCGGCTAAAACCCTAGTGGCAATTTTTTCACGATTGTCCATTAACTCTTTATAGGTACACTTTTTTAAAAAAAGCATATTTCTAATTATAATAAGCGACCATTTATCACCTAAGACATCTAAGCCAGTGGCTACGGAACAAATGGAACGAAATTTAGTTTTAAGCATGGGGGAAATTTTAACAAAGATGAATAAATATATAATAATTTAATTTATTGTGGAGATATTTACATGAATAGTTTCCATATATACTACAGAAATTACTTTTATATATAGTTTAAAAATATATTTTAATTATTATGACAATTCTATGACAAAACTCATAGATTAAATAAGGATTAGATAAGGCAATTACTAGAATATAGTCTATGATAGACTAGGCTTAAGTAGTTCGAATTGGGGCTGGTGGAGTTACTTTCTTAGGTTGAATACTTGTATCTTCCATCTTAATACATGAAAAAAACAAGATAGAAATAAGTAGAACTGTTGCAAATAATTTAAATTTATGCATAAGGCTTGTTTGAAATTTAAATAAATTATTAGTATTGCTCATTATAATCAAAATTATAAAAAATTATTCATCATGAAAACAAAATATTTTTTACCCTTTGTAATCGCAACATTTTTTTATAGTCTTTTAATAAGCTGCTCTTCTAGCTCCAGTAATACTAAAGAGGGCTTTATAGACGTAAAAGGCGGTAAGGTTTGGTACCGTATTAATGGTTCAGGTACTAAGCCTGCACTACTTTTACTACATGGCGGGCCGGGCTCTTCTAGCTATGGTTTAGAAAATTTAAAGGAATTAAGTAATGACCGCCCAATTATATTTATTGACCAACTGGGCTGTGGCAGGTCTACCAGAATTACCGATACCTCTTTAATGACTATTGAAAATTATGTAGAACAACTTGAGCAAATTAGAACAGCACTTCACTTAGAAAAATTTTATTTATACGGACATTCCTGGGGCACTATGCTAGGCATTGATTATTACATTAAATACCCGAAGCATATAAAGTCAATTATTTTTAGTAGCCCTTTATTTAGTACCGAAAGCTGGACCAAGGACGCAGATACTTTAATTGCTTCTCTGCCCGACTCTATTCAAACCAATATTAGAGTAAACGAAAAAAATAAAACTTACGATAACGTTGCTTATCAAGATGCAGTAACCCTTTACTATAAAAAATTTTTAAGAAGAACGGAAAGAACAAAAGGACAGGCTGATACTGCTAAATTATTTTCAGGCTCTAATGTATATGAATTTATGTGGGGACCTAGCGAGTTCACAGCCACTGGTAATTTATTAAAGTATGACCGCTTAGCCTTTCTTCCTACTATAAAAGTGCCCACCTTATTAGTAGCAGGTGAATTTGATGAAGCAAGGCCAAGTACCATTCAACATTTTCAAACTATGATTCCTGGTTCGGAATTTAAGATGATTAAAAATGCAGGTCATGCAACCATGCAAGATAATAAAGTAGAATATTTAGCAACACTTAAAATATTTTTAAATAAGGTTGATAAGCTTCAGCAATAAAATTATTACACTTATTTAATTAACCCATATACCAATACCTGACCAGAGAAGGTAGCTAAATAAACACGGCCATTAGCAATAGTGGGTGAACAAAATTTGGCAAAAGAAGGAACATAGTCGCCAGGATTATTATTACTATTCCATAATTCTTTAGTAATGTCATTGGCATCAAAGGCTCTTAGTATGCCTTTCATAGTTCCATTTTCTGCATCTCCAGAACTAGCATAGGAAGCCCAAACCACGCCTGTGCCTGCTTTTCCATTATCAGAGGAAACAGATATCATTGCGCCTGTTTGCCCTGAAGGACCTGGTGCATTAGAAAATGTTTGATTGGTATTAAAACTATTTGCTGCTCTATCAAATTCAATGGCTCTTAACCTATCGTTCTCAGACCATATATAAGCAAACTCTTTATTAGCGCCTTTATAATAGGCTGGCTGACAATGTAAATTGCCATTAATTCTAATAGCTTGTTTGATATTATTAAAATTAGCTGAATAACCCCCCATATTGTCTTTGTCTAAAATATATAAGTTACCATCCTTGGCGCCGGTAAAATAAATATTGCTATTAGGTACTAACATAGAACCCATCACGCCATAGTCGGCATCTGTTTTATTCATTTGTACATAATTATTGGGCGTAAAATAACTGGTAATTTTTAAAGAAGAATTTAAAGATGGGGTTAACTTAATAGCACTCTCCGACCTTCCCGATAAATTTTCAGGAAAAATACTGGCAATACTTTCTGCCGTGCCATTACCGGGGATAACACTATAAGGACTAGGTGTGCCCACTGTTCCATTACCTGTTACTATATATAAGTTGCCGCTCTCATCGGCTGCAATGCCCATACCGCTTTGCCAAATACCTCCCTCTTCTCCATCGGGTGTAGTATTGTAAACATACTGTTGTTGTAAATTTTTTGCATCATAGCCTAATACCCATCCATGAAAAGGATTTAAATCGCAATGCGATGCATAAGATATATATACCACGCCGTTTACTAATGCTAAACCCTGTCTTTGATTATTTCTAAGTGGATCAAAAGATACTTTATCATTATTACTTGCATCACCCTTGCCTGCTGTTTGTGCAGTTATCTCTACCGGGCTATTTAATTTTTCATTACCTGTAGTTAAATCAACGGCATGTAAATGTTGTTTGAATATTACACCATCTGTACTTCTTGCCACAAAATAAATGGTCTTAGTAAGAGAATCGATTACTGGAGATCCAATAATACCAATATTCGCAGTAATGTTTAAATAAGGAGTACACCAAGACGATTTTACATCGTTTGCCATAGGGGTTCTCATCCCATTCACAGTATAATTTTTCTTCCAATATAAATTTCCATTATCCCCATCAAAAGCATATAAAGTATTACTTACTGTGGCTACAAATACTACGTTGTGCTTGGCCCCACTTACTTCAAAATTACCCATGACCAAGGGCTGTGCATATACTTCGTCATCCACTAATAAGGAAAAAAGCTTTCTAAATTGAGTGGCATTCACGGTGGTTGTATTTAATACCGTTTCATTATTATTATGGCCTGTTCTGCCATTATCATTGTGTTGCGTAGTAACAGATATATGTTGTAGATTAGTGTTAGCAATAATATTGGTAGTGGTGTCTACAGGAATTTTAGTAATAGGTATATCTACTAAAGATTGTGTTTTTTTACAACCACCTATAAAAATAAGAACAAGTAGTAAAGAGAAAAAAGAGAATCTATTTTTTAATGAATACATTGTAAAACTTTATTGAAGAATTATTCTAGATTTGAAACTTAAAATTAACAAATTAAATTACTAATCAATAATTAAACCATTTTAAAATGACAAACTCAAGAAGAAATTTTATGAAGCAAGCCGGCGCCTCTATTGGTGCTTTAAGTTTACATAGTTTGTTAAATGCCGCGCCTGTGGTGGCGCCTGTAGATAATATAAATAAGAAAAAAATTGTATGTCTAGGGGGTCATCCCGATGACCCAGAAAGTGGCTGTGGTGGTACATTAGCCAAATTAAGAAAGGCGGGGCATGAGGTGACTATTATTTATTTAACTACAGGAGAAGCGGGTATTCCCAGCACTTCGCATGATAAAGCAGCTAGTATTAGAAAGGCAGAAGCCATTGCTGCTTGTAAAATATTAGATGCCAAATATATTTTTGCAGGTCAGATAGATGGAGATAGTATGATGAACAATGAATGGGTAGAGAAGATTAAAACCATCATTGCCAATGAAAATCCAGATATTGTTTTTACGCACTGGCCTTTAGACGTTCACAAAGACCATCAAGTTGCAAGTTTACTGGGTATACAAGCTTGGGTAAGACTGGGCAAGAAATTTCTTTTATACTTTTTTGAAGTGTGTACCGGTGAACAAACCTTTATATTTCATCCTACCGACTATGTAGATATTACAGAAACACAAGCACAAAAAAAACAAGCGCTTTATTGTCATTTAAGTCAAGACCCTCCAGGCATTTACCAATGCGGTCATGCTGCCATGGAAGATTTTAGAGGTCGAGAAATGGGCGTTACCGCTGCAGAAGCCTTTGTTAGAATGAATGGAAAATTATTTTTATTATAATAGTATTTAAGAATAAGCACTGTATACATAATTATAATTAAATTTACTTTTTAAGCAAACGCTATGAGATTACATATAATTTTATTGGGGGCTGTTCTTCTATTTAGAGGACTAGATGCAAAAGCACAAACTGCATCAACCGGTTTTACCGTTATTCCCCTTGGTGTAAAAGGCGGACTAGATGAAGCCAACCTATCTTCTTATATAGTGACGGCAAAAGGTTCTAGCAATTATATTTGTTTAGACGCAGGCACTATAAATGCTGGTTTGCAAAAAGCAGTAGCTAATAAATTATTTACTGAACAAAGTGCTGAAGAAATTCAAAAAAATAAAATCAAGGCCTATTTTATTTCGCATGCACATTTAGACCATGTAGCAGGACTCATTTTAAATTCTCCCAATGATAGCCCAAAAAATATTTATGGATTTAGCTCGGTAATAGAGATAATGAAAAATAATTATTTCACGGCCAAGAGCTGGGCTAATTTTGGTAGCGAAGGCGATAAACCTATTTTAAATAAGTATACCTATAACTATTTAACGCCTAGTAAAGAAATAGAAATTCCAAATACAGAACTATATGTAACACCTTATATATTAAGTCATGTAAACCCTTATCAGAGCAGTGCTTTTTTAGTACGTAATAATAATAGCTATTTATTATACCTAGGAGATACAGGGGCTGATGAGGTAGAAAAATCGAATCAATTAGAATTATTATGGAAGGCAGTGGCTGATAAAGTAATGACGCAAACGCTGAAAGCTATTTTTATTGAAGTATCATTTGACAATACCATGCCCAATAAAGCCTTGTATGGTCACTTAACACCCCGTTTATTAATGCAAGAAATGAAAGTGCTTAATAAGCTTTCTAATGGGAAGCTTCAAAAGCTGCCCATTTATATTACCCATATCAAACCTTGCGCTAGCTGTGAAAGCTCTATTAAAAAGGATATTACCCTATCCAATACCGAGGGGCTTACCATTAAGTATGCTCAACAAGGTAAAGCCATACAGCTACCTTAATTTTATTATATATTCCATCTCAAATAAATAAGAACCACTTATCCCTTTTCTTTTATTCTTTAGAAGAATTTGTCTAATTTAATGCTCTCATCAATTAGGTCATTTAAAAAGTTTAATCAAAATATTATGTCAAACAGTAAGAAAACTATTCAAAACAATTCACGTCGTAATTTTTTATACCAAAGTTCTTTGGCTTCATTAGGCTTAGTGTTCATGGGTAAAAATGCATTAGCTACTAATTCTTTGTTTCTAGCGAACCCAAGTTCAAAAATTAAAGGTGTGCAAATTGGAGCTATCACCTATTCTTTTAGATCCATGCCAGGCAGTGCAGAACAATTAATTGAGTATTTGAAAGAGGCTGGAATTACTGCTATTGAATTAATGGGAGACCCTGCAGAAGCCTATGCAGGAAGCCCAGTAGGTGCAATGCCTCAAATGACTCGTGAAAATTTTATGAAGGTAATGGAGGAAAGAAATATAAAAGCAAGAGCTTGGAGAGAAACAGCCTCTGTGGATAAATTTGTAGAATTAAAAAAATTATTCAATGATGCAGGTATTACTATTTATGCATATAAACCAGATGCAGCCTTAGGGGAGAAAAGTACCGATGCAGAAATTGATTACGCAATGCTTGCAGCAAAAGCTTTAGGTGCTAGTTCAGTAAATGTGGAGCTTCCTACCAATGCAGCGCATTCACAAAGACTAGGCGAGTTTGGATTAAAACATAAAGTTTATGTAGGTTATCACGCTCATACACAAGCCACAGATACCGCTTGGGACTTGGCTTTAAGCCAGTCTCCTTATAATGCAATGAACCTTGACTGCGGCCATTATATAGCAGCAGGTGGCGCCAATACTACAGCAACTTTATTGGCCTTAATTGAAGCAAAGCATGATCGTATTTCAAGTATGCATATTAAGGACCGTAAGAACAAAATAAATGGCACAAAGAATATGCCATGGGGGGAAGGAGATACACCTCTTAAAGAAGTGCTTACTTTATTAAAAACAAAAAAATATAAAATACCAGCTTCTATTGAATTAGAATATGATATTCCAGCAGGATCAGATGCAGTAAAAGAAACCAAAAAATGTTTCGAGTATGCGAAAGCCATTTTACAAGGATAATATTTTAAATTTTATGAACCAGAACATTTCTAATAACATTTTTGTACACCACGTACTTTTTTATTTAAAAAACCCTTCATCAGCTGCTGATAAAAATAAATTATTAGAGGGCTTGCAAAAATTAGCCAAAATAGAATGTATTCGTTTTTCAGATATTGGAACACCTGCTGCTACCAATAGGTCGGTGATTGAAAAAGACTATACTTATTCTTGGTTATGTATTTTTAATACTGCTGAAGAAGAAATAGTGTATCAAGGGCATCCAGTTCATGATGAATTTAGAAACAACTATGCCCATTTATGGGAGAAAGTAGTTATTTACGATTCAACCACCAATACACAGGAAAGCCAGTAGCAATAAGGCTTAAGCCCCAAATGGCTTCATAGGGTTTATTCAAAATGGTAATCACAAATAAAGCGGCGCAGAATAATAAAAATAAGCCTGGCACAAAAGGGTATCCAATAACCTTATACTTTCTTTCATATTCCGGATGCTTTACTCTTAATATAATTACACCTAAAGCTGTACTTCCATAAAATATAAAGGAAGCAAAAACCAACATATCGGTTAACTGATCAAAGCTACCAGAGAATACCAAGGCAATGGCCCAAAAAGCTTGAATGAATAAAGCAATATCGGGTGTATTATATTTGGGATGTACATTAGCCGCTTTGTAAAAAAATAATTTATCTCTTGCCATTGCATACATCATTCTAGCAGAAGTTAAAATGGTGCTATTAGTGGCATTTAAGGTAGTCACTACAATTAAGCTAGCTACAAGTACCATTCCAATAGGTCCACTTAATTTACCAGCAACTTCTACTGCTGCAATTTTATTAGGGGTGAGTTGCATGAAATAATCAATGGGCAAAATGTATACAAAAACAATGTTTAATAAAACATAAGCAGTCATAACTATTAAAGTGCCTATGCCTAATGCTAATGGTAAATTTCTTTTTGGATTTTTTATTTCTTCCCCAATATAAGCAATCCCATTCCATCCTTCATAGCCCCAAAAAGCGCCTAAACTAGCTACGAATAAAGCTTTCAGCAAACCAAAGCCATGTAAATTGGGGGCATTGGGTAATTGGCTAGGGGTTGTAATATTAGCAATACTTCCTTGTGAAGAACCAAAACCAATGGCTAAAAAAGCTACTATGCTCGTTAACATTAAATAGGTTAAAACTGTACTTAATTTACTTGCAAACTGTGCGCCCCTATAATTTAATAAAGTAAGTGCTATAATTAAAAAGGAGGCTACTAATTTAATAAACAAAGCTAGCGTAATGGTTATTCCTAAAAAACTTACACTATCTCCTATAAGAGGAAGCGGAAATAAACTTGTTAAGGACTGCGCAAAAATATAAGCCAAGGCTGCAATAGAAGCCGTTTTTATAACAGTGAAACTGGCCCATCCATACATGAAAGAAAAAAAGCGACCATATACTTTTTGAAAATAAAAATACTCTCCCCCTGAATTGGGAAACATACTTACCATTTCGGCAGTGGACAAGGCACCTGCTAAACTAATAAGTCCGGCAACTACCCAACAAAAAATCACTAATACCGGAGAGCCCAGCGTTTGAGACATGGGCGCCAACTTCTTAAACACACCAGAACCAATGATTACACTTACTACTAAAAAAGTAGCAGCACTCACTCCAATTTTGGGTTTTAATACTTCCATACTACAATTTAGTGTATTCTATATAAAATCTATTATTTCTAATAGCAAGTTCACTATAGTTTTGTAACCCCGAAACCTGGTTGGCTATTGATATGCATATAGCCATCCTTTAACTCAAAACCTCCTGTAACTAGGTCTTCCGCTAAATCAAAACTGCCGTCTAAATCGATATACTTAGTATTGGAACAGCAATAGGCTGCATGAAGGGCAGCGGTAATACTTATGATGCTTTCATCATTGCATCCCCAGAATAAATGAATGTTTGCATTTTTGGCAATAGTGGCAATTTCCATAGCTCCCATAATGCCACCGCATTTCATTAGTTTAATATTGTATACACCAAAGGGTTTGCTAATAGCATATTCCAATGCAGCTTGAGGGTCTTTCAACGATTCATCCCCCATTAATATAGAACGGTAGGCAGGATCTACTTTTAATAATTCTAATTCTTTACCCACTGGCAAGGGTTGCTCAATTAATTCAATACCTACTTTTTTAGTGGCCTCAATAAATTTATTTAAATCAGCTAAGCTATAGCCCTGATTCGGGTCTACTCTTATTATATATTCAGTTGGATATTTTTCGTGCAGCTTACAAATTTTTTCAATGTCTTCGTCTACATTCAAACCTAATTTTACTTTTATTACTTTGAAACCAAGGCTTAAAAAACCTGCAGCGTCTTCTAAAGTTTCTTCTACGCTTTTAATACCAATAGTAATAGAGGTAGGAAGGGCTTTTATTTTTTGTCCATAAAATTCAGCTACTGAAATGCCCATGAATTTACCAAAGGCATCGTGCATGGCTATATCAATGGCGGCCTGTGTTCCAGGTAGGTGATCAAAATGTTGTCTGCTTTCATAAATCATTTTTTGAAAATGACGAATGTCTCTACCTACAAAATTTTTAACAAATTCGGTTTCTAAATTAATAGCAGTTTGCGCAGTCGTTTCTCCCACCACTTCTCCTGCTGGGCTTCCACAACCATAGCCCACCATGCCATTCGCTAACTCTACTTCAAAAAAAGCTAAACTTACATCGGAGAAAGTACTATAAGCAATGGTATACGGCTTGGTTAAAGCCATTTTTTTTAGATAAGATCTTAGGGCTACTATTTTCATTGGATACTAATTATTTATTTTTGATTCTTTATTTCCTCTATTACATAAATATTTTACTTATACTAAACACACTATTTTTTTAAATTTTTTAAAATAGGTAATATTTTAGCTACTCCTTCTTGTATAGGTAATAATACAGGTATATTTAATTTTTGTTCATACTGTTTTTGGAAGGCAAAGGCTTCTTCGGTAGTACAGTCTTCTGTATGAATACCTACCGCTATTACTTTTGAACCTAACTTTTCAATAATTTCTATTTCCGATTCAACGCTAGGAATAGACCCCCATTTTTCATCATGGTCAAAATATTTACGCTTAGGAGCGAATAACAATATTACATGTTTTGCATTCCCTGATATCAATAACTCAATACCACAAGGACCACTAGGATTTCTTAAAGAAGATTGCCCTTCTAAGAAAATAAAATCGGGTTGCGTTTCTTTCCAACAAGAAACAATGGCATTTTCTAATTCACCAGAAACAAAATCATTCAAAGTAGAATCAAAAACAAAACCATATTTACCGCCTTGCAACCAACCGGTTTGTCCAGTGTATATCATTTCAGCCTTTAGCCCGTCTGCCTCACAGGCCTGTCTTAACATTCTAGCAGTAGTTCTTTTACCCATGGCACAATCCATACCTATCACAGCTATAATGGGTGCCGTTACTTTATAGATATCTCCTGTCCAAAAACTAAGTTGCTCCCTGGTTTTAGGTTTTCTTACATCAATTAATTGTACCCCTTTTTCTTTAGCAAGTGCTACTATTTCTGGCTTCTCATTTAAATATTCATGTAAACCATTCACAATAGATAATCCTGCATGAATGGCCTCAATAATAGTAGTTAACATATTACCCGGTAATTTTCCTCCCACAGTAGCCACTCCAATCACTAAAAATTGAATATCGGTAAGCGCCTTTACCGCCTCTTGTAAATTTTCAAACACTGGTATATTTCTATTTTTACCATCTAATATAGTTCCAGCATCCTGTCCAGCAGTGTCTGCGCAGTCTACCACAGCTTTAATGGTAAAGCGTTCTGTACCTCTAATAAGTCCATGGGCAGTTTTTGCATCTAGTACTTTCAATAAACCGTTCGTTAATACAATTGCATTATTCATCTTGCTAACCTTTCTTTTAATTTAAAATTTATTTTCTTTTGAAATTTATTTTCTTTTGATAAGCACTCCTGGATAATTACCCGTAGCCTTTTGATTTTGATAAGTAAGTTGGCCATTAATCCAAACCATTTCAATACCAGTGGATAAAGCCGTGCTATTTTGAATAGTAGCATTGTCTTTTACAGTAGCTGGATTCAATAAAACTAAATCGGCGTAGTTGCCTGCTGCAATAATACCTCTATCTTTAATTCCTAAATGCTTAGCAGTTAAGCCTGTCATTTTATGAATAGCATTTTCTAATGAAATGATTTTATCTTCTCTAACATACTTACTCAATACTCTTGTAAAAGCACCATGGCCTCTAGGATGTCCACTTGCACTGCCATCGGAACATATATTCGTATAAGGCCATGCCATTAAATTAGCAATATCTTTTTCAATCATTGACTTTGCAGCAATGGCTTCTACGGTTCCTTTAAAATTGGGGTTCTTTTCTTTAAAATCAGCAGCAATAGCAATTAATGCCATTAAAGTAACAGATGGTTTTTCATTTCTCATAGCAGCAACGGCAGCAAGGGTTTTACCTCTGTAGGCTTCTACGGGTGCATACTTCACTAAATAAGATTCATTTGCATCAAAGGTATGGTTCACTGCAAATTCAGCACTTACCGGATTGGTGTAATCTCTGGTTGGAAACAAAACTCTTAAGGTGGAGTTCCAATAAGTATAAGGATATATATCGGCAGTAATATTTATTCCAGCAGCTCTTGCTTTTTCTAATTTTGCAATTAAAGCTTTAGAAGTTTCCCAGTCATCTTTTTTAGCAATTTTAATATGTGAAATTTGTACTGGCATTTTAGTGATTCTTCCAATTTCAATTATTTCATCAATAGCATCTTGAAATCTAATATCTTCACTTCTTATATGACTCATATACCTTGCCTTAGCAGCTGCAGCTACTTTTGCCAATTGTATTACTTCATCTTTGCTTGAAAAAAAAGCTTGTTCATATTCAAGCCCTGTAGATAAACCTAAAGAACCTTTATCTAATTCTTTTTGTAAAATAATTTTCATTTTATCTATCTCTGCTTGACTAGCTTCTCTATATACATCGTTTTCTCCCATTACTTCTTCTCTTAAACTTGCCTGCCCTGTATAGTTTCCCACATTCACTGCCATAGATTGTTCTTTAAACATTTTGGTTAAAGTATCCATTGCATAACTTCCTCCATCCTGACCTATAATAATAGTAGTAATACCTTGGCTATTGGTAGGAATGGCCTCCGGATGATCTTCTAAATCTCCAAAATGATGACTATGAGAATCAATGAAACCGGGCGCTAAGACGAGTCCTTTGCCATCAATAACCTGCTCATTTGTACCAGCTTTTAATTGTCCTACTTCCATAATTTTCTTACCCTGCATTCTTACCGATGCTATATAAGCTGGCTTACCCGTGCCATCAATTAATTGCACATTGGTAATTAATTGTGTTTTTGAATTAGCTGTATTTTTTTCTTGTGCAAACAGGGTTGTAGTAATGGTTGCAAACAGTAGAAAAGAAAAAACACTTAGAAATTTTGTTTTCATTTTAATTATTATATTATTTACCAAAAACGAATATACATAGCAGCCTCTAATCCAAGCACAATAATCACCATGGCTAAATTCGCATTGCTTAATGTATACTTAGTGCCGTCTTCTATTAAATCGTTTTCATGTTTTTGTCCACTCTTATCTAATAAACTTACTAGTACAATGGTAATCATGGTAAAGGCAAATACTAATCCCATTTGAATAAGGTAAGGAATTTCAAATCCACCATGTCCATTAGAATAAGCAGTATATAAAATAGTTTCATGGCCTGCGATGCCCACAATAAACTTATCAAATACAATAGATAAAATAACGCCTACAATAATTCCTGTGATAGCCGCTTTTGAAGTTGCTTTTTTCCAGAAGAAACCTAATAAGAAAACCGGGAAGATAGCAGGTGATATATAACCTGTGTATTTTTGAATAAATTCAAAGCCTCCTTTTCCACCAATACCTAATGCATCGTTCCAGTTTATTATGATTGCAATAATTAAAGATATAATAATTATGATACGACCAGTGGATACAATTTTAGTATCAGAGGCCTCTCTATTAATATATTTTTTATAAATATCTAAAGAATAAATAGTAGATATGCTATTAGCCTTGCCTGCTAAAGAAGCCACAATAGCTGCTGTTAAAGCCGCCATAGATAAGCCTTTCAGGCCAACAGGTAAAAACCCTACCACCGAAGAATACGCATTGTCCTGATTCAAACTACCACCACTTAACATTTCTTGTTGTAATTCACCATTTTGATGTAGCACATAAGCTGCAATTCCTGGAAGTACCACAAGTATGGGCATTAATAATTTTAAAAAGGCTGCAAATAAAATACCTGTTCTTGCTGTTTTTAAATCGGCGCCTAAGGCTCTTTGTGTAATGTATTGATTACATCCCCAATAATTTAAATTCGCTACCCACATACCGGCAGCCATCATGGCTAGCCCTGGTAAACTTGAATAATCGTCAATTTGTTTTTGTGAAGCGCCCGTACCTGGTTTATCAAAAATCATTTTAAAATGATCTGGCGCTGCTTTTAATAAATGATTAAATCCTGCAATGGCATTACTACCATAGCCAAATTTTTCACCCACTACCGTTAAAGCTATATAAGAAGTAATTAAGCCTCCCACTGTTAATACTAATACTTGTATTACATCGGTGTAGCCAATTACTTTCATGCCCCCTAAAGTAATGAACAAGGCAAATAGTGCAAGGCCTATCATTATTAAATGAAAATTAGCACCACCTGTTAAATTATTAATGGCAATGGCGCCTAAATATAAAATGGAAGTAAGGTTTACAAATATGTATAAGAACAACCAAAAGATAGCCATGATCATGGCCACTGTTTCGTTATACCTTGTTTTTAAAAACTGCGGCATGGTATAAATTCTGTTTTTCAAATACACCGGCATAAAAAATATGGCCACCACTACTAAAGAAACCGCTGCTATCCACTCATAGGCAGAGATAGCAATACCTAATCTAAAACCATTTCCACTCATGCCAATAAATTGTTCGGCAGATATATTAGAGGCAATTAAAGATGCTCCAATAGCCCACCAAGTTAATTGACCTTCTGCTAGAAAGAAATCGGTGGAGTTAGCTGTGGCAGACTGTTTGCGTTTATAGATCCAATATCCATAGCTAGCAATTATTAGAAAGTAAAGTAGAAAAACAATGTAATCATAGCTTTGCAATGCCTTAGTCATAGAAATTGATTTTGTTCTTAAAATTAGGTCATTAACTTAAAAAGGCCCCCTTTAAGACTGCCTTTTTTTCAATACCAAAGCACTCTATTCTAGTGCAGGCCAAGTTTCATGCAATTTATTGATAGGAATCGCAAATAGCTTAATTATCCTTAATTTTATAGCACAAGCTTTTTTATTATGAACCCCGCTTTTTATAAATTCAGTCGTTTAATTACCAATCCACTTTCTTTTGGCTTTTTTTTATTTCAAAAATTGCCGGCCGCTTTTTTTGCGGGTTTAAGAATTCATTATTTTGATGACCGTAAATCTGTGGTGCGTATTCGCTACTCTTGGTTTAGTCAAAACCCTTTTAAATCTATTTATTTTGCCGTGGAAGCCATGGCGGCAGAAATGACTTGTGGGATGCTAGCCTTTGCTCAAGTATATGAAAGAGTGCCTAAAATAAGTATGCTAGTAGTTAGTACGCAGGCCAACTTTATTAAAAAAGCAACGGGCACCATTTTATTTAGCTGTGAAGATGGATTAGCTATTCAAGCAGCTATTAATGAAACAATTGCTACGGGTGAGGGAAAAACAGTAATTTGTAAGTCGGTGGGCACGAATGAGAAAGGCGAAGTAGTGGCCGAGTTTAATTTTACATGGAGTTTTAAAGCAAAAAAATAATTCAATTTTATAAAAACGCAAATATGAAAAAAATTAAAACAAATTTTCTATTATTCACAATGAGCAGTTTTCTTTTATTAGTTATGAGTAGTTCTTTATTAGCTCAAAATGCCAACCCTCCAGGTTTGAAGTATATTAAAGAAAGCGAATTAAAAAAAGATTTATACTACTTAGCAGATGCGCATTTTAATGGTAGGTCGGCAGGTACATTAGATGAATTAAAAGCCTCTATGTGGTTAGCTGAAAAATATAGAAGTATTGGTTTGTTGCCTGCAGGAGATGATGGAACCTATTTACAATTTTTTAATTTATGGCGTAATCATATCTCAGATAAGACGGTAATAAAAATTAATAATAAAACTGCAAAGTTATGGAATGAGGTAGCGGTGGCACAAATGGCCAATGCTACCATAGTGGCTCCTATTTTGTATTTAGGTAACGCTGCAGACATAGACACTTCAAAACTAGATATTAAAAATAAAGTAGTAGCTATTGAAGCTTCTTCTATTGGTATCAATACCAATGTTTCTTTACCTACATGGCGCTATAGCAGAAGCGTGCAAGCGAAATATGTTATGCCCCTTATTAGAAAAGGCGCTTCCGCCGTTATTATTATAGCAGATGACTTTGCAGAAAAAGCATGGGACGATGCTGCAGAAAATTTCAAAAGAGGTAATTATGATATTGATGGAGGCGCCAATGTAACGCTTACTACTACCATTCCTATTTTATGGATGCATGCAAATGCAAAAGCGGACTTACAAAACAATACTGCCTTTATGAATGCCAATATAATTGTTGATAAATACAGTTACCCTTCTGTAAATATTATTGGAAAAATAAATGGCACCGACCCTAAATTAAAAGAAGAATACGTTTTATACAGTGGCCATCAGGATGCACATGGCATAAGAAATGCACATAATAATGATTCTACTTATTATGGAGCCGATGATAATGCAAGTGTAGATGTGGCTATGTTAGCTAATGCCAGAGCCTTTATGAAAAACCCAGCGAAGCGTTCTATTTTATTTGTGATTCATGGCGCTGAAGAAAGAGGTTTATTAGGTTCAAGATATTATGTGCAGCATCCTACTGTACCTATTAAAAATATTGTCACTTGTCTAAATGGAGACATGATCGGTCGTAATAATATTGACAGCGCTGCTTTTTTAGGTATGCAATCGCCGCATAAAAATTCAACTGAATTAGTGAACCTTATTTTAGCTGCTAATAATGAAGGACCTAAATTTAAATTAGATACCACCTACGATAAAGTAACCCATGTTGAAGGCTGGTATTTTAGAAGCGACCATGTACCTTATGCAAGACTAGGTATTCCTGCTGTAATGTATACTACCTTATTACATGAAGACTATCATACACCCCTTGATAATGCAGAAAATATTAACTACCCTAAGCTTAAAAAAATGGCCGACTGGATGTACCGCAGTGGTTGGAAAGTAGCCAACTTAGCAAAGCGTCCAGCTACCGATGTTAATTTTAAATTAGAAAGATAGGTATTCAAACTAGCCTAAAAAAATACTCCCCACAGTCTAAAAATAGACTGCTAATGGGGAGCAGTTTGGGGGAAAGAAAATTTTATCTACTAAATATTATCTAGTTTAAAAATACTTTACTGCCATTCGACTGATAAGTATATCTAAAATTATAATAGCGTTGCTTAGTTAATTTTTCAACATCAGAAGCTGAAACAGGTAATGTCACTCCTCCTTTATAATAAGAAGTTATTTCAAGTTTTGCAAATTTACCAGAAGCAGTTCTTATAACGAGTACTCTTCCTGCTAATGGTGTAATTAAACTTGTTAATTGATCATAGGTATACCATCCCTTGCCACTTCCCGTTGTAATGGCATAGGTAGGAGCGTTGTCTGTTTTAAAAATTGAATCTGTGGAAATGGTTTTTAAATCATCGAATAATCCTGAATAAATAAAGGCGCCTCCTAATGCAGGACCACTAGTTCCACCATTGGTTAAAATTCTAGTGGACATAAAGGCTAAATCCCATTTGGCGCTAGCACTATCGGTACTAGGAACAATTGCATTATTCTCTAAACTGTAAAAAGTATATTTTCCTGCACTATAAGGCATTCCTGTTGAGGTTAGGCCCAAAACAGTATCTGCGATTAAATCCTTTACGACTTTGGTACTGACTGTAACTACAGGTATAGGCATAATTTCTGATTTAGTACAAGCTACTATTTGTATTGCCGCTACTAATACAAAACCGATTTTTAATAATTGTTTTTTCATGGGTAATTTATTTTAGTTTTTATATTTAATTTGATATTTAAGATTAATAAAATAAGTTCTGCCTGCTAGGTTGGGTAAATGAATGGCGTCAATATAATTATTGATATTATCAGCACCTATTTGAACTGCGATGCCATTATTGAATTCTTTTCCCATTGAGCTGTGCAATGAATAATAGCTTTTTGCAAAATCATCTCCATTGTCATACACTTGGTTGCCATTGGTATTATTCACAGCCCATTTACTTCTATATATAATTCTGAAATTTGCAAACAGGCCCTTATCGTTCGAATAATTTATTTTTAACTGCGCTTTGTGTTTACTTACATTGGGTAGGCCTATATAATCGGACATGGTGAGTCTTGTGCTTATATTACTTGCATTTCTTGTATATACTGTACCAGCTTTAATTTGCGCTATTTGGTCTTTGTCGCCAGTAATTAAATATTGATAGCCACCACTAAGTACTAAATGATTATTTATGTTTTGTTTAAACTCCAATTCAGCTCCTTGGGTAAAAGCTCTTCCTATATTTAAATAACTAAATATTTGTGCGCCACTTATATAAGTACCCACTTGTTGTACTTCAATTAAATTAGTGATGTCATTTCTAAACAGTTGCGTGCTTATAAATGTCTTGTTGGTAGGTGTCCATTCCCATGAAAGATGCATACCAGTTGAGGATTCTGGTTGTAATGCTTTTAATAAATAATAATTATTATATAAACCACCTATTTGTCCTAAACTACTTAATTGGCCAATAACTTTTTGTGCTTGCGCCGAACCAAATACGCTATAATTACCAGCTGCTGCATTGGTAAAGTCTAAATAGAGTTGTCTGAAATCGGGTGCCTTGAATCCTTGCCCAATACTTAATCTAATTTTATGTGATGGATTCAATTTATAAAGCATTGACAATTTAGGACTCCACGCAGAAGCATAGCTTGCATTTTTATCAAATCTTATGCCACCAATTATAATTAGTTTATTGATAGGTGTCCATTCCCACTGTGTAAAGCCATACTGGATGGTATTTTCCTTTCTTAGTTTATCACTATCGTATCTGCTACTCTTAACCCCTTCCCAAACAGCCCCCATTCCAAAAATTCCATTTAGGTTTTTACGAAGGGTCCAATCGGTTTGGTTTTCTATTCTTTTAAATAAATGATTTAGTAAATCATTATAAGGCGCTCCTGAAATAGTTAGTAAATCTTGTTTAGAAATATAATTAGTTAAATAACTACGAAAACTTGTTTTTAAATTAGGCGTAAAATGGTAATTCAAAGTAGCGCTTAAATTCGCATCGGTATTATGCTCATTCCCATTGGAATTTATAGTAACCCC
This sequence comes from Sediminibacterium sp., assembly GCA_007280515.1. Taxonomy (GTDB): domain Bacteria; phylum Bacteroidota; class Bacteroidia; order Chitinophagales; family Chitinophagaceae; genus Sediminibacterium. The sequence goes on from QYPL01000002.1 coordinate 21,862, forward strand.
TCCGTTTGAAACGGCTATATTACTTTTTATTGTTTCGTCGGTAAGTCTTGCATTTAATAAAATACGAGTACGGTCGTTAATATTGAATTTAAACTGTTGGCTAGTGGTGAGCCTATTAATAGGTGTAGTTATTCTATTATTACTACTGGGCCTAATGCTATAGCCGTCGGTGGCATAGTAATTATAAAAGCCTTGGTAAAAAACAGACTTTGAACGAAGCCCATTATTTAAAATAATATCCTTGGTATTATAAGTTCCCATTCTTAACGAGGCTTCTAAAGGTATCTTGCTTGTAGCATCTGTAATAATATTAATAACACCTGCCATGGCTTCGCTGCCATATAAACTTGAAGAAGGCCCTTTTACAATTTCAATTTTTTTAATATTACCTAGTGCAATTCTATTTAAATCAAGTACACCAGCAGTTCTTCCTACTAGAGGTTCTCCATTAATTAAAATAATAGTATAATCGGGGTTGAGCCCTTGCAATTGAACGCCGGCACCAAAACCACTTGTCATGGTTAAGCCAGTTTGTTCTTTGAGTATGTCGGTTAATCGAATAGAGCCTGTTTGTTGAATGGTTTGAGCATTAATGAGCGTAACAGGAACTGTGCTATTACTCAATTTACGCTCCGATCTTGTAGCCGAAACCACCACACTGTCGCCACTTGCAAATAAGGTATCTTTTACAAACTGGGCTTGGCTAAATAAGCATTGAGGAATGATAAAAAATAGTAATATTAATAGCTTCTTAAACATGGAGCTTCAAAGCTCGAACTTTGATTACATCTATACCTATATTCAAGCATAAACTTGGTCTAAGAACAATATAATTTTACAATTTTATGACAAATCAATTTTGCTCTAAAATACGCTCTATAGATTTTATTTCAGTAGCAGTTATAAAGTATTCATAAAATCTTTTATCATCTTCTTTTCGTACACTACTTATTAGCGGTAATTCGGTTTGTGTAACAAATTGATACTTTTCGTTAATAGCGTTAATCATATCACTTCTCACTTTTTTCTGCAGCCCCACATTTTTATCCTTGATACCCAACACATGATTGATTTCATTTATTTCTACATTTAACTCTTTTTTAGAATTTTTTAGTAATAAAGAAATAAAGGCTACTTCCGTCCCCACAAAGGCCTGGTTGGTAGATTTTGATTTTAAAATTTTAAGCTGCGACTGCTCTAGTTTTTTATCAAAGCTTCTATTAAATAGCCAAATAGAAAAACTAAATACTGTCAATATGGAAACAACGAAGGCAATGACATAATAGTAATTATCATCTAAGCCCCATATAGGATAGCTTGAGGCCTCAAAATAATAATTTAAAGATAATTTTTGGGTAGAGAAGGTCTGTGATTCTGGACTAAAACTAAAAATGGTGTCTTTATAAAAAAAGATATCATGACTATTCGTCCTTCTTAAAAAAAACTGATTCAGTTCTGAATTTTTAGACTTATATACTTTATTAGCTATGAAATTAAAATAATAAGCTACGTCTTCATTTGTATAAATGAAGCCGCTGTCTAACGTAAAGAGATTATTATTAATATTATCGATAATAAGCTTTCTGGTATTGTTATTGAGGGATCCTAATTTGATCCACTTTTTAGAAGCTAGGTCTAAATAATAGCTATCATAATTTTTTTTACCACTAATACTTTCAGGACCTGCAATGCCCGCATTGACTATAGATTGATAGGGGACATAGACTCTACCTTCTTTATTAGAATACCAATTATATCCATTAGAAATAATTTCATTATCAGCTGGGGCTATATCCCATTCCTTATCTAAAAAATTAAACGCCCTTAAATGACCATTCAACTTCCAAAAACCATAGCCTCCATAACTATAAATATGTTTATCCCAAACAAAATTGTTACTCGCTATATTGTAATTAATATTAATGGTGGCGTCAATTCTATGAAAAGAATAGCTAGAATCGAGCTTACCTTCTAATTGGTAAATGACACCTGACTGGGAAATTAAAATGTATAAAGTCTCATTCGTCCTAATCAGCTCCTGGCCATTCATTTTAAAGATGGTTCCCTCCAATGGTATAATTTCATTCTTCTTTGATAAATAAATTCTAGTTTCTAGTCCGGAAAGAGACATTATCTTATCTAAAAATGGACTGCTAGTAATTGTAAAATGCTCTGGGAGCTGAATGATAGCGGCATTAGCCCTTAGAATAACGACTAAAGAGATAAAAATCGTAAATAGTATAGATTTTGCGTAATTCATTGATTATCAATTATAAATTAGGTAAATAACTTATTAATTTAAATTGTTTAATACCTTAAATATAGGAAATAACCTATTACGAAACTTAATAGGTAACTCAAATGCATATTAAATTTCTTCAAATGATGTTCTTTTATATAGCTTTTGGGGGAAAGCTATGGATTTTATAAGGGAGCCGTGCAAACGACTCCCTTTTTTTATGCTTTAACTCCTAATTTTCAGCCGTTGGGTTAATATAAATTTCTCTAAGCCCCAATGTGAAAAGTTCCCTTCAAATGGATTTGGTAACAATTTGGTAATATAGGCCTGTACCCCTTTTGAGCCCAAAAGGGGACTTTTGTGTTGCATTATTCAAAATTATAAAACGCTTATTATGGACTTCAATTCAATCATGAAAATTTTCTTGCCAAAGGATAGAGTTTTCTTTCAATTATTCGAAGAAGTGGCTGAACATGTTTATGAAATGGGTATCAAATTAAAAGAAATGGTGAACGAGCCAGATGCCGATGTAAGAGCTAACATTTTAGCACAGATTGAAAACCTAGAACATAAGAATGATGATTTAACACATTCTATTTTTACTGAATTAGGTAGAAATTTTATTACTCCATTTGATAGAGAAGACATTCACTATTTAGCCTCTTCTCTTGATGATATTGCCGATTACATTTACGCTTCTGCAAAAAAGATTAATTTTTATAAAGTAAACCCTAACGATACAGGTATACATAAACTGGCTGAATTAATTTTACAAGGTACACTAGAAACTAAAAAAGTAGTTTTGGGACTTCGCAATATGAATAATATTAAGGAAATGACGGAGGCCATGATTAAGGTGAATAGTATTGAAAATCAGGCTGATGATATTTTTGATATGAGTATTGAAAGACTATTTGAACAAGAGAACGATTTTAAAGAAGTAATTAAGAAAAGAGAAATATATCAAGTACTTGAAATTGCAACAGATAAAATTGAAGATGTATCCAATGTAGTTGAATCTATTATTATCAAGTACGCTTAATTTATTCCTTAATTTATTCAAGATGACTTTATTAATTATCATTATAGCACTTGCGCTAATATTTGACTATATCAATGGATTTCATGATGCAGCAAACTCTATTGCTACTGTGGTTTCTACCAAGGTGTTGACACCTTTTCAAGCAGTTTTATGGGCAGCCTTATTCAACTCAGTAGCATTCTGGATTTTCAAGGACCACGCAGTAGCCAACTCCATTAGTAAAACAGTCTACAAGGACTTTATTACTTTGCCCGTTATTTTTTCAGGCTTAATAGCTGCCATTTTCTGGAACTTACTTACTTGGTGGTATGGTATTCCCTCTTCTTCTTCGCATACTCTTATAGGAGGCTTTGCAGGAGCGGCTATTGCGCATGCACTCATGATAAAAGGAATCGATTATTCTTGGGCTAAAATAGTAGACAGCGATACTATCATAAAAACTGTATTATTTATTTTCTTAGCACCTATTATTGGTATCATTATTTCTATTTTTATATCCGTAGTTACCATTATGCGCAATTTATGGTGGAGGTTTGCCATCATAATTATTGCCACTGCTGGCACCGCACTATTGTTTGATAAATTTGAAGACACTAAAATTAAAGAAAACGTTCAAAAGTTTTATAGCATTGATAAATACCAAAAAGAAATTGCCACTATTAAAGGTGATCTTAAAAGTAAACAAGGCGATGCTAGCTTATTAGCTGCCCTTCAATTAAATGAAGGAAAATTAGAAAAGGCAAATATATCTTATAATAATTTAGTGCCTTATTTATCTGATTTTGATAATTCTTCAGCAGCTAAAATTGCCGCTATTGCCAAAGATAGTGGCTGGTTAAAAAATGTGGCTGTTAGTAAGTTAAAAGATGAAGTTAGAAACGCAAACGATTTTTTAGTAACAGAAGCAAAATCGGCAGAAGATAAAGAAGCAAAAGCAATTTATGTTATTGCAAAAGAAAAAACTGAAGAATATAAAGCTCCTTTAAAATTATACTTAGAAGGTAATATTAGCCTGGACTCGGCTTTAGTAATTGTAAATAGTATTTATCCTATTGCCGATAAAAATATTGAAAAGGTAAAGGCAAAAATTATCAAATTCAATATTGAAAAAACATTTACTAGTGAAATTGATAAAGCAGATAATTCTGTAATTGTATACGGTATCATTGGTGCTTCTATTTTATTTATGATCGTTTATTTTTATGTAGAGAAAATAAAAACGCCTACATCTAGATCCGTTGCTTATATGTTTAAAAAATTACAGTTGTTTAGTTCTGCAGCCTTCAGTATTGGACATGGTGGTAATGATGCTCAAAAAGTAATGGGTATTATTGGTGCTGCATTAATTGCCAATGGAAGCATGCAAGACTTTAGTCAGCTTCCAGATTGGGTTCCTGTAGCTTGTTATTTAGCCATTGGATTAGGTACGATGAGTGGTGGTTGGAAAATTATAAAAACAATGGGTTCTAAAATTACCAAGGTTACCCCACTTGAAGGAGTGGCCGCTGAAACAGCAGGTGCATTCACTTTATTTTTTACAGGTCAAATGGGTATTCCGGTTTCCACTACACATACCATTACAGGATCTATCATTGGTGTAGGGGCTACTAAACGTTTGAGTGCTGTAAGATGGGGTGTAACTACTAACCTATTATGGGCTTGGGTTCTAACCATTCCAGTAAGCGGCGTACTAGCTGCCATCACCTATTTTATTGTTCATTACTTTACTAAATAAATATTTATAATACTTAGAACGAGTAATAATAATTATATACTTTTTAAAAAATATTTACACAAAAAAGCCCCGATAAAATGGGGCTTTTTTTATAATTAGAATAAGTAGTAATTTTTTTATTTTTTTTAAAAATTATTATTAAAAAAACTATTTCGATTGTATCGCATGAATTTTAGTTTGTCTTCCATCAATATAGTTAAATCGCATTCCATTAAAATAGCCATTTTGTTCTAATGCTACTTTTACTGGCTTGTTCCAGCCTTCCAATGTATGCGTTGCATTTAATTCAATGGAGTAACAAGTATTGGCTTTCATCGTATAATCGCCAGAGCCAGGTACTCCATTTTGGAAATCCCACATACCAATGGTAGTGCCTGCTGCGTGGCCATGAAACCCAATGGGATGTGTATAGATACTAGGGTTAATACCTGCAGCCTTTGCATTAGTTAAGGCTTGCTTTAAAATTTCATTACCCGATTTGCCCACTGCGAATTCATTGGTTAGAAAATCTTGTAATTGATTGGTCTTTGTAAAGGCTGCTTGCAAGGCAGCAGGTACTTCTTTTTCTGTAGGCAGTAAAACATAGGCCTGCTCTTGTACATCTGAATTCAATCTTAAATAAGTAATGCCAAAATCTACATGTAAAAAATCGCCTGGTCTAATCACATCATCTTTTTCATTTCTTACTCTTCTTTGAATTTCAATGGATGGATGGAACCATGTTATAAGGCCATTATCGCTTAGTTTTTGTCTAAACCACCAAACTAAGTCCTGCGTAGTAGTAACATTAGGCTTAATGACTTTATTACTAAAGCCTTCCTTAATAATAGCGTGTGTTATTTTTAATAAGCTTGGATACAATTGCATTTCTTTTGCTGTTCTAGTTTCTAACCAACTCACCGCTAAAGGTTCTGCTGAAACTACTTTTGCTTGCTCACCTGCATTTAAGCTTTGCATGAATTCTTGATACTCTGTATGATCTAAGCCATCGGCATGTCCATAATCGGCAGAAGTATTAATAGCAATTTTACTAGGGTTAAGCTTTCTTAATAAAGCAGTCAATGCATCCCACTGATTAGGGAAAGCAGCTACATCCCAGGCTGCAGCAATTTCTGTGCCCACTGCATACCTAGCCACTGCATACTTTTCAACCGTATTTTTTTCTTTATTTCTATAAAATACAAGCATAGTTCTACGACGCGCTGCTATCCACTCCGCTGGCAGCATGGTTCTTAGTATAGGGTCTTCATTATACTCTCTTGTTATAATTACCCAGCAATCCATTTGGGCACGATCCATTAAAGAGGGTAGTAAATTATTAAAGCGATCTGCTAATAATTCATTGACAATACTTGCTTGTTCTCGTAATGTTTTCACCTGGGCAGTAGCAGTCATAAAATTGGCGCCTACCAATAACTGTAATACGAGTATGTGTAAAATTTTACGCATCGGATAAATTTGAATTATGATAAAATAGGTTCAACGAAAAACTGAATAACTAAATTAACTACTAAATTTGCAAATATGGTTTTTTTAAGAAAATTTATGTCGGGAATTTTAGTTTTTGCTATGGCCACTGCATCTGGACAAGATACAAGCTATACCCAATTGACCACTATTGTGGTGTCTGCCAATAAGTTGAAAGAAAAAAGAATAGAATCGCCTCTAGCCATTTCCATTCTATCTCCCAAAACCATTGATGAAGCAAAAGCACAAAGAATTGATTTTTTATTGAATAAAGTAAGTGGTGTGTATATGCCCACCATTGGCAATGAACAGCATATGATGTCCATTAGACAACCTATTTCCTTAAAAGGACTTTATTTATACTTAGAAGATGGCATGCCCATTAGAACTAGCGGCTTATTTAGCAGCAATGCCCTTATTGAAATGAATAGCAGCAATATTCATAGCATTGAAATTATTAAAGGCCCCGCCTCCGCTCTTTATGGCGCGGAAGCCATAGGAGGCGTGGTGAATATATTAACTACCCCTGTGCCTAGTAAAGCCAATGCTTTTATAAGTACACAAATAAATAATACAGGTTATAAAAAAATAGATTTGAGCTGGGGCGCTCCCACCAAAACAGGTGGCTGGAATATTATGGGTGCTTGGACGGATCAAAAAAAGGGTATTACCGAATACAGCGATTTTAATAAAAAAGCATTGAGTGTAAAAAGAAATTTTAGGGTAAACGATAAATTAAAGGGATATCAAAACCTTCAATATATTAATTACTATACTCAAATGACAGGTTCCTTAGATAGTATTAAGTTTTTTCAGAAAAATTTTGGTACACAACAAAGCTTCACTTTTAGAAAAATTGATGCGCTTCGTTTTAGACAAAACCTAGACTACAACTGGAATGCGCATTCTAATACTACCCTTAATTTCATGTATCGAAACAATACCATGGACCAGAACCCTACTTATTCAATTGCGTCTACATCCAACCCCACAAAATTTAAAGGCCAGGTAAATAGTAACCATTTTGATGCCTATGTACTAGACCTTCAACATGTATGGAGCATTCCATTTTTGAATAGTAAAATAATGTTGGGTGGTTATTGGGATATTACCCATCAAAATTTAATTGCCCACTACATAGATATTATAAAGGACACCACCATTGGTAAATACATAAAATATACTTATCCAACTAGGGATTCACTTATTACCAATTACAATACTCAAATTAGTAATAAAGCCATTTACTTTAATTATATCGCCAATTTGAATAAGGCTATTCGTTTGAACATGACCCTGCGTTACGACAATTTTGAATACCTTTTCAACAACTTGCTTTCCCTTGGAACGCCTTCTGCAAAAAATAATTTTACACAATTCACACCTAAATTAGGACTTACTTACAACCTCAAAAATTGGGGTAGTTATTTTAATTACAGCAAAGGTTTTGTTCCTCCTCAAATAACCGAAATATACAATGCCATTAGAGTGCCTTATTTATTACCTCAAAGTTTTTCTAATATAGAAATAGGCTCTTGGTATCAAAGTAAAAAAATAAGTGCTGAAATTTCCATTTATTCTTTACAAGGGAATAATGAAATTATTTCAGTGAGACAAACAGATGGTGTAAACTTAAATCAAAACTCAGGCGCTACAAGCCATATGGGTATTGAATATCAAGTACGCTATCAATTAATGCCAAGTATGGAAATTACCCTTAATGGCTCTAATACACGTCATAAATATTTAAACACCAATATTAAAGGCGTGGATGTAAGTGGTAAAGAAATGAATGCGGCCCCGCATGTATTAAACAACCTAGGTATTGCTTGGAAGCCTACTAAACGAGTGCGAACTGCACTGGAATGGATACATCAATCAAGTTATTATATGGATGAAACCAATGCCACTCATTATCCTGGATTTGATTTAGTCAATGCAAGGTTCGGACTTCAATTAGGGAAATCGGAAATTTGGTTGAATGTATTAAACCTTACCAATACTTATTATTCCACTATGGCTACCAAAAACTTCAGTGTAAAAGGAAGCAGCGCCTACTCTTATTATTTAGGAGAACCCAGGGCCATTACCATTGGTTGGAAATGGTATATAATAAAATAAGAAGCTTATTGGGCTTCTTATTTTATTCGAATAATATATAGTGATATTATAATCTTCTAGATAAATTTTATACTAGATAAAAATTATTGATTAATTCTAATTCTCATACCTCCCATGCCACCGCCTTTTTGCATGTCTTCCATAATTTTTTTCATACTATCTGCAAACTGTGCACGGTTCATCTTATCTCCTTTAGTAGGTTGCTTTAATTCTTTAACAGCATATTTAGCTGTAAACTCAGAAGCGGTAATTACATTACCCCCATTACTACTATTTACTTCTAAAATAGCACCAGGTAAACCAGCATAAGCATCGGGTCCAACAGATACAGGAATAGATTCTGTATACCAAACTACTAATTCTTCTTCTTTGGGTTTTGCAGGTGCTGCAGTATCTGTAGTATTTCTATTTCTTCCACCGCCGCCGCCAAAACGCATATTCATTTGTTGTGGCGTAATCATGGTAGTTGCTTTTTTACAAACAAACTTAGCAATGGTTTTAGTTTCTTCCGATAATTTCCAGTTAATAGGTTTTAAAGAATCTACAATTAAAAAATCTTTCTCAAACAAGGAACGAGCTTCATATTGCATTTGATTGGGTATATCGGTATAGGTAGCTGTTTCAGGCATTCTAAAGTTAAAACGTCCCCCTCTTTCTCCGCCGCCTCCGCCGCTATTAGCAAAGGGATCTGGAGCATCTTCTTCTGGTATGGTTTTAAACATACTTGCCTGCTCATTAAATAAGAGTTCAAATTTTTCTGTTCTGAACTCAGGAATACGAGCCCTCATTTCAGGGTCGGTGATCATTCTATACATGTTAATTTTTCTCTCGAAAATTAACTTCCCTTCTTTTACTTGTGCAAAAGAACTTGTAATGGCTACTAGGGCCAATGTAAGTACTAAGAATATTTTACGCATATTGTTTATTTTAAAAATTGTATTTTAATAAAGATTTACTAAAGATAATTAATTCATACGAATCATCACATTTCTAGGACCACCGCCGCCTAAACCCGATTTCTGCAAGCTATATATAAAGCTTACTAAGAAGTACTGGTTAATTACATTGTATTGTTGGTCAACAATTTGGTTCTGCGATACATTTCTGCTAATACCCGCATTTTTATTCAAGAGGTCAAAGGCGCTCACTCTTAATTCTGCTTTTTTATTCTTCATGAAAAACTTAGAAAAGCTCGCATTCCAAATGGGGATAGAAGTATTATACCCCGCTGCTCTTCCAGAGTTTATAGTATAGGTAAAGCTTTGATTCAATAAAAAGTTTTTAGGCAGGTAATTATTCATCTCTGCACTAAATACTTTGGTTAAATAGTTAGTATTCAAACCTGCGTTAATAGCGTTATTGGTTTTGCTATAAGAATATCTAGTAGAAAAATCTATATCAATCACTTCATCTAATTGAAAGTTATAAGATACAGAAGGCCCTACTGTTTTAGTGATAATGGTATTTAACAAGGCATTGGAATAAGATATATTATTACTCATGCCGCCATTTAAACCGAAATTAACTCTTGAATATATTTTCTTTAAGCCAAAACCATAGTTTACACTACCATTGACACGGTAAGCACCATTCACGTTCACAGGCCTTGACAAAGTAACCCTGCTAGGTAAAATACTATCATAGTTTACTATAGAATTATTAGTAGCAGCCGCATTTAAGTTTGCAAAGAAATTACGTCCTGATATAATTTTAGAAGAGAAGAAACGCATATTTAAATTGTGTACATAACTTCTTTTCAAATCGGGGTTACCAATAGTTTGTCTATTGATATTACTTTGATCAAGTACGGGTTGCAACTGCGTTAAAGAAGGTTGATTAGTGGAAGTACGGTAATTAATATTCAAGTTCTTTGTTTGAGAGAAATTATACTGATACATGGCTGAAGGCAAGATGTCCTGAAAGCCTTGATTTAATTTTGAATTCGCACTCACATTCTCCCCTATTAACTTGGCACTTTGTAAAGAAAAGCCAGTTGAAAAATTATACTTTTTTTGATTGGTTCTATAATTCATACCGCCTCCAGTGTAGGTATACTCGCTATTGTATTCGTTGGTAAGCCTTGTATTTAATTGATCATAGCTTGAACTACCCGTATTCTTATCATATACTTTCTTACTTGTTTTACCAATGCTTTGACTTAAATAAGCATTGAATTCAAGTAATGATTTTTTACCCAAGGGCTCGGTATATACTACATTGGCTGAATAAGTAATAGTATTACCTTTTCTAATATTACGTTGGTCTAAAACTGAGTCTTTTAGCAAAGCCCCTCCATTTCCATAGGTAAATTGATCGGTGTATTGGCTACCCGTTGAATTAGATTCATTATAACTATTGGTAATGGTAGATGAAATAGTTCTTCCTTTTTTAGCAAACTTTTTTCTTAATAATAAATTACTTGCAGCATTACTTGCATCTGTTACACTAGTGGATGCAGAACGAGTCGCATTGGTTTTAGTTTTAAAAGCGTCGGGTAAAAAAGTTTCGGTGGTATCATAAGATTCTGAAGTCCCATGTTGCTTTCCAATACTTGGTGTAAATTTATAAGAAAAAGTTTCTGATACTTTTTGGTCAATAGTACTACCATAACTTTGTTGTTGGTTTCTAGCAACGCTTCTTGAACTTGAACTTCTATTGAATAAATTACCTGGTGTTAAATTTTGTGTGTAAGAATTACTAATATTATTACGCTCTATATCATTCAATGAAAAATTAGCATTGAAATTTGTTTTCTTTTCATTAAATAAATTAGAATAATTACCACCGCCTGAAAGCGTTGTGGCTACTCCTTGTGCGTTGTTATCGGTTCCACCGCCGCCGCCAAAATTAAGTGTAATTCCACCGCCACCACCACCTGGTCTTCCGCCGCCACCTCCAGAAAAATTGGAAATGTCTCTACTCGAAAAGCCTTGCCTATTGGTATTATTGGCAGTTCCTATTAATGAGTATTGTTCGTCATTATTTAATCTATTCCAATTGCCTTGTGCATCAAACCTACTAGGTGTGCCTGCGCCTCCTGTTAATTTTCCAAAATTGGATTGGTTTCTATCTTTCTTTACTTTTAAATTTATGGCCGTCTCTTCTGTTCCATCATCAATGCCTGTAAACATGGCTTGATCCGATTTACGATCATAAACTTGTATTTTATCAATCGCATCTGCAGGTAAATTTTTAGTAGCCATTTTAGGATCTCCTGTAAAAAATTCTTTACCATTCACAAATACCTTAGTCACTGTTTTTCCATTCACTGTAATACCACCCGATTTATCTACTTCAATGCCTGGCATTTTTTTCAATAAATCTTCTACTACTGCATTAGGTGGTGTTTTGAAATTTTCTGCATTGAACTCAATAGAGTCGCCGTTAATAACTACTGGAGGCCTGCGCGCCGTAACTGTGACAGATGTCATTTTACTAGCATCTTCCAAATAAATATTATTAAGATTTAACACAGGAGTAGCGCCTGTTTTAAAAGCAAACCATTGTTGTTGATAGCCTACATATGAAATAGACAATAAATATTTTCCAGCAGGTACATTTTTAATAGTGAAAAGCCCTTGGTCATTACTTCTAGCAAAACTTACTAAAGAAGAGTCCTTTGAACGAACTAAAGAAACCGTTGCATAAGGCAGGGCTCTTTTAGCGACACTATCCATAATCGTTCCTTCAATTTGAACATTCTGAGCCATGGATACATAACTCATTAGTAACAAGCTATTTAAAATAAGAAGGCTTAGTATACTGGTTTTTTTCATATTGGCGAAATTACGATTCCATTCGTAAATAGGCCAATTTTAGGCCTATTTTGGTTGGTTTTTATATAAAGAACGCCATTTATTGATAAACGGCAATTCAAAGGCAATTTTGGTGTCTATTTTTTCACCTATTTAGCTAACTTTCAAAAAAATTACCCATGAGAAAATATACAATTACCTGCGTTTTGAGTTGGACGCTATTATTGATGTTTGGTTTAACCAGCAGCTATGCACAACTAAAAACAAATACTGTAAAAGACAGCACTATCTTTACGAATTTTAAAGGCATGCCTTTAAAAGCAACACGTGCCATACCTATGAAAACCAGCGAAGGCACTTGGACCTCTTTAGCGATTAGCCCCGATGGTAAAACTTTATTGTTTGATTTAATGGGAGATATTTATAGCATGCCCATAGAAGGTGGTAAAGCAACAGCTATCACAAAGGGTTTGGCTTATGATAATCATCCTAGCTATAGCCCAGATGGTAAAAGAATTTTATTTATTTCAGATAGAGGCGGTGCAGAAAATTTATGGTATATCGATATTGCTAAAAAAGATACGGTTGCTTTAACAGATGATCAAAATCAAAATTTTCCGGGGGCTGTCTATACACCCGATGGTAATTATATAGTGTATACCAAAGGAAGGAGAAATACAAAATTATATTTAATGCATAAAAATGGAGGTGCGGGTACAAATTTAATTTCTTTACCTGCTGCCTTAAAAACAATTGATCCTGCAGTAAGTGCAGATGGAAGATATATTTATTATTCTTCAAGAATGAGTGCTTGGAACTATAATGCGATGTTGCCTCAATACAGTATTGGTGTGTATGACAGAGAAAAAGGAACCACGCGTACCATTGCCTCAAGATATGGTTCTGCTTTCACCCCTGTTCTTTCTAAAGATGGCAAGTGGATGGTATACGGAACAAGATTTGAAGATAAAACTGGACTAGTGAAACGTAATTTAAATACAGGTGAAGAAACATGGTTGGCCTACCCTGTGCAAAGAGATGATCAAGAATCGATTGCTGTATTAGGGGTATTACCTACAATGACATTCACACCTGATAGTAAAAATTTATTAGCTTCTTATGGTGGAAAAATTCATAGTATTGATATTGAAACCGCTGCTCAAAAAGAAATTAGTTATACAGTGGAGGCAAAAATTGAAATGGGACCAGAAGTACTTTTCAAATATCCTATTAAAGATACCAGTGCAGCACAAGCCACTCAAATTAGAGATGCAGTTCCTTCAGCGGATGGAAAAAAATTAGCCTTTACCGTGTTAAATAAATTATACGTAATGGACTATCCAAATGGAACACCTAAAAAATTAACTACTAATAATTTTACAGAAGCGCAACCTATTTGGAATGCGAATGGTAAGACCATTTATTTTGCAACCTGGTCTGAAAATGGGGGTAGTATTAGAAGTATTGATATTGCTTCAGGCAAAGAGACATTACTTACTAAAGAAAACGCTTTATACCAAGGCCTAGCCATTAACGAAGTAAAAAATAGAATTGTATTTAATAGAACCACTGTTCAAAAATTTAAAGATTCAAAAAACCCTACCTATAATGATGATGAAGATGAACTTTGTTGGTTAGATTTAAAGGATGGCAGTATTCATGTGATTGATAAAGCCAATGGGCGCAGCAATGCTCATTTTGTGAATGGAGAAGACCGTATTTATTTAAATAATAATGGAAAATTAGTTTCTATTCAATGGGATGGAGGAGATGAAAAAGAAATTGTAAAAATTACAGGCATTACTACTTTTGGGAGCATCGCTCAACATAAAGGAAAACCGGTAGCAGATGTTTTAGACATGGTAGAAGACGAGGAAGATGCAGCGAAAGAAAATAATCCTGCTTCAAGTGCCAATACTATTTTAATGTCTCCATTAGGAAAAGCAGCTATTGCACAAGTGAATAATAACATTTATTATATCACTATTCCACAAGCGGGTAAGTTAATAGACATTTCTGTAGCAGATGCTAAAAGTGCAGCCTTCCCTAGTAAACTCTTAACCGAGATGGGTGGCGAGTTTCCAAGCTGGGAAGCAAATGGTAAAATTATACATTACAGTTTAGGTGCTGCACATTTTACTTATGATATAGACGCTTCTTATGCATTTGATGATAGCTTAGCCATGGCTAAAAAAGCAGAAGAAGCTATCAAAAAAGATACAACAACTAAAGACAGTACTAAAAAAGAAACAGCGAAGAAAGCGGAGAAGAAAGAAGACCCTAAATACAAGGCTACTGAAAATTGGGTGAAAGTATTTTATGAAAAAGATATGCCTAATTCACATATGCTGTTAACCAATGCAAGAATCATTACCATGAAAGGTGATGAAGTCATTAGCAAAGGAGATATTTATATTGTCAATAATAGAATCAAAGCCATTGGAAAAACGGGAAGTTTAAAAGTGGAAACTGGAACAGAGAGAGTGAATGTAGCAGGCAAAACAATTATTCCTGGTTTTGTAGATACACATTCTCATATGTGGCCAAGCTGGGGTATTCATAAAACACAGGCTTGGGTATATGCAGCCAACTTAGCTTATGGTGTCACTACAACACGTGATCCACAAACGGCTACTACCGATGTATTAACTTATAGCGATATGGTAGATGCTGGTATGATGATGGGCCCAAGAGTGTATTCAACCGGACCTGGTGTAGGTTATTGGGCATATAACTTAAAAGATTCGGCACAAGCAGAATCGGTATTAAGTCAGTACAGTAAATACTATAATACAAAGTATATTAAAATGTATTTAGTAGGGAATCGTAAACACAGACAATGGGTAATACAGGCTGCTAAAAATCAAAAATTAATGCCGACTACTGAAGGCGGTCTTGATTTTAAATTAAATATGACTAATTTATTAGATGGCTATCCTGGACACGAGCACTCTATTCCTATTTATCCTTTATATGATGATGTGGTGAAAACAATTGCTGCATCTAAAATGACAGTTACCCCTACTTTACTAGTTTCGTATGGTGGACCATGGGCAGAGAACTATTATTATGAAAATGAAAATCCTTATAGCAATGAGAAGATGCAATACTTCACACCTTATGAAGAATTAGCTGCTAAATCGCGTCGTCGTGCTACTTGGTTCTTACCAGAAGAACATGTATTCCAAAAACATGCAAAGAGTATGAAAAAAATTGTGGAAGAAGGCGGACTAGCAGGTATTGGAAGTCATGGTCAATTACAAGGACTAGGTTACCATTGGGAACTATGGTCTATGCAATCTGGTGGCATGCGTAATATAGATGCATTGAAAACCGCCACTATTTTAGGTGCTACTGGACTTGGTTTAGATAAGGATTTAGGAAGCTTAGAAATAGGTAAATTGGCTGACTTACTTATATTGGATAAAAACCCTTTGGATAATATACGCAATACCAACACAATAGAATTTGTAATGAAAAATGGTCGCTTATATAATGGTAACACCTTAGATGAAGTAAAGACGGGTAAACATAAATTAGATCGTTCTGAGTGGTTAGATAAAAAACCTATTAAAAACACAAAGGTGGAAGATTAGTCAAAAAATAATGGTAAGTTTAAATACTAAAAAACAATTCTTATGAAAAACTCAAGAAGAAAATTTATACAAAACGCAACGCTTGCAATAGTGGGTGCCAGTTTGAAACCAAGTGCTTTATGGTCTAGTACGAATATGGTAGCTAGTAAAAATTTAATTGGTGTTCAATTATATTCAGTGCGTGAAGACATGTCCAAAAAACCAATGGAAACCTTAACAGCTTTATCCAAAATGGGATTTGAATATGTTGAGCATGCCAATTATGTAAATAGAAAATTCTACGGATGGGCAGCTCCCGAATTTAAAAAAGTATTGGATGGCTTAGGCTTGAAAATGCCTAGTGGCCATACTGTAATGAATGCTACCCATTGGGATAAGTCCAAAAAGGATTTCACCGACGTATGGAAGCTTACCGTAGAAGATGCAGCAGTAATGGGTCAATCTTATGTGATCAGCCCTTCCATAGATGATAAATTAAGAAGTACTTATGACGGATTAATGCAACAACTAGAGGTATTTAATAAATCGGGTGAATTATGTAAAGCAAGTGGCATGAAATTTGGATACCATAATCATGATTTTGAATTTAAAGAAAAATTAAATGGTACTTTAATGTATGATTTAATCTTACAACATACCGACCCTAACTTAGTAGTACACCAATTAGATTTTGGAAATATGTATGGCGCAGGTGGAAGAGCTGCTGAGTGGGTAAAGAAATATCCAGGTCGTTTCCAATCATTGCACGTTAAAGATGAAATTAAAGCAGAAAAAGGCGAGATGAATGATGGTTATGAAAGCACTATTTTAGGGCAGGGCGTAGTAGATCCTAAATCTATTGCCTTACTTGCTAAAAAAATTGGAGGCGCTCACCATTATATCATTGAACAAGAGTCTTACCAAGGCTTAGCGCCATTAGATTGTGTGAAAAAAGATTTAGCTATAATGAAAACTTGGGGTATCTAATTACTCCCATTTTATCAAAAAGCACAAACCCTAAAAGTTTGTGCTTTTTTTTGCTTAAATTGAATTCACAAATTTTATAGATTTTATGAAAAATGCAAACTATTCAAAAAATACCCACTCTATTATGAAGTCCCTTCACTCTATCTGTTTTATATGTATACTTATGAGTTGCTCTTTTATGAGTAAGGCGCAAAAAATAACTGCTAGCGAAATAGCAAGGTGGGAGCAACATGCAAAACAAGTAAATATTATAAGAGACGAATGGGGCATTGCCCATGTATATGGCAAGACCGATGCCGATGCTGTTTTTGGATTAATGTATGCCCAAAGTGAGGAGAATGTGGGACAAATAGAATTGAACTATTTAGAAATGTTAGGCCGTACTGCTGAAGTAAAAGGACCTTCTGCCATTTATGAAGACTTAATGATGCGCCTTATTCAAGATAGTCTAGCTGCCATCAATGATTATAATAAAAGCCCCGTTTGGTTTAAGGCATTACTACAAGCTCATGCGGATGGACTAAATTATTATTTATACAAACACCCTGAAGTAAAACAAAAGGCCATTCAATTTTATAAACCCTGGTATCATCTAATGTGGACAGACGGAAGCGTATCGCCCACAAGAACTGGAGGGATTAAAGTTAATCAGGTAGCCTCTTTTTACGGACAAACTCCAAGTGCCCAAAAATTAGTGGTGCAGAATAGGGAAGAGCCTTATGCTTTAGAAGAAAAAATACAGAAAGGTTCTAATGGTTTTGCAATAGCACCTCAGCATAGTAAAAATGGAAATGCATTATTATATATTAACCCCCATGTACCTTTTTATTTTAGATCTGAAATACATATGGTGAGTGAGCAAGGCTTGAATGTATACGGAGCAGTTACTTGGGGGCAAATGTTTATTTATCAAGGCTTCAACGAACATTTAGGTTTTATGCATACCAGTAGCTATGCCGATGTAGCCGACGTCTATGAAGAACAAGTAGCTAAAAATAAAACGGGCTGGGTATCGCATTATGAACAAAGTCTTCTGCCCATTAAAGAAAGAACTATTCCTATTCAATATTTGGAAGAAGGTCAAATAAAAACAAAATCATTCCTTACTTATAAAACAATTCATGGCCCCGTGATGGGATCTAAAAATGGTAAGTGGTTAAGTTTGCAAGAAAATAATCGTTCTTTAAATGCCTTAATAGAATGTTGGACTAGGACCAAGGCTACTAATCTAAAAGAGTATCAAAAAGCTTTATTATTATTAGGTAATAATAGCAATAATACTGTGTATGCCGATGCAGATGGCTCTATTGCGTATTGGCATGGTAATTTCATGCCCAAAAGAAATAAAAATTATGATTTTAGTTTACCCGTTGATGGTTCTATTAAAGCCACGAATTGGTTAGGTGTGCACCCACTAAATGAAATAGTTCAAAGTATTAACCCTGTAAATGGATGGTTGCAAAATTGTAATGCTACCCCTTTCACAGTGGCTGGAGTAAATAGTCCTAAAGAAAAAGACTACCCACATTATATGGCACCCGATGGTGAAAATGGACGCGGTATTAATGCAGTTAATTTACTGAGTAAAATAGATAAAATTTCCTTAGAAGATTTAATTCAATTGGGTTACAATAAACATTTAAGCGCTTTTGATATTTTACTTCCTTCTTTTATGGCGTATACAAAAACCATTAGTTTAAATGAAAGAGAAAAAAAGGCAGTGAACTATTTAGCTAGTTGGAATGGGGATGCTGGTATAAATTCAATTGCAACCACTATTGCTCTTGAATGGGCAAACAATTGGTCAAAAGAAATTCCTCCTGCCACTACAGAAGAAGCCACTACTCAAATCATAAAAAAATATGAGCAGATGGTGAAGGATGTTTCGAATGAAAAAAAATTAGCCCTCTTAAATGAGACATTGAACCAACTAGAAAAAACCTATGGTAAATGGGAAATAATCTGGGGAGATATTAATAGATACCAAAGAGTAAACCCAGGAGAAAAATTTAATGACAATGCGCCTAGTATAGCGGTAGGACAAACATCTTCTAAATGGGGCTCCCTGCCTGCTTTTGAGAGTAGAAGGTATGATAATACTTTAAAGCGTTATGGTTATTCTGGAAGTAGTTTTATTGCAGCTGTTAGTTTTGGAAAAAAATTAGAAGCAAAAACAATTATTACGGGTGGGCAAAGTCGCTTTGCTAGTTCAAATCATTTTACAGACCAGGCGCAAAAATATATTGAAGGTGATTTTAAAACTATTCATTTTTATAAAGAAGATGTTTTAGCACATGAAGTCACATCATATAAACCAGGGTTCTCTAAATAATGATCGTATAGCTTTGACATAAAGGCCATCTTCACTAAGCCTGCTAAATTTTTAACTTCTAATTGCTGCATCATTTTTGTACGGTGCCCTTCAATAGTGCGCTTGCTATGACCCACTTCATAAGCTATTTGTTTACTAGAAGCTTCCTCACATATGCGTACTAAAATATATTTATCATAAGTATGCAATTGGTGTACTTTCTCTGTTAGCTTAATTTTGTCTATACAATTTACCATATTAAATACCTTATCGGCAATACGATTACAGAAATATATTTTTTGTAACCTGGCCATTTCAAGTGCTTTAGACCATTCTTGTTTGGAAACATTACGTGCTACTATAACCGATATGCCATTATCAATTAATTGATACAAATGAGCTTCATCTTGTTCATTAAAGATCACCATCACGCCCATTCTGGTTTTAATCTCTTTGATTTGGCGCATAGTAGATGGATTTCCGAAATGAAACATGGCACTATCAACCACTAAAACCATGGGTAGCACCTGTTTAGTTTTATCATAGGCGATATAACCATTCAATTCCTCTATACTTTTGATGATATGATAGCCCATTAATTGTGGATTGTCTTTGATAAGTAAGCTAGATCCCATTGCATACACAATTTGTTTATCACAAATGACTACTTGGCTTTGCATCTTTTATAAAATTTTAATGTATTGGCAATTAAATTAATTTTTCATAACATATTGATATACAAGCATCTATAATATATAAATGGCTTTTAAATGCATTGTAATTTATCCCATTGAAGTATTTTCTAAATGAGCATGAAGCAGTATAAATTTATAGGCTTTAGTAGTTATTAAATTAATGGCTATAATAATTTGTTAGTATTATATATTTTATAACTTCAATGAATATTATACTAACATATACTAACCATTTAAAACTGCGTTGACAACCTTTCGTAACTTATTTTACCCTTTTGTTCCAGTAGGACATTTGAAAGTGTGGGTCTTAGCCCCAGCCTTGGATAATCCAGATCCGAACTTAGCATACTATTATGATTTTAGTCAAAGTATCGAAGAGTATACGCGCGTATTTGAACAACTAGATCTTCCTTGGAAATGGCAACCTGTTACTTTAGAGAATTATAAAATGATTGTGCAAGAAATTGCACATGAAAGAGAAAAAGGAATTCATTTTCCAGTAGTACTTAATTTATGTGATGGAGATGAAATTAATGGTGCCCCTGGCGTTTCTGTTATTAAAGCCTTAGACGCAAAACAATTAGTGTATACAGGTGCCAATGATTACTTCTATGATATCACTACATCTAAAATTCCTATGAAAAAAGCTTTTGATGAAGCAGGTGTAGCCACGCCGAAATGGGAAGCCATTAGAGATCATAATATTAATGCGAAAGAAATTATTGAAAAATTAGGAAGCCCTTTAATTGTAAAGCCTGCGGTCTCTGGTGGAAGTTTAGGAGTAGGTGTGAAAAATGTAGTGGAAACAGAATTAGAATTAAAAACACAATTAGCTAAAATGTTTGAAGGATACAGGGGATGGAATTTATCTTCGGATGGTATTGTGGCAGAGTCCTTTGTAGAAGGCCCTGAGTATACAGTGATGATAGTGGGAAGCCATACCCATCCTAAGTATGCAAAGATATACCCTCCGGTAGAAAGAGTCTTTCACGCTTCTCTTCCTGAAAAAGAAAAGTTTTTATCCTTTGATAGATTATGGGAAATTTATGAAGAAGAAAGCCCCATGCCAGAAGATGAAAATTTTTATCAATATCAATTAGGAGATGAGGCAGTTCAACTCGCTGTTCAAAAAGTTTCTTGGGATGCCTATGTGGCTTGTAATGGAACGGGTTATACAAGAGTAGATGTGCGCATAGATAATAAAACAGGCGAAGCCTATGTCTTAGAAGTAAATGCGCAGTGTGGTATTAGCGAAGATGAGAATTATACCTCTATTGGTGCTATTTTGCGTTATGCCAATCAAAGTTTTACTGAATTAGTGGTGCATATTATTAATGACGCATTTGTTAGAAGAAAAAAATAAAATTATGCGCCCCCTCCCCACTATTAATAATCCAGCAAGTTTTACAAATTTAAAAATTTGTGTTCTACAACCAGACTACTCCACTTCTGAAGTCGATTATCAATACTACGATCCTAAAAGAGATCTTTCTTCCATTATGCCTGAAGCGCATATCGATCATGTTTTTTTAAATAAGCTTACTACCTATCAACAATTAAAAGAACTCAAAGAAAAAAATTACGACATCTATATTAATTTATGTGAAGGTTATTTAGAATGGAAAGTGCCTTCTATAGATGTCATTATGAGTTTGGATTTATTGGAACTACCCTATACAGGACCTAGCACCAATTTATATGATCCCCCAAAAACTATTATGAAGTATTTGGCCTTCTGCGAAGAGGTAAAAACACCGGCCCATATTCATATAGAGTCTGAGGCCGATATTGCGGAGCTTCCAGGAAATTTACAATTCCCATTATTTGTAAAACCTGCCAAAGCGGGCGATAGCCTAGGCGTAGACAATGCTTCCAAAGCCAATAATAACGCCGATTTAGTGACCAAGGTGAAAAGCATATTAGCAGAATTTGGTGCTGCCTTAGTGGAAGAGTATATCGATGGCCGTGAATTCACAGTATTAGTGTCAGCTAATGCAGATGGAAAAACTTGTACCAGCTTTGTACCCGTTGAATATATTTTCCCAGAAGGCTTTAGTTTTAAAACCTACGCTTTAAAAACTTCTGAACTGCATCCCAATGCGAATATTCCAGTAAGCGATGCTAGTTTAGCTAGTAGATTAAAAAGTATTGCCGAGCAAGTTTTTATGTCTTTTAATGGTGTAGGTTATGGAAGAATGGATTTTAGAATGAATGATAAAGGTGAGCTATTTTTCCTTGAAATAAATTTTACTTGTTCTGTGTTTTATGCGCAAGGCTATGAAGGTTCTGCAGATTATATTTTGCTACACGATGGAGCAGGCCAGCGTGGGTTCTTAGAAAGAATTATTATTGAAGGCATGGCGCGTTATAGAAGAAAAGAAAAAGTGTATAAAATTAAAGGCAATGCTATTGCTGGTTATGGTATGTACGCCAAATGGGATTTACCAAAAGACACTATTTTATTTCAAGGCGAAGAAAAAGCGCAACGTATTGTGACCAAAAAATTTGTAGATGAAAATTGGGACGAAAGAGAAAAATTAAATTTCAGAAGATACGCCTATCCTATAAGTAAGGATGTATATATATTATGGGACTTGCAACCCGAAGAGTGGTCTCCTCAAAACCACCACTGTGATGCTAACTGCAGCTATATGGGTTTAAATGTAGTTATTAATAGAGCCGTTCAAAAAGGCGAAGAGCTTACCTTAGATTATGGTAGCTTCTTAGACGAAACCATGGAACCTTTTAATTGCAATTGCGGTTCTTCGAACTGTCGCGGCCTTATTAAAGGTAATGCTGGCAATAAAATTTAGCATTTGCCTAATATGGCATGGTTTAGCCTTGAATTTCATACCTTTTGTTCCCCATAAGAATGTTTTTTTTATTATATTCATTGTAACGATTGCTTACTTTAAAACTAGTTTATGAAAAAACAATTACTTCTACTAGCCTGCATATTAGCATGCACCCAATTTGCATCAGCCCAAAAGAAAATAAATATAGATAGCCTTGCTGGCTTATTGGAAGTATGGGTAAATCTACCCTTAGTGACACCTGGTCAAATGAATACAGACGCTCCCTCTGACGCCACTATTTTATATAATGGAAATGGCCTAGGCGCTTTTCAAAAAAAAGATGGTAGTGCTGCAGGATGGAAAATAGATGCAGATGGGGCAGTTACCGATATTAAAGGCGCAGGTGATTTAATTACCAAAGAAGCTTTTGGAAGCTGCCAATTACATATTGAATTTAGAGAACCTGCTGAGGTAAAAGGCAGTGGACAAGCAAGAGGCAATAGCGGTGTATATATAATGGGTAAATATGAAATTCAAGTATTAGATTCTTACAATAATCCTACTTATTCCAATGGTCAAGCAGGTGCAGTGTATAAGCAACATGTTCCATTAGTGAATGCAAGTCGTAAACCAGGTGAGTGGCAGGCTTATGATATTGTTTTTACAGCGCCTCAATTTAAAGAGAATGGCGATCTAGAAAGCCCAGCGCGAGTAACGGTTATGCATAATGGAGTACTTATACAAAACAATGTAACTATTTTAGGGCCTACCGACTGGGTAACAAAACCAGTATATAAAAAACATGCTGCTAAATTACCATTAATGTTGCAAGACCATGGTGACGATGGTAATCCTATTAGCTATAGAAATATTTGGATTCGCAACTTATAATTTTATAATGAGTATAATGGGGAAAATTCATCCTGTTGCTTTTATTGAAACCTTCTCCCTTTTTTGGTGGCAATGCATTATTATAGTTATTCTTATCATTACTATTATAGTAAGAATACCCTTGCATTTTAAAAAAATTAAACCTAAAACCTACGGTAATTTTATTGCCTTATTTTTTGCTATTAGTTATATCATAGAAAATTATTACGTTTATTCAACAGGGTACTGGAACTTACAACAAAGCTTACCTTTTCATTTATGTAGTATTAGTTATTTTTTATGCATAGTCACACTCATTAATTATAGGCAATGGTTGGCCGAATGCCTTTACTACTGGGGCTTAGCCGGTGGCATACATGCTTTACTCACCCCAGAATTTACAGTAGGTATGGAAGGTTATAATTTTTATGCCTACTTTATTGACCACGGAGGTTTGCTATTAGTTATTATATACATGATTGTTCATTTCAAGTTTGTACCCCGACCAAAATCTTGGTTATGGGTATTAGGCTACACGCAATTAGTAGCCATTGGTGTAGGTATCATAAATTATACAGTGGGTGCTAACTATATGTATTTATCGGCCAAGCCAGCAGTAAGTAACCCTTTTGTAATAGGAGAATGGCCTTATTATATTTTAGTATTAGAAGCTGTTGCCTTAGTACATTTCTTTGTTTTCTATTTACCCTTTGCTAAAAAAAATAAACAAGCTATTAAAGCTCCTCTATCCTCTTAGCCTTATCATCTATCACTAAATCGAAGTTGGGTTTAGTGGGGCCTCCGTTGGGGTCGTAGCCCGTAATTAAGTCATGAAACTTGCAGCCCCATTTATTAAGCTGTTCTAAAGTAAGGCCTCTTAAGTCTCGCTTTGAGCTTTCGCCCCTGCCTGTCCAATAGGTAATATGCCAGCCTTCATCGTATAGTTTATTAATCTTAGCCACATTTTCAAAATTAGGCTCGGCCAACTCATAAACACGCTTCTCTACATAAAAGCAGATAGTTTCATCTATATCTATTAGCGCTTTCTTCGAACCAAACCTTTTAGACTCAATCATTGTATTTGTTTTTAGTGATTAACTATTACAAATCTAGATGAAATAAATTATTTATAGTCTGCAATTTTAATTTTAAATAAAAGCTAGCATAATATATTTATACCCAATAATTAATTTTTAAAACATAATTTAGAATATTTTCTACTATTTTAGATAGCAAAATCTTAAACTATTTTAACCATAAATTATACAGAAAATCATAATTTTAATTATGAAAAAGATAATTACCCTATTGGCAACTGTAATTTTTATTACGCCAACAAATTCTCAGTCGAATTTAATTACGCTGGAAACAGAAAATAATGCAGACGGCTCTGTTACTATTAATGCAAATAACCTAGCATCCACAAGATATACTGTTAAAGTAAATTTTATAAGTCTAACTGGATTTTTAAATACCGGCATTTCGAATCCCTATATAAATAGTATTGGTACAGGAAAAATTCAAGTCACAAAACTAACCCCAGACAAAAATGCAGGTTCACGTTCATTAGGTTATACTTATTCTTATTATGCAGGTATGGCCTATCGAAAACCACCTTCTAATTTCACACATTACTTACTACCCATTAGTGTTGGCAAAACAACAAAAGTGACTAAGGTAGAGGAATTGAGAATTATTTTAGGTCAAAAATCTGAAGCCGCCTATTATTCACAAGCATTTAGCTATACTCTTGGAGATACCATTTGTGCCACTAGGGCTGGGTATGTATACAATATTAATGATGAACTAAAACAAGGCGAAGGTGGGAATACTGTTTTCACCGACAATCGAAATAAAATATATATCGAACACAAGGATGGCACATTGGGATATTATACTATTTTATCCCCCATTAATTGTTTAGTTCAAAATGGAGACTTCGTAATTCCAGGACAAGCTATCGCTGTATTTAATAAGGAATCTGAAAATTACAGAATACTTTTTTCAGTAGTTTATTTAGATGAAGAAAAAATAAGGGCAGAAAAAGCTACGGATGTTTACAATACCATGTCCACCAATTTCTATTTAAACGAAAATGCAAATTCAACAATGTTAATTGAAAATCAGAAGTATGAATCTGTAAGATCTATAGAAATTGTAACCGAGGAATTAAGCAAAAGAGAAAAGAAAAAATTTGGTTTTATAAATTAAGCATTTTATTAAGCATAGCTTCAGAAGCATGCCGATAGATAGTACTTTAAAGCATGATAATGAATAAGTAGCTTAGGTCTAAGCTTAAAAAAGTGTTATTTAGCAGATATTTTCTATAAATTACACCGGTCAAATTATAATTAAGCCTAAATATCTCTATCATGCGTACTTTCCTTTTATCTGTTTGTATTTTATTACAACAATTTGCTATTGCTCAATCAAGTACTGAGCCCCTTATTCGTACCGATAAAATTACCATTGCTAGAGATACTTATGGAGTGCCACATATATTTGCTCCCACCGACCCTGAAGTGGCCTATGGCCTGGCCTGGGCACATGCCGAAGACGATTTTACCACTATTCAAACCCTTATTTTAACAGGTAAAGGAAAATTGGCTACCTATTTAGGTGCTAAAGGAGCACCCGTTGATTATGTATTTGGTTTATTAAATACAAAGGCCACTGTACTTGCTCAAATAAATAGCTTAGACCCTAGATTAATTTTACTAGTAAAAGGTTATTTAGCAGGCTTAGAAGCATTTGCTAAAGCGCATCCCGATAAAGTTTTAAATAAAAATGTATTTCCCATTACTATTGAAGACTATTTAGCTACTACTGTTTTTTCAGTTGCTGTTTTTTGTGGAGTGGATAGAACCTTACCTAAAATACTCAATGGCTCTATTGCACATTTAGCAGGTATGACTGGAGAAGGCTCTAATACGATTGCAGTGCATTCAAGTAAATCAACAACGGGTGAAAATATGTTGGTGATTAACGCGCATCAACCCATTGAAGGCGCTACTGCTTTTTATGAAGCACATTTACAAAGTGAAGAAGGCTGGAATATTTTAGGAGGTTTATTTCCAGGCGGTCCCTTAATTTTTCATGGTACTACCCCTAATTTAGCATGGGCACATACCGTTAACTTTCAAGATAAAATAGATATCTACCAATTAGAAACCGACAAAGCACATAAAGGACAATATAAAGTAGATGGAGAGTGGCTTGCACTAGAAAAAAGAAAAATTAAATTAAGTATTAAAGGCATTCCTTTTCCTATTTCTAAAATGGCTTATACTTCTATATACGGACCAACCGCTAAAACCCCAGAAGGAAAATATTTTTCGATGCGTTTACCTGCCCTTATGGATGCAGGCGCTTTGCAACAATGGTATGCAATGAATAGAGCTACGAATTTTACTGAATTTAAAACAGCAGTGGCGCAGAACCATTTAGCAATGTTTAATATTATGTATGCCGATAAGTACGATACTATATTTTATATCTCTAGTGGTAAAATGCCTTATCGTAATGCAGATACCAGCTACCATTGGAATTCAACGGTGCCGGGCAATACAAGGGCAACGCTATGGACAAAGTTTAAACCTTTAAACGAGTTTCCTCAGTATACCAATCCTAAAAGTGGTTATTTAATAAACATGAATCACTCTCCTTTTTTAGCCACTGCGGAGAGTGAAAATTTGGACCCTAAAAATTTTGATCCTAAAGATGGTTATGAATTATACCACGACAACAGAAGCCGTCGTGCCAAGGACTTAATAGACCCACTAGATAAAATTTCTTACGCCGATTTAAAGCGAATCAAATTTGACCGTCAATTACCTTCTACTATTTTATTTCCTTATGGCTTTAGGGCAGATACCATGTTTTTAGTAGATGAAAATAAATATCCTGCACTGTCAACAATTATTAAAGCTTTAAAAAATTGGGACCACAATACGAATCCTGAAAGTAATGGGGCACTTATTTATAATTTAGCTTATTATGAAATTCCTAAATTAATGGATGGAAGAAAGGATGATAAACTAACCACGCAAGAAGCCGTTGCTACCTACCAATATATTTATGATTTTTTAATGAAAAATTATAATAGACTTGACGTGAGCTTAGGTGAAATGCAAAGACTGGTAAGAGGTGATGAGAACTGGCCACAAGGTGGAATGCCCGATGTGCTTGCAGCAGTGCAAACTCAAACCTATGGTGCAGGTCAAAGAAAAATGAATAGTGGGGATGCCTACATTGAATTTGTTCGTTTCCCTAAGGACGGAGGCCTACCCCTTATTGAATCAGTGAATACTTTTGGAGCAAGCTCTAATAAAGGGGATGCCCATTATGCCGACCAACGTGCCATGTATCAAGCGCAGCAAGTGAAAAAAATGACCTTAGATAAAAACGAAGTGTTAAAAAATGCAGAGCGTACTTATCATCCTCAATAGGGTAATAGTACATTCTCAATAGTGCAATAGTTATTTTAAAATAAATAGTAATCAAGAGCAAGTATTACAACAAGAGTAAGTATTACAATCTTGCAGTAACAATGCTTCTATCTAAGAAGGCCTTAGTATCGTAGATAATAGTTTTATCTGAGCGCTTCAGGCTTGCATAATCCAATGACTTGAAAAAATCGTGGGCTACTACAAGTACAATCACATCATATTCTCCCAAGGCAGTCACTAAATCAATAGCATATTTTTGCTTCACTTCTACAGCATTGGCATAAGGGTCAAAGGCATCTACCTCCATTCCCGTTGCTATAAGCTGAGCATGTATTTCAAAGGCTTTTGAATTTCTGATATCAGGGCAGTTCTCTTTAAAACTTACGCCTAGTATTAATGCCTTAGCGCCTTTAGTGGCAATACCATTAACAGTTAATAACTGCATTAATTTTTCAGTCACAAAGGTTCCCATTTGATCATTCACATTTCTTCCCGATAAAATAACCTGCGGATGATAACCTAAGCTTGAAGCCTTATGCGCTAAATAATAAGGATCTACTCCAATACAATGTCCACCCACTAAGCCTGGCTTAAAGGGTAAAAAATTCCATTTTGTAGCAGCTGCTTCTAAGACCTCATGGGTATCAATACCCATTCTATCAAATATGAGTGCTAGCTCATTTACAAAAGAAATATTTATATCGCGTTGTGCATTTTCAATAGACTTAGCAGCCTCCGCCACTTTAATACTAGACACTTTAAAAGTACCCGCTGTTATAATGCTTGCATAGAGCGCGTCTACCTTATTAGCCATCTCAGGTGTAGAACCCGATGTAAGTTTTTTAATAGTAGTAAGTGTATGTACTTTATCGCCTGGATTAATTCTTTCAGGCGAATAGCCGCAATAAAAATCTTTATTAAATACTAAACCACTTTGTTTTTCTAAAATAGGCACGCAGTCTTCTTCGGTGCAACCAGGATACACTGTGCTTTCATAAATAACTAAGTCCCCTTTTTTTAAAACCGAACCTATCATAGAACTTGCTTCTAATAATGATTTTAAGTTAGGGCGTTTATCTGCATCAACCGGAGTAGGCACTGTTACAATAAATATAGTAGCCTCTTTAATAGAACTAAGCGAACGCGTAAATTGTAAATGTGTAGCGTTTTTAATTTCAGCTTCTGTACATTCTAAAGTATGGTCCTTGCCATTCTCTAAATCACTTACCCTTGCTTCATTAATATCAAAACCAATAACAGTATACTGCTTAGCAAAAGCAAGCGCTAAAGGTAAGCCTACATAACCCAGGCCTACTATGGCAATGGTGGGTGTTATGGTTGAGTTTTGATTCATCTATTTTCAAAGGTAAAGGACCCACTAGTGATTACCATAATTTTTTTCACCTGCAGGAATTGCTAGTTTTAATCTATTCTGTGGCGGAGGTAAGGGGCAGGTGGCAAATGCTGTAAAAGCACAGGGCGGATTATAAGCTAAATTAAAATCTATTTCTGTATTGCCTAAAGCATCTGGTTTAGGTATATCAATAAAACGTCCTGCTCCATAAGTAGTTTTGCCTGCAGTTTCATCGGCAAATACAATAAAAAATTTTGGTCCTCCTTCGTCAATCACATCTAATGAGTATTCCTTATTATTAATGGTAAACAATAATTTGCCTGCTGTTTTGGTGGCGGTAGTTTGACCAAGTACATTGGTAATCATTAATAAGTTTTGTGAAGGCGCCACCATGCTAGCCTTTACACGCCAGATTGAATCAATAGGGAATCGATCTATGCCTTTAAAATGAACTAAAGTCTTGGCTTCTACATTTCTAAACCTAACCCCTATTTTATCTTCTCTTTTTATAATGGTCCAAGTATAATGAGACCATGACATGGTTATAGCTTGCTCATCTTTATAAAATACTTTTACAGGCTTTACTCCATTTACTAATACTCCGTTCACTTTAATAGTATTGTTGGCACTATTCATCCAAAGTACAGAATCGCCTTCATAAATAAAGGATCCTAATTCAGCTGGGAATGAGGCATTATTATACCTACAATCACTGCCTTCTTTTTTTCCTATACTATTTGTTCCCTTATGTAACCAGTAAAGACCTTCTAAATTTAACCAACCCGCAGGTGTTTTTAAATCGGCTATGCGCGCTTTATGCCATTCATTGACAGACTTAGCATAGCTGTTTATTTTTTGTGCATTCGCTGAAAAAAAGAAGTTTAAAAGCAGTAAAGTGTATAGTATTTTTTTCATTTCTTGTTTTGTATTTCTTGGTTGTTTAGCATCATTTCTATTGTTCACAAAATTAAGTTAATTAGAACCTAGTTCCATATAAATTTCTTAAATTTAGGTAGTAAAACATAATAGTATGCAATTAAGAAAATTAGTTCTAGGTATTTTAATAATGGGTACAATAGCTTGTAACAAATCGGTTACGACCCTGCCTAATACACCTGTAGTAGATAATACGACTATAACGAAAAATACGAACGCCGATGTCAATACCTGGATTCATGAAAGTATGACGGCCTATTATTTATGGAGTGATAAAATGCCAGCAATTTCTAAAACAAATACCAGCAGTAATCCTATGGATTATTTTTATAGTATTTTATACGATTATAAAACCACCGATCGCTTTTCATGGATTGATAGCAGTTCCGCCAATTTAATAAACCAATTAAATGGTATTAATACCGTTTTAGGTATTCGGGTGAGTGCTTTTTATACCGACGATACAAAAGTAAATGTGGCCTTGGTGATAGCCTATGTATTAAAAGGAAGTCCTGCTGAAAAAAATGGATTAAAAAGAGGAGATATTATTTTATCGGTAGATGACCAAACCGTTACTTCCTCTAATTATAGTTCAGTATTACAAAATCAAACTTTGAAATTAGGCCTAGGTGCTTATAATAATAAAGTATTTAGCAGTACAGGTAAAACTATAACCGTTACTAAAGTGGAATTGCAAACCAATCCTATTTTACAAGACACGGTTATTAATTGGGCAGGGAAGAAAGTGGGCTATTTTGCCTACTTACAATTCTTAACAAGTTTTGATGATAGTTTAAGAGCGGTATTTGGTCGGTTTAGAGATAAAGGAGTCAACGAACTTGTGATTGACCTTCGTTATAATGGAGGTGGCTATGTTACCAATTCAGATTTATTAACCACTTTAATAGTAAAAGACTTAGCAAGCAAAGTAGATAAAGTGATGAATAAAAGACTGTATAACGATGCTTATACTAAGGAAGTAATAAAACAATATGGAGCTGCAGCCCTTCTCACTAATTTTAAAATGGAGGCTAGTAATATTGGATCCTTAAATAGAGTCTTTGTTTTAACTTCTACTGGTACTGCATCGGCTAGTGAACTTATTATTAATAATTTAAAGCCGTTTATGAGTGTCATTTTAATTGGTGATCATACCTATGGTAAAAATGTAGGTTCTTTTACCATTACCGATAACGCCAAAAGATGGAACTATGGTTTACAACCCATCACCTTTAAAATATTAAATTCCCAAGACCAATCCGATTACGGAACAGTGAATGGTTTTTTACCAGACTATGCAATAGCAGATGATATTTTACCTTATAAATTATTAGGTGACCCCACAGAAACCTACTTAAATAAAGCACTCAATATCATTGGCCCTGTTGCCTATAAGTCCAATGCCATTGGTAGTGCTATACCAGTTTCAAGAGCCAATAAACTGCAAGCCAATGCTATTTCCGACAATCCTATTCAAGATAAATTGGATATGTTTGATAAGCCTCTAAAGCGTAAAAACTAGTTCATAAAACATTCTTTTATCAGCGCTTTGTTTTTTGTATCTTAGGCTTATAAATTAGGCCTTATGAAAAAAATATTGCTGCCATTTTTAATAATGGTTTCACTACAATTAGTTGCGCAAGAAAAAAATAGCAAAGTACATTTAAACCATACTGCCATTTATGTAATGGATATGGAAAAAACAGGTAATTTTTATAGTAAAATTATTGGGCTTGACACCGTACCTGAACCTTTTCATGATGGAAAACATATTTGGTATAAGACAAGCAATCATAGTATGTTACATGTTATACAGGGTGCTACAGAAAAAAGAGAATACTATAAAAACCAGCATACTTGTTATACAGAGCCTGACTTTAAAGGCTTTATAGAAAAACTAAAAGCAGCAAATATTTCTTTTGAGGATGTGAGTGGTAATAAAAATGCCATTACTACGCGCGTGGACGGCGTTCATCAAATTTGGTTGCAAGACCCCGATGGTTATTGGTTAGAAATAAATGATGATAATTATTAATCATCAATAGAAAGGATTAATACTATTTTAAAATAAAATTTTAATAAATAAAAGAGAAATGAAAAAAATACAACTACTACTGTTATTTGTTTTCACAATTGCCCTAGGCAGTTTTGCGCAAGGGTTTGTAAAAGAAAAACAAGTTATAAAAAGTGCCATCCTAAATAAAGAAGTGCATTACTCTATATATTTACCTAGTGACTATTATACCAGCGAGCGCGCTTATCCTGTCACTTATTTATTACATGGTTATGGCGATGCAGATGATGGTTGGATTCAATTTGGGGAAGTAAACCGCTTAGCAGATGATGCCATTAAGACGGGTAAAATTCCTCCAATGATTATTGTAACGCCCGATGGCTTTACAAGTTTTTATATTAATACAGCAGATGGTAATTTAAATTATGAGGACTTTTTTATAAAAGAACTCATTCCGCATATTGAAAAAACCTATAAAGTAAAAGCAGAAAAAAGGTTTAGAGGTATTGCAGGACTTTCTATGGGTGGTTATGGTTCATTATTATATGCCCTTAAATACCCAGAATTATTTGCAGCTGCTGCTCCCTTAAGTGCAGCAGTATGGACAGATAACGATATTATTAATCTTAATGAAAATATGTTCAATGGTTTATTTGGCAATTCAATGGGGAAAAATTTAAAGGGAAAGGACCGCTTAACAGCTGCCTGGTTAAGCAATAGCCCATTGGCTATTATTGAGAAAAAGACAAAAGAAGAATTATCCGCAGTGAGGTATTGGATTGATTGCGGTGACGACGATTTTTTAACTATTGGCAATGCCCAATTACATATAGCACTCACTAATAAAAATGTACCTCACGAATTTCGAGTGAGAGACGGTGCCCATAATTGGACCTATTGGAGAACTGGTATTATAGACGCTTTAGCTTTTATAGGCGATAGCTTTCATCAAAAATAATTATATGTCAAATACAATAAAGGTTTTTGTAACAGGGGGTACTTTTGATAAAGAGTATAATGAACTTAATGGTAATTTGTTTTTTAAAGAAACACATTTACACGAAATGTTGCAATTGGGTAGAAGTAAATTAGATCTATCCATTACGACACTTATGATGAAAGATAGCCTAGACTTCATTGAATCCGACAGACAAATAATTGCTACCGCCTGTAATGAAATTAAAGAAGATAAAATTTTAATTACCCATGGCACAGATACCATGACCCTCACTGCCTCTTATTTAGCAAAGCATTGCAAAGGCAAAACTATAGTACTTACAGGTGCCATGGTGCCTTATAAGTTTGGTAGCTCTGATGGATTATTTAATTTAGGAAGCGCCCTGGCCTTTGTGCAAGTAGTAAACCCTGGCGTCTACATTGCCATGAATGGAAAAATATTTGAAGCAGATAAAGTTAAAAAGAATACAGATAAAGGAGAATTTGAAACTATCTAATTAGTATTAAACTATATTAGAAATTAGTTACCAATATTAGGGATAGCGCGTATCTATTAAGTATTGAATTTTCCAACCATCTTTTGTGCGCACTACTTGAAAAGAATCCACCCCCTGGTGTGTGTATTTCTCTTTAATATACAATTGATAAGGTGTCCATACACTTGCTAATTCTTTATTCATTAATATTTTATCAAAAACAATTCTTTCATCTAAGGCGCCTACTGGTTGTTTCCCCACGCTATTAATAAAGGCTTGTACACTAGCCTCTTTCACCTCAGCCCCAGCAGGGCTGGATTGTATGGTTTGAATAACCGCATTTACTGAAAAGCATGATTTAAGTAATACGGTATCGCTATTTTTCATTGCAATAAACATATTTTCAATCACTTTTTTTACGCCACTGGTATCTTGTGCATAGCTGTTAAGAATAAGCATGCTTGTGAAAATGGTAAGGACTATTTTTTTTATTATCTTAGGTTTTATCATGCTCGGTTGTATTATGCCAGATTCATTTTAATTGTGTAGTGTCTACTCTTGTAGGTGTATCCTTTCCAGCTATAATGGACTGCGCACTTTTAGCAATAGCTTTAATAATTTCATTCATATTATCTATATCTAAAGTTTGAAATTCATCACTAGGTTTATGATAATTAGGTTCACTATCCATTTTAGAAGTAGAAATTGTATGTGCAGGCACACCTAAACGCGCTAGTGTGGCATTGTCTGATCTGTAAAACAAGTTTTGATCCGTGTAAGGA
Organism: Sediminibacterium sp.; assembly: GCA_007280515.1. Classification (GTDB taxonomy): domain Bacteria; phylum Bacteroidota; class Bacteroidia; order Chitinophagales; family Chitinophagaceae; genus Sediminibacterium. The sequence continues at coordinate 56,421 of QYPL01000002.1, forward strand.
TCTGGATAAAAATTAAAGGCTGTACCTGCTAAGTTCTTTTGTAAAATGGCGCCCATATCTGTTTTTTCATACCCCGTAATATAAGCGCTGTTTCTACCCCACTTGCTTTCTGTTCCGATCATCTCTAAATTAAACATAGCTTTCACAGACATAGGATCAAACTGCTTTGAAAAATATTGTGCGCCAAAACCTCCTGCTTCTTCTGCTGTAAAGGCTGCAAAAATTAAAGTGCGTTCATTGTTATTTAATTTTTTAAAATACTTGGAAAGCATAATCATAGCAGTAGTGCCTGCCGCGTCGTCATTGGCGCCATTATATATGCTATCGCCATTTACTGCTCTTGCACTATTAATACCTAAATGATCATAATGTCCAGAAAAAATGACATATTCATTAGAAAGCGACTTACCTGGTATAACCGCTACTACATTGGCTAAATTTAAACTTTCAATTTTATGGCTAGCCTCAATAGTAAACTTTGTAGGTGTTGCAGTAGTCAAAACAAATACTAACGATTTTTGACTCTCCGTTAAATTTGATTTTAAGCTAGTTAAGCGACTAAAGTTCTGCGCAAAAGATTCATCCACTAGTATTAAATAATTTTTACTAGCCCCCATATATTTTCTAATGGCCATACCAAAATTATCCTCCTTGTTTATTTTCACTACCTCGTATCCACTGGCTTCTGTAATAGAAAAATTAGCTTGAGGCGTCACCACTATTATATTTTTTTGATCAATAGCTGTACCATCAAAATTGCCTGAAGCGCTAATAAACCTGGCAGACATTCTTGAAAAGGATTGTAAATAACTAGCACTATTTTTAAAAGTGGCTAAGCCTGCTTGCGCAAATTCATTAGCAATAAAAGCAGCCGCCTTATCAATGCCCTTGCTAAATGTTTTACGCCCCTCTAATTCATCAGAGGATAAATACTTTTCAATACGTTCTGTTTCAGATTTTGAAATTGTATTTAATACATCTTGACTCCAAGCTTTTCCAGCAAATGCTACTGCTAATAATAACAGACAAAATTTCATATACTTCATAAGGTAAATTTTTATGTGCTTCATAATTATGATTTTTAAGATAATTCTTGCTTTATAAGGCATGCATTTAAAGCAAGACAAAATAGTCAAAATAGGCTAATTCATAAAACTTTTTGTTACATTAGCATATTATGGCAAGTGATCAAGAACTTATTATTCAGTTTCAAGCATCTACTAATAGAGAAGCCAATTTCACTGCCCTTCTGAAAAAGCATCAACAAAAAGTATACTATCAAATTAAAAGAATGGTCACCGACCATGCAGACGCAGATGATATTGCACAACTTGTTTGGATAAAGATTTGGGATAAATTAGATGGCTTTAAGATGGAAAGCGAGTTCACCACCTGGCTATTCAGAATTGCCTATAATGAGACCCTTAATTATATACAAAAGCAAAAAAAGCAGGGTACAAACCCCTCCAATAGTGATTTATTGGACTATGAGAACGCCACTGCCAGCACTGATAGCCCCAAAAGCACTGAAATTCAAATAGGCCTCGACCGTGCCATTAGCCAACTACCTGAAAAACAGAAGGTTGTGTTTATGTTGCGTTATTACGAAGGTTTCGATTATGAAAAAATTGCCTCTATTGTTGGAACAACGATTGGGGGTGCAAAGGCCAATTATCACCAGGCAGTGAAAAAAGTAGAGGGTTTTATTAAACAACTTTAAACTTATAGTATAAAAAATAGTCAAAATAAGGATATGGAAAAGGATACAGAATTTAATAATCAAGAAAGTATAGGTAACAGCTTAGAGCAAGACCGCGCTTGGGCAGAAAGCTTGTTGAATAAACAAAGCCTAAGCCAATTTAATGCGTCTAAGATAGATGCCCCTTTAAATTATTTTGAATCTTTTCCTGATCAATTAATGAGCAGGATTGCAAATGAAAGATCAGAAAAATTAGAAAAGAAAAATGCAAAAATATTTGTCTTACCTTCCTTTATGCAGCCTATCAATAGATGGGCTATTGCAGCGGCTTTTATTATCGTAGTGGGTGGTTCCTTTATTTTCTTAAATAATTCGGTTTCTAAAAAAACGCAGGCCTCCATAGTAACTAACAATATCTCCCTGCAAGATATTAGTATTGAAGAAATTGAAACTTATGTGGATACCAATGAATGGCTAGCAGAAATAGATGTACAAGCACAGATGCAAAAAGAAAATGCAAGACTTTCTACTTTAGATAAAAAACAAATTGAAGAAATAAAAAAAACTATAACTAAATGAAAAAGAGTATCTACATTCTTTTTTTAGGCATGCTAGTTCATACTGCTTTAACAGCGCAGCCTAATCCAGATAGAAGACAAGGACCCCCTCCGCCGCCGCCAAGAGAAAATAGAGGAGACAATCAAAGAAGAGACGATCAAAGAAGAGACGATCGTGAACCTGGTTCAAGAAGTGGTGAGAGAATGAGACCAGAACAACGAGAAAAAATTGAAATGTTTAAAATTCAATTTATTACTAAAAATTTAGAACTTACCACCACCGAAGCAGAAGGGTTCTGGCCAGTACATGAAGCGCATAAAAAAGTAATGCAAGAAATTATAAAAACTAAGATGAATGATGAAATTCTAATGCAAGAAGCCATGCTGAATGCTAGAAAAAAATATAAAGCCGATTTACTACCTGTATTAAAAACAGAGGAAAGAGTAAATAAAGCCTTGCGCATTGAAAGAGACTTTCTATATAAAATGCGTCACGAAGTAAGTAAAAGAAGGGGCTGGGACCATGAGTAAGCATTTTTATTCCATAAATAAGTAAAATTGTATCCTAAATTTTATAGGCTAGTTTTCGTATATTACAAAATATAACTAAACTGTATTTATATGAAAAAGCTTTTAGCCATAGTAGGAATTGGACTACTTGTAATTATTACAATAGTACTTATAAAAACATTTACTAATAGCCCAGGTGCACACCAAAAAAGTACGCCCTTAGAACTTATACCTACTAATGCTATTGCCCATATGTCTGAAGCCATTCAGCTCCAAACTGAAACACCTAACGATGCTTACCAATTTGATACAGCTACCTTTTTAGCCTATCGAAAATTTATGGAAAAATCTTATCCATTAATTCATAAAAATTTACCTAGAACTACTATTGATAGTTTTAATTATATCTACGAATGGAAAGGAACGGATACAAGTTTACTTCCCATGGTTTTAATGGCACACTATGATGTGGTACCTGTAGAAGCTTCCGCCGTTAAATTATGGCATGCCGTTCCTTATGGGGGTGAAGTGAAAGAGGGTTATATATGGGGAAGAGGCGTGCTAGATGATAAATCAAGTATGATTAGTATTTTAGAAGCCGCTGAAGCTCAATTAGCTAAAGGCTTTCAACCTAAACAAACTATTTTATTATGCTTTGGGGCAGATGAAGAATCGAGTGGTAATGGCGCTACCGCAGTGGTAAAATATTTTAAATCGCTTCATAAAAGATTTGATTTAGTAGTAGATGAAGGAGGAGAAATTTCTACAGAAGATATGAAAGATGTTAAAAGACCCATTGCCTCTATTGGTGTGGGCGAGAAAGGCTATGTCACTTTAATTTTGACTGCACAAAAAGCAGGGGGCCATTCTTCTATTCCAGGACAAACAACTGTCATTGATATTTTAAGTAAGGGACTTTACAAATTGAGAGAAAATCAAATGCCAGCCAGAATAATTCCTCCTATTAAAGCTTATTTAGAAAGAGTGAGTGGCTATACCGATAATTTTTGGAAAAAAATGATGCTTTCTAATATGTGGTTATTTGAAAGTCAAGTCATAAATAATTTATCGGAAGCGCCTAGTACCAATGCTTTAGTAAGAACTACCATTGTGCCTACTATTGTGAATAGTGGTGTAAGAGATAATGTCATTCCAACATTCGCTACAGCCTATGTTAATAGCAGAATTTTGCCGGGTGAAACACAAAAAGATGTATACAATTATGTAGAAAAAGCAATCAATGATACTAATATAAAAATTACTTACTACCATAATTATAGTACTCTACCTTCTCCTACAACTGATATTAATAGTAAGGCTTTCAAAAGAGTAGAGCAAGTTATCAATACCATAGTAGATGATGTTATAGTGGCTCCTATGTTAATGGTAGGTGCTACCGATTCTAGAAACTACAGAGATATAAGCGATGGTGTAATTAATTTTACACCTATTACGAATGCCAAAGGATATCATGGTATTGATGAAAGATTATTAGTAAGTGATTTTCAAAAATGTATAAATTTTTATACTTTGTTAATTCAGGGTTCGAAATAAATTTGAAAAAATAAAATCAAATAAGAATAATTCATAAATAAAAGTATTTCTGAATTTTTTGAAAATTATTCAAATTATTAAAATGAAGTCTTATGCTGCCTAATAAAATTTTTACTATAATTAGTTTACTTGTTTATTTAATATTTTTTAATATGTCTACCTCCTTAGCACAGTACCAGCCATTATATAAAACTATACCTAATAATATTTCTTCAAAAAATCAAGAAGCTGAGTCTAGCAGTACGGGTATATTAATTGTAGAGAAAGTATCCATACCTACTTATCAATATTTTAGAGTAGCTAACGACAATACTAGAAGGCCTTGTGTTATTATTTGTCCAGGTGGTGGTTATAGTATTCTTGCTGCAGGACACGAAGGCACAGATGTAGCTAAATATTTTAATAGTATTGGCGTGAACGCCCTTGTTTTAAAATATAGAATACCCAATGCAGAAAATCAAATAGATAAATCAATAGCGCCTTTACAAGATGCACAGCAGGCAATACTACTAGCAAGAACCCATGCAGGTAGCTGGGGCATTGACCAAAATAAAATAGGTATCATGGGCTTTTCAGCAGGCGGGCATTTAGCTTCTAGCCTGGCTACTCATTACAATGATGTTAAAATTGAAAACCCCACTAAGGTTTCATTAAGACCCGATTTTCAAATACTAATTTACCCTGTTATTAGTTTTGGTCCTGAAGGACATGAAGGTTCAAGAATTAATTTAATGGGCAACGCCAATGATGAAAAAACCAATAAAGCCATTGATTATTTTAGTAGTGAAAAGCAAATTACCGAGGACGCTCCTATTGCTTTTTTAGTACACTCTAAAGACGACGATGTGGTACCCGTAGCGAACGCCATACATTATTATGATAATTTAATAGCCCATAAAGTATCCGCCGAACTGTATTTATACGAAAAGGGGGCACATGGTTATGGTATGAAAAACCCCAGCAGTGAAATTGTCTGGACCAGCTTAATGAAAACCTGGATGCAGAAAAATAAAATTATTCAATAAAAGTTTTATAAATTTAGAATAACTTTTATACATTGAGGGGAACAAAAAAATCAATTAAAAGTATTTAATATTAAACTAAAAATATATACGATGCGTAATTTAATTCTTGGGATGAGCTTATTTTTTTCTGCTACTATTAGTGCACAAAAAACGATATTAATAAAATGTGGTAAATTATTAGATGCAAAAACAGGTATAGTGGCTGAAAAACAAAATATTCTTATTAAAGGCAATCAAGTAGTTTCAATAGGTGGTAGTGTAAGTACCGCCGATTCCATTATAGATTTAAGTAATTATTTTGTAATGCCCGGCATGATTGATTGTCATACACATGTGTTACTGCAAGGCGATATCACATCCGAGGACTACGATGTGCAAGTTTTAAAAGAATCTATTCCCTATAGAACCATAAGAGCTACTAAAAGTGCCGAGAAGTCTTTAATGAATGGCTTTACTACTATTCGTGACCTTGGAACAGAAGGTGCGGGCTTTGCTGATGTAGATCTTAAAAAAGCTATTAATAAAGGGGTGACTAGTGGGCCTAGAATGATTGTTTCTACTTTAGCCATGAATACCACAGGCCATTACCCTTTAAAAGCATCCGATTATGCATGGGAATTACATTTTCCAAAAGGGGTCATAGAAATTACGGGCGCTGATGAAGCCAGAAGAGCAGTAAGACAACAAATTGAACAAGGCGCTGATTGGATTAAAATTTATGCAGACCGTGGTTATTACCGTTTAGCTGATGGCTCTTTCAGGTCTATTCCCAATTTTACAACTGAAGAAATTAAAGCCATTGGAGATGAAACTATTGTAAGTAGAAAAAAATTAGCTGCACATGCAATGACAAGAGATGGTATACTAGCAGCTATTAATGCAGGTGCCTCAACTATAGAACATGGAAGTGGGATGGATGAAGAATGTATGCGTGTAATGGCAGAGAAAGGAATTTACTGGTGCCCTACTTTATTTGTGAATGAATTTGTTGCCGAAGGAAGAGCAAAATTAGGAAGTCCTATTAATTTATATTTTCAACAATCTATTCAAGCTACTTTTAAAAAAGCGATGAAGATGGGCGTTAAACTAGCTTATGGTACTGATATTGGTGGCTATGATTGGAACCTAGCGCAAGCCAAAGACTTTACTTATTTTGTTGAATGGGGATTAAGTCCTGTGCAAGCTATTCAAACAGCTACTACCACTGCAGCAGAATTGTTGGGCATGCAAGGAAAAATTGGAGAAATTAAAGAAGGTAGCTTTGCTGATATCATTGCCTTAAAAAAAGATCCTACTAAAGATATTTCTGCTTTACAAAATGTTGACTTTGTAATGAAAGACGGAAAAGTATACAAGCATTAGGCTTTTTTAATTTCACTGCCCTTCCATCCAAAATAGGCTACTACAGCGAAAGCTACTAGTGGCACTATATAACCCATTTGTATATTGCCTGTAGCATCACTTATTAGGCCAAAAATACGAGGTAAGATAGCACCACCTACAATGGACATGACTATTAGACTACTAGCCATTTCAGTATCTGAACCAAGTTCTTGAATACCTAATGAAAAAATAGTGGGGAACATAATAGACATAAAAAAACAAATGCCTATTAAGGCATAAATGGTAATCATTCCTTTACCAAAAATGGCTACCAAACATAATACCACACATACAATAGCAAAAGAAGTTAATAAATTTCTAGGCCTAACATATTTCATTAAGGCAGTACCTAAAAAACGGCCTACTAAAAATGCAAGACCACCCATACTTAAATAATCGGCTGCTTGAATATCTGAAATTTTTGCCGACTGAGTAGCATATAAAATAAATAAACTAAGTACACATACCTGTGCGCCTACATAAAAAAATTGTGCTACCACGGCCCAAGTTAAATGGGAATGTCTAAATGTTTTTAATATAGTTTGATTGTTTCTAGTTTCATTTTTTTCTCTAATATCGGGTAGCTTAATTTTAAAAAACAAAAAGGCTATACATAAAAGTATTATTCCTAAAATAGTATAAGGCGTTTTAACGGTATAGGCCTCTGCTGCTAAGGCCGCCTTTTGAGCAGCTGCAGTCATACTACTTAATTCTTCACTATTATAACCCTTGGTTAAGATTATTCTTGCACCAATAGCAGGTGCTAAGGCCGCAGCCAAGCCATTAAAGGATTGTGCTAGGTTTAGTCTTTGGGTAGAAGAACTAGGGTCACCTAATGAAGAAGCATAGGGGTTTGCTGCAGTTTCTAAAATAGTTAAACCACAGGCAATTACAAATAAGGCAAATAAGAAGTAGTTATAAGATTGATTATTTGCAGCCGGAACAAACAAGAAGGAGCCTAATGCAAATAATAAAAGACCTGCAATGATACCTGTTTTATAGCCCCACCTTTTCATAATATAGCCTGCTGGTAAGGCCATAAAGAAGTAGGCTACAAAAACCGAGGAGTCCACCAAGGTAGATTGTGTAGTCGTAAGGGTGAAAGACTTTTTTAAATGAGGAATTAAAATGGGGTCTAAATTATGTGCAAAGCCCCATAAAAAAAACAAAGAAGTAATTAATATAAATGGGATTAGGTCTGCTTTGGCTTTTTGCATAGTTCATAAATTATATTTAAATATAATCTATCCAAAACATACAAGCAAAAAATAAGCTAGGAGAATCCCATTAAAAGAAGCTAAAGGCCTACTTTTGAATAGAATTCAAATTAGATTCAAATCAGATTATAATTCAATACAAACAGATCAAGGCAAATAAAAACCTACAGCCTTTTAAATTAAAATATATGAAAAAATTATTATTAAGTATTACTTGTTTACTATCAAGTCTTATTATTTTCGCCACTGCATCTACTGCAACTACTTCAAATTTTGAAAAAGCTATTTCAATTTCAAAAAATGATCCAGCGCGCGATTATTACTTAATTCAAATATACCATTGCAGTACTGCAAAACAAATTACGAATATTGATGCCTTTTTAAAAAATACATTTCTACCTTATATGCATGAAAATGGGATAAAAAAAGTAGGTGTATTTGCCCCAGTTGATAACGATACCGCAACCGATAAAAAATTATACCTGTGGGTACCATTTAAAAATATTCAAAAACTAGATAAACTAGATCAAAAAATAGAAGCATTGGATCCTATGGGCAATGCCGCTATTATTCATTTAGAGAGTACAGATAACAGTTTACCTTATACAAGAATTGAAAAAATTATTACTAGGGCCTTTAAGTTTCAGCCTGAGTATGTAACTAAATCTAGTTTAACAAAATCGAGTAACCGCATTTATGAATATAGAAGTTATGAAAGCCCTACAGAAGATATGCATTTAAGAAAAGTACATATGTTTAATGAAGGTGGAGAAGTAACACTGTTTGAAAGTCTTAATTTTAATGCTATCTTTTATTCCAAAGTAATTGCAGGCAGCAATATGCCTAACTTAATTTACATGACTAGCTTTAACAATATGGAAGACCGCAATGCGCACTGGAAGTCCTTTGTAGAGGCTCCTTTGTGGAAAAAGATTTCAGTAGCTCCTGAATACTTAAATTCTGTGAATAGAAATGAAACCGTATTAATGAGTGCCCGTGATTACGCCGACTTCTAGTCGACTAATTCCACGCCCATTAATTTAATGAGTTCTAATTGCGCATTACAAAGTTGATATTGGTACTGCAACTGGCTTAACAGTGCTCTTTGGTAATCGGCATTAGTAGATGTTATTTCAATAGGAGTAGCGGTTCCATTTTTTAATTTACTCACGCTTAATTTTTGCGCTAATGCTGCTTGCTCAATTTGAGTAGCTGCATTTTTTATTCTAGCCTGATTGCTTTGAATATCTATTAAAGCTGCTTGAATATCTTTTTCAAAATCGTGAATTTGTGCAACCACATTGGTTTCACTTAAAGCTAAACTACGCTCCTGAATTTTAATTTGTTGTTTGATTTTTCCGCCATTAAATAGCGGTACCGAAAAACCAATACCTGCATTGTAATTAAAACGAGGGTCATTAATTTGAGGTAGATAGCCATTTCTAGAACCTACACTAGCTTTCATGCCTACATAGGGGCGCTCATTTAATTTAGTAATGGATACATCTGCCTTAGAAACATTTACCTTATCCTTGGCAATGGCTATGCTAGGATTATGTATCAAGGCCATTTGCATGGCTTCATCGGATGTATAATTTTTCAAACTAATGCTCAACTGAGTTTCTTTAATTACATTCACCCCTGTTGCATAATTTAATAAATTCAATAATTTTTGTAAATTCGTTTCTACGTCTATTTTTCTATTTAATTCATTGTCTATTTTGGACTGAATGGTAAGTAAGTCTAACTGAATGGCATTGCCATTTTTTAGTTGAGTTTCAATAATAGTTTTATTTTCTGTCAATAATTGGAGCACTTGATTTTGAATGTCTATGGCTTTTTTAGCATAAATAATTTGGTAATACAATTGGCTTATTTGAAAAAATAAACTGTGTTCCAATTGTTTTGCCAGATGCTTTGAAGTTTGTAATTCTAATTTAGCCTTTTGAATATTGGATGCTAATCTTCCAAAATCAAATAAAGTATACGTGCCGTTTAAAGCGCCTGATACATTGTGTACAGGAGCGAATTGAAAAGTTTTTTCACCAAAAGCCACTTCAATTTTAGGTTGTACATAAGCATAACTTGCATCCATAGTAATGTCTGGATATTTATTCAATTCAGTCAATGCCAATTTATCTTCTGCTAATTGAACCGACTGTTGTACTTCCTTTACCTTAGGAAAATATTGTAAGGACTGGTTTAATAAATTTTTAAGTTCTCCATTAATTAAACCTTGCGCCATGGAACTAGTGTAAGCACTAATTACCAAAATCATACATAAAACTATTTTTTTCATATCTTTTTACTTTATAAGTATAAATACATTTATTTTAATGCGACTCCGCAGCTGCTTTTGCAGCAGTCGCATCCATTTTTTTATTGGTTCTTAAAAAGAATACTAAAGGAATAACTACAATAAAGAAAATACCTACTAACCTGAAAGTGTCTAAATAAGATAAATAATAAGCCTGTCTATCTACCGACATATCAATCATTTTAAGGGCAGTTTGTTTAGCGCCAGCCAAATCACCTGTTTTAGCGGCAATGCCTTGTGTAACCGCAGTCACTCTTTCTTGCCACTGTACTCCATCCGATGGCATATGCGCAATTAAATTGGTGCGGTGTTGGAAATATTGTCTAGCTACATAATTATTAGCCATCGCAATTCCAAAGGCACCCCCTAATTGACGAATCATATTGTTTAAAGAAATGCCCGCCGCATAATCCTTGGGGGCTAGCCCTACCACTGCCTGATTTATTAAAGGCAGTTGACTCATTGAAATTCCAAAGGCTCTAATTAATAAAGGCCAGAAAAAATCCCATTTGCCTGCATCAAGTGGCATAGCAGCACTGTAAAAGGCATAGACTGCAAACAAACTAAAACCCACAATTAGAAAAGGAATAGGTGATACGCCCTTGCTCATTAATTTTCCAATTATGGGCATCATTATCACACCTGCTAGTGTAGGAGGCAATAAGGATATACCTGTTTCAAAAGCAGTATAGCCCATAATTCTTTGCGCAAGAACTGGATATACAAATACAGAAGTAAACAAACCAAAGCCTGCTACAAATGTAAAAATGGTAGTGAAGGCTAAATTTCTATTTTTCAATACCCGCAAATTCACCGCAGGTTGTTTGATATTTAATTCATACAATATAAAGGAGACTAGCCCAATTACAGCGATACCAGAACAGTAACGAATGGTTTCACTATTAAACCACTCTTCCGATTCCCCTCTTTCCAATACATATTGTAAACATCCAATACCTGCCGCGAGTAGCATAATACCGGTATAGTCAATCTTAATGGCATCCTTGCCCTTGCCCTCTCCTTCTTTTTTATCAATAAAAGTGAAGGATAAAAAAGTAGCAATAATACCAATAGGAATATTAATGGTGAAAATTAAAGGCCAACTATTGTGCTCAATAATCCAGCCTCCTAAAGTAGGGCCTAATGTGGGACCGAGTACAATACCCATACCAAATAAACCTGCTGCCATGGGTCGGTCCTTGGGTTCAAAGGCATCAAATAAAATGGCTTGTGAAGTAGAGAGTAATGCACCACCTCCAATACCTTGTACAAATCTCCAAATAATTAATTCAATTAAACTATCGGACTGGCCACATAAATAAGAGGCGGCGGTAAAAATAATCATCGATACGATGTAGTAATTTTTACGACCAAAATATTCTGCTAAAAAACCAGTAAGAGGAATAATAATAACATTCGCAATCGCATAAGAGGTAATGACCCAGCTTACATCTTCAATACTTACCCCTAAGCTTCCTGAAATATCGTTTAAGGCAACATTTACAATAGAAGTATCGATCAACTCCATAATAGCAGCTGATACAGTGGTAATAACAATGATGGCTCTTGCGAAACCCTTAAGCGCTGGCATATGAACTATTTGTCAACGGTGATAAATACGCTCATACCTGCTCTTAATTTATTTTTAAAAGCAGCTTGATTGTTGATAGCAATTTTTACAGGAATACGTTGAGTTACTTTAATAAAGTTTCCACTTGAATTATCCGGAGGCAGTAATGAAAATTTAGCGCCTGTTGCATCGCTTAAGCTAACTATAGTACCTTCTATTACTAAATCTGCAAAGGCATCTAAGCGAATATTTACTTTCTTACCTTCTTGTAAACTTTCTAATTGACTTTCTTTAAAATTAGCTACAATCCAGTAGCTACTATCATTCACAATGGAGAATAATGGCGTGCCTGCTTGTACAAACTGTCCAATATTAATATTCTTCTTTCCAATTTTACCAGCACTAGGTGTAATAATTTTGGTATAAGATAATTTCAATTCTGTTTCTTTGATTTTTGTTTTCTTCATATCAATCAAGGCCATGGCTCTATTCACACTTTGTCTTAGTACCGCAATTCTATTATTCGCAGTAGCTAGTTCAGTTTGTGCATTGCTTAATTCTTGGTTAGAAGAAGACAATTGAAATTCAGTTTCTTCTAATTGCTTTCTTGTAATGGCTTGTTCTTTAAATAAATTTTGATCTCTATTTAAATCGTTATTCGATTTTTTTTGTTTGATAGTTTTTAAATCAATCAAACCCTTATTATTTTTTAAGGCTAATATGCCGTTTTCTAATTGCGCTTGCGCATTAGAAACATCTGCTAATGATTGTTGTAAGTCGGCTTTTTGTTCTTCTAATTGCATTTGCAACTCAGCATCATCAATTTCAGCCACTAATTGATTTTGTCCCACAGAATCGTAGTCTTTAATGGCAATGGTTTTAACATAGCCGCCAATTCTGGTTAAAACAGGCACAATTGAAGTTTCTATTTGTGCGTTATCGGTTGTTTCATGTGTTATTGAAAAAACAACTTTTTTGCCGCCAAAATAAAGCGCTACCACTAATAAAGTACCAATAACCACTTTACGAATATTGGCTTGTTTTTTCTTTTTTTGCTCCTCCATAATATTATAATAATTTATATATTAAATGAGGGCACAAGGTACCATAATTAAGTTGGAATATTAGGGTTATGGTATTATGTAAAATTGATATTCCTGAATTAGGCCAGGGTTTTCAGGCGTTAAAGTAAAGGCTAGTTTTATCTTCTTTTCTTGACACTGGATAATGCAATAGCCTCTCATTTGATTCTCTACTACCAGTTCTCCCACCGATATAATTTCTCCTGCTTCCTTTAATATAGCAGCAGCTTCTTTTTTCAACGTTTCAATAGGATAGTCTTCAAAAAAGTTCTCTGCAAAAATAGGAAGACTAGAAGTGAAATTAGGAAGCATGGAAACTAATTGAATTTTCCTTTTTTGTAAAATAGGAGAAATACTTATTACTCTTGGTTTTAATTTGGCTAATTGTACAATGGTATCTAGGACGGCATTGTTAATGCCTGAAGTAGGCGCATAAGTCACATTGGCAAATAAAATAACCCCAATACCATACTGAGGCATAAAACGCCAATTACTTCCAAAGCCCGGCAGGCCACCACTATGGCCTACGCTGTTTCTTCCTAAAGCATCGTGCATCCAAGTTAATCCATAAGTATAACTATCGGTAGCGGCTAGTACACGTCCACTTGGATATTTATAATTAGGCATTAAAGAAATAAATTTAGAAGCCTGATGCATTTCTCTAAGGCTACTTCTTTTAATAGGAAAAGTTTCTGCATCATTTCTTTCAGGCCAAGCCATTTCATGAAGGGCTACATATTTACTAAACATATCAATAGAAGTAATCATACCCCCCATGGCCCCATAAATACCATCATGCAATAAAGTTTCTTTTCTCCAATTGTTGTTAATATACCTGTACCCGTTGGCCAAGGTTTTCTCTGGCACATTGGCAAATTCATAAGTGGTTTCATTCATGCCAATAGGCGCTAAAATATTTTTCTTAATATAGGCATCATAGGTTAAGCCTGATACTTTATGAATAATATATCCAAGCATGGTAAAGCCTAAATTAGAATACTCATATTCTAAGCCCGCTGCATTGGAAAAAGAAATACCTTCTTTAATTAATTTCAATAATTCATTTTCTGTATCGGCTAATTGTCTATCTCCCCAAGGGTTGTCTTCGGGGAAACCCGCACTATGACTCATTAAATGTCGAATGGTAATAACAGGTGCATCCTTGGTTAAGCCCTGCCCTTTCATAGCAGGAATATACATTTCTACAGGATCATCTAAATGCAGTTTGCCCTGGTCTCTTAATTGAAGTATTGCTACTGCTGTAAAACTTTTAGACATGGAAGCAATTCTAAACATGGAAGAAGAACTTGCTGGAATTTTTTGTTCCAAATTTGCATAGCCTCCACTACTCTTAAATACTAATTGACCATCTACTACAATACCAAAAGCATAACCAGGAAAATGATGTTCTTCTGCATATTTTTTGATCATATTTTCTGCAATAGGAAAAGTAGTAGCAATACGATTATTTCTTTCAGCATCTTGATACCTTGCTGGTGAAAAATTAGCAGGCGTTTGTGCTTGAGCAGTTGGGTTTACTAATTGTATACTTAATACAAAACTTAGTAAGATAATAATGCGGTTCATTTTTATATTTTTCATACTATTATTTATAATGCTATTTATTAAATTTTCTGTTTATAAATTCAAAAGTAGCTTCATCTACTTTAAGCCAACTTTTATATAATAAAAAGCCATGAATTTCATCGGGGAAAATAATTTCTTCCACATTTACTTTTTGTCTTCTTAATTGTTGAATCATATGAATGGTTTCCGCAAAGGGAACATTTCTATCGTCATCTCCATGAATAAATAATACAGGGCTTTTCCAACCCTTGGCAGTAAACACTGGAGAGGCTTTATAAGCTACCTGTCCAGCTGCAGGAAAGCGCAGGCTATCATACCAAGGAGCGAAATTAGGCTCTTCATCGTTCCAATTATGTACCCCATGAATATCTACACCCGCCGAGAATAAATCAGATCTCTTAGATAAGCCATGCGCTGTTAAATAACCCCCATAGCTACCACCCCATAATCCAATCTTAGCCGCATCTACATCAGGTCTTGCTTTTAAATATTCACCGGCCCCAATTAAGTCGTTTACTTCTGTACCACCCGCCATACCAAAGTGGGCAGCTTCTCTAAATTGTAAGCCATATCCAATACCAGATCTATAGTTTAAAGCCATGACTATATATCCTTGACTAGCAAAATATTGATTCACTGCATAGGCATTGGAATAATAAGAACTATAGTTGAACCCTTCTAGCATTTGTCTGCGACTTCCTCCATGAAGAAAAATCATGGCTGGATATTTTTTCTTAGCATCATAATTAGCAGGTAAGAATATTTGAGCAGGTGCACTCAACCCATCAGTAGCTTTTACTAATATTGTTTTTGGCGTTACTAAATTTGTTGGAAAATTACTAGGGAATAAATTAGCAGCTAAGGCTTGTTCCTTGCCATTTGTCTGAAACACAGGCCAAGAAGGCATAGTAGCAGTTGCTTGTAAATACACTAAACCATTGTTTACTAATACTGGATTGTATTCAATTTTATTTCCCTTGGTTAAAATAGTAGCATTACTTATAGCAGGATCTACCGACCAAATATGTCTTCTATTACTATCGCTAATATTAGTAACATAATAAATAGTCTTGCCATCTGCACCCAAACGCATGGTTTCTACTTCTCCCATTCCCGGTGTTAAATGATTTATTTTTTTTGTATTGGGTTCAATACTATACAAGTGCATCCATCCAGTTTTTTCCCAAGGGAAAACGATATAATTATTATTAGTCCAAATTAATTGCGTGGCTACTGCAGGTAAATCTCCTACAAATAAAGAGCCCACACCTTCGTCGGCTTTAAATAATGTAGTGGCTTTATTAGTAGCTAGTTCTACTAGTCGAATCTCCCAAGGCTGAGCAGCAGCGGGTCTTGGCGTGAACCCAATTTCATATTTTATATTCACCGTTCTTATAAAAGCAATATGGGTGCCTTCTTTATTCCATACTGGATCTGAATCATTATAAGTAGAAGCATCTATAAAGGATACTTGATTAATTGCAAAATCGTAAACCCCAATAAATGAATGTTCTTCTCTATTAGAAACAAATAAAATTTGTTTACCGCTTGTATTAAATGCTAAACTACTTATACCTCCTCTACTAAAAAATAAAGGTTGCATACTTGCTGTCTCTTCAGTTAAGTTTATTTTCCAAGCCTTGCCTCCTTGGGTATACACTAATAATTTTCCATCGGGGCTTATTACAGGACCACTCCCCTTGGCTAATTTTTTAATATTTCCGGAAGCAATATCCAAACTATAAATATTTTGCTCAGTAGAATATTGTAATTGTGCAGGGTTGGCAGGCTCTCCTTTTGCATTGGTAGTATTGCCTCTTACAAAAAATATTTTATCATCATTGGGTGCAAATACAATGCTACCTATTTCAATGCCGTCGTCCCCTTTATAGGCTGTGACTGCTTTAAAATTATTAATAGCTGGACTTCCATAATAAATATTTCTGCTGCCTTTGTCATTAAACACCCAGGCGACTGCATCGCCCTTATGATTCGCGACCAAGTCGGAGGGAAAAGCAGGCGCTAGATAGTCGGCTATACTTTGAGCATGCGCTATATTAGAAAAGCTTACTAGGCTTAATAAGAAAAAGAAAAATATTTTTTTCATAGTAAATAATTTTAAACAATAAATGCTTTTAAGTAAATACTAATTTAACCTTATTTGGTTAAAAAAGCCTTCCTCCCTAGCCGAATTAAAACATATTTGGTAAATTACTTAGTCTAAACGAAAGCTATGAGTAACTACTTCAAGTTCATAGGGTTATTGCTACCCTTTTTCACCATGTGTACCCAGCAGGAAACCCAAAAGGTTTTGGATTTCGAACTAACTAAGGCACCCACTATTTATTTCAAGTCCTTTGTGGATTGTAATATGGCTGAAGTATGGGTGGGCGATACCTTTCGCATCTTTCCTGGCAAATATGGAGAAGACCCTTTATGGGGTTATTCCAATGAATTAAAATACGCCTCTGGTAAAAATGCGGAAGAAGTATTTAATAAAAAATATGAACAGTTTAAGGAGCCCGTTATGCCCTTGAATGTAAAACCGAATGCAGAAGGTTTACATGGAGCCGTTTGGTTTGAAACAGTGTATCAAGATAAAAAAGATAGCAGCGGAAAAACTTTATATGCACTATATCATAATGAAAATTATCCCAATACTTTCCCTTTCAATAATAAAACAGGCAAGGGTTATATTGATGCTAATTGGCCACAGGGATTAACCGGTGCTAAAACACCTGCAGCTGTTTGTAGAATTGGTATTATGAAATCAACCAATGGTGGTTATAGTTGGGAAAATAAAGGCATTGTTTTAGAAGACAATCAAGAAAGAATGATTTTAAAACCGCATAATAATTCAGTGACTTTTGCAGGCGGTGTAGGCGACCCTTCTGCTATAGCGAGTGGCGATTATTTATATATATTTTATGGAGAGTATGGCTACCCTGGTGCTTATGTACGTAAAGCATACAGTGGCCAAAAAGAACAAGCAGGCCAGTGTATTAGTATGGCTAGAATTAAATTAAGCGATTTAGATAATCCTACGGGCAAGGCTAAAAGATATGATGGCAGTGACTTTCAAGCAAACTATGATGGAATAGGTAGCCCCATTAAAAATATACAAATTTCCAAAGAGAATGGAGGTGGCCCTAGTTCAGATAGTAGTAGTAAATATTATTGGGGGCCTTCGGTAAGTTGGAATTATCATTTAGAAGCATGGGTAATGCTCATGGCCAAATCGGAGGGGCCTTCTTGGAAAGGAACCAGTATTTATATTTCATTTAATAAAAATAAAGTTTTAGACGAGTCCAATTCTCAAAATTGGTCCAGTCCTAAATTAATAGTAAATAAACCTGGTCATGTCATTTGGTATCCATCTTTACAACCCATTGGCGATACCAATGCTATAAAATTAAAATATACTTCACTACAATTAGGTGAGCAGGCAAGACTTTTTTATAAAGACCAAACCGATACCGCTGTTTATATTTCAGAATATGCGATTCGGTTTAAGAAATAAAAATAGCGTTAGTATACATCATTATTGCACTTTATTATAAGCTTGTATAAGTTGAATAATATCTGATTCTTTTTTAAGATTTAGTCTTTTTGCTTCTATCGCCGAATTCAGTTCTGCTTCTTTGTCCATTAAAAAAGGCATGATTTCTTCTTTATTTAATTTTACAAATTTAAGCTCATTCCCCTTTTTAATATAGTATCTGCTTGTATTGGCAAAGGTTTTAATCATACCTGCATTAATTTCGCTCATCTCAGTTACTTGCTTAATGTCAGAACGGTACAATTGAATAGCCCCTGAGCCCACAAGCGCTTGTACATATTGCTCAGGTCTAAGACCCATTTGATTCATCCCCTTTACAAAAATTAATTGTTGTAAAGTATCGGGCCATTTTGGGAAAAGCTTTATTGAAAAAATTTGATCTAATAATTCAAAGGAGGCGTCCTCTTTATTAAAAAATAAGATATTGTCATAGAGGTCTATTTTTAATTCTAAATCGGGATAAATGCCTTTTGAAGTATTAACGGAGCCATGTATCCATTTGTCTTGAAATAGAGGCGTACCTCGAATGCCCGCATATTTATCAAGATTAAAATTTTTACTAGAAACAGGGTCTTGTAATAATTGCGCCTGACTAGATTGCAAGACCAGGGTTAAAATAAAAGCAACAAATATTTTTTTCATACTTCAATATTGTCTGTTAAAACTAAAGGCTTTGCTTGATTTTTTAAAATAAAACTTGTTAAAAATAAGAAAGGCAGCCAATTGGCTGCCTTTCTTTATAAAATAATCTAAGTTGATTTAGAACCAACCTGGATTTTGTTGAGATTTAATATTCGGATTCGCATCTAATTCACCTTGTGGAATTGGCATGATTCTTCTAAAATTAGTAAAATCAACAGACAATGCAGCAGATGGATAGTTTTTACTACGTACTATGTTTCTTTGTAATCTTTGCATGTCAAGATATCTTTCACCTTCAAAAGCTAATTCCTTTCTTCTTTCAGTGATGATGTCTTCCAATAAAGCTTGGCCATCAGAAGCTATTGCTGTTGCACCTCTTCTGCTAGTGACTTCATTTACATATTTAAGTGCGTCTACTGTATTAGAAGGATAAGAAGCTTCTGCAGCAATTAAATACATTTCAGACATTCTAATCACTTTCGTATCAGAATGGTCTCCTGTAAAAGAACTGTATTTATTTACAAATACAGAGGCTAGTCCACCTCTTGTACCTGAAGCGTATAGTGATTTTCTGATATCAGCTGTTTCAAATAAGTTATATAAATCTGTAGAACACAACATATCTCCATAGTTACCAGATTGTAAATAGATATAAGATAAAGCATCAAATGCGTTATTCGCTACTGCATCAAATGATATCTCAAGTAATGTTTCAACTTTATCTGTTCTTGGAGCAACACCCGCCCAATAGCCAGTATGTGCTGCAGCACTAATGGCAGTAAAGCCGCTATTGGTAATGACATCAAGTGCTGCCGCTTTTGCATTTGTCTTATCACCCATTGTAAGATAAACCTTGGCTTGTAATGCTTTTGCAGCGTACTTACTGAACTGAGAAGAGTTCGTGAACACAGTCATTAAAGAATAAGCTTGGTTTAAATCCTTATTGATTAAACTATATACATCAGCAATTTTTGCTCTTTCAGGCTTTAAATCGGCTTGATAAGTAGTCACAATAGGAACCCCTAATTTAGAAGGATCTACTGTATAAGGAGATGCAAAATAACGAACAAGGTTATAATAAGCTAAGGCTCTAATAGCGTAGGCTTCTCCTTTAATTTGTTTAATATTTGCATTGTCTGCAATTGGTGAGTTAATAATATTATTAGCACGTAATATTACTGTATAGCTTGCAGTCCATAAACCGGATACATCACCATCTGTTACTGTATAATTGTAAAGATTGAAAGCAGTATAACGATTCGTGTTTAATACAGACTGGTAAGTATTGTCGGCCATGATATCACCAAGGACCATTAATGACCTACCATACAATGCAGTAGATTTTAAACCAGCATAAGCTCCTCGCAAGGCCACTTGTAAATCGGCTTCAGTAGCTAAGGCAAACTCAGGTGTTAAAGAGGTGGGAGGTTTTAATTCTAAAAAACTCTTTTCACAAGATGCTAATGATAAAAACAACACTGTTGTTACTATCATATTTTTTATTGTAATTCGTTTCATATTCTTTTCTATTTGAAATTAACTTTTATTAGAAAGCTAGGCTAAGCCCAACAGTAATTGTTTTAGGAATAAATACGTTCAAGTTGGATGCACTTGCAGTACCTTGTTCAGGATCAAATGGTAAATTCTCATCTTTAACCCATGTGAACAAATTTGTACCTCGAACATAAATATTAGCACTTCCTATCTTAAGCTTTTCAGCATATGCTTTTGGAAGCGTATAGCCTAATTGTATGTCTCTTACACGAACAAAACTTCCGTCATTCAAGTTATAGGTTGAAGCACCACTAAAGTTCTTATTACCGTTGTATACGTATCTAGGTACGTTTGTAATATCGCCTGGTTTTCTCCAAGCGTCTAATTGACGTTTTACTTTATTGAATGTTGCACCGAATCCAGAACCTAAATAGTAACCTCTCCAAGTATCATACACTTGATTTCCAAAGTTATAATACAACTGAGCACTTAAGTTAAAACCTTTATAGCTAAGCGCGTTAGTCAAAGATCCAAAAAACTTTGGCAAGGCTTGTCCCGCTAAAATACGGGCATTGGCACCTGGATAAATATTAGAGGAAGCCTGATGTTGATCGGTAACGTACCATTGTGGATCTCCTGTTGATCTATCAACGCCAGCCCACTCACGTAAGAAAAAAGTATTTAAACTTTGGCCTTCGCGAATAATAAAGTTGCCACTAAGAATATCTGCTTGATTAGGTAAGCTTGTAATTTTGTTTTTGTTATTAGAAAAATTGAAATCTAGATCCCAACGAAGGTCCTTGGTTTGAATAGGAACAAGGTTTATAGAAAGTTCAATTCCTTTATTCTCCATTGACCCAATATTTCTTGTTGCAGCACCAAAACCAGAGGTATTTGATAATGGCACACTCAATAATAAATTTTCAGATTTTCTTATATAAGCATCTACAGTCACATTGACTCTATTTTTTAATATACTAAAATCAAGTCCAATATTAAAGGGTTTATTCAATTCCCATGTTAGGTTCTCATCACCCACATTCGTTGGTCCAGAACCAGGTAATTGGTTATAGTTAAAACCAAAACCATACAATGCAGGAGCGTCATAGTTTCCAATACCAGCGTTACCATTTACTCCATAAGAACCGCGGAGTTTTAATTGATCAAATAGTGTATTGTTAGTCATGAATTCCTCTCTGTCGATATTCCATGTTGCACCCAAGGCCCAGAAATTACCGTATCTATTTTTTGCACTAAAACGAGAAGATCCATCACGACGGAAGCTTCCAGATAATACAAATCTGTTTTTATAATTCAAATTTGTAGAGGCGAATTGTGATTCAAAGGTATATTCAGAAATAGTAGCACTTGATGTTGTCGGACTCGCTCCAGAAGCTGGCCAAGTCAATGACAAAGAAGGAGGGAATTGTTGAGCTTGTAAAGAAGAAAAATAACCTGAAGACTTTTGTGCTTCATAACCAATTTGGGTAGAAGTAGAAAGGTCTCCGTTACTTGTGATATTTTGTTGAAGATCTAAAGTGTTTGTCCATACATAGTTAAAATAACGTGTGTAGTAGGCAAATGCACGACCGTTAGAGGCCCTTCCGTCTCCATGAATGGGGTTATTGTATTGGTCTTCTTCTAATCCATTATAGTCTATACCGTAAACAGATTTAAATTTAAGATTGTCTAAAATTTTATATTCTCCGTTGACACTACCTCTGGCACTTGTTTGACGTAAAAAGCGTTTATCTAACTCTGCTAGTGCAATGGTGTTATGTAAGCCGCCGTTTAATACATAGTTATAAGTACCATCTGGATTATAGGCTGAATAAGTGGGCAATAAGAAATAAGTACTTAATAAAGGGTTACCAAATGCGCCACCCGCTAAAGGTGCACGTTGATTCACGTTACCCGCATTTAAATTAAAACCAACCGTTAATTTATCAGTAGCCTTATTGGTAATTCTCACATTCACGTTTGTTCTCTTTAATTGAGAATTAATAGAAGTACCCTCTTGTGCAAAATGTCCACCAGATAAGAAGAAAGTAGTTTTATCATTACCACCTTCTGCACTTAAGTTGTATTGTTTTTGTTGACCAACACGCATGATATTATCAAACCAATTAAAATTAGTTCCGTTACCTTCTCCTAAAGAACTTACAGTACTATTAATCTGTGCAGTTGAATAACCAGCATTTACCAAACCTTCACGCGTAATATTAATATATTCATTAGCATCTAATGGCTTATACTTTTGATTTACATAAGCAACATCTGAATTTCCTAGTTCTGTATCAAATCTGAATTTAGTTTTACCGCTTTTACCTTTTTTAGTAGTAACCACAATAACCCCATTCGCAGCACGAGAACCATAAATAGACTGAGACGCCGCATCTTTTAGAACAGAAATGCTTTCAATATCATTTGGATTCAAAGTACTTAATAAGTTTCCTGTAGTTTGCAAACGAGATGCATCACCTGCATTAATTGGCACACCATCTACTACCCATAAAGGTGCGTTACTTGCAGTAATTGAACTTGCACCACGAATTAAAATAGCTTGGCTAGCACCTGGTTGTCCAGAGGAAGCAACAGATTGTAAACCTGCCACTTTACCTTGAAGGGCTTTATCAACAGAACTAAAAGGTAAGTTTTCAATGTCTGCAGCTTTCACTGTAGCAATTGAACCGGTATTAGTGGCCTTTTTAGTGGTACCATAACCAGTAACAATAACTTGTTGTAATTCAGAAACTGTATTGGCTAAGATTACATTAATCTCAGATTTTGAACCAATATTAACTTCTTGATCTTCAAAATTTAAGGAACTAAATTTTAAAACTTTTCCATTTGCTGGAATGGTTATTGAATAATAACCTTCTTCATTCGTTTTAGACGCGACATTCGTGCCTTTAACGATGATAGAAGCATTTGAAAGTGGCTTTTTGCCATCTTCAGTAACTCTACCTCTTATGGTTTTATTTTGAGCAGCAACTTGAGTTACCACTAAAATTGCGCATAAAAGGGTTGCGACAAATTTTCTCATATTATTAGATTTTTTTCGGAAGGTGAAGTTAGGGTTAAATTATTATTATTTAACATTTTATACTGATAAAATGGATTGATTTTTTGTTTAATTTTTACAAAAATTTAATAGACCATTTTTTAATAAAGTATTCTAAATCAATACTTTACGAAAAAGTATACTAATAAAAAAACCCCACCGAATAATCGATGGAGGTTTTTTTAAATATGGTCTACTAGGAAATATTAATAACCAGCGTTTTGAGTAACGTTAGGATTTACTAAAATTTCATCGTTAGGAATTGGGAAAAGTAAGTTTGTATTTCCTGGAGCAACAGTTATTTTAGTAGTAATAGTATTGGAAGCGTCTTGACCTTGTGACTTCACGAATGTGTAACCCATTCTTGTTAAATCCCAGAATCTGTAACCTTCAAATGCAAACTCTTTAGCACGCTCGTCTAAGATATCTGTTAACACTTGAGCACCATTGCTAGCATATACTGCGCTAGGATCTCTATTCACTACAAACTTGTTTAAAGTGACATTCGCATTTGTAATGTCACCTAAGTTATAATAAGCTTCCGCTAAAATTAAATAGGCTTCAGAGAAACGAACTACTTTAACGTCATCTAAGTTTACGTTATCAATTGGATATTTTGCAACATAATGCGCCGTACCTAATTGACCCGATCTTACTTCTGGGCTAATTAAACCTTTTCTTGTATCTGTTGCACTGTATGAATCGTAGAAAGATTTAGTAGCTAACATATCCCCATAAGCTCCACCACCTGGCTTGCCAATTAAAAATACCGCTAAGGTACCATCACCTACTTGATTGTTCGCATCACTTGTTACTTCAAACATGGTTTCTACCTTACCTGTTAAAGGTGCAGCGCCTTTCCAATAAGATATTACGTTAGAGCTAGTCACTAAACTGAAGCCGCTATTCGCGATAACATCAAGAGCTGTTGCTTTAGCATTGGCCCAATCTCCTTTATGTTGGTATACTCTTGCTAAAACAGTTTCAGCAGCGTACTTAGTCATAAATGAAGAGTTTAAGGATCTAGATTTTGCAGTCAATGTAAAGTTCATTGTTTGACCTTGATTGAATTTTGCTAAAGAAATAGCCTTTGTTAAATCGGCAATGACTTGTGCATATACTTCAGCTACTGTATTTCTTGCAGGTTTTGAATTCACATCAAATTTAGTTACAATGGGAATACCTGCACTTGATGGAGCAGTTGTGTAAGGTAAGCCAAAGTTTCTGACTAAATCAAAATAAACCAAACCTCTGATAGCATAAGCTTCAGACATTAATTGACTTATGTTGGGATTAGCAGCTGGGTCTAAACCCGCATTAATAATAAAGTTAGCATTCTTGATTGCATTATACCCATTAAACCAAATAGCGGAGGCATAACCATCTGTTTTGGTGAAATTATATAAATTGAATGAAAGATATCTTCCTGAATTTGCAGAAGATAAGAAACATTTGTCTGCCATTAAATCGCCTTTGATGGCAAAAGTTCTACCATAAAAATCGGTAGCTCTTAAAGAAGCGTATAAGCCAGTCAATGCTGTACTCATGTCATCTTCCGTTTTAATAGCCTCTGATAATACTACAGAGTTGAAAGGCTTTTGATCTAAAAATGTTTTTGAGCAACCAAATAGCATGGCTATGGTCCCAATTGCTAAGAACATTTTAGTGATTTTGTTGAAATTATTTTTCATATAAAAAATATTAAATAGTTGTTGTTAATTAAAAGTTTACACTTAATCCAAAAGTGACAGACTTAGAAGGTAAAACTTGTTGACCGTTATTACCTGTAATACCTTGTTCTGGATCACTTAAGATGATATCTGCATATGTTTTAGTAAATATATTCGTTCCACGTGCATAAATGTTAATACCATTAATATGGAATTTATCAAGCACCGCTTTATTATTGTACTTATAAGACAACTGTATATTTCTTAAACGAACATAATCGCCTTTATACAAGGTGCGATCCGACCCTGTTGAACCTGTTCTTCCATCAGCGTTTAACCATTTAGGAACGGTTGTAATGTCCCCTGGTTTTTGCCAACGCGTTAGGTTAATAGCATATTTACCTCTTGTTGGATATTGACCATCCATTGCATATTGTTGAGCAGACTCATTGAAGTAGTTACCAAAGTTATAGTAGAAGTCAAATGCGAAAGTAAAAGCCTTGTAATTGAAAGTGTTACCTAAGCTACCATAGTATTTAGGATCGGCTTGTTTACCCACTAAAAATAAATTTGCTTTTGTTTTAACACTTGTAGAACCAATTTGCGTACTATCTATATACCACATTGGATCTCCAGTATTAATATTCACCCCAGCATACCCTCTTGTATAGAAACTATAGAAAGGTTGACCCACTCTTAATAAATAAGCACCGTTTAACTGATCACCTGAAGGAAGGCGGGTAACTTTGTTTTTGTTAGCAGTATAGCTAGCATTGATTTCCCAAGAGAAATCTTTTACTTTAATAGGTACTAAGTTTACGCTAATCTCTAAACCAGAGTTTTGCATGCTACCTACGTTATTAATATAACCAGTGAAACCAGTGGTACGAGATAAGTTTTGGTTTAATAAAGCGCCTTCTGTATTACGTTTATAAACGTCCACGTTTAAATTAATTCTATTATCAAAGAAGCTGATATTGGTTCCAATATCGGCTTGGTTGTTTTTCTCCCAAGTTAAACTCTCATTACCAATATTATTGAAAGTACCACCTGCTACTCCATTGTAGTTATATCCAAAAGCGTAAGAAGGTCTCCATGTGTAGTTACCAATTTCGGCATTACCATTGGTACCATAACTTGCATGAATTTTAAATGCAGAAATAGTTTTATTATTTTGCATAAATGGTTCAGCTAATACATTCCAAGAAGTACCCACTGACCAGAAATTACCCCAAGGATTGTTTACACCAAATCTTGAAGATCCATCACGACGGAAACTTCCATATAAAGTATACTTATCTAATAAACTTACAGTAGCATTCGTGAAATAACCTTGGAAGGTATAATCAGAACCAACTGACTTACCGTTAGTAGAAGTAGCCGCGTTCGTTGAATAGTATAAATCTGTTCTTGGAGGGAAACCAGTTACATCACCAATTTGTCTGTAAGTGGCACTCTTGATGGCCTCTTGTCCTAATTTAAAGTCGGCATAAAAACGCTTTGCTTTATTAAAATCATAATGATAGTCTAATTGATTAATCAAATCTGTTAAGAAAGCTCTTGTAACAATTGAAACACCTTCTCCAGAGGCGCCTGAGTTGTCACCATGGAAGGGGTTATTAAATTGATACTCTTCGTTCAAAGTATATTGCATATTGATTGTCGTAGAAAATTTCAAACCTGGTAAGATTTTATATTCTACATTTTGATTGGCAATAGCGTTCAATCCTTTTAACCATCTTTTATCGTTTTGAGCAATATATAGAGGATTATAGTGACCTGGGAAACCTAAGTTATCAGAGCTAATATTCAAAGTACCATCTGGGTTATAAGGGTTTTGTGTAGGTCTTAATACATATGATACGTAAGCAGGGTTACCAAAATATAAACCAGATCCACCCGGACCATCAGAAGCTAATATTGAATTTTGTAAAGTACTACCTGCAGACACTTTAGTAGTAAATGATAATTTATCATTTACATTATGTGTTACTTTAAGGTTTCCAGTCACTCTTTGGAAATCGGCTTTTAAAGAAGTACCATCTTGGAAGAAGTAACCAGCAGATGCAAAGAACTTAGTTTTTGCATCACCACCACTTGCAGAAATATTATATTGTTTTTGCGCACCTGGTTTAGTAATTAAATGGAACCAATCAATAGCCACGCCATTACCATAGCCATAACTTGCTAAAGTAGCAGCAGCTGTAGCAGCTGATACACCTGAATTTGCTAAACCTTCTTTGTATAGTTGGAAGTAATCATTAACATCGACAGGATATCCTTGAGCTGGAGGTAAAATAGGTGTGTTCTGACCAACTTCAGTATCAAATCTGAACTGTGTTTTACCTGCTCTACCACTTTTTGTAGTAATTACGATAACACCATTCGCACCTCTTGAACCGTAGATAGAAGTTGCAGCGGCATCTTTTAAGATGTTTACGCTTTCAATATCATCAGAGTTAATAGTAGCAAGTACGTTTGTACTTGGGTTAACACTGAAACCACCACCGTTACCGTTCGAAACGTCACCGTCGTTAATTTGAGCACCATCCACTATATATAAAGGACGTGCACCACCGTATGAAAAAGAACCAACCCCTCTAATACGAATAGGTGTCACCGCACCTGGTTGACCAGTTGAAGAAGTTGCCTGTAATCCAGGAGCAGCTCCTTGCAACATTTGATCTAAAGAGGCGAATGGTTTGTTTTCAATTTTTGTCATATCCACTTTAGAGATAGAGGCGGTCACATTTGATCTTTTTTGTGTACCATAACCTACTACTACTACTTCCTCTAATTGTTGAGAAGAAGACTCTAACTGAATGGTAAAGTTTGTTTTTGTTCCAATAGAAACTTCAGCATCACTGTAGTTAATTGATTTTACTACAAGTGTTTTAGCTGTAGTTGGAACTGTTATTTTAAAAGAACCGTCGTCTCCTGTATTAGCACCAATTTTTGTGCCTTTTACAACTACTGATGCATTCGCAACAGCGACGCCCTTTAGGTCTGTTACTCTACCAGTTAACTGACGTGTTTGTGCAAAGGCACTTGTGATCGTCAATAAACCTAGAGTCAACATCAACATAAGTTTTTTCATATTTCAAATTTAGAATGTGAAATTAATGCATATTGGAATATATTAACAATTTGTTAAAGTTTATTCTAAAAAAATTAAGGATTTTCGCAGTATTTGAACCTATTTAATAAACAAAACAAGTGTAGTGTATTGAATATAAATATGTTACGAAAAAATACGCAGAATGATTTTCTCAACTATTTTAGAGCTGTTTTTTAAGGCCTAGCTGCCCATTTTTCTACTGTCGTTTTCTCAATGAATGCCCTTGAGTAATAGGATGGGAAATAAGCATCATTAGCCCAAGTAGAGAAAAGATTGCGGTAGAAGGGGCTATTGCTATCCCCTGACTGTCCAGGTGTATTGATTATCAATGTTTTATCCCAGTCTCGGGTATCCATTAATATTCGAAAACTAGCCCCACTTACTTGGTTATCGGCACCACCGGTCGATCCCGGTGTTTGGCCATAACCCCCTCTTGGAAGCGGACCTATGTTTAATTTGGCTTTTAAAGCAGGACTTACCAAATTGGCTAAGGGGTGTTCAAAATAAATATGCTTGTATTTTTCTTGACCATAGTTCCAAGCACTCATTTCAGTTCCTAATTTATTTTTTAAATTTTGAATGGCTACTTCAAATGCTTTTTTCAGAAAGGCATCTCTATTATTTATGGCGATGGCTGCATCTGCTCCAAAATAATTTAAAGGATTTTCTAAACGCTCAATTACTTTTTTTAATTGCAAATTAATCCAGGGTTTAATTTCATCAGGTACAAAATATTTTTGTGCAGCAATAGATAATTGTTTTTCCCAGCCCACATAAATTCCTGCGGCAATACTATTTTTATCTAAAACAAAATTCCAGTTCATTAAATATTGTTTCGCTGCATTCGAAAAAGAATCTTCAAAATTTATTTTTTCAAGTAGGGGTAAAATGGTACTTGCAGGTATAGAAAAATAATCGGTTTGTAATTTTCCCATATCCTCCATACTAATATTATTTTTTTCCGTTAATACTTTATTTATTCTATCTCCTCTATAGGGATCGGCCCAGGTATAGCCTACTGCATCCCAATGTTCATAAGTATCTGGAGTCACATGCTGATTCGCTGTAGCAAAAAAATCTTTACTAGGATTCAGTAAATGGGGTCGCTCTTTTATAGGTAAATAACCCGACCATTCATACCTGCCATCACCAGGTATAGGAACATAGCCACTGAAATTTTTTCGAATAGGAATAATGCCCACTGCCTGCCAACCAATATTTCCTTTTTTATCGGCCCATATCATATTCTCTCCAGGTATATGACTATAGGCACAAGCTTCTCTAAAACTTTCCCAACTATTTGCTTGATCAATTCTTAAAGAGGCTAAATAAGGTGCACCGCCTGCTTCCATCCATGCACATTTAACTGCGTAGGCTTTATTGTTTATAGAATCAATAAAAGTAACCGGGCCATGTACTGTATAATTTAATTGTACCGTTTGTGTAGGGGCATTTTTTATTTTTATATTTTCTGTAACAGTTTTCATTTTGACCCACTGCCCTTTATACCAATATTCATCTTTATGTAAGGGATTAATATTGTACACATATAGGTCTTCTCCATCGGTTTCATAAATGGTTAAACCCCAAGCGCCAAATTCATTATGCCCTATGGAAACCCCTGGTATCTCTGGCTCTCCACCGCCTACCACATTCCAACCGGGTGCCACCAAATGCACTATATAACGAAGTGAAGGCACTGCAATTTTTCGGTGTGGGTCGTTGGCAAGCATGGGAAAACCACTAGCCGTTTTACGCCCACTAATAATCCAGTTATTACTACCTTCCATTTCTTGTTCAGGCAAATAATCGGTGAGCTGTTTTCTTTTATTTAAAATATCTAATGCCGATACATCGTCTTCATCATGTTCACTAATATCTGATTTAGTAAATTCTACTTCTGTTCTGTAAGCATTATATAATGCTAAAATATCTGCTTTCAATAAATCGCCTCTAATAGCCGTGTCTAATTTTAAGTTGGGGTCTTTAGGATGAAACCAAATTAATTCTTTTACTTTTTTCTCACCCACTGCAGCTACTGCTCTTCCTATATTTAATTCCTGTGTAATATTGCCAAGTAAGCCCTGATGTCTTGATATAACAATTTCAGCTGTCCATTTTGCGGGACGAATTTTTAAAATTTTAAATTCAATAGGAAGTAGGGCTGGCTTAGCGTTCACCTCTGTGATATAACTATTCACACCATCTACATAGGCTTGAATAATGGCTTGACCATGCTCATGATAATGCCCTAATTCTTTTTCTAAGTTTCCTCTAAATTTAAATAAGCGAGTGCCTATATCTCTTTTCAATTCTCTTGCTCCTAAAATTTCTGCTACTGTGCCTGTGGCTTGTCTGCGCCAAATTTCAAATTGAAATAATCTATCTTTTGCTGCACAATACCCTTGAGTAAAAAATAAATCATGTTCATTGTTTGCGTAAATATGATTCACTCCCCACTGATCTCTTAGTACTTCTACTTTTTCTTTTAAACCTTTTAATTGTAATGTATTTTTTTCTTGCGCTTGTAGGCTAATGCTATTAGAAAAAATTAAGCAAGTAGTAAAAACAAATGAAAAAAAGAAGGAGGGCTTTTGAAAATGATATTGCATAGCTATTAATTTAATGGACTCAATGACCCTTTAAATTAAGCAAAAACCCTTGCAAAACGCAGTGCAGCCTTAATTATTAGTAAAGAGGAAAGTTTCAGTATGAATGAAAAACTTATAAAAGAAGGGTTTTAGGGATAGAGTAGTCGGTGGTTTTAAATTGACCCGATTCTTTTAGTTCTTTATAGCCTCCTTTAATATCAATTAAATGATCAAAGCCGCGGGCTTTTAAAATAGAGATAAAAATCATGGACCTATACCCACCTTGACAATGCACATAATAAGTTTGATTTTTATCAATAGCTACCATACTATCATTGATAAAATCTAAGGGCGCGTTTTGCACACCTTCAATATGTTCGCTACTAAACTCCGATGCTTTACGCACATCTAAAAATTTTATACTGCTGTCTTTTGCTTTTAAGGAAGCTAGAGCTACTGCATCTATAGAAATGATATGGTCAATTTCTTTGCCCGATTTTTCCCAGGCTTCAAATCCATTTTCTAAAAACCCAATCGTATAATCATAGCCCACACGCGCTAGTCTAGTAATTACTTCTGCTTCTCTTCCTTTATCTGCCACTAATAAAATTTCTTGTTTAATATCGGGAATCATGGCACCTACCCAAGGAGCAAAACTTCCATCAATGCCAATATTAATTGAATTAGGAATAAAGCCTTTTGCAAAAACTTGAGGGTCTCTAGTATCTAATATAAGGGCACCCGTTTCATTCGCAGCTGTCTCAAAGGCAGCAGGACTCATTGCATGTTGTCCTCTCTCTAAAACTTTATCAATACTATCATAGCCTTCAATATTCATCATTACATTCAATGGGAAATAAGCAGGAGGCGCCACTAAGCCATCTAATACGGCTGTTACAAATTCTTCTTTAGACATGTCTAAAGCTAATGCATAATTAGTTTGCTTTTGATTGCCCAAGGTATCCTGTGTTTCTTTACTCATCTTTTTACCACAAGCACTGCCTGCTCCATGAGCAGGATAAATAATTACATCATCAGGTAAAGTCATTATTTTATTTCTTAAAGAATCGTATAAGTAACCAGCCAAAATTTCTTGGGTTAAATCTGATTTTATTTTTTGTGCTAAATCGGGACGGCCCACATCTCCAATAAATAATGTATCTCCACTAAATAAAGCTACTTGCTTACCCACTTCATTGATTAATAAATAACAAGTGCTTTCCATGGTATGACCTGGTGTATGCAAAACCTTAATAGTAAGCTTACCCAATTTAATTTCTTCTCCAT
Source organism: Sediminibacterium sp. (assembly GCA_007280515.1). Taxonomy (GTDB): domain Bacteria; phylum Bacteroidota; class Bacteroidia; order Chitinophagales; family Chitinophagaceae; genus Sediminibacterium. The sequence continues at coordinate 88,347 of QYPL01000002.1, forward strand.
CCTTAGCACTATGAAAATCAAAAGAGGGTGCTGCATTGGGTCCATAGACTATGGTGGCAGCGGTTTTTTTAGCAAGGTCTAAATGACCTGAAACAAAATCGGCATGAAAATGTGTTTCTAAAACATATTTTATTTTTGCTTTGTCTAAAGCTGCTTTTTGAATATAAGGTTCCACCTCTCTGAGTGGATCAATAATGGCCACTTCTCCCTCACTCATTATATAATAGGCCCCTTGTGCTAAACAGCCCGTATATATTTGTTCTAGTTTCATAAATATACTTTTTTATTCGAAGTCAAAGTTGCCACATAAAATTAGATATTACAGTGATATGAATCACTTTTAGTGAAGAAAATATTAATTCGGGCTAAGTGACAAAAGCTAACTAAATTGTAAATCCTTTTAAGGAGTTTTACTAAAATTAAATACATGGAGCTGATAGGCTATGCTTTATCTATACTTATTGGGGTTTCATTAGGCCTTATTGGCAGTGGCGGCTCTATTTTAACGGTACCCTTATTGGTTTACCTTTTCCATGTATCGCCCATTCTTGCCACCACTTATTCCTTAGCCATTGTAGGGCTTAGTAGTATTGCAGGCGTCATTTCTAGATTAAAACAAAAATTGGTTGACTTTAAAACCATTTTTATTTTTGGTATACCCTCCATTATGGGTGTTTTCAGTTCTAGAAAATTGTTGTTACCCGCTATACCTGAACAAATTTATAATGGACCTGCTATGCTACTTACCAAAAGCCATTTTATAATGTTATTCTTTGCAACACTTATGTTGATTGCAGCATTGTCTATGATACTTGGGAAAAATAAAAAAGAAGAAGAAGGGGTTTTGCCTGTCTATGGTTTTAGTTTAATGCTCGTAGGTTTTTGCGAAGGCTCATTGACAGGTATTGTAGGTGCCGGCGGCGGCTTTCTTATTATACCTGCACTCGTACTATTAGCAAAACTTCCCATGAAAAGGGCCATTGCTACTTCCTTGGTTATTATAAGTATAAAATCGTTGGTGGGTTTTACAGGAGACTTAATGCATACTTCTGTGGATTGGAGCTTTTTAGCTAAAATAATTTTATTAGCGACAACAGGAATTATAACGGGCAATTACTTAAATAAAAAAATGGAAGGGGCTAAACTTAAAAAAGGATTTGGCTATTTTGTTTTAGCAATGTCCTTAATTATTCTCATAGAACAGTTTTGCTTTTCTAATTTGATAAAGTAAATATTTTATGCATCAGTACCCATTTTTCTCCGGGCTTGGCTGTGGGTAAAACTTTCTGGTATTCCCACATTAATTTTTCCCATTGCATCACAATTTCATTTTTAGCATCCATGGCCGCCTTTTTTTCAAAACTAAAATCATCGTCGGCTTCAATAATCATAAATAATCTATTGGCCACTCTATAAATTTCTAAGGCTTTTACGCCAGCCTCTTTAATAGAAGCAATAATTTCTGGCCAAACAGAAGCATGGTACTGCTCATAAGCAGCAATTAAGGCTGGGTTATCTTTTAAATCTAGCGCTAAACAGTATCTTGTCATTTTGTTAAATATTAATTAGTATCATTTTAGTATTGTTATTAGCTTTTTAAAAAGTTACCTTATTATAATACATTATTTCGATTCATTAGACCCATACACAAAGGCTTCCATCACGCGCATAGACTGCAATGCATCTTCAGCAGTACATGGGTTTTCGCCTACACCATTTAAATAGCCCACTATTTTTTCAATAAAATTTTGTTGATTATGTTTAGGAGCTTCGAAATGTATTTGTTCTACCTTATCGCCTATTGTTAATGTAATAGTGTGCCCAAAAACAGGAAATGAAATTTTTCCCTTACTACCTATAATTTCAAAAATATCTAACTCTTCCCCTTTCTCTACACAGAAGCACCAGTCTCCTTTAAATTGAATGCCATTTTCTAATTCTATTTCACCAGTTACTGTATCTTCTGCTTTATATAAATGGGATTTATTAAATGATTGTCCTTTATACGATTTTGCTTTGCCAAAAAAATAAAATACAAGGTCTAATTGATGAGGCGCTAAATCATAAAAATAACCACCTCCTGATACACTAGGATCTATTCTCCAATTTTCAATAGGATCTAAAAGGCCGCTATCATATTTTAACATCTCAATACTAACAGCAGTAATAGTTCCAATGGCTTTAGTATCTATTAATTTTTTTACTTCTAAAAATAAAGGAAGCGCTCTTCTATAGTGGGCAATTACTAGGGGTACACCCGTTTGTTTTGAATAGGCGCCCATTCGTTCACAGGCTGACAGATCAAGCCCCATGGGCTTTTCAACATAAACAGGTTTGCCTGCTTGCATAGCCGCTATGGCATAGGCTTCGTGATATTTAGGCGGTGTGGCTATATATATTGCATCTACTTCAGGATGATGAATGAGTTCACTCGCATCGGTAAAATAATAAGGTACTTGATGTCTCTGGGCATACTGTTTTACTTTTTCAGCATCTCTGCGCATCACGGCTATTAATTTCGAATGAGGTGCTTTGTTAAAAGCAGGTCCGCTTTTCACTTCTGTCACAGAGCCGCAACCAATCATACCCCAACGAACTATTTTCATACTTATAATTTACACTAATTTCTTATTTAAGATAAGTCTTAAACCAATTCAAATGACTATTATACCTGTGCACTAAATATGAAGGAACGCGTATGCCATGATTTTGATTTGGATAAATAATTAACTGCGTTGGAATACCTTCTGACTTAAATGCTTGATACATTTGTTCTGCTCCTACAACGGGTACATTGAAGTCGGCCTGACTTGCCATAAACAAAGTAGGTGTTTTTATTTCTTTTACTTTAAAGAAGGGATAAGAAACATCTAACCATTTTTTTAAATTATTCCAAGGCTTACCTAATTCAGGTTCGTACTGTGTAATGTACTGATCGGTTCCATAAAAAGAAAGCATTAAAGAACTACCCGCACCACTCACTGCTGCCTTAAACCTAGTGTCGGTAGCAATAGTGTAATTAGTTAAAATACCTCCATAGCTCCAGCCAGCAATGGCTAATTTGGTAGAATCGGCAATACCTTCTTTAATTAATTCATTGGTGATACCAATAATATCTTTCACTTCTTTGTTACCCCAATCGGCATAAATGGCCTTGGTATAGTTTGCTCCTCGTCCGCTACTGCCTCTATAATTTACAGCAGCTACTGCATAACCTGCTGCTGCATAAATTTGACGTGTCATATCAAATGAATATTCATCCTGTGCTACCGGACCTCCGTGAATAAATAATATAAGAGGAAGTTTTTTTGCATTAGAATCGGGTAAATATAAAATGCCATTTACTTTATTTTTATCAGAAGCGATGGCTGAAATGCCTCTTACTACCACTTTTTTAAGAGGTGCTAAAAATGCATCTTGTAAATGTGTAATTCTTTGAAAACTACTATTATTATTCGCAATATAAATTTCATTAGGGGTAACTGTATTGCTAAATAATGCTACCATGGTTCCATTTTCATTTATATCTAAGGCATTATATACGGCCATCTCGCTTGTCAAGGCTTTGACTTCGCCATTGCTAGCATTTATTTGCATGAGGTTCTGCGTTCTATCATCTTCTACCAAGGCATAAACAGATTTACTATCATTTGCCCAAATAATATTCTCTATGGAACGGTCTAAATTTTTAGTAAGAAGCTTAATAGCTTTGGTTTTAATATCTATTGATGCTAATTGTTGTAAGTCATACATATTATAAGCATCTTCTGAACTGGCTTGTAAATAAGCAAGGGATAAATTATCGGGGCTAAATTTAGGGGAACGGTTTGATCCTTTATAAGTAGTAAGCTTGATAGGGTTTTGAGCAGCCCCTAATGCTAATAAAAAAATACTGGTATTGTCATTTTGGTCGGGACTGGCACTTACATTACTTGCATAGGCAATCATTTTACCATCCTTACTTATACTTACATCAGACTCATTATAATTACCCTTTGTAAGCGTGTCTAATTTTTTAGTCGCTAGTTCAAAACTATATAAATGTGTTTTTCTGTTATCTAAATAACCTTCATAGTCTGCTTTAAAGCGGTACCTGTCTATCTCGTAAGGTTTTCTATTTTTTGATTTGGCTGTATCTGCATAATTAAAATCTTTGATGGTAAAGATTAAATGCTTACCGTCGTTGAACCATTGATAGGCGTTTAATTCTCCTTTAATATGTGTTACTTGAATAGGTTCTCCACCACGTCTGTCCATTAAATACAATTGACTGCCTTCTTCCTCTTCTTTACCAGCTGCTAAAAAAGAAATATACTTACCATCAGGGCTCCAATTGTAATTAGAGACTCCCTTGGTTTGTTCTGTAAGTGTAAGGGTTTCTTTGCCATCAGCAGTTACCATGTATAGCTTGCTTGAAAATTTATCCTTGGCAGAATCTATTTTGGAAACACTGTATAAAACCCAATTACCTTCCGGAGAAATTTTTGGATTGGAAATGGTGGACATTCTATAAATATCATTAGGTCCAATATTTCGAAGACCTGTATTTTGCGCGGCAGCAGAAAATACAAGCACCGTGTTTAATAAAAAACTAAGTCCTGCTATTTGTATAACTTTTTTCATAGTATTATTTTAATTTTCAAAACCTACAAAATTCCAATTCGCTTTTCTACATGCTTCATTAAAAGCGGCAATTTCACCTGCTAATAAAGCTTGTTTTTGCGCTTCATATTTTTTCCATTCAGCATGTAATTCTTCATAGCGTTTTTGCTGGCCTTTAGTGACATAAGGAGTATTACCTGACTCTATTTCTCCTTTTACAAAAACAATGTTAGCACTTAATTTATTGACAAAATTAATCACGTCGTCATTGGTTTGTGCTTTAGATTGGATAAGTTGCTCCTCCCAATCTTTAATATTTTTAACAATGGCTTTTGCTTTAGCAGCTAGTGAATCTAGTGTAGTAATGCCATCAGCGCGATTTACAAATTGATTTAATTGTTCTTGTATTTTACGCATCTGCACCACCGATACATGAATGGCTTCAATATCATCGGATGTAAGTTTAGATAAAGCATCTTGCATAGCGTATTCACTAGCTGTATTGCTAAGCCTTGGATCGGCCAAGACTTCAAAAGCAGTTGATGCTGCTTTTCCATTAATAGTTAACCTGGCTTCATATTTACCAGGTACTACCGTTCGGCCTCCCATACTTCCTTCAATGATAACATTTTCAATACTCGGTAAATTATTTTGTCTTAGATCCCAAACAAAACGGTTCAGTCCAGAACGAATTTCAATTTTAGGATCGGCTTCTAATTGATTATTACTGGTATTGCCTTTTGGCTTCTCCATATAATAAGTTCTCAGAATTTTTTGATTGGCATCAAGTATTTCAATGGTGGCCGATTTTACAGAATCCTTGTTTTGAATATGATAATAAATAACGGCGCCTGTAGCTGGATTGACTGAAGTAGTATTTATTTGTAGTGGGTCTTCGTCTTCTGCAAATTGTCTATCTAATGAGCTTCCACCATTAACACGTATAATATTGTTTATAGGAAGTAAGGCTGTTGCAGTTTTAATGCTTGCTGCATTTTTACGAATTGCTGTTAAATCATCTAATACCCAGAAGGCGCGTCCTTGGGTAGAAGCTAGTAAATGATTTTGGTGCAATTTTAAATCGGTGATGGGTGTAACAGGGAAATTTAATTGTAATTGTTTCCAAGCCTTGCCTCCATTATAAGAAATATAAAAACCTGTTTCAGTACCTGCATATAATAAATCTTTTACTTCATTGTCTTCTCTTACCACGCGTGCATAGGCTCCATAAGGAATGCCCTCAGTGATTTTAATCCAAGTTTTACCGTAATCAGTGGTCTTATATATGAAGGGTGTGAAATCGTTAAACTTATATTTATTCACGGCAATGTAGGCAGTGGCTTTATCAAAGGGAGAAACTTCAATGGCATTCACCAGTGTTCCTTTCACTCCCTCTGGTGTAATATTATTCCATGTAGCACCCCCATCCTTGGTAATATGTACGAGTCCATCATCACTTCCTGTATAAAATACTCCTTTTTCAAGCGGTGATTCTATAACATAAGTAATGGTACAATAATTTTCTCCACCCGCACCTTCATTGGTATAAGGCGTTCCGCTCATACCCATTTTACTGGTGTCATGTGTAGTTAAATCGGGAGAGATAGCTGTCCATGATTTTCCTAAGTCAGTAGTTTTAAATAAAACATTGCCTGCATGATAAAAAACACCAGGCTCATGAATAGAATGAATAATGGGTGCATTCCAGTTGAATCGATAATTCATATCCTTTGGTTGTAAGGATTGATACTGCACTGGATATTCCATCACACCTACTTGCTCATTGGTTTTAGTATCTAATAAGCTTATGGTTCCTTGATAACTTCCACCCATTACATATCTTGGATTATTAGGATCAAATGCTAAGAAGGCCGACTCACCCCCTGCACTGTAAGACCAATCGCGTTCTGTAATACCCCAAGAAGTAGTTTGACTTGCTATTTTTACTGAAGTATTATCTTGTTGTCCTCCGTAAAGATTATAAGGAAATACATTATCTGCATTCACTCTGTAAAATTGAGCAGTAGGCTGATTGTTTTGTGAAGACCAAGAAGCACCACCGTTAAAAGATATTGCCGCACCGCCATCATTAGAGATAATTAAATTTTTATTATTGTTAGGGTTGATCCATAACTGATGATAGTCACCATGGGGTGCTCTAAAGGATTGCCAAGTTTTTCCACCATCCGTTGATTTTATTGCTGGTGAGTTCAAAACGTAAACTGTGTTTTCATCCACAGGATCTGCAAAGGCTTCTACATAATACCAAGCGCGTTGCACTAAGCGGTGGTCCTTGCTTATTCTATTCCAATTTTTTCCTGCATTCTCTGATACAAATAAACCTCCTTGCTCTTTTTGAGAATCACTCTCTACCACTAAATAAATTTTATTAGAATTTGCTTTAGAAACAGAGACGCTCATTTTTCCTAATTCCTTCGGAAGACCTGTTTGAATTTTTTCCCAAGTATCTCCTCCATCCACACTCTTATATAAACCACTTCCTTTTCCACCGCTTCTCATTTCCCAAGGCGTTCTACGATAATCCCACATAGCTGCATATAAAATTCTAGGATTATTCATATCCATACTTAAATCCACACAACCCGTATTATCATCTACATATAAAGTTTTGTTCCAAGTTTTTCCACCATCTGCCGATTTATAAACACCTCTATCAGTACTTGCTCCATGAATGGCCCCTTGTGCACCAATGTATACTAAGTCAGCATTTTTTGGATGAATACGAATAGAAGAAACTTGACGCGTTAATTCAAGACCCATATTTTTCCAAGTCTTACCTGCATCGGTTGACTTATAAATACCATCTCCATAAGAACTCATCACCCCTCTTGGTGCATGTTCTCCCATGCCCACATACACTACATTAATATCTGATTCAGCAACGGCTACTGCACCCACCGATCCTGTTTTAAAAAACCCATCTGAAATATTATGCCAACTAATACCTGCATCTTCTGTTTTCCAAACACCACCACCAGTGGTACCCATATAATATACTAACGGATTTCCCACAACTCCTGTTGAAGTAACTGAACGACCACCGCGCATTGGACCCACATTTCTCCATAATAAAGGTTTGTAATAACTAGTTTCATTGACTGGCGTTTCAATTTTTATGACTTCTGTTTTCTTTTGTGCCAAAATGAACAAAGGCAAGCATAAAAGAAATGAAATGCGCAAAATACTGTTTCTCATAGGATAAATTTTAGGATACTGTTTAATAGGAATTGTAAGGATTAAATTTAATAAAAAAAAGCGAGCCTATCAAAGAGAAAGCTGCTTATTTTACTTTTCTTTAGAATTGCACTAACTTTAACTTTATAGCAAATTGAGTATCATGGAAACCATTGAAATATCAGGTGTCTTGGGATTAACAGCCCTTGTCTTATTAACCTTAAATATACTCATGGGCATTATGTTAAGTACCGCTTATAAGCAATCGGCTTATTGGAAGAAGCTACCTGCAAAAGTAAAAGCGTTCAAAATAATTGATATACATAATTACACCGCTTATTTTGCTTTAGTAATTGTGTTTTTGCATTTTATCATTATTCCTTTAGATCCTAGTTCAAAATTTAGTTTCAAACATTTACTCTATCCGCTAACAGCACCGCATCAGCCCATCTTTGTTTTATTGGGTAGTATTTCATTTCTAGCCTTATTAGTAGTAATTATTACTACACAAAAAATTATCAAAAAGAAATTAGGCACCAATACATGGAGAAATATTCATGTTATTTCTTATGTTACCGGACTTGTATTTATTGTGCATGGCCTTGTCATGGACCCTTTATTAAAGGACAGACCTATTGATTTTATTGATCCTGAAAAATTATTAGTGGAAGCTTCTGCCCTTCTATTAATAACCGCTTTTATATGGAGATATAAATACAAAATTTCCAAAAAATAAATCACTGCTTATGCTACCTCCCATTTATTTAAAAAAATTACTCTTTCTCTTTGTAGCATTAAGCTTTTCAAAAGGCATCACTGCACAAATATTAAATACGGACAAAACTAAAAGTTTAGATAGTGCTGATAATGTACAAAGTAAAGTTTCTATTTCAATAGCCACCGATCAACAAAAAAAGTTTTTACTTGACTTTTTTTATACAGGTGATTTTACTTTTTTAAAAAAAAATAATGCTACTACTTTTTATTCGAAAGTAGATAAAGTGACCAATGGCGGTCAATCCATTCAAAATTTAGGCACTTTTCAATTAAAAAATAATAAAGTACTTAACGAGAAATTGCACTTAGAAACATTTTTGCAATATCAATGGGATGCTTTGCTAGGTATGGAATATAGAAATTTAGCAGGAATGAATCTCATTCACTATTTTAAAAATACAGAATGGGAAGATTTTTTCTGGGGCGGAGGAATTTTTTTAGAAAATGAAAGCTGGAATTGGTCTGCAGTGAATGACGAATCACTCATTCATACTAAAAATATTATTGTCACACATCCCAAATTAAATCTAACGGCTAAATATTCTGTAGTTAACCCGAGCAATCATTTTGAATTTATTTTCAGAATATTTAATCAGACAGGTTCTTATCATGACAAAATGAGTAATAGAACTTCTGTATTCAATCAAGTTCAATTACCTATTAGTAAAAAATTAAGCACTTCTTTTAATCTAGATTTTTTATACGATACGGCTCCTATTGTGCCTATTGATCATTTTCACTATAACTATTACCAGACCTTATCCTATAGTTTTTAAATACGACTGCTTAAATAGAGTTAACTTTAAGCAGCATTTAAAAATCATCTCATGGCCTTTTCAAGCTGGTCCAGTACTTATTTAGTTATTTTATTTCTAGCATCCACTATTGCTATTTGGGTAAGTGGCATTAAACTGACCAAGGCTGTAGACGCCATCACCACTCATTTTGGATTAGGTGAAGCTTTTGGGGGAATGGTTTTTTTAGCCATTATTACCAACCTTCCTGAAATTGCTATTACCACTGTGGCCGCCTCTCATAGAGATTACGATATTGCCATTAGTAATATACTTGGGGGCATTGCCATTCAAACAGTGGTGCTTGTTTTAATTGATGTTTTTGGCGTTGGCAGATCGGCACCCTTAACCCAAAAAGGACATTCTAAAGTTTTAATTCTAGAGGGCGTGGCTTTAATTTTTATTTTAAGTGTGGTTATTATTGGCGCACAATTTCCAAGCTCTCTTATTTTTTTTAGAACCACTCCCTTTGAATGGATGATAGTACTTATTTGGATAGGCACCATATTTTTAATTTCTAAAATGATTGATAAAAAACAAAAGGTAAAACCTGAGGAAATGATTCATCACATGAGAATGCCAAAATCTACTTTCAAAGGAAGTTTATCGAGCGCTTATATAGTGTTAACTATTGGCGCTATCATTACTTTATTTGCAGGCTGGGCATTAGAAATTACTGGAGAGACTTTAGCAAATCGTTGGAATATTAGTGGTGTTATATTTGGTGGCACTATTCTAGCACTTTGTACAGCGCTTCCAGAAATTTCAACGGGTATTGCTTCTGCAAAAATTCGTGATTACAATATGGCAGTGAGTGATATTTTTGGAGGCAATGCATTTTTACCGGTTTTATTTATAATGGCATCCATTATTGGAGGCGATGCTATATTACCTAATTTAAAGCCTTCCGATATTTATCTAACTAGCTTAGGCATTATTTTAACGGGCATTTATATGGCAGGTATGGTCATACATTCTAAAAAACAAATTTACAGAATGGGGATTGACTCCTTTATTGTCTTAATAGTTTACCTAATAGGTATTTGGGGCCTATTTAAGCTTATCTAGCTTAAACCTTTTTTAGTGCTAGCTGTCTTACTATTTTAAAGGCTGCGTCAAGCAATACTGCTGCTGCCTTTTATATAAATTAATATTAAAATCTTGTAACAATTACTATTTTTACCTATTAAATTTTAACCCATGAAAAATAATTTTCGTTCCATTCTTGTTCTATTAAGTATAAGTATTTTTAATAGTGGCCTAGTAGCTCAAAACAACAATTTTGCTGTACATCAAAACTTTTCCATTAAAAGCCCAGGAGGTTGGGATTATTTAACGGTCTACGGAAATAAATTATATGTTTCTCATGGGACTCAAGTAAATATTTTAGATAAAAATACAGGTGACTCCATTGGTTTTATTCCCAATACAACAGGGGTGCATGGTATTGCTTTTGATCCAATTCATCAATTAGGATTTACAAGTAATGGAAGATTAAACAACGTTTTTGCTTTTAATATAAGTAATAATGAAATAAAAGCCACTATTGCTACTGGTGAAAATCCTGATGCGATTATGTATGACCCTTTTTCAAAAACGATTATTACCTGTAATGGAAGAAGCAAGGACCTAAGTTTTATAGACGCCAATACTTTACAAGTCATTGCTACAGTGGCAGTAGGGGGTAAACCAGAAACTGCAGTATCTAATGAAGCAGGTAAAATATTTGTAAACGTAGAAGACAAAAATGAAATTGTGGTAATAAATGCAAGTACACATGAAGTGGAAGCGCATTGGAGTATTGCACCTATTGAATCACCTACCGGACTTGCTATTGACAAAGCAACCAAAAGATTATTTGCAGGGGGTGAAAAATTATTGGGTGTGATTAATGCAGAAACAGGCGAGATGGTCACTACCATTGGTATTGGTGATGGCTGTGATGGTGTTACCTTTGACAATAAAACTAAATTAATATTTACTTCTAATGGAGAAGGCACAATGAGTATTATTAAAGAAGCAGATGCGAATCATTTTAGTTTGCTTGAAAATATAACTACAGCAAAAGGGGCGAGAACTATTTGTATTGATGAAACTACACATAAAATATATTTACCTACCGCCGATTTCGAACCATTACCCGCAGATGCAAAACCAAATACAAGACCTAAAATGATCCCAGGTAGTTTTAAAGTTTTGGTGGCTAATAAATAATTGTAGAAAAAATAATTGATGTTTAAAAAAATATATACCCTAGTTATTTTCATAAGTGTTTTATGGGTGCAAATAGCTAATGCCCAAGACCTACATGGAACCATTATTGATAAAGCAGAAGGAACTCCTTTAATGGGTGCGTCTATTAAACTAGCTGGCATTAATAAAGGAGGCATTAGCAATGATAAAGGTGAGTTTGTAATTACGAATATTGCAGCAGGTACTATTCATATTATTATAAGCCATACAGGCTTTGAAGTTTTGGATACTAGTTTTCAATTTACAGGGAAAAATAATATTCCTATCGTTATTGGTCTAATTGCTGCGAAAGAAGAATTGGAAGAAGTGATTATAGTTTCTTCTTCGAGAACCAATTCAAGAATTGAGGACCTTCCCACCAAGGTAGAAGTTTTGGGTTCAGAAGAAGTGAAAGAAGAAAATGGAATTAAGCCAGGAAAATAGCTAGTTTATTAGGAGATATTGCAGGTATTCAAATACAACAAACCAGCGCTGCCACTGGTAATGCTGATATGCGTATTCAAGGACTACAAGGAAAGTATACCCAAATATTAAGAGATGGCATGCCCTTATTTGGAGGCTATGCAGGCAGTTTTAGTATTTTACAAATACCCCCTTTAGACTTACAACAAATTGAATTGGTAAAAGGGGCTAGCTCTACTTTATATGGAGGAGGTGCCATTGCTGGTATGTTAAATTTAATTTCTAAAAAACCTAAATTAGGCAAACCTGAAAAAAGTATCACCTTAAACTACTCAAGTTTAAAAGAAACCAATTTCAATAGTTTTTTCTCAGGTAGAAATGAAAATACAGGGTACTCTTTATATGCAGGTACTACTCAACAAAAAGAAATAGATGTAGACAAGGATGGTTTTTCAGATGTACCCGCAGTAAAAAGTGTTTTTGTACATCCTCGATTTTTTATTTACGGAAAGGATAATTCTACTACCACTTTAGGCTATACCTTAAATTATGAAGATAGAAATGGTGGGGACATGGCTGTATTAAATGGAAAACCATCTCTCAGTCATCAATTTTTTAATCAGAATAAAACATTAAGAAATACAGTAGATGGAGTTTGGGAAAAGAAATACAGTGATGGTGGTATACTTACTGCCAAGGCTAATTATAGTATGATGAATAGAGATATTATTACCAATGTTTTTGGCATGAAGGGTAAACAAGGAAGCTGGTATTCTGAATTAGCTTACACCAAAAAATATACGGTACATAATTTAGTAATGGGTATTAATTTTAATGGAGAAAACTTTACGAAACAATTACCCGATAGTAGTTTGCTTCCTAATGACGCCTTTACCACCCTAGGTGGCTTTATACAAGACGATTGGAGAATGAGTGATGTATTGACTTTGCAGTCAGGCCTTAGGCTAGACCATAATAATACCTATGGTAATTTTTTATTGCCAAGAATGTCACTGATGTATAAAGTAAATAGCAAGGTAACTATGCGTATGGGCGGAGGAGCTGGATATAAAACACCTAGTTTATTTAATTCAGAAATGGACGAAAGAGATTATCATTATTTAAAAGGCTTCTTACCAGGTATTCAATCTGAAAAATCGGTAGGCTTTAATTATGATGTTAATTATAAAACAAGAGTGAATAGTTGGGAGCTTACTTTAAACCAAACTATTTTTTATAACGAGGTGAATCATCCTATTGTATATAGCCCGGTTAAATATTTTGATCCTTTATATCCTGGCTATATGCCCACAGCCAATATTTACCAGTATAAAAATGAAGCTAGTTCACTGAGTTCTAAAGGAACCGAGAGTTATATACAAGCTATAAAGGCGCCCTATGAAATTTATATTGGCTATGTATATACAGATGCGAAAAGAAATTACAATGCCGCTAACCCTCATTTGCCTTTAATTGCTAAACATAAATTTGCTACTGTTTTTGCCTACGAGTTTGATGAAGACTTTAAGGTGGGTGTAGAATCCTCTTATACAGGTAAACAATATTTAGACAACGGAACTAGCACCGACCCTTATTTATTTATGGCAGTGATGCTTAAGTATAGCGTGGGCAAGGCCATATTTGTATTGAATTGTGAGAACTTATTTGACAAACGCCAAAACAAAAATGGCTCCTTAGTGATTGCGCCACTAACCAACCCAAGTTTCCCTGAAATATGGGCGCCTTTAGATGGCAGGGTGATCAACTTATCGATGCACCTTAAATGGTAGTGCTATAGTGGGTCCATTTTAGGCTAGAAAATAAGAGCTTTTAAATATAAGGGTAGGAGAAAAAATTATTATATTTAATAGGCCTTATTTTTTAAACCTTAAACGATTTGCATATGAACAGCCGACGTATTTTTTTAAGAAATGCAGCAATGACTTCTGGAGCCTTAATGAGTTCCAATTTATTTGCTAGCAGTCGTATTTTTAATACCGATACTTTAAGAGTAGCCACTATTGGAGTCAATGGAATGGGATGGGCAAACACCCTTGGTGCCCTTTCTGTAAAAAATGTAGAAGTAGTGGCCTTATGTGATATTGATGAATCGGTTTTAAATAAAAGAAAGGCTGAATTATTAATTAAGCAGCCAGGTGTTCCAAAAATTGATACCTATAGCGATTATAGAAAAATTTTAGATAGAAAAGATATTGATATTGTCATTGTAGGCACACCCGATCATTGGCATGCACTACAAATGATTGAGGCTTGCGCTGCTGGTAAACATGTATACGTAGAAAAACCAGCAGGCAATTCTATTGGAGAATGTAATACCATGATTGCTGCTAAAAATAGATACAACCGCATAGTGCAAGTAGGACAATGGCAAAGAAGTCAAAAACATTTTAAAGATGCATTAGACATTGTGCATTCAGGACAACTAGGGAATATTCGTACCACTAAGGTTTGGTGTTATCAAGGATGGATGCGTCCTCAGCCAGTGGTGCCTAATAGCGCACCCCCTGCAGGAGTAGATTATAAAACTTGGTTAGGACCAGCACCTACACGTGAATTCAATGCAAGCAGGTTTCATTTTCATTTTAGATGGTTCTGGGATTATGCAGGAGGACTGATGACCGACTGGGGTGTGCATTTATTAGACTATGCCATTCAAGGCATGAAGGCAGGTAATCCAAAAAGTGTAAGTGCATTAGGTGGAAAATTTGCTTACCCAGAACTAGCGGAAGAAACACCAGACACCTTAACTACTTTATATGAATTTGATAATTTTAATTTAGTCTGGGATTCTGCCATGGGTATTGACAATGGTTCTTATGGTCGTGACCATGGTATTGCTTTTATTGGCAATAACGGAACACTTATTTTAGATAGAGGTGGTTGGGAAGTGATTGAAGAAAGACAATCAAAAAATAAAGTAGCTATTGAACTACATAAAAGTGAAGACAATGGTGTGAACTTACATTGGTTAAATTTTACTGATGCGATAAGAAATAATACACCAGGCAGTTTACATTGTCCTATTGAAGAAGGAGCGCATATTGCTACCATTGCACAAATGGGTAATATTGCGTATCGTTCGGGTAAAAAAGTAAACTGGGATGCGAGTAAGAATTTATTTACCGATGATGCGATTAATAAAGAATACTTCACCAAGGCATATCATAACGGATATAGCCTTCCGAAAATTTAAAATGATATAGCAACTTTAAAAAAGGTCCCTCGATTTCGAGGGACCTTTTTTGTTAGCAGCTATCAATAACTAACAAATAAAAATAGCTACGCATAATTTTATTTCTTTAAGGCTTTAAAATTGCCATTGGGTTGCACAAAGCTTAGAGATAATAAATCTCCATTATCATTCACTTCAAAATGAACTGCATAGCCTGCTACTTTTTTGAAATCAAATTTATGATTGCCCACAGGAACTAGTTCATATTCTGGTTGCCCTGGCACTAATACATACAATACATTTTCTTTTAAATAAGTTTTAATATCTGCGCCCGCTAAAGAAAAACTACTTACGTATTTTTTAAGATCATCTGCTGTCAAATCCTTCGTAGCGTTGGTTCTTTTAAATTTAATAGGTGCAGGTATAGCTGGTTCAAAATTAAATAAAGAAGCCGATTCTATATCACCTTTTAAACCTGTGTTAAATTGAAAACGAATCGGGCTTTTATCAGCGGTATCAATGCCTTCCTCCATATTATAAGGTCTGAATATATCATAATGAAATTGCTCCATCCACCAATTTTGATTTTTTAATTTAGCAAACAAAGAATCTCCTTTTACAAAAATTTCAAATTTTCCATAAGCATCGTTGCTATATACACCGGCATATTCACTTAATGCATGTGAAGGCTTTGTATTATTTACCTGATTGCTAGTACTTGCTTTTTCAGCTTCTTTGGCTTTTTCTTTGGCCTTTGCTTTTGCTTTTAACATGTCTGCGTTCCAATCAAAATACTTTAATCCTAAAACTCTATCTGTTATGGTATTTCTTACTATAGAAGGAACACTAGATCCATTTTGATTCACTAATACTACAATACCAATACTATCGGATGGGAAAAAACTTGTGCTAGCACTAAAGCCATCAATATTTCCACCATGCTCTACTCTATAATGTCCTTTATAAGAAGTCATCATCCAAGCAAAACCATAAGTGCTAAATTGAATGTCTGGTTTTTCAGTTGTAGGTGTACCTGCGCCCATAATCATTTGAGAACTGGTAGCTTCTGCAATATAAGAGGCTGGAATAATTTCAACGGTATCTAATTTACCTCCATTAATCCAAACTTTTAACCACTGCGACATATCCATCACGGTACTATTAATAGCTCCTGCAGGGCCCATGCCCGCTATATCATAGTAAGGTGTTTTATGAATAACTGAATCCTTAATGACATTATACCCTATAGCAGGCTCATTGTATTTTGCTAAATCTTTTACAGAAAAATTAGAATGGGTCATGCCAATTCTTGACAATATTTTAGCTTCCACATTGGACTCCCAAGACTTTCCCGTTAATTTTTCGCCAATGACTCCTTGTAATAAATACATAAAATTATTATACTGCCATATTTGTCTTAATTCAGCAGAAGGCTCCATGTATTGAATTCGTTTTACTAAATTATCTCTAGTATCGGGTGCTATATACCATGACAAATCATGTCTAGGAAGTCCAGTTCGGTGACTCATCATATCACGAAGTGTTATATGATTAGTAAGTTCGCTTGTATAAAATTTTAAATCAGGTAAATAGGTGGTAACTGGTTTATCAAAATCAATCGATTTTTCTTTTTGTAAAATACCTAAAACTGATGCGGTAAAAGCCTTGGTACAAGAACCTATCGCAAATTGTGTATTGGCAGTTACAGGTAATTTATTTTCTAGATCACGATAACCAAATCCTTTGGCAAAAATAACTTTGTTTTTTTCTACCACTGCCACGGCTACACCTGCTGCATGATTGTCTTTTAGAATTTTATTAATTTCAGCCTCAATGCCTACAAAGCGTTTATCTGCCTTGGTTTGAGCAAACAATGGTACACTTGAAATAAGTAAAATGAAACCTAAACTAATGACATTAAATAACTTTTTCATATACTAAAAATTTATACTTTAAATATACCAATATTTAGTTAACTTAGGTATTCAATATACACCTATGGCAAACAGACGCAATTTTATCCAACACATTGGCCTGATGGCCGGTGCCTTTTCAGCCAACAGTTTATTCAATCAAGCGCATGCTGCTGAATTTGCGCATATGAATTTGCAAAAAAAAATGCTCAGCCCCAAGGAGATAGCCATGGATGAAGACTATTGGTCGGTGATTCAACAAGGCTATACAGTAAGCCCTTCTCTTATTAATTTAAACAATGGGGGCGTAAGTCCTAGCCCTAGAATAGTACAAGAAGCAGTTGAAACATTTAATAAAATGACCAATGAAGGCCCTTCTTATTTTATGTGGCGCATACTTGACCAAGGAAGAGAACCACTTAGATATAAACTAGCAAAACTAGCAGGTTGCGACCCGGAAGAAATTGCCATTAATAGAAATTCAACAGAAGCGTTGAATACCGTTATTTTTGGATTGAATTTAAAAGCTGGTGATGAAGTCATTGGCACCAAGCAAGACTATCCCAATATGATTAACGCTTGGAGACAGCGCGCTTCAAGAGAAGGTATCGTATACACGCAACTTAGTTTTAAATACCCTATTGAAAATGAGGAAGAAATTGTAGCTGCTTTTGAAAAAGCCATCACCCCTAAAACAAAAATATTTCATATCACGCATATGGTAAATTGGGTGGGACAAATTATGCCCGTTAAAAAATTATGTGATTTAGCGAAAAAACATAATATTGAAACCATTGTAGATGGGGCCCATAGTTTTGGATTGATGGATTTTGCTATTCCCGATTTAGGTTGTGATTATTTCGGCGCCTCCCTTCATAAATTTTTATCGGCGCCCATTGGATCTGGCATGTTGTGGATTAAAAAAGAAAATATTGAAAAAATTTGGCCGCTGGTTTGTAACGACAATCCCAAAGGACCCGATATTAGAAAATTTGAAACCCTGGGTACTAGAAGCTTTCCTATTGAACAAGGTATTGGCGAAGCCATTAATTTTCATACCGCTATTGGTAGCAAGCGTAAAGAAGAGCGTATTCGTTATTTAAAAAATTATTGGGCTACACGCGTTCAAAATATTCCTAAAGTAAAAATTAATACTTCTTTAAAAGATGAATACGCTTGTGCCATTTGTGGTGTAAGTATTGACGGCATGACACCTGGTGCATTAGACAGCGCTTTATTCAATGAATATAAAATTCACACTGTAGGTATTGTATGGGAAAATATAAGTTGTGTGCGCATTACGCCACATGTCTATACTCGCTTACAAGATTTAGATAAGTTGGTATATGCTATAGAAAAAATTGCTAAAAAAGCGTAGTTAAGTTTAAAAAAATTACGAGCATAAAAAAAGCTCGTCCAAATAATTTTACTTTATTCGGACGAGCTTTTTAATTTAAATACTTTTTTAGCAACTTAGCTGTTCCAATTAGTAAGTCATTACCCTTAAGGTTTTTTTACCGTTGGGTAAGTCACCCCTAATTGCTCTAAATAAGTACCATACTTCGCATCATTATAATAGAAAGGTCTCATTTGCTCTCTATATTTTTGCATGATTTCTTTATTTAAATGTATTGCAGGTGGGTCGGTAGCGCTAATAAAAGGAATATATTTTACGTCTTTGTTTTGTACATCCGTAAAATAAGTTTTCGCATCTTGAATTAATTTAGGATTGGTAAAACAATCTAATAAAGTCATCGCTGCAGCTTCAGCTCCTGCTAATGCACCTTTATGTGCAATAGGTGTTGCCATCGCAATGGCGTCGGCCCAATGATGTCCCTTGGTTCCAGGAATATTGGCAGGATAATGCAAAACAATGGTAGGTACATTCCAAGAAATATCTGCAATATCATCCGATCCTCCACCCCATGAAAAAGGAACTGAGCCTTTTATAGTATCAATGGTAGTTTTTAAACCATTGATGGGATTGCCTTCCATATCTTTTTTAGGTGCTTCCACCAAGGTTTGCACTGCTCTTGCCATTTCCATGTCTTTATTATCCCAAACTGGCATACCTACTTTTTTAATATTGGCATACATAGCTTCCGCTAGTGGTTTATTAAAATGTCCTGGCCATGCAGCTCCTAAAATTTGATGGCTCACTGTAGTGCCCGACATCATAGCTGCACCCTCAGCAATTTTAATACCAGTTTCATAGTTCGCTTTAATATCATCATAAATACGCTCTCTAAAATAATACCAAACACTTGCTTTACTAGGAACTACATTAGGTTGGTCTCCACCATCTACTACTACATAATGAGAACGGTTTGTTGGCTTTAGATGTTCTCTTTTAAAATTCCAACCAATATCCATTAATTCCACGCCATCTAAGGCGCTTCTTCCGCGCCATGGTGCACCAGCTGCATGGGCAGCTTCTCCATTAAAATCAAAACGCACACTCACGACCCCGTTGTCACCACCATCCCCATAGTTAGAACCAAAACTTCCACTCACGTGCGTAAAAATACATGCGTCAATATTTTTAAAATAACCATCTCTTACATACCATGCTTTTGTACCCAATAATTCTTCAGCTACACCAGGCCAAATAACAATGGTGCCTGGCATATTTTCTTTCTCCATCATTTCTTTCATCGCAATAGCTGCATAAATAATAACAGCTTGTCCTGAATTATGTCCTTCACCATGTCCTGGAGCGCCTTCTACAATTGGGTCTTTATAAGCAACACCTGGTTTTTGAGAGGCTTTAGGGATACAATCAATATCACTTCCTAGTGCAATGACTGGAGAACCATTTCCCCATTTAGCCATCCAAGCAGTAGGTACATTAGAAATATTTTTTTCAACTTTAAAGCCATTTTTTTCAAGTATACTCGTAAGATAAGCAGAGGTTTCAAATTCTTGAAATCCTAATTCTCCAAAACTAAAAACTTTATCTACCATTACTTGTACATCCTTTGCATGACCTGCAACACTTGTATACAATTTTTGCTTCATTGCAGCCAAGTCTTTTTCTGAATACTTTTTTTGTGCCATTGTTTGCATTGAACATAACAATGCAATGGCGAGTATAAAGTTTGTTTTAAATGAAAATAAATTTTTATTCATATTAATAATTTGTATTTAAGTTACAAAAAAAGGTGGGTGAAGGGAAAGTTTTTTTAGAACCCTTGCCTAGAGCTTAGGTATATAAATGTAAGAGATTGATTTACAGTATTTTAGATTTAAGAAGGCCTTCGATTATTTTATGTTTTTTGAATGCTTATTTGCGCTGAAAATTGAGTCTGTTTTCAAGCAGACAAACTGGGTTTAAGCCTTTTATTCAAATATTTTTGAAGACTTTTAAAAAAGGCTATAAAATATGATATGTTAAAAATTTATGCTCTTTCGATTTTTCTATCTGTACCCTTTTTCATTCAAGCACAAGTACTAGATCCTTCTATTATTAATAGCGCTGGAGGAAAAATAAATATAGTATCGAAGACAAATCAAGCGAATACTAACTGGATGTTTGATTGGAGTTTGGGTGAATCCTTTGCTATTCAAACCTGGTGCTCAAAAAATAAAATCATTTTCTCTACAGGATTTTTACAACCCACTCTAATGCTTAATCCTGAACTGATAAAGCCTGGGGCCTTTGATTTTAAATTAAAATGGGGGCCTAATCCTGTATCTAATTATTTACTGCTTTCATGTAAACAAGCTGGCATTGATATTACAAGTATTCATCAAATGGATAACTATGGAAATATAATTCAAAATATACAAGGCCCTTTTGCTGGATTACAATTTTCAAAACAAATATCTTTTGCTTCGGTTAATACTGGTATTTACTTTATCGCTATCCATTATATTGTGGCTAATAAATTCAATCAGGTGAAAATAATTAAAATTATAAAAATATAAAATGAAAAAATATCGTTTATGTATTTTATTATCTTGTTGTTTACTAGGAATTGTTACTAATTACGGATTCGCCCAAACCAATAAGGGCATTAACTTTCAAGGCATTGCTAGAGACAATAATGGATATATAATTACTAACAAATCAATTAATATTAGAATATCTATTAAATCGGATTCTAATTCAATTAAAAGTGAATACCAAGAAATAACACCTATTACGACCAATGTACTAGGTTTATTTGCCATGGTAGTGGGCGCTTATGAAACTAATAAAATTGTAACAGTAGGGCCATTTGAAAATATAAACTGGTCAAAAGCAGAAAAATATTTACAAATAGAAATTGATACAGTAGGCGATTTATCTTTTATTTATATGGGAACGCAAAAAATAAATTATGTACCTTTTTCTTTTTATGCCGATAATGTGGGGGCTCAAAATATCAATGGAGTCATTGGCCTTTCTCAAGGCGGTACAGGACTCGATAATTTAAAAGATGTGAAAGTTTTATATAATATTGATAAAATAAATAACACCCCTGATAGTAGCAAGCCTATTAGTAATTTAACCTTGGCAGGCATAAATGATAAATTAAAAAAAGCAGATACCCTTTCATTAAGTAACCGTATTAATTTAAAACTAAGTAGTAAGGATACCATTAGCCTATCTAATAGAATTAATAATATGTCTTCTTTGTCTGTAGTATATGATTATGGAAGTTTTTACGACACAGCTAAACAAGCTGCTAGCGGGGCATCCAGCGCCACTGCCCTTAAATTTTCTTATGATGGTTTAGTGAATAATATAAGCATTGTGCCTAATACTAGTGGCCAGCCCACTAAAATTACCGTCTTACATGCAGGTGTATATAATGTTCACTATGCTATTCAAATTATAAAAGCAGATGTTGGCGTAGATGAATTAAGTGTTTGGATAAGAAGAAATGGATCGGCTTATCTAAATACCAATACTAATTTTAATATATCTGGAAGCAGTCTAAAAAATTTATTGACTGGAAATTATTTGGTAGACTTAGGCGCCAACGATTATATAGAAATTTATTTTAGTGTGAAAAATATAAGTAGTGTAGTGACTGGCACTATTGCACAAGCAAGTCCCTCACGACCTGCCACCCCAAGTGTTTATATCAATTTACAAAAACTAAATTAATAATTAACCACAAAAATTATCCAAAAGGCTTTTCAATTGAAATACTTTGTTTCGAGAAAAACTTTGCACCCTCTTCTGCGATATAAAGACAGTCTTCTAATCGAATGCCAAATTCTCCTGGAATTGAAATAGTAGGTTCATCACTAAAGCACATACCTACTGCAATGGGCGTTTTATTTCCTTTGACAAAATTTGTCCACTCATGACCCTCTAATCCAATGCCATGGCCAGTTCTATGCGGTAGTCCAGGTAATTTATAATTAGTACCAAAGCCTCCTTTTTCAATCACTGCTCTTGCAGCAGCATCTACTTGTTCGCAAGGGGCCCCAATTTGAATAGCAGCAAAAGCCGCGTCCTGTGCTTTCTTTTCTAAGTTCCAAATATCAATTTGTCTTTGTGTAGGTTTACCTGCCACAATGGTTCTCGTAATATCAGAAGCATAACCTTCACAACTAGTACCTCCATCTATCATCACAATATCTCCTTCTTTAATAGTTTGTGGTGTTATACTTCCATGAGGCAGTGCCGAATATTTTCCTACTTGAACAGAAGCCCCTCCACTAAATCCTAATTTTTTAAAAGCAGCTGAAATATTATTACTTAATAATGTTTGTGACATACCAGGCACAATAGTAGTAAAGGCAGCTTTATACGCTTCAATAGTAATATCACTTGCTTTTTGCATCAGTGCAATTTCTGCAGGTGATTTAATCATTCTACATCCGGCAGTCACAGGGGTGGCGTCTACTACTTCAAACCCAGCCGCTTCTTTTTTTACGCCATTGGCAATAAAAAAACGAACTCTTTCTTCCATTCCAATGGCATGGTGTATAACCCCTCTGGCTTTTACAATGCCTACTATAACAGCATAAGGGCTTTCATGTTCTTCCCAACAACGGACTTCATCTCCAAAAGCAGGTCGTATTAGTTCTCTTGCTCTATCTTCTTCAAATTTTGGACAAACATAAACCAGCGCTCCCTTTGCAGGAATCACTATACCAAAGGTTCTTTCACTTTGACCCCATCGCATGCCTGTATAATAATAACAAGATGTGGTGCCTTCTAAAAAAATGGCATCCATTTTATTTTGGGACATTAATTCCTGTGCTTTAGCAATTCTTGCTTTTCTTTCCGCTACTGAGATGGGCACTATGCCTGCTACTTGAGGACTTAGGCTACGAATAGCTTCGGGCAAGTCTAATGCCGTCTCTCTTTCATCTATCTGTCTTCCAAATATAGAACTGCTCATACCTAAGCTGCCGGCTGTAATTGCCGATACTGCTAAAAATTTTCTTCTATTGACTGACATAGTATACAATTTAAAATGTTTTACATAAGTGGCATTAAAGATATTACATTTTAATAAGTTAAAAACTTTAAATTTAACCTTCAAAAATAGGGGTTTCCTTATTCTAATCAAACCATA
Organism: Sediminibacterium sp.; assembly: GCA_007280515.1. Classification (GTDB taxonomy): domain Bacteria; phylum Bacteroidota; class Bacteroidia; order Chitinophagales; family Chitinophagaceae; genus Sediminibacterium. The sequence continues at coordinate 111,997 of QYPL01000002.1, forward strand.
AACCAACTTCCTTTGAAACTAATTCGCCTTTCTTGTTTTCTTTTTTTAGTATTTGCTTTTCAACAATCCATCGCACAAAAAAAGAATGCTAATATTAAATATTATATCCACAAAGCAACTGACCTCATTAAAGTGGATGGCCTAATGAATGAGCAGTCTTGGTTAAAGGCGCAGGCTGTAAATAAATTTCCCATGGTGCTACCCATGGATACCAGTGTTTCTAAAGTACCTACTGAAGTAAGAATGACTTACGATGAAAATAATTTATATATTATTGCCATTTGTACCAAGGTGGGTGATGGTGTAGATATGGTAGAGTCCTTAAAAAGAGATTGGAGCTTTGGAAAGAATGATAATTTTATTTTATTCATGGACACCTATGGAGATTTAACCAATGGATTTGCCTTTGGCGCAAGCGCAGTGGGCGCCCAATGGGATGGTACTATGTTTGATGGAGGTTCTGTGGATTTAAATTGGGATAATAAATGGACCTCGGCAATTTATAATGACGCTGAAAAATATGTTTGGGAGGCAGCCATTCCTTTTAAATCCATTAGATATAAAACAGGTATGCAAGAATGGGGTGTGAACTTTAGTAGAAACGATTTAAAAACAACAGAAAAATCGAGCTGGGCACCCATGCCTAGACAATTTCCCACTGCTTCATTAGCTTATACAGGGTCACTGGTTTGGGATGCACCTCTTCCTGAACATCAAAATAATTTTTCGCTTATTCCTTATTTTAAATCCAGTGTTTCTAAAGAATTCGCCAGTAGTGATGGTACAAAAATAAATCAAGCATCTATTAATAAAAATGCATACGGTTTAGACGCAAAAATAAGTTTGTCTTCTTCACTCAATTTAGATTTAACAGTAAACCCCGATTTCTCTCAGGTGGAAGTAGATAGACAAGTAAGCAACCTAAGTCGTTTTGAATTATTCTTTCCAGAAAAAAGACAGTTCTTTTTAGAAAATGCCGATTTATTTTCCAATTTAGGTTTTGAAAATGTTCGTCCCTTTTTCTCCAGAAGAATTGGCTTAAATACCAATATTGATTTTGGTGCTAGAATGAGTGGCAGAATAGATAAAAATTGGCGTATTGGTATTATGGATATGAAAACAAGCGATGATAAAAGCACAGGACTCTTAGCTCAAAATTTTTCAGTACTCGCTTTGCAAAGAAAGTTATTTAAAAAATCGAGTGTTGAATTATTCTATATTGATAAAACGGCTTTTGATTATCCCACACAAACCACCACCTCTGCTGCAGTGGGTAATGCTTATAATAGAAACTTTGGTTTTGAATATAATTTAGCGCCAAAAAATAATCCTTGGACAGGAAAAACTATTTTAATAAAATCATTCACGCCCAATAAATCTGGAAACGACTATTTAAATGCAGGCAATTTACAATACAGTAGTAGAAAGTGGATCATATCATGGCAGCATGAAATTGTGGGAAATAATTACAATGCAGAAGTGGGCTATATTCCTAGAAATAATTATATCAAGTTTACACCCAGTATTACACGCTTGTATTTTCCTAAAGGCGGAAATATTTTAAGCTATGGCCCTCAATTGACCACTACTTATTACTATAATTCAAACTTCAATTTAACGGACAACACAAAATTATTTAATTACCTCATTACATTCAGAGACAAGAGCACTATCGCCTCTGTCATTCAAAACGACTATGTAGAATTATTAGCACCCTTTGATCCTACTCGAATTGGTAAACAACCATTAGCAGCGCATACCAAACATCAATGGACAACGGTAGGCTTTGATTGGATTTCAGCACCTCAACATAAATTTACTTATTACTTAACCGCACGTAAAGGAGGTTATTATGCCGATGGTAAATTATTAAGTATTACAGGCAATATCGGTTATCGTATTCAGCCCTATGTCAATTTTGATGTGGCTGCTACCTATAATCATATAGAACTTCCACAACCATGGGGAAATAATAATTTCTTCTTGATTGGCCCTAAAGTAGATATCACCATGACAGATAAATTATTTTTTACTGCCTTCTACCAGTATAACGAGCAAACTAAAAATATCAACTTTAATACAAGATTTCAATGGCGCTATAAACCCGTCTCTGACTTATTCATAGTCTATACCGATAACTACTATATCGGACCTGTATTTGTTAAAAACAGAGCCGTAGTCTTGAAATTTACTTATTGGTGGAATAAATAAAATATAGAAATACTTACATAAAAAATACCCTTCATAATAAGAAGGGTATTTTTTTGTGGTTTATAATTTTGAATAGGATGCGGACAGTTTTTCTAATTGAGTATTTAGGTCCTGATACACTAATTTTTGTTGTGAAGTGGGTGGAAAATCGGCTCCCATGGTTTGACTTTCTTTAGTGAGGGTTAATAGTCTTTCCAATATTTTAGCTGGATTTCTAAAAATATCCATCCTCGATCCAGTCAAGTGTATATCAAACAATTCTTTTTCTATAGCATACACTTGCTTTTCACGCGCAGTCGCCTCAGTTGTATTTTGCTTTAATAAGCCAACACGTTCTATTTCCATTTTCTCAATTAAGCCTGCACATTTTTTCATAGCACTAGTCAATTGCATTCCAAAAGCATATTGAGCTTGAATTGCTTCTGAACTTGAATGTAAATTAGGATCATTCAATACTTGTATGGGTTGCTTCATTATTTCTTTACCTACTTTTAAAGCCACAGTATAACTACCTGGCGGAATTCTAATAGGTTCTAGTCCTGGACCAATATCTAAATCATAAATAAACATGCGTCTATTTCCTAGTGAATCAAATTTTATATAATTTTTATTATCAGGGATTGTTTTTAAAGGTGGCAGTTCTATATCGTTATGTGCAAGATTCCACCAAATCCTATTCACTCCTTTATTTCTTGTGCCTTCCATTTTTTGAATGGTATCTCCTTTAGTATTCAAAATATAAATAAGAGCATTAGAAGAAAGACTATCTGCTAAATAATAGTTGATGCTGGCACCATAGGGAGGATTTTTTCCAGTGGCCATTGAGGATTCACTATGAATACCTGTTTTATTATTAAAACGATAAGCTTGTCTAGGTGCATATAATTCATTTTTATTTTTTACCATTTGCTTACTCCACTCTCTCAAAGGAGTGATATCATCTAAAATATAAAAACCTCTTCCATAAGTAGCTAAGACTAAATCCCGAAAGTTTTTTTGAATGGCTATATAATAAACAGGAGAGGGGGGTAAATTATTTTTTAAATGCATCCAAGTACTACCATCATCTGGACTAATGTATAAACCATTATCTGTACCTGCATACAATAAACCTTTTTGAATTGGGTCTTCTTTAATGCTATGCACAAAAGAACTATTAGAAGCTGGAATACCCGCCCCTACCTCTTTCCAAGACTTACCATAATTAGTTGTTTTAAAAATATAAGGTTTAAAATCACCTAATTGTTGATAGGTAATACTTATATAAGCCGTTCCCGTTTCAAAATTAGAAGCATCAATACTTCGAATAGTTCCCCATGGTGCAATGCCTTTTATATTCGCTGTTACATTGGTCCATGTTTTTCCATCATTGGTAGTGACTTGAACCTGACCATCATTACTACCTGTCCATAAAACACCTTTTGTTAAAGGAGACTCTGCAATCACATATAAGGTGCAGCCATCAAATGTCATCAAGTTGTCGGAATTCATACCACCAGAATTTTGTTGATGGGTTTTATCATTGGTGGTTAAGTCTGGGCTAATCACCTGCCATGACATTCCTTTATTATTTGTTTTATGAACATACTGGCTTCCAACATAGACTACTCCTTTTTGATGTTTCGATAAGGCCATCGGAAAATTCCAATGCCAACGATATTTCATATCTGCTGGAGCCCAACCATAGCCTGCTGCTGGCCAAGCGCGCACATCGTGCGCATATCCTGTTCTAACATCGGTAACATCTAACCCTCCATCATAACATCCAGACCAAATTATATTATTATCAAAAGGATCAGGTTGTGCAAATCCACTTTCGCACCCGCCAACGCCTTCCCATAATCCTAATGGAATAGAACCTTGCATACTAATTGCGGCTGTTCTATAACTATATCCGTCTTGTCTATTCCCCATTACATGATAAGGAATCATATTGTCTACTGCTACATGATACATTTGCGCAATAGGTAAATTAATATTGTTCCAGGTTTTACCTCCATTAAAGCTCATATTCATACAACCATCATGTGCTACCATTATACGTTCTGCATTCGTAGGATCAAACCAAATATCATGGTTATCGCCACCAGGCGCATAAGTACCATTGCCATTAAAACTAATGCCACCATCTTTTGATTCCATAATGGTCACACAAATAGTATACAATTTATTTTCATCTTGCGTGGATACACGAACTCTTGTATAGTAAGGGGCACGTTGTGCCATTGAATGATTTTCATACATTAATTTCCAATGCGCTCCTCCATCAATTGATTTATATAAGCCAGGGGACTTATCTTCTACTAATGCATAAATAGTTTTAGGATTACTCTGTGCAATGTCTATAGATGTTTTACCAATAGGATGAGCGCTGCCACCTGGTAATCCATTATTCATTACTTGCCAAGTTTTTCCTCCATCGATTGTTTTATAAAATCCACTACCTGGGCCGCCGCTATTTAAATTCCAAGTGGTAAGATTTACTTGCCACATGGCAGCCACTAAATTATTAGGGTCTTTTTCATTTAACGATAAATCGCTACAGCCTGTATTAGCATCTACAAATAAAATACGGTCCCAATGATTGCCACCATCTACTGTTTTATATACACCTCTTTCTTCTTGTGGTCCATGCATATGACCCATGGCCGCTACGTAAATAGTATTCGTATCCGTCGGATCCACAATTACCTTGCTTATTAAAACTGTTTCTTTCAACCCTTTATTCTCCCATGTTTTGCCTCCGTCACTTGACTTATAAATTCCATTGCCATTCGCATGTGCTGGACGAATCACAAATGTCTCCCCTGTACCCGCCCAAACTTGTTGAGGATTCGATTTTGAAATAGCCAATGCCCCAATGGAAGAATTGTCCATATTATCGAAAATGGGTTTCCAATGCACACCGCCATCGGTGGTTTTCCAAATACCTCCGGAAGCTGCCCCCACATAAGATACCATTGGATTACCTGGCTCTCCCACCACCGCAATAGCTCTATTACCATCTGGACCAATAAATCGAAAAGGCATGGCTGCAAAGGGGTTAGAACCAACTGTTTGTGCCAAAAAAGGCTTTGCAGTAAAAAGACCAAAGAGTAGAAAAACGATAAAAATGGATTGCTTTTTCATAAATAAATTGAATAAATATTTTAAAACCAATATTTGAATTTAAGCATTATTATGCAAGCTCCCAAGAGCAAATAATTGAAGCTATTATTTAGTATATTTAAGTATCCTAAAAATATTATTATGCAAATAGATTTAAAAGTTTTTAAAATAAAAGCAATCGTAGTTTTCATTGTAAGTATTAGTTTTTTAGCTAGTTCCACTTATGCGCAGGTAAGCACTGAACAACTTGCTGGTTTAAAATATAGAATGATTGGCCCACATAGAGCTGGAAGAACAGTGGGTATTTCTGGGGTAGCGGATCAACCCAATGTATTTTATATTGGTGTGAATAATGGAGGTGTATGGAAAACCACCGACTATGGTCATACCTGGAAGCCCATCTTTGATGCTGAAAACACAGGCTCCGTGGGTGATGTAGCCGTGGCGACTTCTAATTCAAATGTTATTTATGTAGCTAGTGGAGAAGGTATTCAACGTCCCGATTTATCTATTGGTAATGGTTTATACAAATCAAGCGATGCTGGAAAAACTTGGAATAATATGGGATTGCATGATGCACAACAAATTGGTGGCATTAGTATTGATCCAACAAATGAAAATAGAATTTTTGTAGCCGCACTAGGACATCCTTATGGCCCTAATAAAGAACGTGGTGTATATAGAAGTTTGGATGGCGGAAAAACTTTAGAACAAGTATTATATATTGACGAGAATACAGGTGCTGTGCAAGTATTGATTGATCCTAACCATACTAATATTGTATTTGCCACTATTTGGGCTGCTAGACAAGGGCCTTGGGAAAATGGTGCATGGGATGGAGAAGCAAGTGGTTTATATAAATCAATCGATGGCGGAAATACTTGGAAAAAAATTACTAAAGGTTTTCCAACTACCAAAGAAGATGGTTTAGGAAGAATTGGTTTTACCATTGCCCCTAGTAATTCAAATAGAATGTACGCAACTGTTGATGCAGCTAAAAAAGGAGGCATTTATAGAAGTGATGATGGTGGTGAATCTTGGTATATGTTAACTTCTGATGGAAGATTATGGGGAAGAGGAAGTGACTTTGCAGAAGTAAAAGCCGATCCTAAAAATGAAGACATTGTTTATTCTGCGAATGTAGTGATGTGGAAATCGAAAGATGGAGGAAAAACTTGGGAAGGTATAAAGGGTGCGCCAGGTGGAGATGACTATCACCGTTTTTGGATTAATCCTAATAACACGAATATTATTGCAGTAGGTTTAGACCAAGGTGGCACCATTACAGTGAATGGTGGTGAAACTTATTCAAGTTGGTATAATCAAGCTACTGCTCAGTTTTATCATGTAAGTACCGACAATGCTTTTCCTTATAATGTATATGGTGGTCAACAAGAAAGTGGTTCAGTGGGCATTGCTTCTCGTTCTAATGATGGTGGAATTACTTTTAGAGAATGGCATCCAGTGGGTGTGGAAGAATATGGATATGTTGCAGTTGATCCACTAGATCCCAATATTATTTATGGTGGAAAAATTACAAGGTATGATAAGCGCACTGCGCAAGTTCAAAACATTTCACCTAATCCAGTAAGAAATGGAAAGGTTCGTTTTATTAGAACGGCTCCTGTTTTATTTTCACCCGTCGATAACAAAACTTTATTTTTTGCAGGTAATATTATTTTTAAAACCAATAATGGAGGATCAAGCTGGGAAACCATTAGCCCCGACTTAACGCGTGAAACTTGGGATATCCCTGCTAGTGTAGGTATTTACAATACAGATGAAGTTAAAAAAATGCGCCAACGTGGTGTAGTGTATTCACTCGCGCCTTCTTATCAAGACTTAAATGTTATATGGGCAGGTACCGATGATGGACTTATTCATATTACTAAAGACGGAGGTAAGCACTGGAAAAATATTACGCCTACTGCAATTACATCATGGAGTAAAATTTCAATGATTGATGCAAGCAGATTTGATGTAAACACTGCCTATGTAGCCGTTAATAGAATTAGAGTAGATGATATGACGCCGCATATTTATAAAACAACTGATGGTGGCGCCACTTGGAAAAAAATTATTAATGGCTTGCCTAATGAACCTATTAATTCAGTTCGAGAAGATGCAGTGAGAAAAGGATTGTTATTTGCAGGATCAGAAAATGCAGTTTACTTTTCTTTAGACGCTGGAGAAAATTGGCAGTCTTTAAGATTAAATATGCCAGCTACTTCCATTCGTGATTTAGTAATCAAAGATGACGACTTAGTAATTGGAACACATGGTCGTAGTTTTTGGATCTTAGATAATATTACACCACTAAGACAGCTGAATTTAAATAAAGCCAAAGAAACCGTTTTATTTAAACCACAAAAAGCAATGAGAGTAAGATGGAATATGAATACCGATACACCACTTCCTCCTGAAGAGCCAGCAGGTGAGAATCCTCCAGATGGCGCCATGATTGATTATTATTTAAATAGTAATAGCAGTAGTCCAGTAAAATTAGAAATTCTAAATACGAAAGGAGATATTATAAGAACCTTTACAAGTAAGGATACTTTATATACAATACCAGAAGTCAATATTCCTCTGTATTGGATAAGACCTCAACAAATTCTAGCAGCCACTGCTGGTGCTCACCGTTTTTTATGGGATATGAGATATGCCCCATTGAATATACCTGCAGCTTATCCCATGACAGCTATTATTCATAATACCCCACCTCATGCCACTTCACCTTGGGTGATGCCGGGTAATTATAAAATAAGATTAACCGTAAATGGTCAAACGCAGGAACAAGCTATTACAATTACCATGGACCCAAGGGTAAAAACGGGTACAGCTCAGTGGCAACGTCAACACGATTTATCGATGATTTGTTATGAGGGAAGAAAAAAATCAATGAATAAGTTTCCTGCTATTTATCAAAAGTTTACAGGATTATTTAATATTTTAGAAAGTACTGAAATGGCCCCTACTTCACAAATTGAAAAAGCAGTAAAAGAAACCCAGGCTGAATTAGAAAATTTATTAAAAAAATGAGTTCAAAATTATTTCATAAAATAGCCATTTACTGCTTAGTTCTTTTATCAGTAGGCGCTTGCAAGCCAAGTGCATTACTAATAAAAGAAAAAAAAATAGATGCTATTTTAGCGGAGTATAATTCAGATTCAAAACCTGGCGCCAGTGTACTTGTATACCAAAACGATAAAATTGTTTTTAAAAAAGGCTATGGCGTAAAAGAATTGAGCGGTTTTGAAAAAATTGACCCTTTCACCAATTTTAGATTAGCCTCTGTTACCAAACAGTTTACGGCTATGTCTATACTACTGCTTGCCAAGAACAATAAAATATCTTTAGAAGATCCACTGACTAAATATTTTTCAAGCTTCCCGGCTTATGGTCAAAAAATTAAAATCAAACATTTACTTACGCATAGTTCAGGCTTGATCGACTACGAAGACCTTATGCCGGCTACTCAACAAAAACAATTACATGATACTAATTGTTTGCAGTTAATGTATATAGCCGATTCTCTCTACTTTCCAGCGGGCACTAATTATAAGTATAGCAATACAGGTTATGCCATTTTAGCGCTCATTGTAGAAAAAATAAGTGGTCAAGATTTTGCTGTTTTTTTAAAGGAAAATATATTTAAGCCCTTGGGTATGAAATCAACGCTTGCCTATGAGCAAGGGAAATCAACGGTACTCAATAGAGCCTATGGAAGTTCCTTTGAAAATGGACTATGGACCCAGACCGACCAAAGCCTTACCAGTGCTGTATTAGGAGACGGGGGTATTTATACGAATACGGTGGAGATGACTAAATGGATCAAGGCCTTATGGAGTTATAAATTAATTAGTCCTGAAATGCAAAAAAATGCATGGAGTAGAAAAAAATTAGACAATGGAAAGATGATTGACTACGGATACGGATGGCTTGTGGAAGATTATAATAACATCACTCATCCACATCATAGCGGTAGTTCTTTAGGTTTTAGAAATCATATTTTATTATTCCCAGATAAAAAATTAATGGTTATTGTATTAACCAATAGAAACGAAGGGGACCCCATTATAGAAGCTAAAAAAATTGCCGACTTGTATTTAGACTATGATACAAATCCGCAATAAATTATTTATGGTTTTGCATTGTCAAAGACCAAATTACAAAAAGCCTTAACACCTAAAATAAAACCTGACTCTTCTAGATAAAAATCAGGCGTATGGTGTCCACCCACTTCAGTGGGATTTTTTCCTTTTTGCATACCTCCTAAACTAAAAAAGAAAGAAGGAGCTTTATCCCCATAAAAAGAAAAATCTTCAGCAGCAGTTGTCCAACGAGATTCCATCACATTGTCGGCCCCAGCCGCTTTATTCAATGCATTCACAGACTTCTTAGCTAATCTAGGATCATTATAATTGATCATGGTTTGCGTATTAATTTCAATGGTCGCAGTTGCACCTGCACTCTGTGCAATATGCTGCACCACACGACGCATTTTTTCATGTGTTTCTTTTCTCATCGTAGCATCCAAAGAACGAATGGTACCCAACATTTCAGCAGTCTCTGGAATAATATTAGCTCTCACACCACTATGCAATGAGCCTATTGAAATAACCAAGGGTGCCTTGGTTAAATCAGATTCACGACTCACTATATGTTGCAAAGCTTCGATAATTTCTGCAGATATAACAATTGGATCGATACTACCCCAAGGCATTGCTCCATGACTTCCTTTGCCATTTACTATAATTTTAAATAAATCCGAAGAAGCTTGTGCTGCACCCGATTTAAAGCTCAATGTTCCTACAGGTAATTCTGCCGCCATATGTAATCCAAAAATGAAATCTATTTTAGGTTTGTCCATGACACCTTCTTTGATCATCAATGGCGCACCACCTTCTTCCCCATTGGGTGGTCCCTCTTCGGCAGGTTGAAATAAAAATACCACCGTACCAGGCAATTCTTTTTGCATTTGCTTCAACATTTTTGCAGTCGCCATTAAGATAGCGGTGTGCGCATCATGTCCGCAGGCATGCATGACGCCAACAGATTGACCATTGTATTCAGCTTTTACTTTTGATGCAAAAGCAATGGGGGTTCTCTCTAGTAAGGGCAGTGCATCAATGTCTGCACGCAAACCTACCACAGGACCTGGTTTACCCCCCTTCAAAATAGCTACTACCCCAGTTTTAGCCACTGGATAATTTACTTCCAATCCAATTGATTTTAAATAATCAGCAATATAGGCTCCTGTTTTAAATTCACGGTTAGACAGTTCGGGGAATTCATGAAAATGTTGTCTCCAACTAATTAATTGAGGTTCAACTTCATTCAACAAGGCCGTAAAGTTCTTAGGTAAGTCTTGTGCTATCATTTGAGTTGATAAGAACAAAGCCGTTGCTAGCATTAATTTTCTCATTTTTAATAATTTTTAGAAAATTACAACCATATTCACAAGTATCCCAATAATTTTTTTTAATTTACTGGCATGATTGCATTGACTAAGTCTTTTAAATATTTGACACCATTTGTATTGTACCTATTTGCCCTTATTGCCTTTAAGGGAACTGGCATCGCTTGTTGGTACACACTATTGTATACTTTTTTTGTGATTCCATTTTTGGAACTATTTATCAAAGCAGACCAAAAAAATTTAGACGAAGTTGAGGAAGCCTTGGCTAAAAAAAATAGAGGCTATGATTTTGTATTGTACGCAGCCGTTGTATTACAATACTATTCTTTATGGATATTTTTTAATGCAGTTCAAGAAACAAATATCAGCCATTGGGACTTGGCTGGAAGAATTGTAAGCATGGGATTGCTTTGCGGTGCTTTTGGTATTAATGTGGCACATGAGTTAGGACATCGCGTTAATAAATTTGAACAGTTCTTGGCAAAAATGCTTTTGCTTACAAGTATGTACATGCACTTCTTTATTGAACACAATAAAGGCCACCACAAACATGTAGCAACAGCTTCGGATCCAAGTACCGCTAAATACAATCAATCGGTGTATGCATTTTGGCCGCAAACATTAATGGGTACTTATTTGAGCGCATGGAAAATTGCCAAGGAAGAGTTAGAGAAAAAAGGGAAATCATGGTTCAGTATCAATAATGAAATGTTGTTATTCCAATTGATACAACTGGCATTTGTGCTAGGCATCTATTTAATTTTTGGTCTAAGTGTTGCCTTGTGTTTTTTAATCGCCGCTTTGTTGGGTGTACTTTTGTTAGAAACTGTTAATTATATCGAACATTACGGACTTACTAGAAATGAAACAGAAAATCATCAATTCGAAAGAGTACAACCTCATCATAGCTGGAATAGCAATCATATTATTGGTCGACTCATGTTATTTGAATTAAGCCGTCATAGCGATCACCATTACTTAGCTTCAAGAAAATACCAAGTGCTCAGAAGTTTTGATAACGCGCCTCAAATGCCTACAGGTTATCCCGGCATGATTTTACTATCATTGGCCCCTCCAATTTGGTTTAAAGTAATGAACAACCAAATGAAAAAATATAAGTTGAAATAATTACTCTTTCAATTTCACTACAAATATTCCTGAAGAAGAAATGCTATTTGGTTTAATGGCCGTTAAATCAATGACCACATCTTTTCCTTTTTGCTTCCAATTCGTTTTTACATCAGCTCCTAAAATACTGGCAGTAGCACTGCTAGGTAATTTTAAATCTCTAATAGTAAGTGTATTACGATAAGATGGCACAATACAATAAATATCATTTCCTTTTTTTGTAAAGAAGGTTTCTATATAAGCACTGTCGCTTTGAGGTACCACTAATTTTGCTACATTATAATTAGCCATAAAACTAGTGCCCTTTTTAGGTTGCACATAACCCTTCGTCCACTGAGCAGGTCTCCAGGCCTCAGTTTCATAAATAGCTTCTCCATTAATAGCTAACCAATCTCCTATGTCGGATAGGCGTTGTTGCATAATAACAGGAATGGTTCCATCTGCATCAGGTCCAATATCTAATAATAAATTACCTCCTCTTGAAACAATATCGCCTAGCATTAATATTAAATCATGGCTGGTTTTATAATCTTTTAATTGTTCATTTCTATTGTAGCCATAAGAATAACCTACCCCCTGACTTTCTTCCCAAATAATACTTGCATCCATACCACTTCCATATTCTGAAGTTGTATACATGGCACCATGATTTTTCTCTCTGGTATTATTTCCCCAACGATCATTCACCACTACTTCATTTTTTACAGGCGATTCATTAAATAACCAAGCAAGTAGTGCAGGACTTTGCCAAGCAGTATCTGATATATCCCATTCTCCATCAGAAAAAATAATAGAGGGCTTATACTTTGTCACTAAATCTTTAAACTGCGGTGTCATATGTTCAGTTACATATTTTTTACGGTCATGCATCCATAAGGGATTAAACCATTCGTATAAAGAATAATAGTAACCCATTTTAAGTCCGGCTTCTCTTACGGAAGTAGATAAGTCGCCTAGTAAATCACGCTTAGGGGTCCCTGTTAATGCATTCCAAGGTCTGTTCCAATCACGATCGGCTTCAGCACTATTCCATAAGGTATACCCATCGTGGTGTTTAGAAGTTAGCACTACATAACGCGCCCCCGATTTTTTAAATACATCCGCCCATTGATTCGGATCAAACATTTCTGCTTTGAACATAGGCTCAAACTGATCATAAGCAAAACTACTTCCATAATTTTTATTATGAAAGGCCATAAAATCCTTTTGCTTTTCAAACAATCGGTGGCCATACCATTCTGAATAACTATAACCACTATTGGGCATAATGGGTGCATAGGCAGGCACCGAATACACTCCCCAATGAATAAAAATGCCAAACTTATCTTGATGAAACCAGGCAGGAATTTTTCTAGTATTCAAGGATTCCCAATTGGCTTGATAATTTTGTGCATTTGTAGATTGAGCCAATGCAAAAATTAAAAAGAGTAGAAAGTATTTTTTCATAGTAGATTTTATATTTATAATACCTGTATCAATAACTTATTAATTAAATGGATTAATTATATTGGTTAATTATTTTTGGATATACTTAAAAATTATCGGCCTCTCTATAAGCTTTAATCAAAGCTAGCTCCCCTGCTGAGCCTGCACCTAGTTTTCCATGTTCCATACCTAGTACTCCTTTGTAACCCTTGCTATGTATATGTTTGAAGATATTGTGGTAATTCACTTCTCCCGTACCCGGTTCATTGCGACCAGGGTTGTCTCCAATTTGGAAATAAGCAATTTCATTCCAACATTTGTCCATATTGTTAATCATATTACCTTCATTTTTTTGCATATGATACATATCAAATAAAATTTTACAAGCAGGACTATTGATGGCTTTACAAATAGCATAGGTTTGATCGGAACGACGTAAAAATAAATTAGGCGTATCGCTCAAGGGTTCTAAGACCATTACTAAATTGTGTTTTGCTAATATATCTGCGCCTGGTCTTAAACTTTCTATTACATTGCCTGTTTGAATATCCATAGGTAAGCTTCTTTCAAAATTTCCAGGTACCACTGTAATCCAGGTAGCATTGGTTCTTTTGGCAACTTCTACCGCTTCATAACAGGAAGCCACAAATTTATCTTCCCATTCCTGTGTACCTGTTGTTAAATTTATTTTATCGTTACTAGAATAATTCAACACAAAAACGCCCATATGCATGCCAAGTGCAGCCAAGGTATCTCCAATTTTTTGTTGCATTTCGGGGGTTCTACTCATCATGCCATTGTCTTCAATAGCAGTAAATCCAATACTATGCGCATATTTTATTTGGTCAATAAAATTAGGACCTGCTAAATTTTCAAACATGCCATCATGAATACCATAATGTAATTTATAAGGAGTCGCCTCTGCTAAAGCATTGGCTTTTGTATTTTGAGCCAACAAACCACTACCAGCTAAAAGAGACCCGCCCACTAAAACATTTTGTTTTAAAAAATTTCTACGTTCCATAGTATTGTATTTTTTTATAGTTTAAATTTAGGCATAAGTATTAATAAGAACAAGTTTGAAAGCATTCATTTATACAATTACCCTTCTTGTATTTTCTACACCCTTGCTGCAAGCACAAACTGCGAAGTTTAGTTATTCGGAAATGAAAATGGGCTCGCCTTTCAATTTAATTATTGTCAGTACCGATTCAGTCAAGGCTAAGCATTTAGCTCAAAAAAGCTATGAATTGGTCGATTCACTGAATCATATTTTTAGCAATTACGACTCAAGTAGTGAACTATCAAAAATCAATGCTAGTGCGGGTTTCCTGCCTTACAAAATGTCTACTGCCATGTTGGATTTAGTGCAAAAATCAGAAGATGCATATATACAAAGTAAGGGGGCCTATGATATTAGTATTGGTCCTTTATCTGCTTTATGGAGAAATGCTAGAAAATCTAAATTATTCCCAGAGGCAAGTACAGTTATTGCCACAAAAAAATTAGTAGGATTAAATCAAGTAAAAATAAACAAGCAATTAGGCACTATTTTTCTTCCTAGTGCTGGCATGCAATTAGATTTTGGAGGCATTGCCAAAGGCTATATTGCGCAGTGGGTGATTGATTATTTAAAAGCCAATGGTATACAGCAGGCATTGGCCGATGCAGGAGGTGATATTGTAATGAGTGGAGCGCCCTTGAACCAAAAAGGCTGGCTTATTGGCGTGAACCTTCCTGAAACCACAGATGACTTGTTAAGTAAAAAACTAGCAGTATCCAATTGTTCGGTGGCCACTTCTGGTGATGTATACCAATACATAGAAAAGAAGGGTGTTAAATATTCTCATATTATTAATCCTATGACCGGCTATGGTGTAACCAATCTTAGAAATGTAACCATTATTGCGAAAACCGGTGCCAGCACGGATTGGCTAGCAACTGCTTGCAGTATTCTACCCATTCAAGAAGCCAAGCAATTAGCCCTTTCTCATCATGCAGCTTTACTCATTACAACGATCAAAAATGGTAAATTGGTTTTTGAATCCACCGCTAATTTTAAAAATTATTGGCAAACCACGGGTATAAATCAAGGTAAAAAATAGATAAAACAATGAAATAAGTTTTATCTTAATACACTAAACCAAGGGTATTGAAATTGTATAAAATTATTTTAAGTATTAGTATTTGTCTTACCAGCTATCTAGGGAGCGCGCAAGAAAATAATTTTATAAGCTATGAGCAAGTCATGTTAGGATCAAATTTAAGTTTTAAAATGGTGCCTATTCAAGGTGGTACGTTTACAATAGGCAGTGCAGCCAATGAAAAAGGAAGAAATGCAGACGAGGGTCCACAAAAAAAATTAAGCATTGCTGCGTTTTGGATGAGCGCTTATGAAGTGACTAGAGACGAGTTAGATGTTTTTTTAAAAGATGAAACTACCAGCCAGAATATAAATGTAGATGCCATTACAAGACCTAGCCCACAATATGTAGATTTAAGTTTAGGCATGGGAAAGGAAGGCGGTTACCCTGCTAATAGTATGTCGCAACGCACAGCTATTATGTATTGTAAATGGTTGTATCAAAAAACAAAAGTTTTTTACCGCCTACCCACAGAAGCAGAATGGGAGTATGCATGTAAAGCAGGAACGAATACCGCTTATTTTTTTGGAAACAATGCAGCAGACTTAGATAAATACGCATGGTATGAAAAAAATAGTGAAAACACATTTCATAAAGTGGGAAAAAAATTAGCTAACCCTTGGGGCTTATATGATATGCTAGGCAACTTGACAGAATGGACCATGGATCATTATGATGCAACTGCTTTTGAAAAAATAAACAAAGAACAATTATTAATAGCAGCCATTGAGGCTAAATATCCAAAAACATTAAAGGGGGGAAGTTTTATAGATTCAGCGATTGAATTAAGATCGTCAAAAAGATTTCACTCCGATCCTATTTGGAATAGAAGAGATCCACAAATACCCAAAAGCAAGTGGTGGCTTACCGAAGCAAAGCAAGTGGGCATAAGACTTCTACGACCTTTCCTACAACCATCCACAGAAGAGATTAACCAATTTTTTAAGGCCTATTTAAATTTATAAATTAAAAATTACCATTATGAACAAACTATTTTCAGGAAATAATTCACGAAGAGATTTCGTAAAAGGAACCAGCCTATTTGCAGGAGGCATTTTAGCAGCGCCCTTATTATCCCGCGCCAATTTTTTCTCCGGCTCAGATGATACCATTAAAATTGCAGTGGTGGGTTGTGGTGGCAGAGGTACAGGTGCCGCTATGCAAGCCTTGTCTAGTAAACAAAATGTAAAAATTGTTGCAATGGCCGATGCCTTCAAAGACAATTTAGATAATTGTCATAAATCATTAACAGAGGAAATAAATAATAGCATTGGAGAATTAGCCAAAAGATTAGATGTACCTGAAGAAAGAAGATTCACAGGTTTTGATGGTTATCAAAAAGCGATAGCACTTGCAGATGTAGTCATACTAGCTACCCCTCCAGGTTTTAGACCTATTCATTTTGCAGAAGCCATTAAACAAGGTAAGCATGTATTTATGGAAAAGCCCGTAGCTACTGATCCTGCAGGCATTCAAAGTGTATTAGCTACTGCAGCTATCGCAAAACAAAAAAAATTAAACGTAGTAGTAGGTTTACAAAGACATTACCAAAACTCTTACCGTGAATTGTATAAAAGAAAAGATTTAATTGGAGACATTACTTCTGCACAAGCATGGTGGGATAATGATGGTGTTTGGGTAAGACCTAGAAAATACAACCAAACAGAAATGGAATATCAAATGCGCAACTGGTATTATTTTAATTGGTTATGCGGCGATCATATCACCGAACAACATATTCATAATTTAGATGTCATTAATTGGTTTAAGGGTGGACATCCTGTGAAAGCACAAGGTTTGGGCGGGCGTCAGGTAAGAAAAGGAAAAGAACATGGTGAAATTTTTGATCATCATTTTGTTGAATTTGAATATGCCGATGGTTCTATCTTAAATAGTCAGTGTAGACATATTCCTGGCACTATGAGTAAGGTAGATGAATTATTAGTAGGTACGAAGGGAAAAATATTTTGTGGCGCTGCACATATTAAGGACCACACGGGTAAACTTATTTATCAGTACGATACTAAATTAGAAAACAACCCTTATCAAACTGAGCATGATGAATTGTTTGCAGCCATTGCCAAAGGAGAATATAAATATGCTGATGCAGAAAATGGAGCAAGCTCTACCATGACTTCTATTCTAGGAAGAATGGCAACTTATACTGGTCAAGTGATTGAGTGGGATAAAGCCATTAACTCTGGTATTGATATTCATCCAAAAGTATACGATTGGAATGCTGAACCTCCTGTACTTCCTAATGCAGATGGGTATTATCCAGTGGCTATACCTGGTGTGACTAAGTATTTTTAAAATAATAATAGGAATGCTTTGTACTGAGCCGCCATCGATTTAATAAAATCGGTGAGCTTATATTTATTTAAAACTTCAGCAGAAGTATCTGCAGCGCCTTGTACCAACCCTACGCAATTGGGTTTACCGCAATTACATACAAATTGTTGTGCCATGTTCCATTCAGTAGCTGGATAAAAAAAGCGAAGCTCTTCCCCTGCTTCAATATCACTAATGCATTCTAATTGCATAGTAGTGGTATTAAATAAAACATTAGGTTCACAACAATGATTCACGTACTGTAAATATTCAGGGAATAGATGAATATGTTTGTGTTCACTTACTTGTACCGTTAGATAATTAGGGGTGTCTACAATTTTAGAAGCATGAAAGGCAACTATAGTAGAGCCAACTTTAAAAGAAGCATTGGCAAATAAACCATGTTGGTTGTTTTCTTTATTTTGCTTTACTTCGCAATGTTCATGTCTACTGATTACAATAAAGGCATCTTTTTTTTCGGGGGACATAAAAATTTTATAATTTATTTTACTCTTGTAAATTTTTCAGTTCTACCTAATAATGAAAAGCCAAGATAACCGCGTACATTTAGTGTTTGCTTGTCTTCGCTTAACCACATCTTACTACTATAGGTAGAACCCCCTTCTGCATCATAAATTTTACCTTCTACCCACTGTGGTGCTTCCCATATAAAATCATTTAACATAATCATGCCCTTCACTTCCCTGTTTCTTAAAGTTTTATCGGCATTATAAATATCTTTTCTTTCTGTTTTAACCCAAACTAATTTACCATACAATTTATTATTTTGTAAATAAGTTTCTACGATTCCTTTTTTACTTGGCGAAAGCCACCTACCTATAAAATCATTTTGAGCCAATACATTATTTGAAAAAAATAGTATAAAAATAAATAGGGCGGTTTTTTTTAGGAGTGTTTTAATCATATATTTTAAGAATAATTTGTTAAGAAGGGCTTTGTTTTAAATAGTTTTTAATTCAGGATATTAAATTAATAAAATATTTATAGTAAACCTATTAAATTCAACAATAAAAATACCAATATAGAACTAACATTAAATTAAAGACGAAGCATTACCTCCCATGGGCGCCCTTAGCCCTATGACTTTTGGGGTATTAACTCTTTGTTATCTTATATAAACACCCAATTCAAATGATTTGAATTAAACAAGTTTCAATAACTTGCTTTGCTGAATATTATATTCATTTATTAATTAATTTGTATGGGCAAAATTTACAACATGAAAAGAACATTTTTAGTCATTGCAATTACCTGTTTGGGCTTATTAACACAAGCGCAGGATACAAAAAAAGTTATACTCCCTAATGGCTGGTCTTTAAGTCCTGCAGGAAGCAGTGTAGAATTAGGCGACTTACCATTAAATATGGCAGTCTCTAAATCAAAAAAATTAATGGCCATTACCAATAATGGACAAGGCAAGCAAAGCATTCAACTTATTAATTTAGTTTCAAATACTATTTTAGATAATATAAAAATTGATAAGTCTTGGTTAGGTATTGCTTTTAGTGCAGATGAAAAAACTTTATACGCCTCTGGTGGTAATGACAATTGGATTTTAAAATATAGTATTGTTAAAAATAAATTAATATTATCCGATTCCATAAAGTTAGGTGCTAAATGGCCCAATAAAATTTCGCCTGCGGGTATTTGTATTAACGATGTAAAAAATATTTTATACGTAGTCACTAAAGACGATAATGCTTTATATGAAGTTGATTTAACTACCAAAAAAATAATGAATAAAACGGCGCTTCCTGCAGAAGCTTACACTTGCGTTTTATCTAATGATAATGCAGAATTATATATTAGTATTTGGGGCGCAGAAAAATTAGTAGTGTATAATACAGTTAGTCAGAAAATAACTAGTAGCATTGCAACTGGTACACATCCTAATGATTTTATTTTATCTAAAAATGGTAAAATAATTTATGTAGCGAATGGAGAGGACAATAGCGTTTCCGTAATAGATATTAAAAATAGAAAAGTTATTGAAACCCTTAACTGTGCACTGTATCCCAATGCGCCAACAGGTTCTGCCACTAATGGTGTGGCTTTAAGTTCTGATGAAAAAACTTTATACATTGCCAATGCCGACAACAACTGCTTAGCGGTATTTGATGTAACAGAGGTAGGCAATAGTAAATCAAAAGGTTTTATACCTGTGGGTTGGTATCCAACAAGTGTTAAGGTAATAGGAAATAAAATTTATGTAACCAATGGTAAAGGGTTTTCTTCTTTTGCTAATCCATTAGGACCTGATCCTTACAGAAAAAATGCACAATTAGGTGTACAAAAAGGTTTATTAAAAACTGTTAAAGACGTTCAATATATAGGTGGCTTAATGAAAGGAACTTTAAGTATAATAAATGTTCCCAGCGAAAAAAAATTAGGATTGTATTCAGCAGCAGTGTATGAAAATACACCTTACACTAAAATGAATGAAGAAAAATCAAATGCAGAAATAGGATCGGTGATTCCACAAAAACTAGGCGACCCTTCTGCTATTAAACATGTTTTTTATATTGTGAAAGAAAATAGAACCTACGATCAAGTTTTAGGGGATGTAAAAGAAGGTAACGGAGATCCAAGCCTTTGTTTATTTGGAGAAAAATATACCCCTAATTTACATGCACTTGCTAAAGAGTTTGTTTTGTTAGATAATTTTTATGTGGATGGAGAAGTGAGTGCCGATGGACACAATTGGTCACTAGGTGCTTATTCTAATGATTACTTAGAAAAAAATTGGGTGGCAAACTATAGTGGACGAGGTGGTACTTATGATGCCGAGGGAACACGTGCTATTGCCAATAATAAAAATGGTTTTATTTGGGATTTTGCAAAAAGGGCAGGCGTATCCTATAGAACCTATGGTGAATTTGCAGACGATTACAAACCTAATATTCCAGTTTTAAAAGATCATTTTTGTCCTTATTATACAAGTTGGGATCAAAGTGTAAGAGATACTACTAGAGTGGGTCAATGGAAACGCGATTTTGATTCTTTATTAGCCATTAATCAAGTACCGCAATTAAATACTTTAAGAATTATCAACGATCATACTGAAGGAATGAGATTGGGTAAGCCTTCTCCCTATGCACATGTGGCAGACAACGACTTAGCGGTGGGTATGTTTGTAGATTATTTATCTAAGAGTTCTATTTGGAACGAAAGCGTAGTTTTTGTGGTGGAAGATGATGCACAAGATGGCCCAGACCATGTGGATGCGCATCGCAGCCCAGCTTTCATTGCTGGGGGTTTTGTAAAAAGAGGATTTGTTGATCATACAGCTTATACCACTACCTCTGTTTTAAAGACGATTGAGCTTATTTTAGGTATGCCTCCAATGAGTCAATACGACGCTGGCGCCACCGCCTTATGGAGATGTTTTGACAAGGTATCCAACCCTAAAGGATTCATTGCTAAGCCTTTACAGCATGATATCAATGAGAAAAACACGGCTCGAACAGCCATGCAAAGAAAAAGTGAAACCTTCAATTTCAAAAAAGAAGACAGTATCAATGACCATGAATTTAATGAAGTGCTTTGGAAGGGCTTAAAAGGAGAAAACGCCATTGTACCCGCTCCCAGAAGAGCTGCCTTTTTAAAGATGAACCCTAAAAAAGACGCGGACGATTAATACCCCTATAAAATTTGTATAAAAGAGCAGTTTTCAACTTAGAAATCTGCTCTTTTTTTATGCCAAAAAAGGTATCTTAGAGAAGGATTTATTTAAATCAGCACCTATGAAAAGAAGAGCCTTTGTAAAAAACACTATTATGTCAAGTACCGGATTATTCTTAACAAAAGATTTAATGTCAGCTAACAGTGGTCCTGTTTATGGACAAAATGGTATGACTTATCGGTTAAATACTAAATGGGGTGAACTCAATGCTGAAAAAACACCTGTGAATGATTGTCATGAAATGATACAAGATACCAAGGGGCGTATTTTATTATTAACCAATGAAACAAAAAATAATCTTATTGTTTATAATAAGTCGGGCAGCTTAATGGACTCCTGGGGTACTCAATTTCCAGGCGCACACGGATTAACTATTCAGCAGAATGGCAAAGAAGATTTTTTATTTATAACCGATACCGATAAACATCAAGTGTATAAAACAACTATTGATGGGAAAATTTTATTGACCATTGATGCCCCTGCAGACTTGCCTGCTTATCAAAAAAAGGAAGCCTTCGTTCCTACTGAAACTACTGTAATTGCGAATGGTGAATTTTATATTGCAGATGGATATGGTGCACAACATATTTTACACTATGATGAAAACGGAAAATTAAAAAATGCATTTGGAGGAAGAGGAACAGGCGATGAATATTTGGACAATGCGCATGGCATTTGTGTAGATACTAGAAATTCTACACCCACTTTAATTATTACTGATAGAACGCGCAATGCATTTAAGCGTTTTTCAATGGATGGAAAATTATTGGAAGTCATTCACTTGCCAGGCGCCTGTGTTTGCAGACCTGTTATCAAAGGCGATTATTTATACGCTGCGGTTTTGCGTTCACCTAATTTAGATACAGTGAATTCAGGCTTTGTAACCATTTTAGATAAAAATAATAAAGTGGTTTCTAATTTAGGAGGCTCGGCTCCAGTATACATTGATGGTGTATTACAGCCTATGTCTCAAACAGAAAAAATATTTATACACCCACATGATGTATGTGTTGATGATGAAGGAAGTATTTATGTAGCACAGTGGGCTTCAGGAAAAGTATACCCTTATAAATTTACAAGAGTTTAAATAATGAAGAAGTATACAATTATTGGTATTATAGTATTGATAGCAGGTTTACTCTATGGTGTATCTTATTTTGCAAAGGCAAAAAAAGAAAAAGAAAGCCTTATTTCTTATAATAGAGATATACGCCCTGTATTATCAGATAAATGTTTTTCTTGTCATGGACCTGATGTATCTAAAGTAAAAGCGGGACTCCGATTAGACTTACCAGCAAGTGCTTTTGCAGAACTAGAAAAAAATAAAGGACATTTTGCTATTGTAGCAGGCAATCCCGATAAAAGTGAATTGATAAAAAGAATTTCGTCTAATGATCCTGGCATAATGATGCCAATGCCAGAGAGTCACTTAGCCAGATTAACCACAGATGAAATTAAATTATTTACCAAGTGGATAGAGCAAGGGGCCAAATATGAAAAGCATTGGGCCTTTGTAGCGCCTGTGAAAGAAGCCCTTCCTGAAGTGGATCATAGTAAGTGGGTTAAAAATGAAATTGATCCCTTTATATTAGAGAAAATGGAAGCGAAAGGTTTTGATCCCAATGAAACCGCCAGCCGCGAAGCGCTTATTAAAAGAGCTTATGCAGATATCACAGGGCTTGCACCCACTTATAAAGAATTAAATACATGGAGAAATAATACTAGCGATGATTGGTATACACAATTATTAGATAAATTATTACAAAAGCCTGCTTACGGAGAAAAGATGGCTTTACTCTGGATGGACCTAGCGCGCTATGCCGACTCTTACGGTTTTCAAGATGATAATATTAGATCTCAATGGCCTTGGAGAGATTGGGTAATTAATGCCTTTAATACCAATATGCATTATGATCAATTTTTAACGCAACAAATAGCGGGTGACTTAATGCCTACTGCAAGTAAGTCTACTATTTTAGCTACGGCTTTTTTTAGAAATCATAAATACACGGAAGAAGGTGGGGTGATTGAAGAAGAGTACCGCGTCTCTTATAATATAGATAAAACAAGAACCTATGGCAAGGCCATACTAGGCGTTACCATTGAATGTGCACAGTGTCACGATCACAAGTACGACCCCTTCTCCAATAAAGACTACTACCAGCTATATGCCTTCTTTAATATGAGTAAAGAAAAGGGTTACGAAGGAGATGTAAGTATTTCGACACCTGCCAAAAATCCAAAATTATTTATTACCAAAGAAGAGCAATCAAAATTATTATCCTTTATCAATCATGTAGATACCAATAAACTAGAAGTCTCCGTTATGGGCGATTGGAAAATGGGAGATACCGTAAAAGCAAGACCTACCTATATTTTAAGCAGGGGAAGTTACGATGCACCTACTACGGTGGAAGTAAAACCTACTGCACTAGAATCTATTCTTCCTTTTGACACTTTAAAATATGAAAGAAACAGATTGGGCTTGGCCAAGTGGACAGTAGAAAAAAAGAATCCATTAACGGCCAGGGTATTTGTGAATTTTATTTGGCAAGAAATTTTTGGCAAAGGTATTGTAAAAACTTCTAGTGATTATGGTTTACAAGGAGAGCTTCCTTCTCATCCTGCATTATTAGATTGGTTAGCCGTTGATTTTATGGAACACAATTGGGATGTAAAATATTTAATGAAAAAAATATTGTCTAGTGGTACCTACCAGCAATCGAGTGTGGTGAGTAAGAAACAGTTAGAACAAGATCCTGATAATTTATATTATACCAGGTCTCCCCGCATGAGATTCAAAGCAGAAATAGTAAGAGATTGGGTTTTGGGTACTAGTGGTATTTTAAATCCAATGATTGGAGGACCTAGTGTGAAACCTTATCAACCCAAAGGTGTTTGGGAAAGTACTACTTCAGGAAGAGGTGTTTTAGCTTCTTACAAACAAGACCATGGCCCTGCCATTTATCGTAGAGGTTTATACACTTTTATAAAATTAACAGCGCCCCCTCCAAGTATGATGATCTTTGATGCGAGTAATAGAGACCAATGTGAAGCCAAAAGAGCTAGTACCAATACGCCATTACAAGCCTTGACTATGTTGAATGATCCTGCAGTTTTAGAAGCTTCTCGTGTGTTGGCTGAAAATATTTCAGTGGGTAATAAATCCTTGGAAGATAAATTAGAACAAGCCTTTGAAACCATTGTTATTAGAAAGCCCTCCAAGTTTGAACGTAATAAATTAATGGACTACTGTGAAAAACAAGTTGCGTATTTTAATAGTAATGCACCTTTATTAAAAAATACATTGGCAGTAGGAGAATATAAACATCCCACTAAAAAGTACAATGAAGCAGAAGCAGCTGCATTAATGAAAGCGATATTGATATTATATAACTTGGAAGAGACCATCACAAAATCATAAATAATTATTATGAACGAATTTTTAGAACATGGCTTAAATCAAAATAGAAGAAAATTTTTATCTAAACTGAGTTTAGGTATTGGTGGACTTGCCTTGGGCTCCTTAATGGTGCCAGGCATTTTTGATGCTAGCAATGAAGAAGAGTTATTTGCCAATGTACTTCCACACTTTGCACCCAAGGCAAAGCGTGTTATTTATTTATTCCAAAATGGAGCCCCTTCACAATTAGACTTATATGATTACAAGCCCATGCTACAAAAAATGCATGGCCAAGAATTACCTGCAAGTATTCGCAATGGACAAAGGTTAACGGGGATGACGTCTAGTCAAGCTAAATTTCCCTTAGCAGGTACCAAATTTAATTTTGCACAACATGGCGCAAATGGTGGATGGTTTAGTGAATCCATTCCACATATTGCCAGCATGAGCGATGAGCTATGTATTATCAGAAGTATGTATACCGAAGCCATTAACCACGATCCTGCACTTACTTTTTTCCAAACCGGTGCACAGGTGGGAAACCGCCCTAGCATGGGTTCTTGGGTTAGTTATGGTTTAGGAAGTGAGAATAAAAATTTACCAGCTTTCTGTGTTTTATTAAGTAAAGGAAAAGGAAATGGACAGGGCGTATATTCTAAATTATGGAACAATGGTTTTTTAGATTCTATACATCAAGGGGTGCAGTTTAGTAGCGGAGAAGAACCCGTAAAATATTTAACCGACCCTGAATTTATTGATAGAGGAGATAAAAGAAAAATTTTAGATGAGATTGCTTCATTGAATCAAGAAGCGTATAAAAATATGGGAGACCCAGAAATTGTTACCAAGATTCAGCAATACGAACTAGCTTATCGTATGCAAATGGCAGTGCCAGAAATTACTTCTTTACAAAACGAACCGGAGTCCATTGTAAAAATGTATGGGCCAGAATGTTTGGCGCCAGGTACTTATGCAGCCAATTGTTTATTAGCCAGAAAGCTTTCAGAAAATGGGGTGCGCTTTGTACAGTTGTATCATCAAGGTTGGGACTCACATGGTAATTTACCTGCCGAGATTGTGGGTCAATGTAAAGATGTAGACAGACCTTCTGCTGCTTTAATAAAAGATTTAAAACAAAGAGGATTATTAGACGAGACTTTAGTGATCTGGGGTGGTGAATTTGGAAGAACTAATTATTGTCAAGGTGCCCTTAGCAAGGATAATTATGGTAGAGACCATCACCCAAGAGCCTTTACTATTTGGATGGCAGGTGGCGGTGTGAAACCAGGCGTATTTGGAGAAACCGATGATTTTGGATACAATATTAATTCCTTACCCGTGCATGTGCATGATTTTCATGCTACCGTTATGCATTTAATGGGCGTGGATCATGAAAGATTTACATTTAAACACCAAGGTAGACGCTACCGATTAACGGATGTAGCAGGTAAAGTGATAAATGAAATTATAAGTTAAGTATGGATATTAAAAAACTAAGTCAATGGGGGGAATGGTCTGTTTGGTTTTTAAATCCACTACTATTACTGCTGGTTATTTATAGTGAAACTAGCAAAACAAATAATGTTTTACTATGGTTCGGAAAACTACATCCCTTGGTTTTACATTTTCCAATTGTCATAGGTATTGCTATTGTTATTTATTTAGTTTTTTTTCAAAATAATAAGCTAGCAGAAAGTACAGAAAAATTAGTGCTAGTAGGTAATGCACTTATAGTTTCAATAGTAGCCTTATTAGGATTGTTTTTATCTAAGCAAGATGCTTATGATACCGACACTTTAAATTTACATAAATGGGGTGGCCTATCTATTGCACTGATAAGTTGGTTACTTATTTACATAAAAAATATTCCTATTAGCTTTAAAAAAATAATTGCCCTTATCTATTTATTGGTGCTATTATTTTTTACACATCAAGGTGCTTTATTAACGCATGGAGAAAATGCATTGTCTATTCCTACACCTGAAGTAAAAGTTGCTGAAGAAATAAAGACCGTCGATTCTAGTTTAACTGTTTATGAAAAAGCCATTGCACCCATACTGGCTCAAAAATGTGTAAGCTGTCATGGACCAGAAAAAGTAAAGGGCCAATTGAAATTACAAAGTCCCGAATTCATAATCAAAGGAGGTAAAGATGGAAATATCTTAAATGCTATTCAAAATGAGGAAGCATTAATCTTACAAAGAATACATTTACCCAATGCAGATGAAAAGCATATGCCTCCAGATGGTAAGCTGCAGTTGACTTTAGAGGAATTAACCCTACTTTCTAAATGGGTAAAGGCAGGCGGTAATTTTACCAAAAAAATAAGCGAGCTGGCTAAAACAGATAGCTTAGCCATACTAGCCATGGCCTATAAAGCGCCCACCAAAGGTAGTGGAGATAACCAAAACAATGCACCCGATTTAAAGCAGTACAACAGTAGTTACCTAACAGTGAATTATTTATTTAATGGCTCTGAAGAAATAGCCGTTAATTTTTTCCAAGCTTCTTTTTATAAAATAGAGCAGTTAAAGAACTTAGAAAAAATTAAAGATAAAATTGTAAGTCTTAATATGCAAGGGATGCCCATCACTAAAGAAGACCTTGCCGTTATTTTACAATTCACAAAACTTAAAAAATTAAACTTAAATTATACTAAATTAACTTTAAAAGATTTAGAGCCG
The DNA here is from genome assembly GCA_007280515.1 of Sediminibacterium sp. GTDB lineage: Bacteria > Bacteroidota > Bacteroidia > Chitinophagales > Chitinophagaceae > Sediminibacterium. The sequence continues at coordinate 139,556 of QYPL01000002.1, forward strand.
CTTAAAACTATTACTAGTTTAAAGAGCTTGTCTATTTGTGGAATGGATGTAAATCAAAACGGTTTGACAAAATTTTTGGTGAAAGCACCTTTTACTGAAATTAATATTTGGACCAATCATTCCAATGAAAAAGAATTTCAAGAGTTAAGTGCTACGAATAAAAAAGTGAAAATAATTATTGGTGATAATTTAGATACAGAGATTATAAAATTAACTAGTCCCATTATTGAACAGGATTCCTCTATCATTGTTACTAGTTTGGATGTGGTAGTTAAACATTTTTTAAAGGGCACTGTGGTGAGGTACACAACAGATGGCAAAGAGCCAGATAGTCTTACAAGTCCTATTTATTCCAAAAAATTACGCTTTACTAAAAATACCATTTTAAAAACAAGGGCATTCAAGCCGGGCTGGTTAGGTAGCGATCTGGTTCAAAAAACATTTTATAAATCGGATATACATCCTGATACTATCTATTTTCTGACCAATCCGGATAAAAAATATCCAGGTACAGGTGCTAAAACCCTTACCGATTATGAATTAGGAGAACAAAACTTTTCTAATGGCAAGTGGTTGGCCTATAGAGATACCACTATGAAATTTGTGATTGGTTTTAAACAAGCTAGACCTTTACAAGAAGCACATTTTAATGCCTTTGTAGATAATGGAGCCTATATCTTCCCTATCTTATCAATTATGATTGAAGGAAGTAATGATGGTAAACAATTTAAAAAATTAAATGAAGCCAAGTTCCCTTCCTTAGAAAAAACAGAAGTGGTTAGAGAAAATAAATCATTTAGCTGCACTATACCAAGAGAAGCTGCTTATAAATATTATAGATTCACTTTATTAAATCTCAAAAAATTACCTAAATGGCATCCGGGTAAAGGAACCCCTGCTTGGATTTTTGTAGATGAATTATTTTTAAACTAAGCTCTACATACTTTCACTTACTCTACATAATTTCAATAGTAAATTATTGAAAGACTAGTCATCTACTCTATTAGAAACCAGCTATAAGAATCAGCAGCAATAGTGAAAGTAAAATCAATAGTATAGTCTCTATTTAAATTATAAGTTTTAGAAACTCCTTTCGCATCTTTAATAATGGCCGTTTTACTTAGCCCTGTATAATACAAAGGCAAGGAAATAGTTCTTGTAATAGGAACTTGAGTTGGATTAAATAACATCATTAACCCTTTTTGAGCAAGTGCAGGATTCACATGCATCCAACCATCCCAATCACGCCCATCGGCACGACGCAGTTGAATCATATCTGCATTTAAAATATTTCGATACTTTTTATACCAAAGAATAGTTTTGGCAACCATTTGTCTTGTGGTCTCTGTGTCATATAATCTTGGTCCACGATAACAGGCCTGCACGCCAGCACCATAGTATTGCATCATTAGCTGCTCATAATCATTTAAATGCTCGCTTAGTGGCTCTAGCACTGCTTCTGGCCCACCTCCTTGGTATTTGGTTAGTGGTACAAAGCCCCAGGCCATGGAAGGAATTTTCTCTAAAGTACCATCGTGTATATTTTGACGATTGATAATTTTTTGTTGAGGACGAGGCAAAGAAAAGTTCACTTCTCTATACCCTAGAGCAATTTTATGCGTGCCATCTAAAAAATACCAATCGGGTGCATTAATATAAACACCTTTTTCATTTAGCCAGTGGTATAAACCTTTTTGTATTTCCATTTGTCTCCACTGAGAATCATCATAACCTAAATGGCCTGGATGTTTAGTAGAAGCACAAACATCCCCAGGATAAGGCCCGTCATTTTCCCAAATATCAAAACCAGTATAAGAGAAAAAGTTTTTTATTTTATCTCTATACGCCAGCCCCCATTTACTTCCAAAGCAAGGCGCATTTCCAAAAAAAGCACCTCCTGGTTTCCCTGTTTTAATATCTACTACATCATCTTCATCACTAATGCGTCTGCTACTAAATAATGAATAACCCCCTAATAAAATTTTATGATCATGTGCATACTTCGCTAAGGCCTTCCATCTATTTAAATTCGCAGTCGTTGTATCTTCCATTTCTAAATGACTTCCAAAACTTAAAATAACTGCCTCATAGCCTGTGGCCACACACTGGACAATCGCATTTATTACTTCTTGGTCGTTTTTACTTACCAAATGCATAAATATAGGATTCTGCGTCGTCCAAGGCGCAATCGTACGATACATTTGTTTTAACATCAATCCTCTTCTTTGGCGGTCATAACTATCCATTAATAATTCATTGGTGCGCACCGATTTAAAAACTTCATTCGACGCTAAGACAATGCCAGGAGCCTTTTCAGGGTATATCTCTAATAAACAAGGTGTTTCAAAATTATAATTCACTTGAGAGGTATACTTCAAATCGGTTTTCCAGTGTGTGGTTTGATCGCTAATGTCATAACGCATGGCATTGTTAAAAGCATAATTCGTTTCAAAATAAATTCCATGTTGTTTTTTCATTTCTTCCGGCTTGCCCACCACAGCAGATTCTTCTTCTACTAAGCCTAATACCTCATTCACTACCCTATTTATTTTAATAGCCACATTTGATTTATTTTCTACAGATATCCATTTTGTTATTAAAGGAAGGCCGTCATATAATTCATAATGCACTTGAACCATTATATTTTTTAAAGTAGGTAAATTCGAAATAAATTCTAGAGTCACTATTTTGCCGCTAGGTTGATTCGGATTCGTTAACCAAGTAGTAGGCTTCCAATTAATAAAAGGTCTGATATCTGAAATTGTATAACTTGTAAAAACAAAATCAGAATCTTTTTTCTGTAAATTATTTTCTACTTCTAATCTTAAATAGGCTTTTTCTTTTTGGCCACTAAGTCCACCCACATTATAAGAGGCTCCGTTGAATACCAGTCTTGCCTCGGGCTCAATGCTTCTTAATAATTCTTGCCCATTACTTAAGTTGGTATAACTAATACAGCTTACATTAGGATCTAATATAAAAACGCGTCTAACCAAGCCATTATCTAATGTTAATTGATTGTTTTGAATAGATATAACAGCCTTTTGTGCAGTTGGTTTTATAAGCCAATCTGATTGCTGGGCCTTTGATACTAAGGGACTCAATGATAAGAGCATTGATAATAAAAATAGGTATCTAGCCCCTAGCTGAATAATTAATGTTTTCATTTCGACTTTTTAAAATGTGTATGGTCTGCATTTTTATATATAGAAATTTACGAAATAATCCATAGTTTGAGTATGAATTTTAACTATAATTTTTCTCCTAATTCAAGCTAAATTATTTAAATTTAGTATCAAATACGATTGCTATGGAAAACAAATCAATGGTACCCAATATGGTACCCACCATGGTGCCTAACAATGCACACAAGGACATTCCTGGAAACCCATCCACTGCAAAAAGCAGTGCTACTAGTTTAAACAACCGCTCTAATGGTAAACCACTTCGTGTATTAAGTGAAGAAGATTGGACCTTCTGGAAACACAATGGATATATTGTTGTTAAAAATGCAGTACCTCGTGAACAAGCATTGGCCACTGCTGCCTTCTTATGGGAGTTTGAAGAAAAGAACCCTACTAATAAAGAAACATGGTACACTGCACCAAGAGCTGAAATGAAAATGAAAGAACTTGCGGGTACAGGTATGGTAGAATGTTATAACAACCAACATTTATGGAATAATCGTCAAATGCAAAAAGTATATGACGCCTTTGTTGATATATGGGGTACAGAAAAATTATGGGTATCTATAGATAGAGCGAATTTAAATTTTCCTATCAGACCCGGACATGAATACAAAGCATTTATTCATTGGGATTATGATCCAGAAACAAAGCCTGTGAATGTGCAAGGTGTATTAGCCTTAGCTGATCAAAACGATGAAAACATGGGAGGCTTTCAATGTATTCCAGAATTATATAGAACCTATGATACTTGGAAACTAACACAACCAGAAGATAGAGATAGATTCAAGCCAGATACTTCCGCTTTCACACCTACTAAAGTAAAATTAGAAGCAGGTGACTTATTAATTTTTAATAGTTTAGAACCACATGGTATTAGAGCGAATAATAGTACTGACAAAGTACGTATCGCTCAATATTTATCCATGATGCCAGCAGAAGAAAATAATGAAGCCTTAACGCAGTGGAGAGTGAATTCTTGGAAGCACCGCATTGCTCCAGAAGGTTATGCATTCCCTGGCGATCCAAGAAACTGGGAGCAAACAAAATATGAAACTGCGGTCTTAAATGATTTAGGTAAAAAATTATTAGGCATAGAGAAATGGTAAATACTACCCTCAATAATGATATACCTATGCCGCTGCTGGGTTTAGGCGTTTATGATATGTACAAAGCTGAAGCAGAGAGGGCGGTAGAAGATGCTTTAGCAATAGGCTACCGCTTAATAGACACTGCTAGTATGTATGAAAATGAAATAGAAATTGGGAATGCTATAAAAAATGCAGGGGTGGATAGAAAGGATATTTTTTTAACCACGAAGCTTAATAATACCGACCATGGTTATGATCAAGCCCTTAAAGCATTTGATGATAGTTTAAAAAAATTAGATCAAGACTATGTCGATTTATATTTAATTCATTGGCCTATCAAAGAAGGCCGCGCTGCTTCTTGGAAAGCTTTAGAAAAATTATACGCAGAAAAAAGAGTGAAGGCCATTGGGGTGGCTAATTATAATATTACCTTATTAGAAGAATTGAAATTAACAGCAAATATTGTTCCTGCAGTAAATCAAATAGAATTCTCACCTTGGTTATATCAAGAAGACTTACTAGCCTACTGCAAAGTAGCAGGTATTCAAGTGCAGTCTTATTCACCTATTACAAGAGGGCTCAAATTTTCAGATGAACGTTTAGTACTACTTTGTAAAAAATATGGTAAAACACCTGCACAAATAGTATTGAGCTGGCATTTACAGCATGGCATTTCAACTATACCTAAATCTTCTAAAAAGAAAAGGTTAGTTGAAAATTTTGAAGCTACTAGCTTTACACTCTCTAGCGAGGATGTACAAATAATGAATGGCTTTAATGAAAATTTTAGAATATGTGACGATCCTCAAACTTATTTATAATTTTAAATCAATCAACTTAATTAAAAATGAAAAAATTATTATTTATTCTTACCCTTTCTTTTTTTAGCTTCCATCAATTGCAGGCTCAAACAACAAAAAAAGAATTAAAGCATGTGGTTTTATTTACTTTCAAAGCCAGTTCTAGCAAGGCTTCTGTTGATTCAGTAGTTAAAGCATTCAACCATTTGTATGGAACCGTACCACAGGTAAAAAATATGGAATGGGGATTGAACATGAGTCCAGAACATCTAGATCAAGGATTTACCCATTGCTTTAGTTTAACTTTTAGCAATGAAAAAGATTTAGCCGATTACCAATTGCATCCAGCACACAAAGCTTTTCAAACCATTTTAAAACCACATATGGATAAAGTATTTGTAGTGGACTATATTTTAGAACCCAATAATTAATATAGGCCTTAGTACTTAAAAATTTATACTAATAAGTTCCATACTTATTCTTTAAATGAAAAGCCCCCTCCAAATAATGGAGAGGGCTTTTCTATTCGAAACGATTGTAAATGACAAAAGTTTTATCCTATTTGGTTTTCATTGCAATAGGAAGAGAAGGGCTTTGGATCCACTTAATGAAATTAGAAACGATAGTGTACAAGAAATGATAAATAGCAAGATTAACATACAAAACAGTTAACCCAAGTGCCACATTAACGAATGCGCCTGCTACTAAAAATAAATCGTTAATATTCCAAAGCATATCACCTGTGAAGTTTTGACCACTCGGCATAGTGAAAGAGCCAAAAGAACTTAATACTCCTGTTAAATAATCTAATCTTAATGCAGCAAATAAATTAGTTAGCCCTTGCATAGGTAAACTACTTAAACCACTAAGGATACTGAAAGCAGTGCCAGGAGTTGCATTGAATAAATTGGTATCAAATACAAAAGAGAAGGTTAAGCAACAAGCGCCTATAAAAGCACCCACTGCAGCTACTTCACCTAGTATTTTGATATTGGTAGTAACAAAATCTTTAAAAAGAAAGGTTACCATTCCGTTGTGTGAACCACCCAGGCTTTCCCCTCTAGCTTTAATGATATGCGCTATTGGGAACGCTGAATAAATAAGCAATAAAGTAGTTAAAACACTACCTGCTTTTCCTAGACCCGTGCTACTGGCATCGGTGAAATACCCCATAGCACCATGAATAATGGTAATTTCCATGGAAATAAACACTACAATCGATAGAATCTGATAGATTGACTTCGTGTAGGATCTTACTCCATTTTGAGAATCGAAATTATCTACTGCGGAGTTTAACTGCGCATTCAAAACTTTTTGATTCACCATCTGGGGGAAATCAAGAATTTGCTGATAAATTTTTTTCATTTTTGGTTTTGGTTTGGTTATTAATAAGCAATTCGGTTAATAGAAATTACAATTAATAATCATATAATATGGCTATCTGAAAAACTAGGAAAACTGTATTTTTAAAAGCTCTCTGTAAAGCACTGAGACTCAGTTTATAAGTCAATAAAAAATTTTTGCTCAAAATGCAATTTTGTGTTTTCTTTAACATTTATATTTTATAAACTATATAGGAAGATTCATTTTAAGTCATTGAACAAGAATTCATTAATATAAAAAAAGAATATAAATTGACAACTACAAAAATGGAAATAAGAAAATAATATATGAATAAGATAAAACGCAACCTTAGCTATAGTTTGATAAGCATATTGGTATTCTTAGTGCTTGTATTTACAGTGTATGGCCAAAGAGACATTCCAGTTGAAAAAATTAAAGCTAAATATGGTAATGCAGCTTCAAAGTATCTGCCCCTAATGGGAATGCAGGTGCATTATAGAGACGAGGGTAACCCTTCCAATTCTACACCCTTAGTACTTATTCATGGTACCTCCTCTTCTTTACATACCTGGGACAGCCTCGTTTCCATTATGCTTGCTAGTTCTAATAATAGAAGAATTATAAGATTTGACCTACCTGCATTCGGTATCACCGGCCCTAATCCGGAGAATTATTATGCAGGTGATTATTATGTTCGTTTTCTAGATTCCTTTTTAAATGCAATGCATATTAATAAGTGTGCCTTAGCGGGCAATTCCTTAGGGGGTTCCATTGCATGGCAGTATACAGTGGCGCATCCAGATAAAATTACTAAACTTATTTTATTGGATGCAGGTGGCTATCCTATGAAAAATGAAAAAGGAAGTTTAGGTTTTAAATTAGCCAGTACCCCTGTCATTAATAATTTACTATTAGTAATCACTCCCAAATTTTTAATAAGAAAAAGTTTGGAAACCGTATTTTATGATATTAACCTTATTAGCGATGCCATTGTAACAAGGTATCATGAAATGTTATTAAGAGAAGGTAATCGTGCAGCTACTTTGTCTTTATTTAAAAATAGAACGGCTACCTCTTCAGAACCCATTAAAACCATTAGCCAGCCTACTTTAATATTATGGGGAGAATATGATCATCTGATTGCAGTTGATAATGCCTACCTATTTCAAAAAGATATAAAAGGAAGTGTGCTTACTGTTTATAAAAATATTGGCCATACCCCTATGGAAGAAGCGCCGAAATTAGTAGCAGCCTCGATGGAAAGCTTTCTAAATAATTAACTAACTTGTTAGCATGAATTTTACCATTGGTACCATTGAAAACTGGGTAGAAAATTATTATGGCATAGAAGTAAAAGCATCTGTGCTCAATGGCTATGATGAACTTAATTTTTTATTAGTTGAAAAATCGGGTAAGAAAAATATTTTAAAAGTTTCTAATAGTTCTCACGACTATTTTTTCTTAGAAGCACAAGTAAAAATTTTACAGCATTTAGCTAAGTCGGAACTAGCTACACAATTTCAAACTTATACATTAAATAAAAAAGGAGAAACCTTAACAGAAATTACCGTTGACGAAGCAACTTACTATATTAGAATATTAAGTTTTTTAGAAGGAAGTTTTTGGGTAGACGCAGCAGCAAAAAACAAAGCACTATTTGAAAATTTAGGAACTTTTTTAGGCAAGATGGATAAAAGCCTGCAAAGCTTTAAGCATCCGGGCTTACATAGGCATTATACTTGGGACATTAGTACCGCACGCGATGCCAATTATAAAATGAACTATATAAAGGATGCTGCTAAAAAAAGAATTGCAGATTATTTTATGCTGCAATTTGAAACAGAAGTACTGCCCACTCTTTCTTCTTATAGACAGGCCTATACACATAATGATGCCAATGATTATAACGTACTAGTAGAAGGAGATAAAATTGCAGGACTGATTGACTTTGGTGATATGGTACATACTGCCTTAATTAATAATGTTGCAGTAGCCTGTACTTATGCGATGTTGCACCAGTCAGACCCACTAGCCGCGGCTGTTCTAGTAGTGAAGGGTTATCATAGCGCTTATGCGATTGAAGAAAAAGAATTAAGTATTTTATATTATTTAATAGCTGCAAGGCTTTGCATTAGTGTAACGCAGTCTGCTTATAATGGTTCTTTAGAAACCAACAATGAACATCATTTTATAACAGAGAAACCCGCCTGGGACTTACTCTGCTATTTAATTACCCTTAACCCTATTAAAGCAGAAAATGATTTTAGACTGGCTTGTGATTATTCATCCATCGTTAATGAAAAAGAAAATTATACAAACTTAGAAGAAAAAAGAAGTGTACATATAGGAAGGAACTTAAGTATTAGCTATGAAAAACATTTAAAAATTGATAAAGCAGCTTTACAATATTTATATGACGATAAAGGCAATACCTATATTGATTGCGTAAACAATGTAAGTCATATTGGACATTGTCATCCTAGCGTCGTAAGGGTGATGCAAAAACAAATTGCTAGTTTAAATACCAATACAAGATATTTAAACAATCACTTAATTGAATATGCACAAAAATTAACAGCAAGTTTACCTACTGGTTTAAATGTTTGTTATTTTACCAATAGCGGTAGCGAGGCCAATGATTTAGCCATAAGAATTAGTAGGCACTGCACAAAACAAAAGGACATCATTGTTTTAGACCATGCTTATCATGGCACTTCAACGGCCACTATTGAAATGAGTCCCTATAAATTTGATAGAGAAGGCGGCGTGGGTCAAATGCCTTGGATACATAAAGCCATGAACCCCGATTTATACAGAGGTGCTTACACCTATGACGATGCAAGTGCAGGTATTAAATATGCAAAGGATGTAAGTAATATTATTGATGCCATTGCGAAAGAAAATAAAAAGCCTGCTGCATTTATTTGTGAAACACTTTTAGGCGTAGGTGGACAAATGCCCCTGCCTCCCAATTATTTAAAAGAAGTATATAAGTATGTTAGAGCTGCAGGTGGTATTTGTATTGCAGATGAGGTACAAGTGGGCTTTGGAAGAGTAGGTTCGCATTTTTGGGGCTTTGAATTACAAGACGTGGTACCCGATATGGTAGTGATGGGCAAACCCATTGGCAATGGGCATCCGCTAGCTGCAGTCATCGTAACCGATGAAATAGCCAAGAGCTTTAATAATGGTATTGAGTATTTTAATACCTATGGCGGTAATCCTGTTTCAATGGCCACTGGTATGGCTGTATTAGAAGTTATTGAGCAGGAGGGTTTACAAGAAAATGCATTGCAGGTGGGTAATTATTTATTAGAAGGCATGCGCGAACTTATGCATACACATTCCATTATTGGAGATGTAAGAGGAGCTGGATTATTTATTGGCGTTGAATTAGTAGAAGATAGAATTACAAAAGAGCCTGCCACTGAAGCCATCAAGCTAGTAGTAGAAAAAATGAAGGATAAAGGATTTTTAATGGGCGTAGATGGTCCTTATAATAATGTGTTTAAAATAAAGCCTCCTATTATTTTTTCCATGGAAAATGCAAAAGACCTACTTGCTAATTTAGATACCGTATTAGCCTCTTTATAAAATTGCTTTAAAAACTACTATTCCAATACTTTTAATTCGCTTGCCTTTGTAGACCCTACATTGTAAATTACAGAACGGGCCAGGCCGTCGTATTTTACTACTTTAAGTAAGCCCCCTTCTTTATCATAATAATGAGATTCTATAGAGTACTGTTCATCATAAGCATAAAGCAGATAAGTGGTTTTTGTAGAATCTATTAGCTGTCCTATTTTTTCTTTATTTTTTAAATAGTTAGGCGTAGTTGCACAAGCTGCCATCAAAAATAGCAAGCCCATTAAAAAAGAAAAATATAAAATAGAACAGCGCATATTTAAGCAGTCGCTGCTTTTCTATTTCTCATGTACACATTTAATCCAATAAAGGCAACAATTAAAACTAGAGGAATCGTTAAAGTGGCGTTGATCACTTCTGGTCCCGCTAATTTTTTAGCTTCATTGGTAACGGCTGCTAAGTCTGCCGCTGCAGTACCTACAGGAATTTTAGCATTCACCAACTTGTCATAAAAGTCGCTCATAAATATCATATAAACAGATACGGCAAACATACCCGCACCGCCCATAAGATTAAGCCCTACAGCGCCCGTTTTAGGTAAATTTTCAGCAACAAAGCCTAACATGGTTGGCCAGAAATAACATACGCCAATGCCAAAAAGAATAGCGCCTGCAAATAACATATTGCCAGTAGTGTGGCCTAATAAGTATAAACCTGCTGCTGCTAAAATAGCCGACATTAATAATACACCAGAAGGTGAAAATTTATGTACCACTGGACCTGCAAATGCACGACCAATAACCATGATACCTGTTTCAATAGTTAATAATAATATCGCATTATCACTTACGTTTTTAAGTAGTACATCTATCCATTGTCCTGTAAAAAGTTCAGTGATAGCTGTTCCGAACATACAAATAATCATAAAAATAAATAGAGGATTCAATAAGCTCTTATACATATCTGATGCAGAAACACCGCTTGACACGCGCTCTGTTTCTGGGAATTCTAACTTTGAAAAGAAGTAACCATATAAAATAGTAGGAATTAACATCATACCTACTTGTAAATTCGTACCTAAACCTATTTTATTAAATAAGAATACAATTAAAGTACCAATTACAATGCCTCCAGGGAACCATAAATGAAAGTGATTCAATTTGGTGGTTTTATTATTAGGGTATAAAGCCGTTACTAAAGGATTACAAGAAGCTTCCACTGTACCATTGGCAATACCAATTAATAAAGTAGAGAAAAATAAACTCCAATAGCCTGTAGCATAAATAGTTAGAACAATACCTGCTAGATGAAATATAAAGGCTAGCACTAATAAGCGCTTCATGCCAATAATATCAACAATAGTACCGCCTACTAGCATCGCTAGTGGAAAGCCCCAGAAGGCGGTAGCTGCAATGGTGCCCAATTGCGCATTCGTTAAATGAAAATCAATGCCTTGTTGGCTAAGTACACCTGCTCTAATTCCAAAGGAAAGAGAAGTGACTAATAAAGCAAGACAGCTAGCAACAAATAGCCTGTTGGTTTGAATGTTTTTTGACATAATCGTTAGTTTTTAGGTTTGGTCTTAAAAAAGCGAACTTGAATATAAAAAATTTTATCGAAAAAACATTAAATTACAAAGAACTTGTACAAAATATAAACCCTTTTCACTTAAAATTAAAAGCATGAAACAATTCCTGTCCATCTGTTTGATTAGTTTATTATTTGCATGTACTAATAGCAATTATGACACCATTATAAAAAACGGTTTAGTCTATGATGGAAATGGAGGGGCTCCTTATAAAGCCGACCTTGCTATTAAAAATGATACCATTGCTTTTATTGGCGATTTATCTAAAGAGTCTGCAGACAAAGTAATTGATGCAAAAGGCATGGCCATTACACCAGGCTTTATTAATATGTTAAGTTGGGCACCTACCTCTCTTATTATAGATGGTAATTCTCAAGGGGATATTAGACAAGGGGTAACCTTAGAAGTTTTTGGAGAAGGAGGAAGCATGGGCCCCTTAAATGCAAAGATGAAAAAGTCCATGGAAGAGGATCAAACAGGACATAATAAATTAGCTATTCCTTGGAATACTTTAGGTGAGTATATGCACTACATGGAAAAAAAGGGGATCAGTTGTAATATTGCTTCTTATGTAGGTGCCACTACTATTAGAGAAAATATTATTGGGGAAGACAACCGCGCACCAACGCCTGCTGAATTAGAAAGCATGAAGGGCTTGGTAAAACAAGCCATGGAAGAAGGCGCTTTAGGAGTAGGTACCTCTTTAATTTATCCACCTGCATTTTTTGCAAAGACAGATGAACTCATTGAATTATCTAAAGCAGCTGCTCCTTATGGCGGAGGTTATATTTCACATATGCGTAGTGAAGGCAATAATTTTATTCAAGCAGTCAATGAATTAATTACTATTGCTAAAGAAGCAAAAGTGCATGGAGAAATTTATCATTTAAAAGCCGGGGGTGTAAACAATTGGCCTAAAATGGATTCAGTGATAAAATTAGTAGAAGCTGCAAGGGCTGCTGGTATTGATGTTGCAGCCAATATGTACACCTATCCTGCAGGGGCAACGGGTATGACAGCAGCCATGCCTCCGTCTTTACAAGATGGTGGTTTTGGAAAATTATGGTTGCGTTTACAAGATCCAAAAATAAGAGCAGAGATGATAAAGGCCATGAAGACCGATGCAAAGGATTGGGAAAATTTATACTATGGAACAGGGGGCGCTAGCAAAGTTTTATTACTAGGATTTAGAAGAGATTCTTTAATTAAATATTCTGGTAAAACTTTAGCAGAAGTAGCTAAAATAAGAAATACGACACCTGAAGATTGTGCTATTGATTTAATTATTCAAGATAGTAGTCGTGTAGAAGTAGCCTATTTTTTAATGAGCGAAGAAAATATAAAAAAACAAATCGTACTTCCTTGGGTAAGTTTTGGATCTGATGCTGAGTCGGCATCTACCGATCCTATTTTTATGAAACAAAGTACACATCCTCGTGCTTATGGAAATTTTGCGCGTGTGATTGGACATTATGTAAATGAAGAAAAAGTAATGACAGTAGAAAAAGCGATTAATAAACTTTCTAAAGTAGCAGCTACTAGTTTACATATTCAAAAGCGTGGTGAATTAAAACTGGGTAACTATGCCGACATATTAGTTTTTGATCCTAGTAAAATAAAGGACCATGCTACATTTGAAAAACCAAGACAATATGCAACAGGTATGTCTCATGTTTGGGTAAATGGTGTGCAAGTTTTAAAAGAAGGCGAACATACCAATGCTAAACCTGGAAGATTTGTTAAAGGACCTGGCGCAAAGCTGTAGATTAGTTTTTAGCTAATGAAACCCCATTCATTTCTACAGCTGAAACTTTTCCTTGCTCGTTTAATCTAAAATTAAGCCCTGTTTTGCCTTGCCATTTTTTATGCCAGGCCAATTGAAAAGTATCATAATTCCAATGTGATACGACTCCTTTGCCTAATTTAATATTTTCACCCACTAATGTTTCATTTTCGAGGGTAATGGTAATGCTTCCAAATAAAGGGTCGGTATAAGTGCCTACATAGGCCTGCAAAGGCAGTGAGGGCTTGGTGTTCAGCACTCTTGTTGCCTCTTCGGCTGCATTAGCTGCTGCTGCTTTAGCTCTAATATTGCCATACAAGGTTAGGAAGTCGGCGCTCCAATCGGTATTGCCTCCTAATGCATACTGGTCAAAGGCTTTAAACATTAAAGCATGTCTTGCTTCTGCATGATCTAAGTTCGCAAAAATATAAACTCCTATTTTTTCTTCAGGCATTTGTCCATGAATCGCAATTTCTCCAGACAAGCTTCCTGTATGAAAATTTAATTTTCTGCCTTTATAATCTTGTTGAAACCAACCCAATGCATAAGTGGTGAAATTTGGTTTAGTTAATTGTTTAGTAGGATAAAACTCCGATTCAGTTACAAAAGTTTGAGGCTTTAATAAAGTAGTCCATGTAGTAGGTGATACTAGTCGGCCTCCTTCATATTTACTAGAATCTAACATACACTGCATCCATAAAGCAATCTCATCAATGTTAGAATACACAGAGCCTGCCGCTGCAATTCTATCAGCAGAATCTCTTTCTATCACTTGTATTTTCCCCTCCACTCTATCATGCGGTTTGGAAATATTAGCATTCGTTACTAAGCCTAATTTAGCACGTGTTTGCATCATGCCTAAGGGTTGGAAAATATTTTTAGTGACAAAGTTTTCCCATGGCATACCGCTTACCTTCTCAATTACTTTTCCTGCAATACCATAAAATATATTTTGATAAATAAAACCTGCTCTAAAAGAATAAGAGGGTTTAACCAATTGCATGCGCTCCATAATTTCATCACTTGAAAGTATATTCATGGCCCATAAATAATCGGTATTACCCACACCTGAATTATGTAAAAATAAATCACGCACTCGCATTTGTGTACTTACATAGGAGTCGTATAATCTAAAACTAGGTAGATATTTTATGACAGGATCGTCCCAGTTTACTTTTCCTTGGTCTACTAAAATACCCATGGCCGTTGCAGTCATGGCCTTGGTAGTAGAAGCACAAGCAAATAAAGTTTGGTTATTCACTTTATTACCTGTTCCAAGTTCAGTGGTTCCATAAGAATTCTTAAAAACGACTTTATTATTTTTAACCACTACAATGGCTAGTCCTGGAATTTCCCATTCCTTAATTGATTTTTGCACATAGTCATCAAAGGCAGCAGCGGTATCGCTAGCTGTTTTCAAGCTCTTTGTTTTTTGAGCCTGCAGGTTTTGCATGAAAAGCATCAAACAAAGCAGATATGTAATTAATTTTTTCATAAGACTAGTATTTGAGTAATTAAAATATAGTTTTTAATAGAATAAAGTATACGTATAGTATTTGTACTGTATTTATAATGTATTGGCAGCTATTTAAAATTACAATTTTTTAAGCTTATGGCCATTTTAATATCTATAATATAAAGGGGATTTAGTAAATTTAGAGAACAACCAAAAGCTATGAAAAAGACTATTTTACTTTCTTTATGTTTATGCTCCCTATTAACGCTAAAAGCACAGCAGGCCGACTATATTATTAGAAACGGTAAACTCATCGACGGTTCCGGTAATAATTGGCAGTATAAAGATGTGGCCATTCAAAATAATAAAATCGTAGCCATTGGAAATTTAAAAAACTGGAAGGCTACTAAAGAAATAGATGCCAAGGGTTTAGTGGTAGCCCCCGGTTTTATTGATGTGCATGCACATATTGAAGGAGGTGAGACAAGAAACCCCTTAGCCACTAACTTTATTTATGATGGAGTCACCACTGTCATTACTGGAAACTGCGGAGGCTCTGCTGAAAATTTAAAAATTTATTTTAATACCATTGACTCAATAGGGACTTCTATTAATGTAGCTTCTCTTATTGGACATAATACTATTAGAAAGCAAGCCATGGGAACTGCTAATAGAAACGCTACTACAGCTGAAATGCAAACCATGGAAAATTTAGCTGCTCAGGCCATGCAAGATGGAGCAGTGGGTATGTCTACTGGACTTATTTATATACCTGGTACTTACGCGCCTACAGAAGAAATTGTTTCTCTGGCAAAAGTTATTAGTACTAATGGTGGCGTATATTCTTCTCATATTAGATATGAAGAAGACAGAGTACTTGATGCCATTAATGAAGCGATACAAGTTGGACGCGATGCGCATATACCTGTAGAAATTTCGCATTTTAAAGTAAGCGGTCAAAATAATTGGGGAAGAAGTAAAGAAACCATTCCATTAGTAATGAATGCAAGAAAAGAAGGCATCGATGTTACCATTGATCAATACCCTTACACGGCAAGTAGTACGCAGTTAAGTGTTTTGCTACCAGACTGGGTTTTATCCGATGGGCAAGATTCTATCATGGCCCGATTAAAAAATCCAGAAATTAGAGAAAGAGTGGCCACACATAGTATAGGTATTATTAAAAAAAGAGGTTTGAAACATTTTAGTTATGCAGTAGTGGCGAGTTATAAAGCCGATACAAGTTTCAATGGGAAAAGTATTGAAGAAATAAATTTATTATTAGGCAATAAACATAATCAAAAAGCAGAAGCTGAAACCATTATTCAAATGACAGAAAAAGGAGGCGCACAAATGGTTTACCATGGTATGGGTGAAAATGATGTGGTGGCTATTATGAAATATCCTTTTAACATGATTGCAAGTGATGCGGGCATTGCAGTAATGGGTGCTGGCAAACCTCATCCTAGAGCCTATGGGACCAATGCAAGAGTATTAGGAAAATATGTAAGAGAGATGGGCGTTATTACCTTAGAAGACGCCATAAGAAGAATGACTTCTTTACCTGCAGAAAAGTTTAATATAAAAAATAGAGGCTTGATTAAAGAAGACTATATAGCAGACATTGTTATTTTTGATGAAAATGAAGTAACTGATATGGCCAATTATACGGAGCCGCACCAGTACGCTAAAGGGTTTAAGTATATTTGGGTGAATGGTGCATTAACCATTAATGAAGGTGAGCATAATGGAACTAGAAAAGGAATGGCTATTCGAAATAAAAATTAACTTATTTAGAAATATAAATTTTGCATATGAAAACACCTTTCAATATAGTACGCATTTTTAGTATAATAGTATGCTCAATAATACTAAACAATAATCTTCAAGCGCAAACTTTAACCATTGATATAAGTAACCCAGGACAGGGGCCAAGCAGCGGCATGGTTAGGATTACCAATAGTTCTGCTATTGGTGATAAAAAAGCCACAGGCTTAACTTACGAAGATGTAGAGGGGACTCCTTTTTGGGACGAGCATTGGAATAGTGCTTTATTATATTTTAAATCTGGGGCTATTTATAAACTACCTAAGGCGAAATTAAATTTATACACCACTGAACTGCATTATGAAAATGAAAAAGACGGTGAGTTAGTAGCCGAAACTAGTTTGATTGATAAAATTGTTTTTTTAAATAGTAAGGATGCTACTAAAGTTTTGGCGGTTTTTGCAGTACTACCCGATTATATTGATAATAAACCTGCCGGGTTTTACCGCGTGTTTAATAATGGAGTTTATCAATTGATTTTATTGCAAAAGAATTTAGTAAAAGTGAGTCCCTTTGATCCTTTAGCGGGTAAAAATGCAACTAGCTTTTTTACTAAATCATATTATGGGATTTATACTAATGGGAAAATAATACCATTGAAGGTATTAGATAGAAACAGCATTTTATCGGTTATTCCTTTTAATGCAAGTGTGGAACCTTGGGTAAAAAATACAAAAAATAAATTAAAGTCTGAGGAAGATATAATTGCGCTACTTAATTATTATAATAGTTTAGAAGCCGCTAAATAATTTTATTAGCTCAACATTTCTGCTGTTTATCCTTGGATCAATTTAGCAATACTAAAGGCAGCAGCCGCAGCTATAGCGCCGGTCATCATTACCTTTACACCACCCCACCAAGGATTCACGCCTGTAATTTTGCTTTTAAAAAATCCGAAAATATACAAACAGATTAAAGTAATAACAGCTGAAATTTTTAATCCCTCAATGGCCTCTGTTACAAAAAAATAGGGGGTTAAAGGAACTAAGCCCCCTACTATATAACTAGTACCAATATTAAAAGCACTTTTTCTAGCTCTTTTAGGGTCAGGCTCTTCTAAGCCTAATTCATGTTTCATCATAAATTCTACCCAACGCTTATCATCCTTAATAATTTCTTGGGTAGCTTCATCTGCTGTGCTAGCACTTAATCCCCATTCTAAAAATACTTTACGCACTTCTTCTATCTCTACCTCTCTTTTATGTTTTAATTCCCAATATTCATTTTTTAGTTCACTAGCATAATGGTCTTGTTCTGTTTTACCTGCTAGAAAGCCTCCTAAGCCCATGGCAATAGAGCCTGCGGCAATTTCAGCTATACCCGCTATCCAAATTAGGTTTACATTTCCTTGGACAGCGCCGCTCAAGCCAGCAGCCAATGCAAAGGGAACGGTAAGCCCATCGCTCATCCCAATAACAATATCGGTAAGCATATCACTGCTTTTTAAATGTTCTTCTAGGTGTAAATGGGTATCATTCATAAAAGCAATTTTAATCTATTTGGATTGTCCAAATTTAAGTAAAAAAGAATAAATTTAGTGAAGGAATGTTAAGTATAAATAGAGGACTGAGCATTATCATTTTTTTATTTTTCCTAGACATGAATTAATAATAAAATTATTTTTTACTTTAATAACAAAAAATGAAAACACCGGAAAAAAATAGCCGTCGTCGATTTTTAAAAAACTCAGCTGCTGTGGTAGCAGGTTTTTCAATTGTTCCAAGACAAGTGCTAGGTAGAGGATTTTTAGCCCCTAGTGATCAACTAACCAAGGGTATCATTGGAGTAGGTGGTATGGGTAGAGGTCATATTCCTTATGCAGGCACTCGAGTAGTAGCCATTTGTGATGTAGATAAAAAACATTTACAATCTGCAGCAGCACTTGTAGGAGGAAATATAAAAACTTTTCATGACCACAGAGAATTAATTGCACTACCAGAAGTAGATATAGTGCATATTGCCACCCCACCTCATTGGCATGGTATTATGGCTATTGAAGCTGCCAAGGCAGGCAAGGATATTTGGTGTGAAAAACCAATGACAAGAACTATCGGCGAAGGAAAACGAGTGGTAGAAGCCGTTCAGCAGTATAAGCGTATGTTTCGTTTAAATACATGGTTCCGTTATGAAGATACTTTTTATGGAATGAAGTCGACGGTGAAGCCTATTAAAAAATTAGTAGAATCGGGCTTATTAGGTTGGCCATTAACTGTAACAGTTAGTAAGACCACGGGCTTTGATTGGAAATTTTATTGGGTAGGCAAAACAAAATTAGAAGCACAACCTGTACCTGAAGAATTAGATTATGAAAGATGGTTAGGCCCTGCACCCTTCAAACCTTATAATGAACATAGAGTACACCAAACATTTAGAGGCTATTGGGATTATGATGGAGGAGGTTTAGGAGATATGGGACAACATTATATCGATCCTATTCAATACTTCCTAGAGAAAGATGAAACGAGTCCTGTTTCAGTGGAGATTGATGCAGAACAACAACATCCTGATGCTTGCGGTACCTTTAGAAAATTAACTTTCACCTATGAAGATGGTTGTAAGATTATTTTAGATGGAGAGGCCAAAGACCCAAGCGCAGCCTATATTGAGGGGCCTAAGGGTAAACTTTTTGCTGGCTTTAAGTCGGACATTCCGAATTTAACAGAGAAATTAGCCATGATGCCAGATCCTGCACCTCAGGTCACTGATTTTTTAGAATCGGTAAGAGAGAGAACCCCTTTTGCATTGAACGAGTCCAATGGTTTTAGATCTTGTACTATTATTAATATGGGAAAGATGGCATTACAATTAGGAAGAAACTTAAAGTTTAATCCAATCACCCAAGAATTTATTAATGACGAAGAGGCAAACAGATTAATTAACCCGGCGATGCGTTCTCCTTGGACCATTTAATCATTCAAAAAAAATTACTTTCAATGAAAAATAAAATTTCTTATTTATTTATCTTCTTATTATTTGCCACACAGGTTATTGCTCAAGTAGGATCAGTAAAAAATATCATTAATAGTTTTCCTTATCAACAACCTTCCGAAACTGAAGCAGCTATTACTTCAATGCATACTTGGGGGAATGGCCAATGGAAACAATTAGTAAAGTTATTAGATAACGATTCTTTAAAACTAAAGCCTACTTATGCTTTAAATGCTTATGTGAATGAGGCTAGTTTAAATGCATCACTAAAACAACAGCTTGCTGAAAACTTAGCAGCCGTGTATGGATCTGCTAAAACTTTTTATGCACGTGAATTTATTATTAAACAATTAGCCTTATTAGGTGACGATGCGGCGGTAAAATTACTCAGTAGTTTATTAAAAAATGAAACCTTTTCAGGCAATGCAGCAAGAGCTTTGACAAGTATTCATACTGCTACTGCTAAGCAAGCATTAACCAAGGCATTAAAATCGGCGGCTGGTGAAAATGCAAAACATGTACAAGCAGCTTTAGATAATTTTAATTTTAAATTACCAGAAATTAAAATAACAAGCGTTGAAAAACAAACCATAACTACACCTGCACAAAAATTATTAAGCTTACAAGACAGAATGGGAAAAGCTAGTACCCGATTAGAAAAAAGAAATGTACTGCATGAGGCATCACTCATTCCAGGCTTTGCAAGCTTTATGTTGGTGAGTAAAGCATTAAATGATGAAACGATTAATAAAGAAGCTGCCGTCATTCTAGCACGCTTAGCCTTGGCTGATAAAAATATAAGAGGGCCAGAAGTAAGAGCCAGCTTGGAAAAGGCAGTAGGCCTTATTCGTGGACCCTTATACCCTCCACATGGTTTAGGCCCCTCAGATATGATGTCAGATATTGTTGGTGTGGATAGTCCTTTTTTAGTAACGAAGCTTAAACAACATTTAAAAAACTTACCCTATGATAATGGATTTGTGAGCTTATTTAACGGCATGGATTTAACCGGATGGAAAGGCTTGGTAATGAACCCTATTGCTAGGGCGAAGATGAGCGACTCTGCTTTAAAAGCAGCAGAACAAAAAGCCAATGAGAAAATGAAAAATGATTGGATTGCCAAGGACGGTCTTTTGGTATTTACAGGACATGGTGATAACCTAGCGACAGAAAAAAAATATGGCGATTTTGAAATGTATGTAGATTGGAAAATTACGGAGAAAGGCGATGCAGGTATTTATTTAAGAGGAAGTCCACAAGTGCAAATATGGGATACTAGTAGAAGAGAAGTGGGTGCACAAGTAGGTTCTGGTGGTTTATACAACAATATAAAAAATCAGAGTAAACCCTTGTTAGTAGCGGATAACAAAATTGGGGACTGGAATAACTTTCATATTATAATGAAGGGCGCAGAAGTTACTGTTTATTTAAACGGCGTATTAGTAACGGATAATGTAACCTTAGAAAATTTTTGGGATCGTAAATCACCCATTTTTGCTAAGGAGCAAATTGAATTACAAGCCCATGGTACTTATGTAGCTTATAGAAATATTTATATAAGAGAAATTCCTTCTGACGAAAAAATAAATTTATCAGAAGAAGAAAAAACCCAAGGTTTTGTTTCTTTATTTGATGGCACTAATTTAGACAGCTGGACAGGTAATAGTTCAGGCTATTTAATTGAAGAAGGCGTAGTGGTAGTGAATCCCGATAAAGCTGGAGAAGGTGGAGGAGGTAATTTGTATACTAAAGAAGAGTTCTCTGATTTTATTTATAGATTCGAATTTCAATTAACACCTGGCGCTAACAATGGTATTGGTGTGCATGCTCCCTTAGAAGGAGATGCTGCTTATGTGGGTATGGAAATACAAGTATTAGATAATGAAGCCGATATCTATAAAGCCCTACAGCCTTATCAATACCATGGTTCTGTATATGGAGTGATTCCTGCTAAAAGAGGTTTTTTAAAGCCTATTGGCGAGTGGAATCAGGAAGAAATTATGGTAAAAGGAACGCAAATTAAAGTAACCTTAAATGGCACAGTCATTACAGAGGGTGATTATGCAGAAGCTTCTAAAAATGGAACCATGGACCACAAAGAACATCCAGGTTTATTAAGAACTACGGGTCATCTTGGTTTTCTAGGCCATGGCGATGTACTAAGATTTAAAAATATGCGTGTTAAGGTAATAGAAGAAGATAAGAAAGGAAAGAAAAAGAAGAAGTAAAAGACAAGCCTTATATTTTTAAAGCCTTATAAGAAACAAAAAACCCTCCCGAAAATAGGGAGGGTTTTTTTGTAGCTATAACTAGCTAAAGAAATTATTAAACTGATTAGTTAAATAAGTATCTAACACCAATTTGTAACTGCCAACGAGAAGCAATACTTGAAGATGGAGTATAAGGTCTTGATTGAGGTAATTGCTTAGTTTGATCTAAGAAAGGAAATCTGTAGATAGGCGTTTTACCATCTGTATCAATTCCTGTTAATGTTAAAGGAGCAGTTGTTGTTGGTACATAGAACACACCCCAATCTTTATTTAACAAGTTAGTTAAGTTATAAATATCAGCTGTTAAACGAATCGTGTGCTTGTTTTTACCAGAAGTAAATCTAATGTCTTGTGTAAAGTTTAAATCTAATTTATGGGTCCAAGGTAATACGTAAGCATTTCTTTCAGCAAACTCACCTCTATGTTTAGATAAATAAGGGTTATTAGCAATGAAAGTATTTAATTGGTTCCACAAGGTAGTTTGATCTCTTTGATCAGGATAAGCAACCCCATTCACAGTTACTGTGCTAGAGTTAATTAATTTAATTTGAGAAGGATCTTTAGGTATAAACATTAAATCATTAAATGTAATACCATCGTTGTTTACGTCACCACTTACATAATAAGAAGTAGCATAGTTAGGAGCACCTTCATACACTAAACCAACTGATGATAATAAGTTTTTAGAAAATTCTTTCTTATATATCATGCTCGCAATAATTCTGTTCGGTAAGTAGTTATTAGAGAAGCCAGCAATAAATTCGTTAGGATTGCCAGAAGTAAGTTTTGAACCCCACATGGTAGAGGCAGTAGAACCAGTCACCGCTGCATCATAAGCAACTTGTCTTGTATAAGCTGCTGTAGCTATAAAGTTTTTACTTACTTTTTGAATTTGCAATGTTCCTGTAGCAGCATAACCTGCATTTGAATTGGTCATGTAAATAGCATTACCAATTGATGGGTTAGCAGCAGAAGCTTTAACAGTACTTCCAGTTACCATTTGAGCACCTCCAAAAGGATAACTAGTTGTATAAGGGAATCTGAAACGACCATCTGATAAACGCACTAAACCAGTTGAAGGAAGTGCAATATTTTGGAATACAGATGCATCTAATTGCTTAGTATAAGAACCTTCTGCAGTTACTGTCCAACCATTACCTAATTTTTTATCGGCCGCTAAAGTAGATTTAAATACTTGAGGGAATTTATAATTAGGATCGGTTACGTTAATAGAATAAGAACTACTTAAACCAGCGGTTGCTTGCGGACGGTTAGCATTGATATCTGGAGAGAAATTGTAAGTTGTTCCGTTTGAAATACTTCCAAATAAAGCCATACCAGAGTTAGAAGCTTGGTTAGAAATCCATACAAAAGGAGGAGCACCCTGGAATAAACCAGCACCACCACGAATTTGTAAAGTTTGGTCACCATATACATCATAGTTAAATCCAATTCTTGGAGAAACTTGAATAGCTGTAGAAGGTTGAGAACCTGTATTGGCATGAATACCATTATAGAAATGTGTTAAAGTATACACTACTGGGTTATACAAGAAAGTATTGTAGAAATTGGTATAGTCAGCTCTGATACCATAAGTGATAGTTAACTTATCTGAAGCTCTGTATTTATCTTGAATGAAGAAACCAGCTTCAAAATCCTTAGGGCCTACTAATGGGAAATCACCACCGCCTAGTGTATATGATAAATCATATCTGCCAGCAGGTTTTGTTCCAGCAGCAGCTGCATAGAAATCGGCTAAGCTATTGAAACGGTATGTTCCAGAATAGTTAGGAGAGAAACCATTTAAATATTTTTTATAAGAAGACTGGATTCCAGCTGTGATCTCATGATTACCTGCATATACAGATAAGATATCATTGAATTGGAATACATCTGTATTTAGCTTGTTACCATAAGTATACAACTCAAATCCAAAAGAAGTGAAAGGCTTACTACTTGAAATGGTACCCGAACCATCTAAGATATCCACCATTGGAAATTCTTTTTCAGATAAAGCATTTCTGAAATCTCTTAAAGCTGAATAACCAATTTGTAATTTATTACTCATTCTATTAGAGAACTTCGTGTTCAACTCAGCAATAAATACATTTGCGTTGTTGTTGATGGCATAACCAGCTCCAAAAAAAGGAAGTGCAGTTGCATCTGCTTGTCTACGACCTACAGAGCCACTATTAGAAGGAGGTATTTGATTAGAAGATTTTAAATAACTATATTTTAAACTAAAAGTGTTATTCTCATTTATGTTCCAATCAATCTTAGCTGTTAAACGTTTAGACTTTGCAGCATAAGAATAATTTTGGTAAGGACCTGGATCGTAATTGTATTTTGATTTTAAGAAAGCAGCTAAGGCATCTAAGTCTGCAGCGTTTGCATTAGAAATAGTTGTACCGTTAGCAGGAGAAGAAGCAGTAGAAGCTGACCATGTAATGGCAGGAGCAGATCTTTCTTCTTGTTCTGCATTGATAAAATAGAATAATTTATTTTTAATTAAAGCACCACCTACTGTGAAGCCTTTAAGGTCATAATTGAAATCTTGCTTTGGAACAGTAATAGTGTAAGGTGCAGCATTTACATCATATCCTTGCCAATCTTTACTCTTCATATATTGATAAACCGATCCAGTTGCAGTGTTCGCACCAGAACGAGATACAGAGTTCACGTTACCTCCAACGAAACCTCCTTGACGAACGTCAAACGGAGAAATATTTACTTGAATTTGCTCAATCGCATCTAATGAAATCGCAGTTTGACCTGTTTGACCTCCGATATCACCAGATAATCCAAAAGAGTTATTAAAGTTTGCACCATCTACAGTGATATTGTTCAATTGAGAACTTTGACCACCGAAAGACATACCGTTATAAGTAGGTGTTAATTTGATGATGTCTTTGTATGAACGAGAAATAGTAGGCAAACTTGTGATTTGATTTCTATTAAAGTTATCTTGAGAACCCGTTCTTGAATTAGAAAAAACTTTATCTTGGTTAGAAGACTTTACTACGACTTCTTTCAAAGTATTAGAGGCTTCTACTAGTTTAAAGTTTACTTTAAATGCTTGACCTAATAATAAGTTAATATCATTTTGTTGGTCCTTTTTGAAGCCTACATAAGAAACTTCAACTAAGTAAGGGCCACCAATTTTTAAGTTGGTTAAGTTGTATCTACCATCGGTACGCGTAGTAGTTACATATTTAGTACCAGTGGGTTGGTGGGTTGCAGTAACTGAAACGCCAGCTAAACCAGCAGTACCATTTGAAACCGAACCTTGTATTTCAGCAGTTGTCTCTTGTGCGTTTACTTTAATAATTGATATTAAAATTACTAATATCAAGGATAACGCTTGTTTTAAAACACTTTTCATTTTGTAAGGGATTATTGTTTATGGAGGCAAAAATAAACTAAAACTTGTGAATTACGAACACTTGTGGTTAACATTCCATTAACTAAAAACAAGGTTTTTCCGTGATTCAAAATAGGGATAAAACTTAAGTTTTA
>QYPL01000009.1 GCA_007280515.1 Sediminibacterium sp.
AAGTAAATTTACACCCGCCTAATTGGTAAAAAATGAAAGGATTCCAGTTTAAAACATACGAAGCTCCCAATCAATCACCCTTTGATAAATTGTTTGAAATATTCAAGGAATTGATAGTGCATACTTCTGGGGACTTTGACGAGGCCATTAGTTGGATGCGTGAGTTAGACGTGGAATATAAATTAACAGACGAGAAGTATACCATTGACGATTTTATAGAAGACCTAAAAAAGAAAGGGTATATCAAACAAGAGATTAAAGATGGTGGAGGAGAGGGAGAAACAAAAATAACTGCTAAAACAGAAAGGGCTATTCGACAAACGGCACTTAATAATATTTTTGGCAATTTACAAAATGCGGGCAAGGGGAATCATAAAACAAAAACCTTGGGACAAGGCGATGAAAAAAATGGCGAATTCAAAGAATTTAATTTTGGCGACAATATTGAAAATATTTCTTTAACAGAGAGTATTAAAAACGCACAAATTAATCATGGTATTGATGCATTTAATTTAACAGAAAACGATTTAGTAGTAGAACAGACCGAACAAAAATCACAAATGAGTACCGTGCTTATGATTGATATAAGTCATAGCATGATTTTATATGGAGAAGATAGAATTACGCCTGCTAAAAAAGTGGCGATGGCATTAGCAGAATTAATTACTACGCGTTATCCTAAAGACACCATTGACATTCTTGTATTCGGAGACGACGCCTGGACTATTAGCATTCAGGAACTACCTTATTTAAAAGTAGGGCCTTATCACACCAATACGGTAGCGGGTTTGCAGTTAGCCATGGATATTTTAAGAAGAAAAAGAAATACCAATAAACAAATATTCATGATTACCGATGGCAAGCCAAGTTGTATAAAAGAGGCCGATGGTAATTATTATATGAATAGCAATGGGCTTGACCAATACATCGTAGATAAATGTTATAGCCAAGCGAAGATGGCAAGAAAATTACATATTCCTATTACCACTTTTATGATTGCGCAGGACCCTTACTTACAAAAATTTGTGAATGCATTTACAGAGGCGAATCAAGGAAAAGCTTTTTACACAGGCTTAAAAGGTTTAGGAGAAATGATATTTGAAGACTACGAAACCAATAGAAAAAAGAAACTTAAATAATTAGTACAAACATATTTATATGAAAATTGACAAAATAAAAACCCTTGGTGATTTAAAAAAACAAGGCTACCAAAGCAAAAGCATCAAAGATGAATTAAGAGATAATCTAATTCTTAAAATAAAAGAAGGGATACCTGCATTTGAAGGCATACATGGTTTTGAAGAAACCGTTATTCCTGAAATTGAAAGAGCCATTTTATCTAAGCACAATATTAATTTATTAGGCTTAAGAGGTCAGGCCAAAACTAAATTGGCTCGCTTAATGATACAGTTATTAGACGAGTATATTCCTTTTGTAGCGGGCTCTGAAATTAATGACGACCCCTTGGCCCCTATTTCAAGATTCGCCAAGGACTTAATTAGTGAGAAAGGCGATGCCACTCCTATTGAATGGCTTCACCGTAACGAAAGGTTCTTTGAAAAACTAGCCACTCCCGATGTTACCATTGCAGATATCATTGGAGACGTAGACCCTATTAAGGCTGCGAATTTAAAATTGTCTTATGCCGATGAGCGAGTGATACATTTTGGAATGATTCCAAGAGCCAATAGAAGCATATTTGTCATCAATGAGCTTCCCGATTTACAAGCCAGAATACAAGTGGCTTTGTTTAATATATTACAAGAAGGCGATATTCAAATTAGAGGTTTTAAACTAAGAATGAATTTAGATATTCAATTTATTTTCACCGCTAACCCAGAAGACTATACCAATAGAGGAAGTATTGTAACGCCTTTGAAAGACAGAATAGGCTCACAAATATTAACACATTATCCTAAAAATATTGCGGTAGCTAAAAAAATTACCGAACAGGAGGCAAAAATAAATGCGGTACAGTCGGAGCTGGTGTATGTGCCTAATTTAGCCAAAGACATTATTGAGCAAATTAGTTTTGAAGCAAGGGCTAGTGAATACATTGATACTAAAAGTGGTGTAAGTGCTAGAATGACTATTTCTGCCATGGAAAATTTAATTAGTACTGCAGAAAGAAGGGCCTTAAAAAATGGATTAACTAAAACCGCTGTGCGCTTATCCGACTTTATGGGTATTATTCCCGCTATTACCGGAAAAGTAGAGCTAGTATATGAAGGAGAGCAAGAAGGTGCTGAAGTAATAGCTAATCTTTTAATTGAAAAAGCCATTAGTACTTTATTTAAATTTCAATTTCCAAAAATTAGTAAACTAGAAAAGCCAAATGAAAAAAATGCTTATTCTGACTTACTAGATTGGTTTATAGCAGAAGGTGGTTTTGAATTATATGAAGACTTTGATGAGAAACAATACAAAAAAGTATTAGACGATGTGAAGCCTTTAGATGCGCTTATGAAAAAACATGCACCTGATACCAGCAAAGAAGATGCCTACTTTATGAAAGAATTTATTTTATGGGCCTTGGTAGAAAATAAGAAATTAAATAAAGAAAAATTAACAGAAGGCTTTTCTTTTAAAGACATTCTAGGGCATATGATTAATAAGCTCTAAGAAAAAGGGTTATTAATTAAAAGAATTAATTTCTTTTAATACTTGCTTTTTTCTGTATAATTTCTCCACTTGCCGTTATACCCGTAACGGAGATGGTATAATTAGTATTTACATCTCCGGTGTAAAATTCAACTTGCGCTTTACCATTGGGGCTAGTATACAAATGCCCATTCCAATACAAGGTGGATCTATTATCATTAAAGGATGCTTTTTTAATATCCAAATCGGAATAATCTGGC
Organism: Sediminibacterium sp.; assembly: GCA_007280515.1. GTDB lineage: Bacteria > Bacteroidota > Bacteroidia > Chitinophagales > Chitinophagaceae > Sediminibacterium. Next base: position 2,862 of record QYPL01000009.1, read on the forward strand.
GTATTAAATAGGGGTGCTAAATGATAAGAAGCTGGATTGTATATTAAAGTGCCGTATTGTTCATAATGATTAGTGAAATTCGAATTTCTTTGTGTATTAATTAGAATGACCCCATTGGATGACATTGTTCCATAATAAGAGGCTTCAGGGCCTGACAATACTTCTACAAAGTCTATAATATCAGGTGATATACTAGCTATTGCTGCCAGTACTGGACTACTTTGAAAAGACATCGTACCTAATTCATCAGGAACGTATTGTGGTCCACTACCTCCTGCCATCATTACGCCATCCACAATGAGTAAGGGCTCGTCTTTTGCACTTGCGCCAAAAGAAGTAAGTCCTCCTAAGGTTAAATAGCCACCCCTTAAATGTAAGCCTGGCATCATTAACATGGCATTACTTGCATCATTGCGGTTAATATTCTGCATAGCCTCTCCAGTCATTACATGTGAAAAAAGACTTACTCTTTTACTAGTATTATAAGAATTGGCTTTAATACTAGATTTTACAACAACCGATTGAAGCCATTCTTTCCCCGTTCCTCTATAAATATCTTTGAAATTAGTATTGCGCAAATTGCTAATATAGTCAAGATCATTTATTGGAAATTTCTTTTTTAAGGTAAGCGGTGTAGAAAATTTTGGGAAAGGAGAAGTAACATCGATAACAATTTTCTCATCTAATTTTGTTCCTTTTAGTGTAGAAACTTGCAAAGTAAAAGCTACACTATCTAAATAGGGAGGAACCCTAAACTCAAACTCTCCTCTAGTATTAGTGGTATCGGTATCAAAAAGATAAAATCTTTTATTCGTATAAATTGTAACTACTCTATTAGCCACCGGTAGTTTCTTTTTATTAAGAATTCTGCCTTTAATACTTGTTAAAAGGGTGTCCACAGGAAGTTCAGATTGTTTACTGACTATTTTATTAGCCAATGCCTGCTTGCTATAATTTTTTCCTTTAAAAATCATGGGCTGGCTTAGTAATTCAAGCTCATTATAATTATTAGCGGGCTCCTCTAATGTAAGATTATCATTACTTGTACTATTGCTAGTCTCTTTAATGGCATTATCGTCTGTAACGGCAATAGACAATGCTGTAAAATTAGGATTTAATACAGAGTCTCCTTTGTATAAGGTTAGTACCACTTTATCCCTAGCAGCATAATTTTGTTTATCGGTGCTTATAAATAATTCTTCTTTAGGTTTAGTGATATAAATTGTTCTTTCACTTACTACTTCTTGCGCTTCATTAAATAATAATAATTTTGAAATACCTGTAGGGAAATAAGATTTAGGAATATTCAATTCATACATATCCACACCTACACTTGCAAAGCAAAGACTATCTTTATTAATACCTAATAAATAAGACTGCTTGCCTTTCTGATATAAAGAGTCGCCTTGTGAAACCACTACCTTAAGGGTTGTAGGGGTTTGCTCCTTTATTAAAATTTGACTAGCATAATAATTCATTGAAGGCAAGGGCGCTTTAACTAATTGCTTCTCCCATTTAAAATTGGCTGCATAGTTTTTAGATCTTGAAACAAAAAAGGATATTTTACCCAATCCTGTTGCGCTATCTGTTTTAAACCAAGTCAATGCTGAACTATCTATATTGTCATTGATATAACCTTCAATTTGTAAGGGATTGTTATATTCATCCACTGCCTTAATAGCAATAGTGGTATTGGTGCCTGCAATAATTTCACCCCCTTCTGGATAGAAAAGTAAACGAGGAGGCTTAGTACTAATAAGTTTTACTTTTTCTTCAATAGGTGTTGCTAATAATGTAGAAGGGAATTTTTTGTTGGTAACATATATAGGTGATACTAAAACGGAATTGGTATCATACTTCTGTATAGTGGCAGTATATAATCTTAACCAATAAAAACCTTCTCGTAAGGAATCCGATAATCTAATAAGGCCTTCTGTTTTCTGACTTGGAATGTTTAATAATAACTGAGCAACTGCAATGTCCTTTTCATTCACTAAATCAATAAATAAGGTTTTACTATGCGAAAAATATTTATGTGATAATGAATTTACAATCCAGGCTTTAAACCAAAGTTCTTCTCCTGCTACGAAAATATTTTTATTGGTTTGAACAAATAACTTCTCAGTGGTACCTGCTCTTAAATCGCTTATAAAGCGCCCCGCGAGGCTATCGGTATTTTCAATATTAGTTTGCGCATTGCTAAGTAATGCTAAAAACAAAAAAGAAAGAATAAATATTGACTTTAACGAATATTTCATAGGATTCATTTAAACTATTAAGGTTAATGTTACAATATCTAAACCCATGCATTATAGACGCTGCATTATAGACACTTGAAGTAAACCTATTTAAAGTTAGAAGAAATAAAGGGAATATAGAAAATTTAAGGACAAACGGAAACCAATGCCAGCTCTACAACTTAAATAAGATTTTCTTCTTATACAAAAGATAACATATGCCCCACTCTAGCGCAAAAATAGTTAAGGAAGAACCTATTTGCACTAAGATTAGAGGAAGGTGCAGTAAATTCAATAAGCCATCAGTAATTTCAGTAATATATCCATTGAACCAACGTGCTCCTACTATTTCAAAAAACAAATAAATAAAAAGAGAATTCATGCCCACTATGGTAAAAAACAATAAATATTTTTTATGATCTAGTATGTCTATCCACCAATAACAAAGGGCAAGGCCCACTAAACACCAACCCAGGGAGGCTAAGGTGAAACTGCTAGTGGCAATTCTTTTAATAATGGGCGTTACACCCATATAATCAAGTCCAAAGCCCAATACCAAACAGGCTATTGCAAATAAGAGTATTATTTTTATTTTCAATAGCCCTTCCTCTTTGTCTGTAACCTCTTTATTTGCAATTTCTTTCTGATTAATATTCTCTTTTTCCATTTTTATTTCAGTACCTAATAATAATTTTCCTACTAGCGCCCCTGCAATGGTATGCACTGCAGTGGGAATACAATTAATAGCCACCCAGCCATCTGCATTTATTTTGTTCATTAATACAGTGTCAATAAAATTGCCAAAATTATGCTGATCCACAAAAGGCATATCAAAGCCTGTTATATGATTACCTCTATATAAATATTCAGTGAGTAATAATAAACCAATAGAAAAAATAATTTGAAAAAGGACACTAAACTCAAAAATTAAAAAAGCAACTAATGTTGTAAAAGACAACTGAGTTAATACATCCCATAATTCAAAAGACAAACCGCCTGGTCGAACGGCATAATCCAATACGCCCCAAAAAAACAACCAACCACTTCGTTTTACTACCTTAATAAAAGAAGTATTCCAGGTAATGCCTTTTTGTTTTTGTTGATGTAAAGAATAAGCCATGGCTATACCTGCCATAAACATAAAGGCAGGTTGTATTAAATCCCAAAAGCGAAGCCCATTCCAAGGATGATGAAAAAATTGTAGGAAAAAATTATTCAATACTGTATTTTCTGAAGCCTTAAAAAAATGCTCATAAAGTCCAGCACTTTCTAATGCCAAAAGCACCATAATAAGGCCACGCATAAAATCAAGCGATGCTAATCTTCTCATAATTTGAATTTACAACAAAAAAAATCAACTACCTAAATGAATAAGTAGTTGATTTAAAATTTAAAAGAATGATAGACTAATACCTTGGACCGCCTGGTCTTGGCTTAGGCAATTCATTGCGAGGAAGTTTTTGATCTCTTTGTGCTGCATCGAAAACAAAGGTGGCAACAATAGTGGCAATTTGTTTTAGATCGTCTTCACTTACATGATCTAGTACATCCATATTACTATGGTGTGTGCGTGTATCATATTCAATAGGGTCTTGAATGAATTGGAATCCAGGTAAACCCACTCCATCAAAGGATTGATGGTCGGTTCCACCTGTATTGCTTATTGTAATAGTACCATTGGTAATATCTTTCAATGGAGCAAACCATTGTTCGAAAATTTCTTTACATGCTGCATTGTTTTGTAAATAAATACCACGCACTTTACCAGTACCGTTGTCTATATTAAAATAAGAAGAGAATTTTTCATGAGAAGGTAATAGTTGCATCGTAGCAGGATCTGCAAAAGTCTTTTTTACATAACCTCTTGAACCTAATAAGCCTTCTTCTTCTCCACCCCATAAACCAATACGAATGGTTCTCTTATTATTAATACCTACTGTTTTTAAAATACGAAGTGCTTCCATCATGACTGCAGAACCAGAAGCATTGTCGGTAGCGCCTGTTCCTGTATGCCATGAATCTAAATGCGCACCAATCATGACAATTTCATCTTTTAACACAGGGTCTGTACCTGGAATTTCTGCAATTACATTGTAACCTTGTAAGTCTTTATTGTAGAATTTAGTTTTAACATCGGCATCTAATTTTACTTCTTTGCCTGCTTTTACTAATCTTAAAATAGTATTATAATCTTCAATGCCAATGGCAATGTCTAAGAAGTTCTCAGGGTCGGTTCCTTTATAACCACCTCCACCTTGCGAAAAAATAGTACCATCATGAAAACGAGGACTGCTCGTAAGCATAGCTACAGCGCCTTCACTAATTGCCATTGCTTTTAATATATTTAATACATTGCCACTACCACGCATCGCTTGCATTCTTCTCATCATAGCTGTATCAGGAGCTGTAGCTTGACCACGCGCTTGCATAGGTGCAGCTTTCGCCATTTTCTCTAACTCTTCATCGGTAAAACGAACAGCATCTGCTTTAAAGCTTTGCTTATAGGCTTCTAATTTATCGATGATAATTATTTTACCTTTTAAAGTACCGCGGTACTGTTCAAGTCCTGCAGAATCTTTTAGTACTACTGCCACTACCTCAGCATTTTTTAAACCCTTTGTACCACCTGTCCAAGCCTTCGGATAGTTTTGAATAGCTTTATAATAAGGGACTGTCATCGCTAAATAAGATTTTTCTAATTCCCAGCCTTTACCAAATTCACCCCAAGGATCCAAGGCAGCATTGGATAAACCAATAGATACTAATTTATCTTTAGCATAATTCGCTGCACGAAAATATCCTGGAGAATTCATAAGTCTGTTACCATTTACATCTGTTAAATTAAACATGATGTCCATTATCTGAGAACGCTTTAAGCCTTCTTCTTTAATCTTATCTATGGTAGCAATATCTAATTTTTCTTGAGCAAAAAGGGCTGTTGAAAAACTAAACATACATAATAGAAACAGTGAGCTGGTTTTTTTCATTGTATTTGTATTTTGGTTTAAAAGAAATTTAAATTTTTGTAGTGTCAGATATCACGAATGTAATATTCCTTTTTAAGCTTGTTTTAATTCATTATTTTTTACTATTCTGTATCATCATAGCCAAATTTTTGATTCAAAGCAAAAACTGCTTCTGCAGAAAAATCGTTCTTATGAATTAAGGCAAGTTGTCCGTCAATAAGCCCACGCTTAGTGGGTAATAAGGAAATATTTTTTTCATAGATACTTAATGCCAAAGCATCGGTAGGTGCTCCTATTGTTTGTATAGCTGCAGCCACATCTTCCATCTGATGAATGACCGATAAAATTTGATTGGGTATCCAAGAAGTAATAGGCGTGCCACCGGTAGCAATCGCATACTTTGTATTGGCCATGATATATTTTTGAACGAACTGCCAATGACCATTTCTAAAATGGTAAATTTCTTCTAGTATGCCCAATAAAAAACATAAACTTTTCGCGTCTTTATTTTCTAAGAGTTTACCCATTAAGCCTTTAGGATGCACTGCCTTCATTGCATTTTGTAAATCACTGAAAAAATGCTGAACACATTTTGGACGGTATAAACGTAAATCTAATAAGTATTTAGTAAGCTCGTTTTCTGGATAATAAAAAATAACACCAGAAAAAATATCTTGCATAGGAATAATATCATCCTGCGCACCAGTCTGTCCTCTAAAGGCCTTAGGCTCTTCCCAAACACCTTCATAGGTAACCCCGTCTCCAAATAAATCGGTATTGCCTTTTACACCCATGATAAAAATTCTAAAGTCGTTGTAACGCTGCCATCTTGAAGCCTTCCACATTTCTTTTCTTCTTATATTCATCTGTTTCATCGTTTCCCAATTCTTTTCTAAAAAAGGGGCTACATTTTTTTCACCGTTATCTAAGGCTTGTAAAGTTTGCATCACCGATCCCACTAAATTGGCCGAGTAACGGTTAATGTCAACATGCAACATAATAAAACCTACTTCATCGGGTTGACCAGAAAATTTATTACACATCGTAATGTTTTCCCAGTTTAAATCGCCAGAGGCATCCAGCTTTCTATAGTTGCCTAAAGAATACGCATAGTGATAATCAAGCCAAGCAAAAACATCTAGTTTATCTGCCACCTTGCAAAAAGGAATGGCAATATTTTTAGGCAACACATTTCTTGCTTTACCATATTTTCCATCAATTTTAAATTGCTGATAAGAAGGCTCTAATAAATAAGCAGAAGCTAAAAAACTATAAGATCTGAATAAGGCTTGTAAAATAAAAATGTCGGTTTCTTTTTCAATGGCTTCTACATGATTTTCTATAGCTAAGACAGGCTCCACTATTCCATTAGGGGTATGTAATAAGCCAAATTCTTTTTCATTCAATACCACGGGCATGGCATCTAAAACAGCTTGTAAATCGCTGTAGGTTGAAGGTAATTTTACCAAGGGTGCCTTGGTAGGTAAAAAACCATGCGCTGCACTAACATCAAAAAAGCCATCAGAATAATTGGATAAAATAGCCATTGTTAAAATTAAGTTTATACGCTTATAGTGATTAATTAAAGATGCAAATAAGGTGTACTGAAGCTATGAAAAAAACAAGTTAAAAATTCAGTTTTGCTCCTTTTTACATGGGGGCTTGTAATTAAGCCCCCGCTTAGAATAACTGTTTGATTTACAGTAATTTAAAATTAAAATTTAAAAAATAAAGGGGTTTTAGATTACCTTGCAGTTCAAATTATCATTTTATGCAAATAGCAATTTTAGGTGCCGGAATGGTGGGAAGAGCCATGGCCATTGACCTTTCCAAAAAATATCAAGTTACTTCTTTTGATGTAAGTAAAAAATCACTTCAGACACTTTCCAATAAAAATAAAAGTATTACTACTGTTCAAGCCGACTTGAGTGATTATGCAAACTACCCTGCCCTATTAGCTAAATATGATTATGTGATTACAGCGGTTCCAGGTTTTATGGGCTATAAAACTTTAGAAGCTGTTATTAATGCAAAGAAAAATGTGGTAGATATTTCTTTTTTCTCAGAAGACGCTTTACAGTTAACTGAATTAGCAAAGAAAAATAATGTGACTGCCATAGTGGATTGTGGCGTTGCACCAGGTATGAGTAATTTAATATTAGGCTATCATAATGAAAAAATGAAAATTGATAGTTTTGAATGTATGGTTGGTGGACTTCCTAAAAAAAGAACGCAGCCTTTTGAATATAAAGCTCCTTTTTCTCCTATTGATGTTTTAGAAGAGTATACAAGACCTGCGCGTTATGTTGAAAATAGTTGCATTGTTACCAAGCCAGCATTGAGTGATGCAGAATTTATTGATTTTAATAAAGTAGGTACACTTGAATCCTTTAATACCGACGGTCTAAGAAGTATTTTATTTACCATGGGTCATATTCCTAATATGAAAGAAAAAACTTTAAGGTACCCGGGTCATATTAATTTAATGAAGAGTTTAATTAAAGCAGGCTTTTTAAATACAGAAGCCATTCAATATAAAGGACAATCAATTTCTCCACTAGGTTTTACTTCTGCATTATTATTTGATCAATGGAAATTAGGAGCTACTGAAGCTGAATTTACTTTAATGACTATTGAAATTAAAGGTGAAGGCAAAACTATTCATTATGAATTGTATGACGAGTACGATGCGGTAACTGAAACCAGTAGTATGAGTAGAACCACAGGGTATACTTGTACCGCAGCATTGAATATGCTAATGGAAAATTTATTTACAGAAAAGGGCGTTTTCCCTCCAGAGCTTGTAGGTAAGTATGCGCCTTGCTTTGAGTATATAATTAAATACTTACAGGAGCGTAATATTCACTATGTAAAGACCGAGTCTTAATTATCCAACAATGGCAAGCTTATTATTAATCATATAATCGAAGCTTTCTTTTAAGTCAACAAATACATCGGTGGCTGTTTTATCCATTTCAATAACCATCCAATCGGGATTACCTGTTGCTGCATTAATAATGGCAGGAAAATTTTGTGTTCCCTTTCCTACTGCAGTCATGGGGTCTGGATTATCAATAGCTAATTGATCATTATAGACGGCAGGCCCATCTTTAATATGTAAAAACTTTGCACGATTGCCAAGCTTTGCAATGATAGCTGCAGGATTTTGTCCTGCCACTTTCACCCAATAGGTATCCATCTCAAAAAATATATCCTTATCTAACTGCTCTAATAAATATTCGTATACAAATTTGCCCCCCACTTTATTTCGATACTCCCACCAATGGTTATGAATACCGAATTGTAAACCATTTGCTTTTGCAAAACGTGAAGCTTCATTATATATCCCAATTAATTCTTTCGTTCCCTCTAAACTGCTATAACGTTTATCCTCCGGCCAGCCATGCCAAATCATTTTGCTACATCCAAAAGCATTAGCAGTATCTAACATAATTTGTTTTTTATCTCCCATTGGAATTTCTATATGACAAGAAGAAGCTAGTAAACCTGCATTGTTTAAGTATTCACTTGCTTGTTCAATACTTACCCCCTCTGGCCAGAATGCCGTTTCAACATATTTAAACCCTATATCTGCAATTTTTTTAAGTGTGGCGGGAATGTCTTTTTTAAACTCTTCTCTAACTGTATATAATTGAACAGAGAGTTTAGCAGGATATTTAGGGATAGGGGTGAATAGTGTATTCGCATAGCTAGGCATGGCAGCTCCCAATAATCCCAAACTTGAAAGTTTTAAAAAATTTCGTCTAGGGCTAGCATTTAGTTTGTTTTGTAAAACACTAAGTTCATCTTGGGATAAATTTTTCATAGTATGCCTATTTTATAATTACTTAAAGCTTTCTGAAGTTACTAAAATTAATTAAGTCTATAATAGAGTCAAGAAAGGCTAAATGATAGAAATAAGGGAAATTTTAGGAAAAATTAATTACTTTTATAGTATAATTAATCAATTATGGGATTTCATATTAACAAGAAAGTAGCTGACAAGAAAGCTGCCACTGGAACTAAAGCCACTTTTCAAGGGGGTAGTTCTCAATTTATAGCTAAGGCGAACACTAAGTCTACAGGTACTACTAAGAAGCCTATTAAAACTGGTGGTTCTAGAGGTAGTTGATTAGAATTAGCTGATTAGCACTAGCCGATTAGAGGTATTTTTCACTTTGTAATAGCTTTACTATTCCTTCACTAGTGAAGGTGCAATTATCTTTTGCCATATGGCATAGCCTTTAGCATTCATATGTAATTTGTCGGCTATAAAAATATCTTTAAACACCATTCCATTAGTGTCTAGCATGGCAGCATGTACGTCTAAAAATTGGGCATGTTTTTGCTTATTTATATAATTACGAATAAGCGTATTGGCTGTTACAAATTTATCTTCCATAGACCATCTTGCTACACTGGGCTTAATTGAAACATACATAATAGGAATTTTATTTCCCAAATGGGTTCTAATTATTTTATATAAAGTTTTAAATCTCTCAAAAACTATTTGAGGGGTAACGGTATCACTTGCTGCAATATCATTTTCTCCGCAGTAAATATAAATTTGCTTAGGCTTATATTTTATAATAGTTTCTTGGTTAAAATATATTACATCTGTTAAGCTTGAGCCACCAAAACCTCTATTAATAATAGGATAACCTGGAAAATAATTACTAATGTCTTTCCAATAATTAAAAGAAGAACTGCCTACAAATAAAATACTATTCGCAGCTGGCATTTGAATACTGTCTTTTTTTAAGAATACATCAATTTCTTCTTGAAAAGGAATAGCATTATTGTTTTGGGCATGACTGGAAAGCATTCCAAAAAAAAGTAAGAATATAACTAGATATTTTTTCATAGTATAATATTTGATTCCAACCATTTATAATAATAATTACCCTTATAATAATATTCTTGCTTGAATAATAGTAGCAATTGTTTGAATAATACCCATTGTTATAAATAAAGCTTCAAAAGAAATAAAATTCGCAATTAAGCCTCCAATAGCAATGGCAATACCTGAAACGAAATGTGGGTGTCCAGTTGCAAGGCTCCAGTGAAAAGTATTACTGTTATCTTCTAAATTTTCTGCAAATAAAGAGTCCCAAATGGGTGCACTTAAAGCCTCTGCTATACCTAAGCAAATTTGAATAAAAAAAAGTTGTTGCGTATTATGCACGAAAATATAACCAAATGTAAGCAAGGCATTAAGCCCATAGCCAAAAATCATTGCCTGCTTCTTATAGACAGATTTATTAATAAACTTTCCCACTATTACATAAAAAATACCCGTAGCCATTAAATAAGCGGCCCAGGCCCAAGTAATATCTAATAAATCACCTCCTATTTTTTCTGCATAAATAGCAAATAAAGGACCAAATAAGCCTTCTCCAAAATACCATAAGCTTGAAGCTATTAATAATATTTTAGTAGTTTTATTTAAACTCATGATTAAAATTTATAAGTAATGCCTAAGTCCAAAAAGAAAATAGTAGCTAAATGATTTTCTGAATAAGGGGTAGAATTCACTGTTACTTTATTTGAAGCACCATTTAAACTAATTGTATTCACTGAAGTGGTAGTAATTTTATTAAAGGGTTTAGCAAAAGTAGGCGTTAATGATATATTCCAATTTTCAAGATCATAACTTATGGGTAAAGAAAGCTCCATATCTAAGAACTTAAATCCTTTCTGATCTACGGTGGTAGTACTTTGCAAGGTACCAGCATTGATTGGTTGTTTGATTTGAGGATTCTTCATCCCATTCAGCCTTCTACTAATAGTAGATTCATAAAAATTTAAACTACTAAAACTGCTATATATACCGGGTGTTATGGTTATTTGAACTAAGTGTAATTTCTTTTTCGAATCCTGGTACTAATTGCATATCTGCTTTATTAGAAAAGAAAACATCAAAAGAATTATGAAAATTAAAATAGGTTAAATCATAATTGAAAGTAAATCCAATATCACTTGAAATATTACCGCTAATTAAATTGGACCCAGTAGCATAAAAATATTTCGATCCATAAATTTCACCCGCTACCTTTTCTCCTAACGAATAATTATAGCCAAGATTTAATTCAGAAAAATCATAGCCCCTTTGTCCTTGGCTAAGTAAGTAATTAAGGCTAAAGCTTGCGTACAAGCCGTTTGCAAAATTGACCGTTGCGGTTGTATAGAAATAGGGGGCTTTTAAAGAATCGGCCCTTCCATTATATACGTAGTTACTTAAATAATTTGTTTGTATTTTAAAGCTAGTAGTATCGCTTTTTGGACTGGCCTTTCTCATGGGCTGAGCAACCACCAAAAGGCTTAGTAGGAGGGAGAAAAAAGTAAAGAATACCTTTGGGCGCATTGTTTAGTTTATTTTAGTTTTGGACAAAAATATAATCAAGAAGTTTAAAAATATATTATCTTCTTCTTGTGAACGGCTTCCCTCTTTGTTGCTTTGGTACATATAAAGGCGTGGGGCCAAACATTTCAGGCACTACTCCTTTTAAAACAGGCACCCCTAATAGTTCCTCAATTTCTGCAAATTTGCCTTGCTCTTTTTCTCCCACTAAAGTAAAGGCTGTGCCAGAAGTAGCTGCTCTAGCGGTTCTACCAATTCTGTGAATATAGTCCTCGCCATCATTGGGTACATCATAATTAATGACCAAATCAATATCATCAATGTCTATTCCTCTACTTAAAATATCGGTGGCCACTAAAATATTAGTTTTTTGATTTCTAAAGTCTTGTAAATATTGCTCTCTGCTTTTTTGATCTAAATCGGAATGTATTTCTGCTGCCGATAATTTAGCATGTACTAATTTAGAAGTAAGTTGTTTCACATTCGATTTCTTAGAACAAAATACAATTACTTTAGAATATCTTTTCGAACTTAGCATATCAATAATAACAGGCACTTTTTGTGTATCATAAACCATGAATGCTTTTTGAATAATTTGCTCTGGCGGTTTGGATATGGCAATATTAATTTCAACAGGGTCTACTAAAATTTTCTTGGCAAGTACTCTCATCTTCGCAGGCATAGTGGCTGAGAATAATAAGTTTTGTCTTTGTGCTGGTAAAAAAGTTATAATTTTTGCAATGTCATCCGAGAATCCCATGTCAAGCATTCTATCTGCTTCATCTAAAACTAAATACTTAAGTCCTTTTAATTTTACGTGGCCCATATTTAAATGCGCTATCATTCTACCCGGTGTGCATACTACAATATCAACTCCAGTAGTCAATGCTTTCTTTTCTGCTACAAAGGAACTTCCATCTCCTCCTCCATATACCGCAATAGAACTTACGTCTGTGAAATAAGATAAGCCTTCAATGCTTTCTGCTATTTGAATTGCTAACTCTCTTGTAGGAACAATAATTAAAGCATTAATATCTCCTGCTGTATGCGCTGAAGTAAGTAGTCTGTGTAATAAGGGTAATAAAAATGCAGCTGTTTTACCAGTGCCGGTTTGAGCTGCTGCGATAATGTCCTTGCCTTCTAAAATGGGAACCATTACTTGTTGCTGAACAGGGGTGGCAGTCTCATAGCCCATCGCGTCAATGCCATCCAAAATACGCTGATCCAATCCTAAATCGATAAACTTCAAAATACACTATTTTAATAATGTAACGAAGGTACGACTAATATTGAGCGCTTTGCTCTTCTTTTTTGAAGTAAGCCAAAACCTCTTGCCAATTATTCACTCTAAAATGGTGTTTGATATTTACATTATGTGAAGCGTGAAATAAAATAGGCTTGCCTAAGCAGTAATCTAAATTCTTGCAATGATCGTCAATCATATAATCGGTTTTAATCAACGCCTTACTTCCGCAAAAAATCATATTCTTCCAGCTAATAAAGGGAAAGAATTCAGCTAGCCAGGCGTGTTTTTCAGCAAGTGACAAAGGAAATTCAGTGGCCGCAGACACTATATATATTTCATATTTTTTTCTTAAAATTTCTAAAGCTTCAATAGCACCAGGCATTAAAGGTACTGTTCTAAAAAAACCAGGGGTATGTATAAAGCGTCTAGCAGCTGTTTTATCGGGAAAGGCCTCGTCTTCAGAAACACCTAAAAGGGCCGATCTGTCTACCTTTACATTATACTCTTTCTCATATAAATTCACCAAATGGGTTTCAATATCAGCTATGACATTGTCCATATCAATGGCTATACTTTTAATCATATTTATTTAAGTTAGATTGTTTGTAACTAATTAGCAAAATTAATAGTAACAAAATTAATTAAATAATTTTATTACTCAATAGAAGTCATAAAAAAGGCCCCGATTGAATCGGAGCCTTTAAGTATAATAACTAATGTAAATTATTTTACAATTCCAATTTGCTTTAAGAATTCATAGTTATCAAAGAAGTCTTGCTCTTCTGTAATTTTGCCATCTACTACTCTAGCAATAGTACAACCAATTACATCCACTGTTTTTCCAGTAGCTGGAATTCCAAAGAATGGTCCTGTATGTGTACCTTTAAATTGCCAGTATTTTACAACTCTGTCACCTTTAGCAAAAATTTCTTTTACAATAAATTCTCTATTAGAAAATCCTGTAACATAGTTAGCATAGTATGCTTTTGCACTATCCTTACCCTTAATTTCAGGAACAGTATGTAAAACTACGTCAGCAGCATACGCTGTATCTAAGAAGTTTACATTGCCTTTGTTAATGACAACATCCCATACATGATCGTAAAATTTTACATTGTCATTTTCTAGTTGCTCTTTTTTTGCAGCTTCATTGTTATTGCCAGATTGATTGTTACATGCAAATAGCATTGTAGAAAGGAAAATAACTGATAATAATTTTTTCATTTTTTTGATTTTTATTATTTTTTAATTTCTTAAAGATATGTATTTACATCAAAAAAACCAAGTCTACCCTATCTCATATAATTCAATAGGAAGCCCATCGGGGTCCGCAAAAAAGGTAAATTGTTTATTTGTAAACTCATCTATTCTAATGGGCTCTAATTCAACGCCCTTGGCCGTTAAAGCCGCTACCGATTCCCGAATATTATTAACTGAAAAAGCTAAATGCCTTAACCCAGAAGACTCCGGCCTAGAGGGCCTGGCGGGTGGGTTGGGGAATGAAAAAAGCTCAATAATATACAGATCATTTAAGGCAAGGTCTAATTTATAGGACTGCCTCTGTTCTCTATACACCTCTCTAACTATTGATAAGCCTAAAATATTGGTATAAAAATCTTTAGACTTTTCATAGTTGGAACAAATAACAGCAATATGATGGACTGCTTGTAAATAATTATTCTGCATATTTATGTGAGTATTAGAGTAAGTTTAAATTTTTATTCATGATTCCTATATTTCTTTTCTCGAATTAATGAGGCTCAAATAATCTTCTCTGTTTCATAAATGACATGTAAGTTAAGTACATGTTCTTTATAAATTTTTGGATGACTGAATGTACCTGTCTTAATCATGCCTATTCTTTTCATAACATTTTCAGACTTTATATTGGGTGTGGCAGTGAATGAATAAATTTTATCAAAACCTAATTTATCAAATCCATATTGCAGACAGGCCTTAGCAGCTTCTGTTGCATAACCCTTGCCCCAATATTGCTTTTTAAACCTCCAACCAATTTCTACACAAGGCGTAAAGCTTGCTTCAAAATTAGCTATCATAAATCCGGTATATCCTAGAAACTCTTGGGCAATAGTATTTTCAACTACATACAAACCAAAACCATTTTCTAAAAAATGCTTTTGCACACGGTCATAAAATTCAATGGTTTGTTTCTTGGTTAAAATTGCAGGGAAGTATTTCATTACCTCCTTATCTAGGTTCATCTCTATACATTCGAGCAAATCCTTGGTTTCCCAGGGCCTAAGCGTTAGCCTTTCTGTTTGAAGTATGCTGTTCATAGGGTAAATATAAATTAAATGAACTAATTTTAGATTGTTATAAAATGTGATATAAAGAAACTATATATTATTTTACTCTTAAATAATTGTGTTATGAGAAGCGAGATACTCAATAATTTAGATAACCCTAAGCAACTTGAAAAATTATACAGAGATAATAAAATAATTTTTAAAAAAGAATTTAACCAGATTTACCTCGGACATCATGAGAATAGTAGCCTAAACTTCTGGCATGAAAGGCTGAATTTTGAAAATGAGAAGCATGTTGTAGGATCTAAAAACGAAATTATCATAGTGATTGCCTTTGCCATAATAGCAGGGCTAATTGCAAATATTCCAAATTTTTCTGGTATAGATAAAGAAAGGTTTTTTCCAAGAAATGTTTCATTTGTAGTGTTTCCTGTATTAAGTGCTTATTTTATATGGAAACAAAAATTAGCATTCAAGCAGTGGCTATTTCCTTTGTTGGCTACTTTTATTGCAGCTATTTATATAAACCTACTTCCTAATAATACTAATAGCAGCACTATTACACTATCATTTATTCATATGCCTATATTTTTATGGGCTATTTTTGGATATTCATTTTTGGGAGAGCATGTATACAGTAATCAAAGTAGAATTAGTTTCTTACGTTATAATGGCGACCTAGTAGTAATGTCTGGTATTTTATTATTATCTACTGTTTTATTTTCAGCTATCACTATGAATTTATTTGGTTTAATAAGTATTAATATTGAAGAATTTTATTCTCAAAACATAATGGTTTGGGGTTTAGCCGCAATACCTATAGTAGCTACTTATTTAATTCAAACCAATGCTCAATTAATTAATAAGGTATCTCCTATAATTGCTAAAATATTTACACCCTTGGTATGTATTAATTTATTTATATACTTGCTGGCCATGATTTACACCAAAAAATACTCTTACCAAGATCGTAATTTACTTTTACTATTTAATGTATTATTAATGGGCGTGATGGCCTTAATTTTATTTTCTGTAGCAGAAGCCGGGAAAAATGCTAAAAATAAATTTAACTTAATAATCTTATTTGCTTTATCCCTTTTAACTATTTTAGTAAACTTTATAGCGCTAGCTACTATTAGCTTTCGTTTAATTGAATTTGGCATATCTCCCAATAGAATTGCAGTGCTTGGTGGCAACCTTTTAATATTTATAAATTTAGTGCTAGTATCCTATAAATTGTTTTTAACCAGTTTTAAAAACGGTACCATTGAAGAAATAGAAGAAACTATTGCAGGCTACCTACCTGTATATGCTATATGGACTGGCTTAGTTGCTTTTTTAATTCCAGTTTTATTTAAATTTAAATAAGATTCATATTATATGAATATTAAAGTTGGTAGCCATTTAAGCAAACTAAAAACCTGGAAAGTAGAAACGGAAGCTTTAAGGGCCATTTTGCACGAATTTCCACTTACCGAAGAATTAAAATGGGGCAAGCCTTGTTATGCTTTTGAAAATTCTAATATTATTATTATTCAAGGGTTTAAAGAATATTGCGGTCTGCTATTTTTTAAAGGGGCCTTATTAAAAGATGCAAAAGGCTTGTTGGTGAAGCCTGGAGAAAACACCCAAGGAGGAAGGCTATTAAAATATACATCTGTCCAAGAAATTAATAAGTTAACAACTACCATTCAATCTTACATTAAAGAAGCCATTGAAATAGAAAAACAAGGTTTGAAAATAGAGCCTGCTAATTCCGAATTGGTTTTACCAGATGAATTACTAGCACAATTTAAAAAAAGTGTAAGTTTCAAAAAAGCATTTAATGCGTTAACCCCTGGAAGACAAAGAGCCTATAATATGTTTTTTTCGGCTGCTAAGCAAGCTGCCACCAGGGAAACAAGAATTGAAAAATATAAGGACCAAATTATGAGTGGCAAGGGCATCAATGATTGCACCTGTGGTTTGTCCCAAAAAATGCCCTACTGCGATGGTTCTCATAGACAGCTTAAATAAGTCCTTTTGATGAAGTTAATTTATTGTCTATATTGCTATAACTACTATGACTTTTGTAAGGCTTTTTAATTCAAGTAATAAAAAAATAAAATACTAGTTATGAAAAACGACAGTGCAAATTCAAGAAGAAAATTTTTACAACAAATTGGCGCGACTAGTTTATTAGCAGCCGCTTCACCCTTTTCTTCAATGGCAGCAACTGCCAATGCTGAAGAGCGTATATTAACTTATGAACGTAAAATTTCATCGAACGATAAAATACGCATTGGTGTGATTGGATATGGCGTACAAGGCCATTTCGATTTAAGAACTGCCTTAAAAGTACCTGGTGTTGAATTAGCAGGTGTTTGTGATTTATACAATGGCAGATTAGAAAATGCAAAAGAACAATTTGGCAAAGAATTGTATACCACCAATAATTATAAAGACTTACTAGATAAAAAAGATATTGATGCTGTATTAATTTGCACAACCGATGTATGGCATGCGCGCATTACATTAGATGCCTTAGCCAAAGGCAAGCATGTGTATTGTGAAAAACCAATGGTATATAAAATTAGTGAAGGGTATCCTGTAATAGAAGCTGCCAAAAAATCGGGTAAGGTATTGCAAGTAGGTAGCCAAAGAGTAAGTAGTATTGGTTATGCAAAAGCAAAAGAATTATTAGCTGCAGGTGAAATTGGAGAATTGAATATGGTGAATGCAGTGTATGATAGACAGAGCTCCATTGGTGCTTGGGAATACACTATACCAAAGGATGCCAATGCAATGACTACCAATTGGGATATGTTTATTGAAGCCACAGAAAAAATGGCATTTGATGCAAAGAAATTTTTCTGGTGGAGAGCCTTTAAAGAAGTGGGTACAGGTGTTGCTGGTGATTTATTTATACACTTATTAAGTGGCTCACATTTTATAACCAATTCAAAAGGACCAGAAAATATTTATAGTACAGGGCAGTTCAGTTATTGGAAGGACGGAAGAAATTTACCAGATGTAATGTCGGGTGTATTACAATATCCAAAAACAAAAGAGCATGCTGCTTTCTTAATGACCTTGCAAGTAAATTTCATTAGTGGAACAGGTGGCCAAGAAGTAATTAGACTTATTGGTTCTGAAGGTTTAATTGAAGTGAGTGGCAATAACATTACTGTTAAACATAGCTTAATGCCTGAGGCACCTGGTTTTGGTGGCTACGATTCTTTATTTACATTCTCTAAGAGCATGCAAGAAGAAATGCAAAAAGACTATGATGCAAAATGGACAATGGATCAAAGAAAAAGAAAAACAAAAGAAGATATTGTATTCAAAGCGCCCATGGGCTATGACGATCATCTAGACCATTTTACTAATTTCTTTGATTCAGTAAGAACAGGAAAGCCAGTAGTGGAAGATGCTACCTTTGGATTTAGAGCAGCAGCGCCCGCATTATCTTGTAACGAAAGCTATTTTACCAAAAAGATTATTCATTGGGATCCTATTAATATGAAATTGAAATAAACTTTTCCCGTTCATCAAAATTGCTGACTATTGTGTTTTATTGACATAATTATAATTTACTTTTATAAGGTTATAGAGTTGCTATTGCTTCATCTAAGAACTACAATTAACCATTATGAAAAAAATATTATTTTTCTTACTTGCCCTTCCAGCTTTTGCACAAGCTCAACAAAAATTTGAAGAACTAAATTTAACAGAGGGTATTAAAAAAATAAAAGTCAATAACCAAATTAGCTTAGCCTATTCAACCGAGTCGGGTGTAAAAATTATTATGAAGGATGGCCTTCCTTTCAAGGATTTAAATAAGAATGGCAGCCTAGACGCTTATGAAGATTGGCGTTTAAATGTAAATGATAGAGCTAAAGATTTAGCTGCCAAATTAACCATTGAAGAAATTGCAGGTTTAATGCTGTATAGTGCGCATCAATCCATACCCATGGGCGCTATGGGAATGTTTAGGGGAACTTATAATGGGAAACCATTTCCAGAAAGTGGAGCAAAGGCTTCAGATTTAAGCGACCAACAAATAAGTTTTTTATCAAAAGATAATTTAAGACATGTATTAATTACCACTGTAGAAAATCCGACAGTGTCATCTACATGGAATAACAATGTTCAAAAATTAGTAGAAAAAATAGGTATGGGTATTCCCTCTAACAATAGTTCTGATCCAAGAAATGGTGCCAATAAAAATGCAGAGTACAATGCAGGTTCTGGCGGCACTATCTCACAATGGCCAGAAGAGTTAGGCTTGGCCGCAACATTTGAACCTTCTATCACCAAAAAATTCGGATCTATTGCTTCTAAAGAATATAGAGCCTTAGGTATTACAACTGCCTTGTCTCCTCAAATTGATTTAGCCACAGAGCCAAGATGGAATAGATTCGTGGGCACTTTTGGAGAAGATCCAAATTTAGCTACCGATATGGCACGCGCCTATGTTGATGGATTTCAAACATCTCCTACTTCCATTGAAAAATACAATGGATGGGGTAATTATAGTGTGAATGCCATGGTAAAACATTGGCCAGGTGGTGGACCAGAGGAAGGAGGGCGTGATGGCCACTTTGCCTATGGAAAATTTGCAGTGTACCCAGGAAATAATTTTCAAACACATTTAAGAACTTTTATAAATGGTGCATTTAAATTAGAAGGTAGTACTAAAAAGGCTGCAGCTGTGATGCCATACTATACTATATCAGTTAATCAAGATATTAAAAATGGCGAAAGCGTGGGAAATGGTTTTAGTAAATATATTATTACAGATTTATTAAGAAATAAATACAATTATGACGGAGTAGTTTGTACCGATTGGGGTATTACAGGCAATGAAGGTGCTAAGCCAGATATATTTGCAGGTAAGTCTTGGGGGGTTGAAAAATTAAGTATTGCTGAGAGACATTATAAAGTATTAATGGCAGGAGTGGATCAATTTGGTGGCAATAACGATGCCAAACCAGTATTAGAAGCTTATCAAATGGGCGTCAAAGAACATGGGGAAGCCTTTATGCGTAAGCGTTTCGAGCAATCGGCTGTTCGCTTACTATTAAACATGTTTAGAGTTGGTTTGTTTGAGAACCCTTATTTAGATCCAAAAGAATCGGTTACCATTGTAGGTAAGCCCGAGTTTATGAAAGCAGGTTATTATGCTCAATTAAAATCGATTGTCTTAATTAAGAATCAAAATAAAACATTGCCTATTGCTAATGGTAAAACAGTTTACATACCTAAAAGAACTACGCCTGCTAGTGTGAACTTTTTTGGACAAGCTACACCTGAAAAAACCGAGTACCCCATAAATGTAGATTTAGTTAAAAAATATTATAACGTAACAGAGGATCCAGCAAAAGCAGATTTTGCCATTGTATTTATTAAGAGCCCTGTGAGTGGTGGTTATAGCAGAGCAGATAGAGAAGCGGGTGGCAATGGTTATGTGCCCATTAGCTTGCAATTAAAGGACTATAAAGCTGTTGATGCTAGAGAACATAGTATGGCTGCGGGTGACCCAGTAGTGGACTCTACTATTAAAGACAGAACCTATATCAACAAAACATCAAAATCAAATTCATACCCCGATTTAAATACTATTGAGCAAACAAAGAAGGCTATGAAGGGTAAACCTGTTGTAATTTCTGTATCACTTACTAACCCTATGGTTTTTGGAGAGTTTGAAGAAGAGGTAGATGCTATAATGGGTGAGTTTGGTGTGCAAGTAGAAGCGCAAATGGATATTCTAACAGGTAAAGTTGAACCGAGTGGACTACTGCCTATGCAAATGCCATTAAACATGTCGGTGGTAGAAAAACAAAAAGAAGATGTACCGCACGATATGGTTACCTATAAAGACAGTCAAGGTCATAGTTATGATTTTGGTTACGGATTAAATTGGAAAGGTGTTATTAAAGATGCAAGAACTATAAAATATGCAGTAAAAAAATAATGGAGTTACTCATTAGAAAAATAAATATTGACCATTTAACCCAATTACAAAAAATTGGTAAAACCACTTTTACTGAAACTTTTTCAGAGCTTAATGCAAAAGAAGATTTAGATAAATACTTAGAAGAAAGCTTTTCAATTGAAAAACTAAGTGCAGAATTAAATAATTCTAACTCTTCTTTTTATTTTGCAGAAGTTGAAGATAATGTAGTGGGTTATTTAAAAATAAATTTTGGCGCTTCTCAAACAGAATTAAAAGACAATGAGGCGTTTGAAATTGAAAGAATATATGTGCTGCAAGCATTTCATGGTAAAAAAATTGGCCAAGCACTTTACGAGAAGGCTATTTCTATAGCTAAAGAAATGAAAGTAAACTATTTATGGCTAGGCGTTTGGGAGCAGAACCATAGAGCGCTTCAGTTTTATAAGAAAAATGGTTTTGTTCCATTTGATACCCATATTTTCAAATTAGGCAATGACGAGCAAACCGATATTATGATGAAGCTAGTATTATAAAAAACCTATAGCAAAATGAAAGAGTTAGAATTGAAGAATAAGGACCTTGTTGGCAAGATAGGCAGCAAAGGGTATGTATCATCCTTACTCAATAAAAAAAAGCCATTAACCCTTGAGTTAGCTAAGTTTTTTCATCAAGAACTAAATATACCTGCTGAGGTGTTATTGTCCTAAGGTTATTAATTTTAATTATCTTTATCGTAAATAATGAATCCTATGAAAAGAGCTTTTGTTGATGTTGATATATATGCATCAAGAAATATGTCTAAGGATAAGAATATTGATTACCATTTTTGGTTTAATAAAACTATTCAAGAAAAATTGGCTGCTTCAGTTGCTATGATTGAACTCTCTTTTAATACCAAGGATTTTGTGAAACAAAAAGTAGATCGACAAATATTCTCCTCTTACAAAAAAATTCATAACTAATTTATGGGATGAGTCAATTTTGGACTGAGAATTTCTCCAAAATTTTTACCAGTTAAATCGGAATAAATTTTAGTAGCATCAATTTCAAGTTCATCAGACCAAGCAATTGAATAACCATTTGTATAAACCTTAGCGAATTGATTTTTATCTTGAAGCACTTTGAAAATGCCCTTTTGAACTAAATCGTTTAATTGAATGGTTCCAGAAATACCATCATCAAACTTGATGCTAATTGTATGCTCAGCTATGTATTTAACTTCTTGAACTTTCATAACCAAATTTACAAAGAAAAAATAGAGATTTATACTTGATCATAATGAAATCTACATTTTAAAATTTGAATCTCATCTTGTTCCACTTTATAAATTAATCTGTGTTCTTCATCAATTCTTCTTGACCAATAACCTAAATATTTATATTTTAATGCCTCTGGTTTGCCAATACCTTCATATGGACTTCTTGAAATATCTTTTAACAGTTCATTAATTTTATTAATTTTCTGTTTATCATTTTTTTGCTAAAAAAGATATTCATCCCAAGCCATGTCTATAAAGATATATCTCATTATTCTATTAATTTACGCTCCCTCATTTTGCCATCTTTAAATTGCTTAATTGAGGCATCTAAAACTTCCATATTCTTTTTAGAAGACATCTCGTGTAATGTTGCATTTATGGAATTGTACTCCTCTAAAGAAATGATTACAACACCAATGTCTTTACCTCTATTAATAATTAAGGTTTCATGCTCATTGGTAACCTTATCAAGGTATTGCTTGGTTTCTTTACGAAAATCTGAAAGTGTAGTTGATAACATAATTACATATTTATGTACAAATATATGTACATATTATCATAATCCATGAGCCAGATCAAATATCAAAAATTTAATTACACAAAAACAGCGTATTTATACGCTGGCACTAAAACCCTAACTCACTGCTAGCCAATAAAAAAGTCCCGTCTCGATTGCTCGTGACGGGACTTCTGATTTTGTGCTCCCCTTTCGCACCAAAGTTGCAGCTTTTTCAAAATAGATTGAATTTAGAAAGTTTTCTATTAGTAAACTTATTACCTTTACTTTGTGTTTAATATTATCACCCGAAGAACGCTACTTGAATATGCCAAGAAATATCCTATGGCAAGGATTGCGTTATTTGAATGGTATCACGAATTAGTGATATCGGAATTTAAAAGTTTTAATGAACTTAAAAAGGTATATGGAAATGTAAGTTTAGTGAGTGATGATAGAGTTGTATTTAATATAATGGGTAATAAATATAGACTAGTTGTAAGGATTGTGTTTGAGTTTAAAGCGATACAGATCAAATGGTTTGGAACACATAGCGACTATGATAAAATTGATGTAACAACTATAAAATATAAAAAGTAAGAATATGGAATTAAAAATAATTAAAACTAAAAAGCAGTATGAGCAGAGCCTTGATTGGGTAGATGTTCAGTTTGAGCATAAGGTTAAATCAACTACTCCACAAGGCGAAAAGCTACAAGTAGCCCTTCTATTAATTAAACAATATGAAGATGCCAACTATCCCATTCCACTTCCAGATCCTATTGATGCCATTAAAGTTAAAATGAATGAGTTAGGATTGAAGAATAAAGACCTTGTTGGGAAAATGGGAAGTAAAGGATATGTATCTTCTTTACTCAACAAAAAGAAGCCGTTGACCCTGGAGTTAGCTAAGTTGTTTCATCAAGAATTAAATATTCCAGCTGAGGTGTTATTGTCCTAGTTGAACTACCCTAACTCACTGATAGCCAATAAAAAAGCCCTGCGAAATGCAAGGCTTTTCTTAAGTGCTCCCCCTCTCCGACTTGAACGGAGGACCCCATCATTAACAGTGATGTGCTCTAACCAACTGAGCTAAGGAGGAGTATTCCTTTTAAGGGTGGCAAAAATAATAAAATTTAGTTAAGAACAAAGCATTAAAACAAAGAAAATGACTGAAAACCTATAAAAAGACCTTCTTCTCTTAGCTCTATAGGATAGGTTTTCAGAAAATAGCCCTCACCGCTTGTATTTCGGCCGTTTTTCATATCAAAACAATATCTATGTAATGGACAAACCACCTGGCCCAAAGGGTTTATATAGCCCTGTGACATGCGCCCACTAGCATGCGGACATTTACTCGCAAAAGCTAAGTAACCTTCCTTCCATTTTGCTAGGGTAACTTGCTTGCCTTCTACCTCCAATTCTACCATATTATTTTCAGCCCAGCCTAAGCTTAAGGGCGCATCGGTAATAAATTTCCAGTCCAACTTACTCATTAGGTATAATAAACAGTTTTATAAGGGAATCTTATTTGATACATGTCTCTTACTTTATGTAAAATAACCGTTCTTAATTCTTCAATGTTTTGTTTTTCTATGGCACTAATAAAAACGGCCTGGTTATTGGTAATACCGTTCCACTTATCTTTTAATTCAATGAGTAAATCTTGTTTGACTTCATCACTCACCCACTCATCAAAATATTTCTCTTTGTATAAATCCATTTTATTGAAAATAGTAATAATAGGTTTATCAAATGCCTTTAATTCTTGTAGTGTTTTATTCACCACACCAATTTGGTCTTCGTACTGCGCATGAGAAACATCTACTACATGTAATAACATATCGGCTTCTCTTACTTCATCTAAAGTACTTTTAAAACTTTCTACTAAATGATGTGGCAATTTTCTAATAAAACCTACGGTGTCACTTAATAAAAAAGGTGTGTTCTCAAAAACTACTTTACGTGTAGTGGTATCAAGGGTGGCGAACAATTTATTTTCAGCAAACACTTCACTCTTGCTTACTAAATTCATAATGGTACTCTTACCTACATTGGTATAGCCCACTAGTGCTACGCGTATAAACTCTCCTCTTTCTTTTCTTTGTGTGAATGCTTGCTTATCAATTTCACCTAACCTTTTGCGTAGTAATGAAATTTTATCTTTTACGATACGACGGTCGGTTTCAATTTCTGTTTCCCCCGGACCTCTTGATCCAATGCCCGCACCTTGTCTTTCTAAGTGTGTCCACATACCTTTTAAGCGAGGTAATATATATTGGTACTGTGCTAATTCTACTTGTACTTTAGCTTGCGCCGTTCTTGCACGCGCTGCGAATATGTCTAAGATTAAATCACTTCTGTCAATGACTCTGCACTTTACTTCTTTTTCAATATTGGTAATTTGAGAACCCGATAATTCATCATCAAAAATAACTACGTCAATATCTTTCAGTGCCACGTATTGTTTTATTTCTTCTAGCTTACCCTTACCCACAAAAGTTCTAGAGTCGGGATGTGGTAGTCTTTGCTTGAAGGATTTTAAAGTTTTAGCGCCCGCTGTCTCCGCTAAAAAAGCTAACTCATCTAAGTATTCATCCACTTGTGCTTCAGTTTGATCTTTCTGTATTAGGCTCACTAGTACCGACTTCTCTTCCTTCTTAAATATTTTCTTTTTCTCTATCAACTTTATTGTTTTTACAAAGATAAGCTAATCCATTAGGTCCATAAAAAAACCCTCCATAAAAGAGGGTTTAGTAAATATTATATTAATTACTATAAGCCACTAATAGTGAAGCCTACAGAAAACTTATTCATCACTGGGCCATAACCATCGCGTAAAACGCCGTTTATTTGATAACCTAAGTTTAAAGAAAATACGCCATATCCACCTCTTGCTGTTAAAGCAATATCGGTTGCGTTAAAGAAGCGTTTATTTTCTTCTTTCTGAATATATCCCTTACCATTAATTGAGGTACCAGTATTACTTACCATATTCTTTCCTTTAGAATAAGACTTTAATAAAGTACCCAACTTAAAGCCTACTGCAGCTTTCCAAGATGAACCAGGATGTGCAGGATCGCTAAAATATCTTAACTCTACTGGAGCTTCTAAATAAATAGTGGTTACTTTAAATTTAGAAAAGTGATTTGAAAGAGAATCGATATGACGAAAAGGTAAAGTATTCGCAATTGATTTTACATCAACGAAAGTATGGTTATCGAAGAACATATTACTTGTTCCTACACCTGCTCCAAAAGCTACACTATAATGAGGGTTCGTTGCAAAAGGTTTGTCGTACATAAAGTACAAATTGAAATGTCGGCTAAAACCACCTCCTAACTTTACACTATCGGGGCGGCTAGTCCAAGTATCGCTACCAAATTGGAGCATAAAATGGTCGGCTGGGCGGCCTGTAAGGTCTAATTTTTTACTCCCTGTAGTGGTTGCTGTTTGGGCATTTAAAAACATGCCAAAGAATAAAATAGAAACTGCTGATAAAATAACTTTCTTCATGCCGCAAAAATAGCAGAAAAAAAGGGTAGATACCTTTAAAAAAGGTTAAAAATTAGTACTTTTGCCGCCTACATCGAAAGATGCGCGGGCCTATAGCTCAGTTGGTTAGAGCACCTGACTCATAATCAGGGGGTCCCTGGATCATGCCCAGGTGGGCCCACAGCCGAAAGGCAACATTATCAAGGGTTTATGCTGTCAAAAGCGTAGACCCTTTTTGTTTGGTGGATGTTCCGGCCAAGTTTGGGCCAGGTTTTGTGTTTTTAGAGGGAAAACAGGGGTGAATAGAGGTGAAGGGGTGGAATATGTGGGACCTGATTAAATATGGTTTGGAGGAGGGTATTCATTTATCAAATATTAAACTTACCTTTTTAGAGTAAATCACCAACTCTATTGCAATTCTAACGCAACAGCTCTATTTACAATTCTTGTAATCACTATCATTCCTTAGACTCTTATTTAATCATTGAGATGGACTATCATCTATTTCTAAACCAACACGTATGAAAAAATACATATTAATAGCTATTACATCTATATCCTTATTTGCATGTAATCAAAAGGCTACACAAAATGACTTAACTGCTTTTAACAAAAACCTAGTTGTTGCAAAACAATTCATTGATGTTTTCACTACAAAAGATAGCACCAAAGAGGCCTCTTTATTAGCTGATAATTTTACATTTGACGCCACAGAAATTGGAAAAGATTCTCTTTCTAAAGAAGATTTATTGAAAGGTGACAGAGAAATTATGAGAACATTTAATGATATTAAATTAGAAAATGCCGATTATTACCCTGGCGTTGATTCTAGCTATAAGATTAGTTCTGAAGTAAGAGTGTATGGCACATGGGTGAGCAAATTTGCTAGTACAGGAAAAATATCAAGAATGAAATACTATGCAATATTTAAATTTAATGACGCAGGATTAATCACTAATCTTGAAGAGCGTTGCAATCTTGCCGATATGAGTAAGCAATTAGATAACTAATCTTAAAAAATTTATAAACTTATTGATGAAATAGTTTTTTTGATTTTTAAGTTTTTATTTTTGATAGGGACTCTTAGTAATAAGGGTCCCTTTTTTTAACTACTTTTTTATAAGCGTTTTTAGGTTGGATAAAATAATCCCCATAGTGGCAGGGCCAATACTCATACCAATTAGGTACTCACTATATGGAATATTTTTACTTAGATCAAAAAAGCTGGGCTTAATAATATAACCTAAGGCGTCCTGCGATAAACCTAAAACAAATTTAGGACCCTTATTATTCGTTAATTCTTTAGTTATTTTTCAAATTACTTTATTATTAAAATGATCGAATTGGACGAACACTAAAAGTGGTACTCTTGTCATTGGCAGTTTGAAAACCATTGTCAAAAATTTGAGAGCATGCATTGTATTTACCTGTTTCAGTAGAACTCCAATAGCAAACTTCTCTAAAACCTCCAATGGCTTTCATTTGTAAAAACAATTTATTCAATTCGTCTTTGCTGGGCAAATACCAATCATCATATCCACCTTGATTTAAATTACTGCATAATGTAGCAGCATTTCCTGTCACAGAACATCCCGAACTAATATCTATCGTATTTTGGCCACCTGTACCTATTGAAGAACGGCCTGCAAGGAATTTATCATTGCATCCCCAGGCCACTTCACTAGGAAGATCGGCCACTGCCGCAATAATTCCATGCTGTACATTGGCATCATAACCAGGGTCTGATGGGGTTAATAGATAAGCAATTTTACCCCCTTTGTAGTTCAGCCCAATTTTTAAAGTTTGAACTGCTTCCATTTCATTTTTACTTTTTGCTGCATCACCCATAGCAGCCATCTCCTCCATAGGTATTTCTCTTACATAAATATTTCTATAGTAGGCAAGCGTACCATGTGCTTGTAATTCAATTTGTTCTTTTTCAAAAATAGGAATACTGCGATCCCAATAATTTTCAAATGTGAGGTTGTCAACAGTTAAAAGGCCGTTTAAATAAACAGTTACTTTATCCCCTTTCATGATGATATGAAAATTATTCCATTGTCCCACTTTATTATCTGCATATACCAAGGGCATACTTTTGTTCTTTAGATTATTATACAAACCACCAGATCCCACTTGAGCACCCACTTGACGGTTCACAGAGTCCCAAATTTGCACTTGAGGACTTCCTCTTAAATAAATACCTGCATCTCCTTTTTCAGCTATTTTCCAATCTACAAACAATTCAAAATTGCCATATTTTTTTTCAGTGACTATATTATCGCCATGTCCTTGAAATGCCAATAAGCCATTTTTTACTTGCCAGTCTTTTTGCATTTGTTCATTGGCAATTTTTTCTGCTGCTTTTAAATCAGCCGCAGACATTTTATTTCTTTCAATGGGGTTAGCCACCAAGCCTTTCCATCCTGTCAAATCTTTTTCATTAAATAAATTTTCAAATCCATCATTGAAAGAAGCACTGCTCATTTGTTGCGTAAGTTTACTTTGCAGTAGTGCACCCTCTTTCCCTTTTAAAAGAGGCAAGGCCTTTACTAAAATTTCTCTTACTGCAGGTCCTTTTATATTTTTTTCGTTTAAGGCTAATTTTGCCACCAATGTTGCCGCTACTTTATTTACAGCTTCGTCATTTAATGATTTACTTATAAACATAAAACTTATAAAACTAGGAACGATAGAAGCCTCTTTAAGTATATTTCTTTTTTCATTTACATTTTTTGCATTTCCCATTTGGTCTTGCAAAACAAGTAAGCGCTGCACATTTGATTTCTGCGCATTACTGTTAAGTACAAAAAGAAAGATCGAAATGATTGAAAAGATTAATTTATTTTTCATATTTATTAATTTTATTATACAATCTAAAGAATTCCATGGAATTGAAAAAGTATTTTTTGAGAATATTAAGGTCTTGATTTACAATACGTTACATTTTCATAAAACGGGAATCAACATTGTTTCACTATGGAGGATTAAAAGCATTACCTTGAAATATAAATAATTAAAATATGAAAAAGATATACCTTTTTTTATTATTGATAAACCAAGTTCCTAATGCATTCTATGCACAGGCGCCAATAAAAAATTATACTAAACATTCCTACATGATACCAATGCGTGATGGCATAAAACTTTTCACGACAGTATTAACACCCAATGATGCAGTACAATCAAGTCCATTTTTAATTCAAAGAACGCCTTACGGAGCAGATATTCCATTACCTAATAACGACAGCGTAATTGCTGTAAATAAAATGGGGTCTGTTAAGCCCATGGCAAGTGAAGGTTACATTTTTGTTTATCAGGATATGCGTGGTAAATTTAAAAGTCAGGGTACATTCGAAATGACACGCCCATTGTATCATTTAAAAGATAAGACTAAAACAGATGAAAGTACAGATGCCTATGACGCTATAGATTGGTTAATAAAAAATATTCCAAATAATAATGGTAAAGCTGGTATTGATGGAGTCTCTTATCCAGGTTATTTGGCACTAGATGCTTCAGTAGATCCACATCCTGCTCTTAAAGCAAGTTCGCCACAGGCATCTCCAGCTGACATGTTTATTGGAGATGATTTTCATCACAATGGCGCTTTTCGTTTAAGCTATGGCTTTGAATATAGCTATTTATTAGAAAACGATGCAACTACCAGTAGTGATTTCCCTTTTTCACAATACGACTTGTATGATTGGTATTTAAAATTAGGCTCATTAAAAAATGTAAACGAAAAATATTATCATAATCGATTACCTTCTTGGAATGATTTTGCAAATCATCCAAACTATGATTGGTTTTGGCAGAAAGCTTCTACACTTAATTCAATACATAAAGCAGAAATTCCGACTATGCATGTTGGTGGTTATTTTGATCAAGAAGACTTAAATGGTCCACAAGTTCAATATGCCCATATGGAAAAGCAGGATGCGGCTAATAATAATTTTATAGTGCTGGGGCCATGGAATCATGGAGGCTGGAAAGGTTCAAAAGGAGATAGTTTAGGTAAAATAAGTTTTGAAAGTAAAACTGCGGTATGGTTCCAAGCTTACGAAAAAGCTTGGTTTGATTACTGGTTAAAAGGCATAGGTGATGGTAATTTTAAAGAAGCCAATTGCTTTCAAACAGGCAGTAACGTTTGGAAAAATTATGATACTTGGCCTCCTAAACAAGCTGTTTTACAAAAACTTTATTGCGATATCAATAATAAAGCAAGTTTCAGTAAACCTAAATCATTAACGTCTTCTATTAGTTATATAAGTGATCCAGCACACCCTGTTCCTTATCGTACACTTCCTATAGAAGCCACTTACGGCGAAGGAAGTAGATGGTACCCATGGCAAACAGAGGATCAGAGGTTTGTTAGTACTAGATCTGACGTTGTAAACTTTGTAATGGATAGTATAACTGAAGATTTAACCGTAACCGGAAAAATAACTGCACATATTTTTGCAAGTACAACAGGAACTGACGCTGATTTTATTGTTAAACTAATAGATGTTTATCCAGATTTTAACCAACCTGATAAATCTATGAGTGGTTTTCAATTGCCGGTTGCGATGGAGGTATTACGAGGTCGATTTAGAAAAAGTTTAGAAAACCCAACTCCCTTAATACCAGGTAAAGCTGAAGAATTTGCGATGGACTTACATACAATAAATCATAGTTTTCTCAAAGGGCATAAAATAATGATACAAATACAAAGTACTTGGTTCCCACTGATAGACAGAAATCCACAAAAATTTGTACCAAATATTTTTTATGCGGATGAAAAAGATTTTATAAAAGCTACACAAACAATATATTGCAACAAAGTTCTTTCAAGTTATATAGAGTTGCCAATAATTTTATAATTAAAAAAGAGAGTCTACTAAAATAATAATTTCTGCATGTCCGTCGTTAAAAAAATGTAGTCTTTAAATTTGAAAAATACAACTGAGACCTCTAGCAATAGGGGTCTCTTTTTTTTCGAAACCTCACGCAAACCTCACGCAGAAACAACATAGGACCCACGATTTAACGTAAGTCCTTGATTTTCATGTAGCGAGACCGGGATATTGTTTAAAAATGGAATTCACCTTTTCCCTGTAAATAAACTCAATAGCAAACTAATAATACCCCTACCCACTTTCCTCTCCAATCCTGACTGTGTGGTTGGAATTCCAGTTTGACGAGCAAAACGTTGTTTCGCAGCAGATATACCCAATGCTCTTTTCCATGAGAATGAGAAACCGTATTTAGACATGATTGAATATTTTAAGTAATTTAATGAATAATGTTCATTTTTTATAATTTCAATGAATCGTAAATCGATTCAATTTCCGAATTCCTAACTCCCAGGTATCTCTTTGTTGTAATGGGGGAACTGTGGTTAAAGAGTTCCATAAGTAAGATGATAGATTCATTTGAGTAGTTGTTTAACTTCAATGCTCTATTCCCAAGCGTCTTTCTAAACATGTGACTACTCACGTTACCTTCTAAATGAATATCATACTTGTGAAGTAATTCCTTGAGTTTTACATTCACATAACTTTTATCAATAGGTTTGGTGCCGTACTTATTTACAAAGATGAATTGATCATCATCTGCAACATTCATTTTAAGTTTAATCCTTTCAACGATGTCTTTTAAATCTGAGTTGATTTTAATTCTTCTATCCTTCTTGGTTTTCTTTTCAATGATATTCAAAAATTCAGTTCCAATGAATTGATTGAATTTTAATTGTAGTAAATCACTTACTCTAAGTCCTGTGAATACTCCAACGGATATCAATAGACAGAACTTATATTCTCCATCTCTTTCTAATTTCGAGATCAATGACTTGAATTGATCCCATTCCATACTAGTGGAAGCAGGATGGAACATTTATGAAAGGTGATATCAATGATGTGACAACTACTTTAAGATACTATCATAATGCTGCAGTAGGGGATGTTGATGGTGATGGAATCACAGATTTGGTTGTACAGGATTTTGGGGCTGAAGAAATGATGCTTTTTTTAAATAATGGTACCGGGCTTTCTAAAAAAATGAATATTACGCCTAATAATCAAACCGGAGCCGTATATATTGCCGATATTGATGGAGATAAGAAGCCTGAAATTATTTCTGCGCCTTATATTGACAGAGGTAATACACCTTCGACTTTTGTTAAGAAGTTAAATTATTCAAACGGCTCATATATATCAACAAGTATTTCCCCAATAACACCATTTGGAAGTACTTATGGTTGTTATAAAATTATTGGAATGAAAAATCCCAAGGATAACACTAAGACAAATCTTTTCTTTTTTGTGGAAGGTGGAGCAGGAGATCAAAAAGTATTTAGATCAAGAACTGACAATTCTAATATAATCGATGATGTTACTTCTCTACAACAAACATATAAATCAAATGGAACTAGAGATTACTTAGTTGCTGACTTAAATTTTGATGGTTTTGACGACATTTTCTTTTATGTTAATACAGGACAAAATTTGAATTCAAGAGTTTGGTTAAATAATGGTGATAATACTTTTACAAACTCAACCTGGGATATAGATCAAACACTAACAAGTCATTTTATACCATTGACTATCAATTCAACTTCTGGTAGAATAAAATTCCTTTATTATATAGATGGAACTAATCCAAGTACAAAAATTATAGATGTTTATACAAAGAAGAAATAGGTTAGTAATAGGGATTAAAATACATATTTTATATTGATTATATGTTTAACTTCACTATACCCCCAAAGGATAGATTAAAACTTAAACTATGAAAAGAGTAATCTTTGCTTTGGGAATTTTATTTGTATTTGCTTGTAGTAAAACCGAAGTACCTGCTACACCACCTGTTGTTGTTGTACAGGAAGAAGCAATAAAGTTCACAACTAATCTTGATACAGGAACATATAATGTATCCGATACATTGCCGTTAGTTATATCGGTTAGTTCAAAACTACCATCTGCAGGGATACTTTATTCAATCTTGGTAAATTGGACCGACAGTTCTAAACAAATATTTAAGTTGGATACAAGTTTAACTGTTTCAAGTTTAAGTGTGAATATTCCTGGATTAAAAAAAGCAGGATCATACTCTTTATCAATTAGTATTACTTCAAAATCCACCGCTTCTAATTATTTAAATAAGTCTATCGCGGTTGTGAATAATCCGCTAGGTAGGTTTATGGGGTATAAGGTAGCTGCAAATGCAAAACAACTTGGAACAGATTATTGGGAAAACACCCCCGTGTTAAGTGATTTAATGATTGGAGTATTTCAGAAAAATTATGAAGTTTTTGTAAATCTTCCGCAAGGTGACGCCTATTGTGCATGGACTCAAGCTATTTGCAATGGCGATTTTAATAATGATGGTTATATTGATGTTTTTAATGCGGGTAGTGCATTTGGTGGACAAAAATCTAGATTAAGTTTTTTAATATGGAATCCCACCACGAAAGTTTTTGATGAGAAAAATTTAATAAATAATAAAACAAATTTTATTGGCGCACCCACTAAAGTATCACCTATATATTTAAATGATGATAATTATGTTGATTTAGTCATTTTTGGTCATCAAGATGAATCCTCTCCAAAAAATAGAATTGAACCGATTACTATTTGTTTAAGTGATGGAAAAGGTGGGTATGATTTAACCGAATTAGTTTTACAGCCGCCTTTACCAAATGAAGCAGTTGTTTATGAGCATGGTTCTGTTGCAGATTTAAATGGAGATAAAATTCCTGATTTATTGATTATGGCAAATCCAAGAGTTTATGTTTTTTGGGGTATTTCTACTTTCCCTTATTTCACCAATAAAGACTTCTTAGTGTCAGAAAGGAATGATTTACCATTCTATTGTAAAATAAAAGATATAAATAAGGATGGTATAAATGATGCAATGATTGGAACCAATATTGAGAATCAAATATTTTTAAATGATGGGAAAGGAACTGTATTGACGAATAAAATAACTGTCCCATATGTAACTCAAGGAAATGTTTTTGACTATATAGTTGATGATATAAATGGCGATGGTCTCAATGATTTTATAAATATCAGTGCAACAAATCATTTAGAATGGGCAATAGATGCCTATATACAACAAAAAGATGGATCATTTAAAAGAGATGTTAGTTGGATAGAATATGCCTCGGGAGCTAAACGAGGTAATTTTCGAAATAAGCTTATTTATTATGATTTTGATGGAGACGGTAAAAAAGATATTACCTATTCAGATACCGCAATGGACCCCTACACCAGTCCAACTAATGAAATTAAAAGTAAAACCGTTTTTATACGAAGTGGAAATAAATTCATAGAAAAAGATTTCTTTCAATTCGATCCCTATGCAAAAAGTTTAAAGGATAAATATTATAAATAAACTGATTCGAATTCCCGGCCAGGTTCCGGGCCAGGTTTTCACCAAAAACGGGTTAAAAGTGGTGAATTATGAGAAATATAAATCTATTTCAATCTTGTATCCTATTGATTATCAATAAAAGAAAAGGAATAGAATACCACCAGAAACCCTCATAATCAGGGGGTCCCTGGATCATGCCCAGGTGGGCCCACTTGAAAATCAACCACTTATGATTTGTTTCATAGGTGGTTTTTTATTTTGGGCCAAGTTCGGGCCAGGTTTTGTGTTTTTAAAGGGAAAACAGGGGTGAATGGAGGTGAATGGGTGGAATTAATGGAGCCTGATTAAATTATTTACCCCTTTTATTAGATTTATAAAAAACTGACGCTATTAAACTCAAACCTCTACTTTTGCTATTTACCGTTCTCAAAAGTCCGATACCAGGGCCTTTATGATCACCCTTGCCTACTCATTCAAAGCTGCCTTAAAGGACAAAATGCTTGAAAATAAATTTAATGCAGAGTATTAATAGTATGTATGAAGGTTAAAAAGCTATTCAATATTTTACTTAATTCTATTATATTTTTTTAACAGGTCAATAACTAATTTATGTGGAAGTGCATACGCTTTGTTTCCATTAATTCCTTCCATCGTTTCGGCTGCAACCATAGCATTTATAATGGCTTCCTCCACCGCTTGAACAGTTGCTTCAAATAATGGAGTGATTAAATCATTTGGCAACTCATCTAACTTCAATGAATCAATCAAACCTTCAGCCGAAAGACAGCATTCATAAGCGTTAATGGAGGTAAAAGCTTGGAATAAACATGATTTATATTATAATAAGGTTACCTTATATGAGTAAATCTTAAATAAAATTTATGAAGAAGATATTAATCATATCATTACTATTTATTTGTAATTATTTATACGGACAAAATAATTCAAGCCCTGAGGAATTTTATGCTTATTTCGCTAAAGTATTCAATGAAGAAAAAATAGATGAAGTTCAAAAATGTTTTCATTTCCCTTATTCAACTATAGTCAACGGGCAAATTTCCTATTTTGATAACCCTAATATAGCAGCTGTTGATTATGATGCTTTAAAAAAAACTGGTTGGGCATATACAAGAGTTAATAAAGTTACAAAAGTAGCAGAAGGGGAAAATACGGCAGTATTAGTGATAGACTTTTCCAGAATGAATAAGAATAATCAAGAATTTATAAGATTGAAAAATATATATACTTTGACTAAAGAAAAAGGGTCTTGGCAAATAATAAATCTTTCTAATATCAAATCAATAAATGAAGACAAATAAATTTAAACGAGTAGCAATGAGAAAAATTATACTATCACTTTTTGCATTTTTATTTTTAATAAATTATTTATTAGCGCAAGAAAATAAAAAATTTGAGGAAAGAAGGCTAAACATAGTTGAAAAAGCGAAGGACAGTTTGGTGA
This sequence comes from Sediminibacterium sp., assembly GCA_007280515.1. Taxonomy (GTDB): domain Bacteria; phylum Bacteroidota; class Bacteroidia; order Chitinophagales; family Chitinophagaceae; genus Sediminibacterium. The sequence goes on from QYPL01000009.1 coordinate 38,946, forward strand.
AAATATCAAACCATACTTTTGCCATAATTGCTAAACCTGGGGCTGGAAATATATTAATTTATGAAAGTAAAGATGGTTTTATCATAGTGGATGATCAGTGGGAAGACTTAGGGGCAACAATAAATAATTTATTAAAGTCAATCTCTAACAAAGCTGTCTTATATGTTTTAAACACCCATTTTCATTTTGATCATACTGATGGGAACAAGGCATTTGGTAAAAATGGTATTAAGATTATTGCATACGATAATCTTAGAAAAAAATTATTGTCTGAACAGCATATAGCACCACCAATAGATGTAATTCAAAAAGCATATCCATTTGAGGCACTTCCCTATATAACATTTAGCGACTCCTTAACGCTTCATGAAGAAGCTGAAGAGATTAAAATATTTCATGTAAACAATGCTCATACAGACACCGACTCTTTTATTGAATTTAAAAATGACAACGTCTATCATACGGGGGATGTTTTTGTTAGATATGGCTTTCCTTTTATAGATGATAATAACGGGGGTAATATCCTAGGTATTATAAAATCAATGAATGATCTGATTGAAAGAACAAATGATTCAACTATAATAATTCCTGGACATGGTCCAATATCTAATAAAAAAGACTTAATTGTTTATAGAAATAATTTACAATTAATTGTAGATAGAATTCAAGATGGGATTTTAAATAATTTAACAGTAGATCAGATTGAACAGACAAACCCAATCAGAGGTATCAATTGGAATAATCAATTTTTTGTTACATCGAAAATCTATAAAATGATTAAAAAAACAAAGGCTAGTAAACTTTAACTACTTAAATACATTAAAGAACAAATACTCAAATTTCAATATAAAACCATTGGGTGCTGTTCTTTCCATGGTAGAATATAATTGCTGGCGAAAGCCAATATCAAACCTTGCCTGGCTGTTTACTATAAATTGTATGGAAGGCCCCATATCTAAAAACGATTTTTGATTCCCGTTCAAACGCTGGCCAATGAGTTCAAACATTAGATTCACATTCGTTTGATTATAGCTTGTATATACTTTAGGTAGCATTAGCTTGCCTATAGATAAAGTATAATTCCAGGCCAGGTTCCCGGCCAGGTTTTTACCAAAAACGGGTTAAAAGAGGTGAAATATGAGAAAAACAGATCTATTTCAATCTTGTATCCTATTGATTATCAATAAAAGAAAAGGTATAGAATACCACCAGAAACCCTCATAATCAGGGGGTCCTAGGATCATGCCCTAGTAGGCCCACAGAGGGAAACTCAACAGTATCAAGGGTTTATGAAGTAAAATCAGCCTACTATTATTTAGTAACCGACATCATTAATCTAAGTAAAGACGAATACATTAAACTAGCCCCTAATCCATTTATCAATCAACTGAACTTTGATTTTATTGTGAAGGGGTATCAGCGATTAAATATTGAAGTGTTTGATGTTGCAACAGGAACTAAGGTCGCAAGTCAACCTAATTTAACTGCAGGAAGTAGGATTACTTTAGGTCAATTATCAACAGGGACATATGTCATTAAAGTAACCTCAAATGATCAAAAGATAATACAACAATTTAAAGTGGTTAAGATGTAAAAAAACCGGCCAGGTTCCCGGCCAGGTTTTCACCGAAAAAGGGTTAAAAGAGGTGAAATATGAGAAATATAGATCTATTTCAATCTTGTATCCTATTGATTATCAATAAAAGAAAAGGAATGTAATACCACTAGGAACCCTCATAATCAGGGGGTCCCAGGATCATGCCCTGGTGGGCCCACAGCATAAAAAACTGTATTTGAAGGGTTTATGAAGTCATTTTCATAGGCCCTTTTTATTTGAGCTACATCTCTGAAAAGTTTGCACCAGATTTTGCACCACAACTTTTATAATAAGGTTGAATCTGAGGGAAGAGAATGGAATTGACAACATTAGCTTATTTTCAACTATAAAATTTTAATATGAAATACATCCCATTTTTATTTTTATCACTCATCTGCTTAGTAGGTGAAGCACAAAGCCCTAAAAAAGTAAATTTCACTCCAACTAATTACTACTCATTTTTTGCTGCTGAAATAAAACCGGTATTAAATATTTTACCAGGAGATACTATTTATACTAGCTCTGTTGATTGTGATGGATTTGATAAAAACGGAATTAAACGTTCAATTGGTAAAGCTGAAAATCCTTTAACAGGGCCTTTTTATGTAGAAGGTGCGGAAGAAGGAGATATCATAAAAGTAACTTTCACAGATATGAAATTTAGTAGAAATACCGCTTTATGTCTGCCCTACTTTCATGAACGCAGTATGCCATCCTCTATTACCGATTTGGTAAAAAATAATCTTGAGCCCATTGTTTGGGATTTAGATCTAAAGAAAAACAAAGCGAAGCTTCAAGCTCCTACAGAACATTTAAAAAACTTTGAGGTGGCTATTAGCCCTTTTCTTGGATGCGTTGGTTTAGCTGCTCCAAAGGGACAAGAGGTTGGCACAGGAGATGCAGGACCCTTTGGTGGCAATATGGACTTTAATCGTATTGCTAAAAATGCTTCCGTTTACTTGCCGGTATATAATAAAGGAGGCCTTTTGTACTTAGGTGATGGCCATGCAGCACAAGGTGATGGAGAAATTAATTGGATGGCCTTGGAAACCTCTCTAGATTATGCATTCACCGTTAAGCTTATTAAAAGCCCTGCTAAAAAATTAGCTTACCCAAGAGTTGAAGATGCTATTTATATTATGACAGTTGGCTTAAATGCTAGTCTAGATAACGCTTTAAAAATTGCTTCAAAGGGAATGTTGGCTTGGTTACAAGAAGATTACAATTTAACTATTGAAGAAGCGACACAAGTAATGGGATCTTCATTAGAATATAAAATTACTGAAATTGTAGACCCTCAAGTTGAAATTGTGGCAATGATTAAAAAAACTGCTTTAAAGAATATTTCAAAGCATAAATAAAGGATATATTAAAGAATTTTATCATTATTCTTGCCGTCTATATAAACATTTCTCATTTAATGCCTGAATTCTAATTAATGAGATAATTTTACCCCGTGAAAAAATATCTAATAATTCTATGCCTTAATTTGGCTATCCAACAAACATTAGTGGCTCAAGGAAAAATTACCGGAAATCTGGTAAACAATAATAAACCGGTTGAATTTGCCACTGTTACCATTTCAAATGAGCAAGATGCTAACAAAGTGCTTTTTTACGAAGCAACTGATAGTTTGGGAGCATTTAGTTTTGATAAACTTGACTATGGTAAATATTTAGTAAAAGTAAAGCTGGTTGGGTTTTTACCCATTTCAAAAACTGCTATACTAAACGCTAATGTTTCAGCGTTAAATTTTAAAGACCTTAATTTAATAGAAGACGCAAGTGAATTAAGTAGAGTAACTGTTACTGCACAGAAAAAAATGATTGAAAAAACCATTGAAGGTTTTATAATAAACACAGCTAATAATATTACCCAAATAGGTGGTACTGCCACCGATTTATTAAAAGCCACACCTACTGTTTCTGTAGACAATGATGGTGTTATTACCTTGCGTGGAAAGACTCCATTAATACTTATCAATGGAAGAAACTCAAGTTTAGCCAATACCGATCAAATTGCTGCAAGTGGTATAGAAAGCATTGAAATAATAAATAATGCATCTTCCAAATATGATGCGAATGCCGAAAGCGGTATTATTAATATTAAATTAAAAAAGAACAAGCAAGCTGGAACCAATGGTGCGCTTGCCCTTGGCGGAGGTATAGCAGCAAAAGGCAGAATAAATAGTTCTATTATATTAAATAACAAAGTGGGCAAATGGAATATAGGGCTCGGCTATGACAATAGGTTTGCAGGAAGAACAAGAAAAATTGAAAGTAACCGTACCAATTACAATTTAGTTGACAACTATTCTATTATTCAAAATAGAAATGATAAAAGAGTTGAAAAACTGCAAAATTTAAAATTAAATCTTGATTACAATATCAACCAGTACAATACTATTTCTTTTGAAGCCCTAGGCAATATGGAAAGCCAAGACAATAATGAAGATTTAATAAGTAAACTATATAAAAAACCTAATGTATTTACAAGTAGTAATGACAGAAATTCTTTCGAATACGAAAAAGTAAAAGAGGGAGAATTTGCATTGAACTATTTGAAAACATATAAGAATTCAAAGAAAACGATGAACGCCACTATAAGTTCCTCAGTTGAAAAAGGGCGTCAAAATACAGATATATTTACAAAAGTATTAAATGAAAGCCTTAGTCAGACAGGAGTAATGCAAACTCAACTGACACACAATTATGAAGACGGAGTAATAACTAATGCGAAGCTAGATTATTATATTCCAGTTTCTAAAAATGGTGTATTTGAAACCGGGTATAAAGGTTTATTCAGAACCATTAAAACAGATTATTTAACTGCAGATAAAATTAACGAAACATATATCACCAATACCTTGGTGAGTAATGTTTTTAATTTTAACGAACAAGTTCAAGCTTTTTACATTCAATACCATAATACCACAGAAAATAATACTAGCCAGTCCAATTGGACTTACGCAGCAGGATTAAGGGCGGAGCAGGTAAATAATACCGGTGAGACTATTACACAAAGCACTCGCTTTTCAAATAATTATCTAAAATTATTTCCTACTGCAAATTTGTCTTTTAATATAAATGAAAAAGAAAGTTTTAAACTTAGTTATGGTAAAAGAATTAATAGACCAGGCCTAGGACAGCTAAACCCATTCGTAGATATTACCGATATTTTAAGCCCTCATAGTGGAAATCCGAATTTAAAGCCTGAAATTATTGACGCTTACGAGCTATCCTATAATAAAGGCAATGCGAATTTAAATTTTACTAGTAGTCTATTTTTTAGACACTCAACAAACGCGATAAGACCGTTTTATATTCAACAATCTAATGGAGCTATATTAAATATGCCAATGAATATTGGTAATACAGATAATTATGGCTTGGAGACAATGGTTATAAGTAAGCCTGTTAATTTTTACGATTTTAATGCGAGTGCTACTTTGTTTCAACAAAAAATAAATGGAAGTAATATTGCAGCAGAAGCTGTTCAAAGCTCAATGAATTGGAGCGGTAAGTTAATTAACAATTTCAGTCTTAGTAATAAAAGCAAATTACAAGTAATTGCCAATTACATTTCACCAAAAACAACCCCTCAAGGAGAGTCATTTTCTTTGTATAATGTTGACTTAGGATTACAGCAGAAGATTGGCAAAACTAATTTTAAAATGAATTTCATCGTAGTAGACGCCTTCAATACACTCAAAAGTGGATACAATACACAAACCTCCACTTTTTCTATTTATAGGTCACAAAAATCTGATACAAGGGCCTTTATGATAACACTAGCCTACTCTTTCAAATCTGCTTTAAAAGATAAAATGCTGGAGAATAAATTTAATGCAGAGTATTAATCGTTTTTAGAAACTGTAGTAGTAGTAAAAGTAAAAGTTGTAAAAGTACAAAGGGTAGTAAACTGTAACTACTTAAAAACATTAAAAAACAAGTACTCAAATTTCAATATAAAACCATTGGGTGCGGTTCTTTCCATGGTTGAATATAATTGCTGACGGAAGCCAACATCAAACCTTGCCTGGCTATTCACTATAAATTGTATGGAAGGCCCCATATCTAAAAACGATTTTTGATTCTCGTTCAAACGCTGACCAATGAGTTCAAACATTAGATTCACATTCGTTTGATTATAGCTTGTATATATTTTAGGTAGCATTAGCTTACCCACAGATAAAGTATAATTCATTGCACTATTACTCTGCGTTGGGGGGAACTTATAATTGGGTTTATTATCAAGCGCTCTTTCATAACTAATAGTACTACTAATAGCAACCTTGTGTAATAATTGAGTGGCAATAAACCCAGCCTCGTAGCCTGAATTATGTCCCATCGTCTCAATTTCTTCTTGGTGTATATCAGCTCTATTTTTACTAGCACGCGCAAATAAGGCCATTCTAAAATGACTTTGTTTAGCATCTTCGCTAAAGAATCTATACTTCGCATATAAACTTCCTCCTTCAGTTTCAAAACCACCGTCCTGACGATTACTTATAAACCCTTGCGCATGAAACATCCATTTTTTATTAATGCCCCACATAAGCTCAGGCATGTTATGGTAATTTAGTTTACCATCTTTCTCGAAAAAGAACCCATTCATATCTCTAACGCCCAATGACTTTGAAGGCATGTTAGAAGCCGGTTCTGTAAATACAAAAAGCTCTTGAGAAAAAGCGGTGGAATAAATAAAAAGGGAAATGAAAAGAAAAATTTTATTCATATTATAACACCTTAATATGGTATACATTTTTAGTGTTGCTAGCGTAGGTAGGATATTGCTTTGCCGTTTTTGCAATTTGTTTGTACTCTTTGTCTACAATATAACCTTTATCCAAAATTTTTACTTTTACTTCTCCGGTTAAAGTACCCGCTTTTGTATCCATAAAAGTATAAGTATTATTATCTAAAGTAAATGAGCTGTTATTAGCTGCCTGCTGTTCTTTAAAGTTAAACACCACCACTAATTCACCCACAGAAAATCCTGCATCTTCTACTTTCTTTTTAACGTCACCAATATTCACTTCAGTACCCTTTTTAAAATAAAGCAAGAAGGCTGTATTGTTTAAATCGGGTTCTACTTTTTCTACAGCTTCAATAGATATTAACTGCTTATAAGTAGCCTTAGAACACATAGAACAAGTAAGTCCTGTAGCCGTTAATTCTGCCTTCAAAATTTGGGCATTTACTACTACTGAAACAAATAGTATAAATGTAAGTATTAATAATTTTTTCATTTTGCTATGTCTTATTGTTAAGCTTTTCTGTGAACACACAAAATTAGGCATTTTTACACTACTTATTATACGATTTTTATCTATTTCGGCCAATTTTAGCCTAATTTCAACATTAGAAAAAACTGAAAAATTCTAGTAAATCTTAACTTACACTATTAAATAAATTTTATGAAAAAATTATTGTTCTTACTTATTATGTTAGTTTCTTTTTCTAGTTCTTATGCACAAGAAACGACTAAGAAAAAATTAGTATTCAACCCAAAAAATCCTACCTATGAGGTGGAAGCTACTTGTGGTAATTGTATGTATAAAATGAAAGGTGATGGCTGTCATTTAGCTATTAAACTAAATGGTAAGAACTACTTTGTAGATGGAACGAACATTGATGATCATGGAGATGCCCATGACGCAGAGGGTTTTTGCAATGCCATTAAAAAAGCGAAAGTACAAGGCAGTATTGTGAATGAGAGGTTCGTGGCTACTTATTTCGAGTTAATTAAAAAGTAGAACTTGAAATGATTTATAAAATTCTTACTGTAATTGGACTTGCCACTTTTGAAATATATGCTGCAATCCCTGCAGGCTTTGCTTTTCAACTTAATCCAATATCTATTTTTTTATATAGTGTTCTAGGTGGTTTAATAGGTGTTTTTGTAGCAGCCTACTTTGGTGATATTATTAAAAAATGGATAAGTACATTCAAAAAAAATAAAGTTGAAAAAGTTGCCAAAGAACCGGGATTTGTCTTAAAAATTTGGCAGAAATATGGTGTTATTGGGCTAGGGCTATTAGGCACTATGACTGTTGGAGCTCCTATAAGTATTGGTATTGGCGTAGGCTTTAATGTGCCTACCAACAAAATGGTTTTTTGGTGTAGCCTAGGCGTATTATTAAGGTGTGGCCTATTTACAGCCATTGGTCATTTTGGGCTACAATTGATATAATTTTTTGAACTGCTTTTATTAAAAGGGAAATAGCAATTTAGTTTATTGTGATCTTTATCATTTTGTAACTGGTAATACTAATAGCAGTTTTATCGGCCACTTCCAACACTAAGTATATTTTTTGCTGAGCTTTTGCATCTTTAGGTATTTCAATAGTAGTAAACAAGCTATTATTATATGATACTCCAATTTGTGCAGTATTTTTTTGCTTAAAAAATTGCCACCACTTAATTGAATAAGCATCTCCATCTGGATCATTCACAATGGCCTCTAAATTTATCATTTGTCCTGGCTTTACTATTAACTCATTTTTTTTCAAAAGGCGAATTATAGGTGCGTGGTTAGCCAACTTATAATTATTTTTTATCGTCCAATTCATTCTTGCTGCAAAATCATTCTGAGCCGCAGAAAAGAAATCGGGAAAGGCTGCTTCATTCTCATCCACTTCTGACATTTTATTATAGGTTGAAGCAGAAATGACTAATTCTTTTACTTTAGAAGTGTCATTGCTAAATGGATCTACAAAAGTTCTTGGATTTGGATTAAAAGATCTTCCACCCCATCCACCTGGATTATCTTTTTCGATTGCATTTAACCCATTGTTAAGTAAATTCATAAAAGTACCAGTATCACCTTCACCTAACCATGAACCCTTTGGTTGCTTTGGCATCCAGACTATATATCCCATTTGTTTCAGTTGCTCGTTTGTATATCCATCCAAACCAAAATAATCAAAGCGGTCATCTTTTACCGTTTGCTTTCCGTCACCCCATACTCTATATATATCACCTAATGCCCCAGTTAAACTTATATTTTTCTGCATCCAGTCTGCAGTTAGCAATGGCGCATTTTGAGCATTGGCTGAAAGTTGCGCGCCATAACCATAATTGGGCCCGTTTTTATATTGTCTATAATCAATGTCTGGCCAATTGGGTTTAATATAAGATGCATAAGTGTTATCCTGATCTCCTGATGGCAATAGCACTACTTTTTTAGAAATTTTTTGTTTTATTATATTCCAATTCTTTGAGTTCTTGAATTCATCTTCTATAGATTTTAAAGCTCTAGCAATGGTGCTTTGTCCACCCCATGCTGTGATATAAATTGGGCCTGCTATAGTATCAAGGATAATTTTTTTTATTAAATTGGAGCCTTCAGTATCTTTTGAAAAGTCTCCTTCGAATTCAATATTCCCATATTTTATTTTAGATTTTAAATAGTTAGGGCTTGGATATGATTTATTATGAATCACTAGATTCTGATAAACTTTTTCATAGGCTTCCACCGCTTCGTGTATAAATCTTTCCCCTTTCTTCCATCGGTATGATTCACAAGGACAAAGGTTCAAACCGTATTTTGTATACTCTCTACCAGGAACCATAAACTTAGTACCCTTTCCATCTCCTTTCCAATGAAACTGGCTACTTGCATATACTAAACCTTCAATATTAAAATCTGCACTGTATAGCAAAAAACGAATCAATGAATTATTATCATCTAATTCAGGGTCGGCGGTAATAATTATTCTTGGTTTGCTATTACTATTTGCAGTTGCAGTTTTACTACTAGTAAATAGTGTTAATGATAAAAACAGAAAAATAATGGATTTTTGGACTTTCATTGTATTTGTAATGGTATTTTAAAGAATTTCATCTCCTTGAATTTAAGAAATTTTAGGCAATTAAGATGCAAATAATCTTATAAAATTTCATAACTTTATAAACAGCTTTAATGCTTGTAAAAGAATCTTTTGGAAAATAATAAAATATTATAAGTTTAAGATTTTTAATTATGTCAAATCAGAATAATATTTTTGAAATGATGAAGTCTGGTAAGGAAGTGTATCAGGATCATCCTCAGTATAACGATTTCATGGACATAGTTGCCAAAACTTTAAAGCAGAATCTGGCTTTAAATAATGCGGACAATGTAATGGATGTACGAGAAAAATTAAGTGAAATTATAGAAAGTAAGATAGATGAAAGCACTGCCATTTTTGCGCCTTTTCATATTAACTTTGGGAAGCATACTATCATTGGGAAAAATGTATATATAAACCATGCATGTTCTTTTTTAGACCTAGGTGGTATAACAATTGAAGATGATGTTTTAATAGGGCCTAAAGTAAATTTGATTACCGAAAATCATCCATTAGATCCTAATAATAGGAAAACATTGATATGTAAACCAATACTAATAAAAAGAAATGCATGGATTGGTGCAGCATCTACTATTTTACCTGGAGTTATTATTGGTGAAAATGCAGTCGTAGCAGCAGGATCAGTAGTTACAAAAGATGTTCCAAGTAATACAGTTGTAGCAGGTGTTCCTGCAAAACACGTAAAAAATATTAAAATTTAAAATCAACATATAAACCATGAAAACAACTAAAATTATTTACTGGATAAGCACAGGTATTATTTGTTTATTCTCTTTAGGTACGATACAAATGAATTCTCAAATGGCTATTGATGGCGCTAACCATTTACTTATTCCACGCTACCTTGGAATTCAAGTGAGCATTGGTCAATTAATAGGTTGCGTTCTTTTAATCGTACCTGCTATACCAGCTCGTTTTAAAGAATGGGCCTATGTAGGTTATGGCATAATGTATATAACAGCAAAACTAATAACATAGTATTCAACTACTTAAGACTTTGAATGAAATCCGTAGGGGTGACCCCGACATGCTTATTAAATGCATTATACATAGATCTTCTATTGTTAAAACCAGACATTTCAGATAATGCCTCAATGGTAAAAGACTCATATTTCTTGGCTTTTAGCAACTCCTTTAAGTACGCTATCCTATTCTTATTTAAGAGTTCTATGAAATTTTGATCAATCCCTATTTTTAAAAAATCGACTAGTTCATTTTTAGTAGCATTTAGCTTTAAGGCTAAATCCTCCATATTCGCATCCTGCCTTAAATAATAGTGGTTTGAATAAAACAGAAATTCAAAATTTTTAAAATTGACGCCTTTATTAGCAAAAAGTATTTCATTAAAAGGCCTTGAATACTTATCATCATCTAAAAACTTAGGCCTGAATAAAATAAATAATAATAAACAGAACCTGAAAATAAATAAATGATTGTATGTATCGAATAAGACAATTTTATCAATTAAAGTAAAATAAACATAATTAAACCCACCTATGAGTAATAAAATAACGGCTATTGAAAAAATGCCTACCCATTTTCTAATTTTTAATTCATATAAATTATTGCTATCTTTTTTTGCGAATAATTGAATAACGATATAAGTGATTGCATATAAAAAAAACAAATAACAAGCTACAAAAAATAATTTATGGTAGATTAAAAGACTATTTTTAGATATTCCGTTTCTATATAAAGGAAATTGAAAATTATTGAAAAATTCAATAATGAAAAGAAAAATAAGTATACCCTCCATTATCAAAATAAGTTTAGGTA
>QYPL01000012.1 GCA_007280515.1 Sediminibacterium sp.
GCGTCAAATATTTATAAAAGACAGGATATAGTAAAGTACGCATCCCAGTATATGGTTCTAGGCAATTATAACAAAGCGGCTTCCATTATTGAGTCATATAAAAATACACTACCCTCTTATTTAAAAAATAAAGCCTTTGAGCTTCTTAGTATTTGTAGCTATGCACAAATGCACCCTACTCAATCGGAAATTAAAGTAACCAACGCCGGAGATAGCGTTAATACAGCCGATGCAGAATATTTTCCCAGCATTACAGTACATGACAGTCTATTTTTATTTATGCGTAGAAGTAGTTTTAAAAGAGAAGATTTTTATACAAGCATAATTACAAAAAATAAATTTTCTAAGGCCAGTCCTTTATCAGATGATTTAAATATGGAGGAGAAAAAAGGAAGCATGAGCTTAACCCAGGATTTAAATACACTTTACTATGCCGCAGACTATAATGAAAAAGGATTTGGCAGATATGATATTTATAAAGTCACAAAAACAAAAAAAGGATGGTCAGAACCTAAAAATGTTGGTAAAAATATTAACTCCGATTATTGGGACAGCTCTCCCAGCATTGCGCCAGATAATCAAGCCTTGTATTTTTGCAGCAATAGGCCAGGTGGTTATGGTGGTATAGATATATACGTTTCTTATAAAAACGAAAAAGGTTTTTGGGAAGAAGCCATGAATATGGGGCCTAGTATTAATACAACAGGCGATGAACAAGCCCCTTTTATACATGCCGATAATAAAACTTTATACTTTAGCTCCAATGGATGGCCTGGATTTGGTGGATCTGATTTATATGTAAGTAGAAAAAAAATAGATGGTAATTGGTCAAGCCCTATGAATTTAGGTTACCCCATTAATACTTTTGATAACGAAGGAAGTATTGCAGTAGCAGGAAATGGCTTTGAGGGTTACATCGCAAGTGATAGAGCCGATAGTAGGGGTAGTTTAGATATTTATAAAGTAATACTAGCACTCAACACAAGGCCCAATAAAACATTTTATGTAAATGGATTCATTGCAGACGCCCTTACTAAAAAACCAATAGCAGGGGAAGTAGTATTAATAAATACCAATGAAGAAACAAATACCATGCAAATTAAGGTAGATACGAATGGCTATTTTATTTTAGGCCTGCCCTACTTAGATAGCATTGGCATTAGAGTGAATAGCAAGGACCATGAATTTGCAAGTACCCTATTATCTTTGGAAAATATAAATAGTTTATCGAGTAGTACACTTAATTTTTATTTAGCACCCATAGAAAAAACATTTACTAAAAATTTCAATAATATATTTTTTGAAATTAATCAGTCAATACTGAATAAGAAATCTTTTGTAGAGTTAGGCGCTTTGGTCATCTTTTTGCAAGCTACTCCTTCAGCAAATATTCTTATCGAAGGACATACCGATAATAAAGGAGATAGTGTACAAAATAAATTACTATCCTCTAAAAGAGCCAACGCCATTGCTACTTATTTAATTAGTAAAGGAATTGATACTAGTAGAATTAAAACTATTGGCCTTGGTGGAACTAAACCCATTAGCGACAATGCAACCGAAGAAGGCCGTATAAAAAATAGACGCACTAGCTTTACCATTACCATTCCGTAATATGGGATTGATTTAGTAATCTAAGTTGCATTACATAGTCTAAGATTAGGTCAATCCCTAATTATTATACTCCTTAATTTACCACGTATAAATACGCTGTTTTAGCATTGCTTTAATGAAGATGTTTGTGGTATGACAGAGGAAATTTTATATACCATTGCCTTTACTATGCTTCCAAGTTTCAATGATCGGCAAAGAAAAAACATGATTGAACACTATGGCAGTGCGCTGGCTATTTATAAACAAAGGGAGAAGAAAAACGAAGCGTTTACTACTATAAATCTTGTTCAAAAAAATATTTTACTAGGTCCCTGGCCTTTAAAAGAAGCAGGCTCCGAATTAAATTTTACGGTTAAACATAATATTCAATGCATTAGTTTAAAAGACAGTCGCTATCCTAATCGTTTATTACATTGTGATGACGCACCTACTTTATTATATTTAAAAGGAAATGAAAATTTTAATCTGCCCTACTTAATAAGTGTAGTGGGTACAAGACTACATACCGTGCAAGTAAATAGAATTATAAAGGAATTAATGGAAGGGCTTACACATTTAAATATTGGTGTTATTAGTGGAATGGCTTTAGGAGTAGATGCTATCGCACACCAAACAGCAGTCGCCTATAAAATTCCTACCTGGGGCGTACTCGCACATGGGCTCGATCAAATTTATCCCATGGAACACAGAAAGCTTGCCATTGATATTTTGCATAACGGTGGGCTTATAACTGAATCCAGAAAAGAAAGTATTATTCTTCCCTACTGCTTTCCAAAAAGAAATAGAATTGTAGCCGGACTTAGCGATGCCACTATAGTCATAGAAACTGCCGTAAAAGGTGGCAGCATGATAACAGCCAATTTAGCTTTTGATTATAATAGAGAAGTATTTGCAGTGCCCGGTAAAATTCACGACTCAAAAAGCAAGGGCTGTTTAGCATTAATTAAAAGAAATAAAGCCCATTTATACCACGACGTAGAAAACCTGCTTGAACAGATGGGCTGGCCCAAGGCCCAACAAAATAGCCCTCAAAAAGAACTTGAATTTCCATTTTCACCCGACTCAAAAAGCGTACTTGCGCATATTGAAGCCCACGGTCCCATTCATAGGGAATTAATTGCTAATGAGTTAAAAATCAATGCTAGTAAGCTTTCAAATTTACTTTTAAGCCTAGAAATGAAAGGTGAAATTCAGCTACTAGCAGGCAATAGGTATGCCATCAGCTAAAAAAAAGGATTTTGCCTAAATAAGCCAAGACCCTATCTTTGCCTATGGCAACAAGAAATACTACAAACAACTCCCGCATTTTTGGTAAAGGCTTGACATTTGACGATGTATTGTTAATGCCCGCTTATTCTGAAATACTTCCTTCAGAAGTAAAAATTCACACGCAACTTACCAAGAACATTCAACTACATGTTCCTATTTTATCTTCTGCAATGGATACTGTTACAGAAGCCCAATTAGCTATTGCTTTGGCACGCGAAGGCGGCATTGGTATTTTGCATAAAAACATGAGTATTGAAAGGCAGGCTGAACAAGTGCGTAAAGTAAAGCGTAGCGAAAGTGGTATGATTGTTGACCCCATTACTTTAGAAGTAACAGCTACTATTGGAGACGCTTTAAAATTAATGAAGGAAAATAAAATTGGCGGTATTCCTATTGTAGATAAAACCAATAAACTAGTTGGTATTTTAACTAATCGCGATTTACGTTTTGAAACCGATCGTAAAAGAAAAGTAAGTGAAGTAATGACTAAAGAAAATTTAGTGATTGCACCAGAAGGGACCGACTTAAGAAAAGCAGAAAAAATTCTTCGTCAATATAAAATTGAAAAATTACCTGTAGTAAATAAACAAGGAAAATTAATTGGCTTAATTACTTATCGCGATATTTTACAACTAAGCGCTTTCCCTAATGCAGTGAAAGATAAAATTGGTCGCTTACTCGTAGGCGCTGCCTTAGGTATCACCAAAGATTTATTAGACCGCGCTGCTGCTTTACAAAGCGTAGGCGTGGATATTGTTTCATTAGATAGTGCACATGGTCATAGCAAGGGTGTTATCGAAGCTTTAAAATTATTAAAGAAAACTTATAAGAACTTACCTGTTATTGCAGGCAATGTAGCTACCGCAGAAGGTGCACTTGCTATGGCGAATGCAGGTGCCGATGCAGTGAAAATAGGCATTGGACCAGGTTCCATTTGTACCACTAGAATTGTAGCAGGTGCAGGTGTTCCTCAACTAACGGCCATTATGGAAGCTGCTAAAGCATTGAAAGGAAAAAATATTCCAATTATTGCCGATGGTGGTATTCGCTACACAGGAGATATGGTTAAAGCATTAGCTGCTGGCGCCAATTGCGTTATGATGGGAAGCATATTTGCAGGCACTGAAGAAAGTCCTGGAGAAACTATTATTTATGAAGGTCGTAAGTTTAAAGCATACCGTGGTATGGGAAGTATTGGTGCCATGAGTCAAGGAAGTGGTGATAGATATTTTCAAGAGAATGAAGCTGATTCAAAAAAATACGTACCAGAAGGAATTGAAGGTCGTGTGGCTTACAAAGGAAACTTACATGAAATTATTTATCAGTTTGTTGGTGGCTTAAAAGCAGGTATGGGTTATTGTGGCGCGAAAACTGTAAAGGACTTACAAAATGCAAAATTTGTTCAAATAACCAACGCAGGTATGAGAGAAAGTCATACACACGATGTAGAAGTTACCAGAGAAGCCCCTAACTATAGTAAGAAATAATAAACGCATTATACAACGGGCCTTGAAAAAATATATTTTACTTTTTTTACTAGTCACCTCTTGCATTTTGAATATGCAGGTAATGGGGCAAGAAGCAATGGGGCAAGATATAAGCTCCTTCAAGCCACGTATACAATTTAGTATTATTACCTGTGCTGCTGGTGAGGATATATATACCATTTGGGGACATACTGCGGTAAGAGTAGTGGATAGCGTAAACCAAACCGATATTGTTTTCAACTACGGTACTTTTAATTTCAACGAACCCAACTTTATAACTAAGTTTCTTAAAGGCGACTTGCTTTATTTTGTTTCCGTTAATAACTACAGCGACTTTTTAAAAGAATACCAATTCGAGAAAAGAAATGTTTACGAGCAAGTACTAAAAATAACAGCTGCAGAAAAAATAAAATGGTACACCGCCCTTCAAGTAAATATGATAGGTGATAACCGTTTTTATTTATACAATTTTATTTCGGACAATTGTACTACTCGTGTAAAGGATGGCTTATTTAAAAATAGCGGCTTTCAGCCAACCGCCCTACCCATTTCATCTTACCGATCGGAGGTGGTGAGCGCCCCCTATAAACAAGGCCTGCCCTGGATTGGTCTGGGTATTGATTTATTATTAGGCGCCTACGCTGATCAAAAACCAAGCGATTTTCAAGCGGCCTTTTTACCCTTTTTATTACACCAACAAGTAGCTACCACCGGTCGATTAGTGCTCAAGGAAAATATTTTAACTTATGCTAGCGAAACAAATACTAGCACTGGTAGCCCCTTTTATATTTTATTTGTCTTTTTAATAGTATACAGTTTCAGTTCAAAATGGAATAGCCTAATTACACAGCGCTTAGCTAAAGTATTAGATGTTTTGCTTTTAATTTCTTTTACCGCTGGAGGCAGTTTAATGGTATACATGAGTATGGTTTCAAAACATACTGCCTGTTACCAAAATTATAATTTAATGTGGATGCATCCTTTATATATCATCGCCCTTATTTTTTACTTTATTCCTTCCAAAGCCATTGGCCAAATTGGTTTCCTATTCTTTGCATCTATTGTTGGATTAGTTTTAACAAGCTACTGGCTTCCTCAACATTTTTCCAAAGAAGTTTGGGTATTAATAGCCACTGCCGCATTACTAAACTACAGACTAGTAGAAAAAGGACGTATTAATGCCTTATTCAAAAAATAAGAATTTATTAAAAAATACATATTACTTAAAAACTATACCTCATTCAAAAACTTATTAAAATAACTCTATGTCAAAAATAATATTAATCACTGGCGCTAGTGCAGGTTTTGGAAAAGCCATTGCAGAAAAATTTGCAGCAGGTGGATGGAATTTAATTTTAACAGCACGCAGAAAAGAAAAATTGGAAGCAGTGGCCACAGCCATTGAACAAAAATATAAAGTAAAAACTTTGTCTTTAATTTTTGATGTACAAAACAAAGAAGCCGTGTATCAACAAATAGGTAGCTTACCTAGCGAATGGCAAGCCGTTGACCTACTAGTAAACAATGCAGGCCTCGCCTTAGGCAGAGACTCTTTTGAAAATGCCAATATCGAAGACTGGGAAACCATGATTGACACCAATGTGAAAGGTTTATTATACACTTCTAAAGCAACCCTTCCTTATTTAATTAAAAACCAAGGACATATTATAAATATTGGTAGCACAGCAGGTAAAGAAGTTTATAAGGATGGGAATGTATACTGCGCTTCCAAGCATGCAGTAGACGCCATTACCAAGGCTCAAAGAATTGATTTATTGCAATACAAAATAAAAGTAACTGCTATTCATCCGGGTGCAGTAGAAACGGATTTTTCTTTAATCAGATTTAAAGGTGATGCTACTAAAGCAGCTGCTGTATATGCAGGTTACGAACCCTTAAAAGCAGAAGACATTGCCGATACGGCTTGGTATGTAGCCAATCTACCAAAGCATGTTTGTATTAATGATATTGTAATGACCTGCTTAGCACAAGCCAATTCAATGTACTTACATAAAGACGCCTAATGAAGACGCTTTAGTTTTAGTTCACTAAAAAGATTGACTCTAAAAATTTCTACTTAAAAAGATCTGTTGAGTGGAAGCGATTTTAAGTGCTCCAAACCAACTTGAAAATCTTTCCAAATTTCGTGCACAATTTCAGCTGCTGGTTGTATAGTATCTATCATGGCAGTTACTTGCCCAATTTCTAATTCTCCATTTTCCATATCGCCTTCAAACATTCCCATCTTTGCTCTTCCTTTGCCTAAACGCTCTGCTAAGGCTTCTTTACTAGCTCCTTGTTTTTCAAAAGCTAGAATTTCGTTCGCGAATTTATTTTTTAAAAGCCTTACTGGCGCTAGTGACTTTAATCCTAATTCAGTAGCCCCTTCCTTCGATTCAATAATGACATTTTTAAAATGAATATGCGAAGAAGCTTCTATACTACAAACAAATCTTGAACCTATTTGCACCGCATCCGCACCTAAAGCAAAAGCCGCTAACATTTGAGCTCCAGTAGCAATACCTCCTGCAGCAATTACTGGAATTTTTACAGCCTTACACACCATGGGTATTAAAACCATAGTGGTAGTTTCCTCTCTTCCATTATGACCACCTGCCTCAAAACCTTCTGCTACCACAGCATCACAGCCTGCAGCTTCTGCTTTTAAAGCAAATTGTGCACTACTTACTACATGCACCACCATAATTCCAGCAGCTTTCAAAACAGCAGTCCAAGTTTTAGGATTACCTGCACTTGTAAAAACAATGGGTACTTTTTCTTCTATAATGATATTAATATGCGCTTGTAAATCGGGATACAACATGGGCAGGTTAACTGCAAATGGTTTATGAGTAGCCGCCTTTGTCTTTTGAATATGTGTTCTTAATACTTCCGGATACATACTGCCCGCGCCAATAATACCCAAACCACCTGCATTACTTACAGCACTAGCCAATTCCCATCCGCTGGCCCAAACCATTCCTGCTTGAATAATGGGTAGGTCAATCTTAAATAAACTTGTAATTCTATTTTCAAAAAGCATACAAAAAGTTTAGTACCAATAACGAAATTATTAATTCCTTATTATTTCTAATAACTATATAAGTCTTTACCCAAAATCAATTTCTGTATTATCTCCAATATTTAAGGTACGGCTTAAGCCTTTCACCGCCGCATCGCTTCCAATTAATGAATTATCTAAAACCACTTCATCAAGCGTAGTGTAAGAACCAATTATACTTTCTTTTACTACCGAGCTTTTAATAGTAGTATTATTTCCAATAGTCACATGTGGGCCAATAATAGAGTTTTCTATTATACATCCTTCTGCAATACTTACAGGTGCTATAATAATACTATTGGGATAGGTTTCGGCAGTTACAGCAAGTCCACCTGATTTCTTAAGCAGTACTGCATTGGCTTCTAATAAATTTTCTTTCTTACCACAATCATACCAATGTTTCACTTTAAAGCCTTTGAATTGAACTCCTTTTTTAATCATACAATCAATGGCATCAGTTAAATTATATTCGCCATTTGATTTTATATTATCTGTAAATAATTGTTGAAAACATTCAAATAAAATAGACGACTCTTTTATTTTATATAAACCTACTAATGCATTATTAGATTTTGGAATAGCTGGTTTTTCTACCGCATGTTCTACAAAATATTCTTCATTCAATTCCACCACTCCAAACTGTCTCGGATCATCTACTTTTTTTACACCTAACATACTAAAGCTACTTTCCATTACTTCTTTAATATCAAATTCACAAATAGTGTCTCCTAGAGAAATAAATACTTCATCATTACCAACAATGGCCTTTGCTAATTCAATAGCATGGGCTGTTCCTAGTCTATCGTTCTGATACACAAAATGAGTGGTTAAATTCGGATAAGTAGCCTTAACATAGTCCTGAATTTTTTCACCTAAATAACCTATTACAAAAATAAATTCTGTGATGCCCGCTTCTTTTAACTGATCCACAATAAAACTAAGTATGGTTTTACCTGCAATAGGTATCAGTGCCTTAGGCTGCGTATAGGTATGAGGGCGGAGTTTTGCGCCAGCTCCAGCAACGGGAATAATAGCCTTCATTGTTTACTTTTTAGGGGGAGTTAAAAGTAGCAAATAACTATTAGTAATGGAACAAAATTTAGCCTCAATTGTTCAATTTTGTACAAAGCGCTTGAAAATGTGAATATTAGGCCGCCAACTGTTGAAAAAAAGCTTTGCGTAGGGGTAATAATGAATTAATTTTGCAAAATAGAACAGTTTAAAAAAAGAAATATGCAAAGAGATACACTTGTTTTTGACATCATTAACCAAGAATTAGAACGCCAAAGAAGAGGCATTGAATTAATAGCTTCTGAAAATTTTACCAGCTTACAAGTAATGCAAGCCATGGGTGGTGTAATGACCAATAAATATGCAGAAGGCTATCCAGGGAAAAGGTATTATGGAGGTTGTGAAATTGTAGATAAAACAGAACAATTAGCTATAGACCGCTTGAAAGAAATATTCGGACTTGAGTACGCGAATGTGCAACCACATAGTGGTGCACAAGCCAATGCCGCACTAATGCTTGCCATCTTAAAAAATGGTGATGGTATTTTAGGTTTAGACTTAAGCATGGGAGGCCACTTGACACATGGCAGTGCTGTGAATTTTTCTGGTAAAATTTATACGCCACATTTTTATGGAGTCGTAAAAGAAACCGGTTTGATAGATTATGAAATGTTAGAAAGTCAAGCGAGAACACATAAGCCTAAATTAATTATTTGTGGCGCTAGTGCTTATAGCCGCGATATTGATTACGCTCGTATTCGCAAAGTAGCAGACGAAGTAGGTGCTTTTGTACTTGCCGATATTGCACATCCTTCAGGATTAATTGCAAAAGGATTATTAAGTTCTCCATTTAATCATTGTCATTTTGTTACTTCTACCACACATAAAACTTTACGCGGCCCTCGTGGTGGTGTCATTATGATGGCTAAAGATGGCGAGAACACTTTAGGCTTAAAAGATGTAAAAGGAAATTTAAGATTATGGTCCAATGTAATTGACATGGCGGTGTTCCCTGGTACACAAGGTGGACCACTAGAACACGTCATTGCTGCTAAAGCCATTGCTTTTGGTGAAATATTATCTGATGAATTTATGGTGTATCAAAAACAAGTACAAACAAATGCAAAAGCCATGGCAGCTGCATTTGTGGCGAAAGGATATGAAATAATTAGTGGTGGAACGGATAATCATTTAATGTTAATTGATTTACGCAATAAAAATATTAGTGGTAAAAAGGCAGAGCAAGTTTTAGGACATGCCGATATTACGGCCAATAAAAACATGGTGCCTTACGACGATAAATCGGCCTTTGTTACTTCTGGTATTCGATTTGGTGTACCCGCTATTACAACACGCGGTTTGAACGAAGCCCATATTCCTTTTGTAGTAGAAGCCATTGACAAAGTTTTGATGAATGCAGACAATGAAACTATAATTGCAGATACTAAGAAAGAAGTGAATAAGTTTATGGAGCAGTTTGTACTGTATCCAGAATTAGGATAAGCTTAGCATTTGACTTTAATGAGATTAATGAGTTTAATCAGTATAGAAAGAACCTCCCTCACCCGGAGGTTTTTTTATTTTAAATAGATTAACTTTATACTATGATACAAAGAATACAAACCATTTGGCTTTTACTTGCTAGCGCTGCAGCCTTTTCTGCACTGCGTTTTCCTTTCTATTATACACCCACACCCTTTGCTTTAGAAATTAATGGCAGTGCAGGATACAGTACACTTATATCTTTGGCTTTTAGCGCTTGTCTTTCTTTTATTACTATATTTTTATACGGTAACCGTATGTTGCAATTAAAAGTAGTGCTAATCAATTTTTTATTATCGGTACTTATTGGATACTTCGTTTATAAAATAGTTATAGCCAACCCAGGCGGTGGCTTCACCCTGCCTTCACTTGCATTATTCACCATACCCATACTGCAAATAATGGCAATAGTTAATATTTACAAAGACGAAATGAAAGTGAAAAGCGCAGATAGGTTACGATAGCTGGCTACGATAGTCTATTTTACTAACTAGGATTTGTATAGAAATTAAACCTAAGCTGCTTCTAATTCTTTCTCAATAGCGTTTTGCACTAACTGATTCAAACTAATTCCCTTCATAGTAGCAAGTAAGGCAGCTTTTTGATGTATCGCTGGCTTCACACGTACATTAAAGGACCCTTTATAACTTTTTAATAATGGTTTATTAAAATGCTTACATGACTCAATATACTCATCTACTGAAATTTTAAATTGTTGTATCAAATCACCCACTTCAGTTGATTCATAGGTAACTAAATCATATATGCCTTCAATTTTACCAAATAAAACTTGATCTTCATCTGTGTAATTAACAGATCCGATAAAACCTTTGTAGCTTAATGTGTTTTTCATTTTCTTTCTTTTAATTTTTCATTGATGTACTTCATCAAATAGGGTTTAAGAATATTTCCAGGGTGTGGTTTGTGAATTTTAAATTCATGCCCTATTGTTTCATTATGAAACGAAACTCTAGACCCTGAAGTTTTTCCTAAGTGGTATTCTTGGTAACCCAATCCACTTAACATTGTTTTTAATTCGTTATAAGTAAAGTCCTTTGGCTGTGCTAAGAACCTTTCTAGTAGTTTATCTTTCTTTGTCATACAAATTTGCAACTATTTTTTAGTTACAACAAAAATAATAAAAGAATTTTCAGACAGACAAATTTAATTTGTCTAATTAATTGATTTTAAACAAGTTAAATAGAATTTAGTCTAAATACTTCCCTGTTTGAGAAGCCTTGCATTTGGCTAAACCCTTGGGTACACCTGCATAAACCACGGTGCCGCCGCCTTCGCCAGCCTCTGGTCCCATATCAATTACCCAGTCGGCTACTTTAATAATATCGGTATTATGTTCTACTACTATTAAAGAATGTCCTTGATCTATTAAAGCATTAAACGCTTTTAATAATTTATGAATATCATGAAAATGAAGTCCTGTAGTAGGTTCATCAAATATGAATAACATTTTACTACTTGCTTTTCCCTTGCCTAAAAAGCTAGCTAGTTTTACTCTTTGTGCTTCTCCTCCACTTAAAGTACTACTGCTCTGTCCTAATTTCACATAGCCTAGCCCTACTTCTTGTAAGGGACTAATAGCAAATACGATATTTTTTTCTTCGCTAAAAAATGTAATGGCTTCATCCACACTCATTTCTAGTACCTCGTAAATATTTTTTCCTTTGTACTGTACTTCTAAGACTGTTTCCTTAAATCTCTTTCCGCCGCAATCCTCACAGGTTAAATGCACATCGGCTAAAAACTGCATCTCTACTAATTGCTCTCCTTCTCCTTTACAAGTATCGCACCTACCACCATCTACATTGAAAGAAAAATGCTTGGGCAAAAAGCCTCTAATTTTTGAAAGCGCTTGTTTAGAATATAAATCTCTTATAGCATCGTAGGCTTTGATATAAGTCACCGGGTTGGATCTCGATGATTTTCCAATAGGATTTTGGTCCACCATTTCTATTTGATCAATCAAGTGTATGTCGCCACTAATGGCATTATATCCGCCTACTATTTCTGTAGGAAGTGATTTTGCCTTTAATAAGGCATTGTACAATACTTGTTTCACCAAGGTGGTTTTACCACTACCACTCACTCCGCTTACTACACATAAACTATGCAAAGGAAATTGTACATTAATAGTTTTTAAATTATGTAAATAAGCCCCTTCTAAATTAATAGAGTGTTTGGAGATTCTTGTTTTTGCTGGAATAGGTATACTTAAAGTTCCACTCAAATACTTTCCTGTTAAACTATTTTTATCTTTTATAAGTGCTGGCGCATTACCCACTGCTACTACTTCTCCACCCTGGTGGGCTGCAAGAGGGCCCATATCAATGATATGATCCGCCTGACGCATAATTTGTTCATCGTGCTCTACCACCACCACTGTATTACCTAAGTCTCTTAAGTTTTGTAAAACTTTAATTAGCCTTTCTGTATCTCTTGAATGAAGTCCAATACTTGGCTCATCTAAAATATATAATGAATTTGTTAAATTAGATCCCAAACATCTGGTAAGTTGTATTCTTTGACTTTCTCCACCACTTAAACTATTGGCAAGCCTTGACAAGGTTAAATAACCCAAGCCTACATCCATTAAAGTTTGAATGCGTTGTTCTAATTCAATTAATAACCTTTTAGCTACTTGCTTATCATGCTCAGGTAGTTTTAACCCCGTAAACCAAACTTGTAAATCCTTTACAGGCATGGCGCATAATTCTCCAATATGTTTGCCTGCAATTTTTACATACAAGGCTTCCTTACGCACTCTATAACCTTCACAATCGGGACAGTTGGTTCTTCCACGATACCTACTAAGCATGACCCTAAACTGTACTTTATATAAATGTGCTTTTACATCTTCAAAAAAATCATCTATACCTAATGCCTTGCCCACACCCTCCCATAATTGCGTGGTCTGCGTTTTAGTTAACTTATTAATGGGTTGATGTATTGGAAAACCAGCCTTGCCTGCTTCTTTAATAAACTGATCCTTCCACCAAACTAATTTCTCCCCTTTCCATGGCGCCACCCCTCCATCATAAACCGATAAATTAGTATTGGGTATGACCAAGTTTTCATCAATACCTAAAACCTGACTATAGCCTTCGCAAGTAGGACAAGCACCATAAGAATTATTGAAAGAAAATAAATTAGGACTAGGCTCGTCAAAATTCATCCCATCTAAAGTGAATTTATTATTAAAGGTTTTTAAAATAGTTTCGTTTTGCTCTACCCATAAAATTCCTTCTCCTTCATAAAAGGCAGTACCAATGGAATCGCTCATTCTATGTAGATCATCTTCATCAAATGCTTTCACCACCACTCTATCAATTAAAACATATACATCGTGCGCTTTAATAGTTTTAGTTATTTCTACCTTAGTCATGGCCAAGGCATCTTCTATTCTTAAAATATGAGAGGAAGCTTCTTTTGTAGCTTTTATAGATTCAGCTTCTGACCTTAAATAAATTCTAGCAAAACCTTTTTGTAATAATATATTTAGCTCTTCTTGAATATCTCTTTTGGCTTGTTGCTTGAAGGGAACGATTAAAACCATCTTATCTCCTGTCTTCCCTTTTTGTATAAATTCCAAAACATCTTGCACATCTTGCTTTTTTACCTCTAATCCACTAATAGGAGAATAGGTTTTTCCCACCCTTGCAAAAAACACCCTTAAATAATCATAAATTTCGGTCATACTGCCCACTGTACTTCTTGGGGTACGCGTTACCACCTTCTGCTCAATGGCAATGGCAGGACAAAGCCCTTTTATATAATCTACATCGGGCTTGCCCATACGAGACATAAACTGTCTGGCATAGGATGATAAGCTTTCCGCATAGCGCCTTTGACCCTCGGCAAATAAGGTATCAATGGTAAGAGACGACTTGCCACTTCCAGAAACCCCCGTCACTACAATAAATTGGTTGCGCGGAAATTCAACAGATACATTTTTTAGATTATGCACCCTAGCCCCCACGACTTGTATATCATTATTAGCTGCCTCTGCTTTTTGTACTTTTTTACTGCCTGCCATATAGCAAAATAACAGATTCTAGCCCATTTTGTTCTAGAAATTTGTACCCTCTTTTTTCATTCAAAATGTGGATAGCTTTGAAATGATTTTCTTGTTTTCCACAAATGAAAATTCGATGCCTATTGCGAGTAATTTGCCTTTACTAACCCATCGAAACCTACCCAAAAAAACAATGAACAAAGAAATCCAAATCACAGACAACGAACTCATTCAATCGTTTCAAGACGGTAATTCTCGTGCTTTTGATGCCTTATTAGAGCGTCATCAAAACAGAATTTATAATGCCATTTTATTCATGGTAAAAGATAGCTACTTAGCCGAAGATTTATTTCAAGAAATTTTAATAAAAATTATAGACAACCTTAAACAAAAGAAGTATTCAGAAGAAGGCAAATTTTTACCTTGGGCTTTACGCATCTCTCACAACTTTGTAGTAGACCATTTTAGAAAAGTAAAACGCACACCCACTATTAAAACAAGTGATGACCAAGATTTATTTGAAATTATTAAGCATGCCGACCATCCTGCCGATTATAAAATGACCCGCAGTCAAACACATAAAAATATTCAAGAATTAGTTGATCTACTTCCAGAAGAGCAAAGAGAAATTATTGTTCTAAGACATTATGCCAATTTAAGTTTTAAAGAAATTGCACAAATGACTAATTGCAGCATTAACACTGCACTTGGCAGAATGCGTTATGGTTTAATAAACTTAAGAAAGATGATGACCGAACGCGGCATGAGTTTGTAGTATATATTGCTATTGATAAAAAATCTAATAGCAATATATACAACCCTCTTATGATTTTATTAAAAAAGCTCCAATAGGAGCTTTTTTTGATTTATGTTCGTCTTTTAATAAATATAAAGACTCCATAAATCCTCTTATGATTTTATTAAAAAAGCTCCTTATGGAGCTTTTTTAAACTTATTTATTCTTATCGGCGCTACATTGTAGCCAATTCAAATACTCCGAAGCATTGGGCGTATATCCTACCGGATTGGATAATATTTTTTGATCAGGACTCATCACTACATATAAGGGTTGCGAAGACTGGTTAAAATTTTCAGCCTGAAAAGTGGCCCATAAATCGCCCACACTTGTTATCTCTTTTTTATCTCCTGCCTTAGTAGTATAAGTGAAGCGTTTATCAACAGGAAGCAATGCTTTATCATCTACATACAATGAAACGAGTATAAAATTGTTTTGTATAAAACTCATCACGGCAGGATCGGTCCAAACATTTTCTTCCATTTTACGACAATTTACACAGGCCCAGCCAGTAAAGTCAATAAGTATAGGTTTGTTTTCTTGTTTAGCTAACTGCAGGGCCTTTTCGTAATCGTTCACCACGTTTGCTTGCAAGCCAGCTTGTTCAGTTTTATTCGTAAATAAACTATAATGGGTTGGAGGCGGGAAGCCACTCAAGAATTTTAATAAATAAGTATTCTTGGGCGTCATGCCTACAATTAAAATAAGGCCAAATACGAATGCTAAAACAGCACCTAATTTTCTACCACTTGAAATTTTCTCCCCTTTTACATCATGTGGTAATAATAATTTACCCATTAAATAAAGCGCTAGTGCAATGCTAATAACAGCCCAAATTCCTAAGAACACTTCTCTTTTGAGTAGTCCCCAATGTTGCACTAGGTCGGCATTGGATAAAAATTTAAACGCTAATGCCAATTCTAAAAAGGCCAATACTTTTTTAACGGTATCTAACCAACCACCCGATTTTGGTAAACGTTGAAGCCATTGAGGGAATATAGCAAATAGAGAAAAAGGTAAGGCTAAGGCCAATCCAAAACCTGCCATACCATAAGTTAAAGCCCAGGCACCTCCTTGTAAAGAGCCTACTAGCAAGGTTCCTAAGATAGGGCCCGTGCAGGAAAAAGAAACGATGGCTAAAGTAATAGCCATAAAAAATATACCTGCTAAACTACCAAGCCCACTTTTGGAATCGGCTTTATTGGCTATACCACTTGGTAAACTAATTTCAAAAAATCCAAAAAAGGAAATACTGAAAAATATAAATATGATGAAAAACACAATATTCAACCAAGGGTTGGTTGAAATATTATTAAAAATTTCTGGTTGTACATTACCCGCTAAATGAAAGGGTAAACTAGCTAATACATAAATTAAAAAGATACTCACCCCGTATAATAATCCGTTTTTAATTCCTTGCTTTCTTGTTTTAGACCTCTTGGTAAAAAATGAAACCGTTACGGGTATCATAGGAAATACACAAGGGGTAATTAAAGCAATTAAACCTCCTAGAAAACCAAGTAATAATAATTCCCAAGGGCTTGAACTACTATTGGTTGTAGCCGCCCCAGTACCACAGGCATTAGCAGGTGCTTCGGTGGCGCCAGCAGGCAATAATATTTGAAAGCCTGCTACCTTTTTTCCATTCGCAAGTGCTACCGATAATGGAATTTCTAAACTAAGAAATGAATCGGCCTTGGCTACATTTATTACCAATGCCATTTTTAAACTATCGGGCTGAAAGCCAGCAATAATTACACGCTGCGTTAGCTCAAATGATTTATTGAAAACAAAGGCCTTTGTAAATAAAATATCTTTTTCTTCTGAGGGCTTAATAGAAAAAACGGCCTTATTTTGAAATTTGGCTGTTTCAATTTTTGAACTTAATTCAGGTGCATTTAAGCCATCCGCATTAGCTCCGTATACATGCCAGCCCTCCTTAATTTCTATATTTGCTTTTACGGTATAAGTACTGTCGTTCACTAATACCGCTTTTGCCATAGCTGTCACAGGGCTTTGCGCTTGCGTTGTAACAGTTGTTAAACAAGCAATTAAAAATGCAAAACAGGCAAGTATTTTATTCAAAATAAGAAATTAAAATTGGATTATTGCAAGGCTACTTCAAAAGAAACCTTGGCAGGAGGCAAACAACGATCATCATTACAAATACTATATTCCACCACGCCCACTAAATTTGTTTTACTAGCTACTTTTAAATTCACCGTTTGAATAAAATCGACTTTGTCGCTAAAAAAACTAAGCTCTGTTTTGAAATTTTTATCATACATCTTTTGCAATTTGCCTTTCTCCTTTGTTTTACCCGCTAATTGAATTAATGGGTTTTTACTAAAAGTAAAAGTAGTAGGTATGGGACCGCCACTTACAAATTGAGAGTAGATATGCCAAGGTGCATCAATAGTAGCCGTGGCCACTAATTCGTATTGCTTATCTGATTTTTTAATGGCGGTAAAAGTCCATTTTACTGGATTCGGTTTTTGCGCATGGACATTCATTGCAAAAACTATACTACAAAACAATACTAATAACTTTTTCATATGCAAATATTTAAATTGTTAAAAATACTAGATTGAAAGAACCGTTCTAGTTCTTCAATCCCAGTATTTCAAATACTGTTTTACCATCTATATTACTTAATGCATTTGAGGTAGCGCGCTCGGGATGCGGCATCATACCAAATACATTACGCTTATCGTTACATATTCCTGCAATATCCATGGTAGAACCATTAGGATTCGCAGCACCTCCTAGTTTTCCTTTTTCATCGCAGTAGCGAAATAATATTTGATTATTATTTTCTAAATGTGTTAAAGTAGCCTCATCAGCATAATATCTTCCTTCACCATGCGCAATAGGGATTTGCAAAGCCTCACTTTTATCTGTTTTAATAAATACATTTTTACATATAAACTGCTGATTAGCATTTTGCAATAGAGCGCCGGGCAATAAACCAGCTTCGCATAGAATTTGAAAGCCATTACAAACCCCTAATACTTTACCCCCTTTATGGGCAAATTCAATCACCGATTTCATCATCGGACTAAATTTAGCAATGGCCCCACAACGTAAATAATCTCCATAAGAAAAACCGCCCGGAAGCACAATACAATCATCGGTAGTGAAATGAGATAGGTCGCTATTTTTATGCCATAGCATTTCAACAGGATAACCCAAATCTTTTTCTAATGCATCTTGCATATCTCTATCACAATTCGAACCCGGGAATACTAATACACCAAACTTCATAGCTAATTTTTTAATGCTTAAAACTAAGTACCAAAGGTACCAAAAACCCTCAAAAAGACGCTGTTAAATTTTTCACTTAGCTAAGGTGGTTATACACAATAACCGCTGCCGCTGACCAAAATAGAAGGTTGGGTATGAGCAGCCTTTTGGGTGTAGCATAGGCGAAACTGATAAAGCTTGCCAATGGTGCTATGACAATAGCTGATGCGTATAAGGCTTGTACAGAAAAAAGGATAGGTTGAAAAAAAGTAAGGATGAGCAGTAAGAATAGGACACCCCAATATTTTCTTACTTGAATAATAAAGCGAGTCTGTTGTTCATTCCAATAAAAAAAGCCAGCTACTAATTGAATGCCCATTACAATTAAGGCTAAAATAACATTGAAACTAGGTTGCACTAGCGGGTTTTTCCAGTCTAACTTGGGTAAAAAATGTCTAAAATCAGAGATATTCCCTGTTAAAAAAACATAGGTAAAAATAAAATAAAAAGGAAGTAGCACGCCCATTATTAGCACCAACCATTCTGCTAACTTGAAAGGCCTAATAATAAGGAGTGCAAATAAAACCACAGGTATTAATATAGCAATGGGCTCGTACAAGATAATAGAAAGCCCCACGATTAAACCAATATTAAATTCTAAGGTTTTGGGTTGGTTTTGATCGTATAAGCGTAGCAACTTTACAAGAATCCAGATGACTAAAGTATTAGCAATTAATCCAGCACTAATTACATCCCAATAAGGGAACATAGCTGTTAAAATAATATAGGCAAAGGCCGGCACATAACTAATTTGCTGAAACATTTTAAAATTACTCAGCAACATATTTAATCGAATGGCCTGACTTAATATAATGGTATGAAATAATACTATTAATACTAATGGAGACAAAGCTTGAATATAGTGCAATAAAAAATAAGACAATAAACCATCCGACTCATTGGCGATAATTAAGGGCGGGTGCATCCAAACATGAAAATGCACTGCAACACTTAATAGCAATAAAAAAATTAAGTTAAGATCGGACCTGTCTTTGAATAAAAAAACCACCAGCTACTATTTAATTTGAATTTTAGCGAATCCAATTTTATTTTTAAACTGATAAGGCAAAATGGCTTCGTGGTCTCCTACTTGCTTCAAGCTTTTTGGCATCCACTCGTAATTTTTTTCATTCAAAATAATAGAATTGCCTTTCACCAATTGACCCTCTTTAGAAAGCGTATTCACGACTAATTGATGTACTCCTTTTTGTTTTTGATGATAGACAAAGCTCATACCTGCCTCGTTTTCAATACTGCCATAACCAATGAATTGGTCTACATTTTGATCGGACTGTTTTTTATCGATTGTTTTTACCCATTGTAAATTTCCTTTGATATCAAAAGACAATAAAGCAATATTATTGGCATTATAAGTAACGCTAGGATAACCAAAAGAAGCATAAGGATTCATCCATCTATTATACATAAATGCATTCCCCCAGCCAAATCTAGCCCATGGGTAGAAGCCAAAGGGTCTGTTCCAATAGTTAAACATAAAAGGATTGTAAAAGGCACCACCATAAAAATAATCCCATCTTGAAAACATGGTTCTATTAGAATAAGATTCTGCAGCCTCACTCACTACTACAAAACTTCCATCGGCCTGCGTACTCACTTTATCTAGATAAAACATATCAAAAGCATTTTTCAAATTTCTTCTATTGGTGACTAAGCCTCTGACCGCATCGGTGAATCGATTAGCATTAGTAAGAATTTCTTTTTTTGAATTAATATCCCATACATATGAATACAAGCCTTCGATATTTCCTTTTTTAGTAGTCGCATAAAAAGAATTCAAAATAACATGCCCTGCTTTGTTATCAATTTTAATTCTTATATCGTCTAATAACAAACTGTTATTTAAAATAGGCGACTCCACTACCTCGGCACCAGTTGCCGATAAATACAATAAACTTACTGCAGGCGCCATACCTGTCTGTTTTACATTTCTTAAACAAAACAAATTACCATTATTATCTAATGCGAAATCAGATAAACTAGATTTTTTATTCGTTGAGTTGATACTAATTTCAGCATCATTACTATTTTCAATATTTTTATTTAAGGTAATAGCTCTTACTTTAATTGAATTAGCATTCGTAGTGTTAATACTAAAAATGACCATTTTTTGACGGTCCTCACTTTCCAATAAATTAAATACTTTCATACGAGTAGCTGGATTGATTTTATCAGCAGAATCAATAATTCTTGGACTACCCACGAGCAAGCCATCGCTATTTAATTCAGCTACCGCAGCATAAACAGTTGCCTTTACTTGGAACTGAAAAAATACATATACATTGTTAGCATTTGTTATAAATTCAATGCCATTTAAATTCGTGGTTTTGATAAAAGATAAATCGTTTTGCTTCACTAGTTGCATTCTATCATTGTACTGGGCAATAGTGGCAACACCCCCCACATTTTTATAAATCCAATAACGGCTTCCCACTTTCCCTAACACTTCATACTGCATATCTTCCTTATCAGATTTTTCAATACCTGCCACTTCATAAGATTGTGCAAATGAAAATTGTAAACCTAATAATAAGAACAACGAAATAGTTAAAAAAGACCTCTTCATAGTTTTGAATTTAATACTACAAATTTAACGCAATAATTAGATTGCTTAATCGCTAAAAGCTAATATTAACGCTTGTTTAGTAAATAGGCGAAAAAAATCTAAATTTCTAGGCTTCCTGCAAACTAACGCCTGCCTCGGAAATCTCTAGACTATACTGCTGCCCCTGCTTGATGGCATAATTAGCAAGGCTATGACTAATAGGGAAATTGAAACAAATGGGATAAGTATACCCTGAAGTATGCTCTCTGATTATATCATAAGCCGTGGCTCCAAAGTCGGAAGTTGGGTCTTTTAAATCGGTAAAACCCCCTATCACCAAACCGGCTAAATTATCAAACAGACCTGCATTTTTACATTGTATCATTAAGCGGTCAATATTATAATGATACTCCCCCACATCTTCTATAAATAAAATTTTTCCGCTTGTTTCCAACTCGTTTTTTGACCCAATTAAATGTGCTAGTATGCATAAATTACCGCCTACCATTTCTGCTTTTGTAACACCTAAAATATTCATGGAATTTGCCGGTATTGTATAACTAGTTTTCTCTCCTTCCAATACTTGTTTTAAGGATTGTATATAAGGCTCTCCCGCCTCTCCCTTTGAAAAGGCCGCTGCCATGGGGCCATGTATACTCATGCAATTTTGTTTTAAAATAGCTGCATGTAAAACCGTAATATCACTAAATCCAATCACCCATTTAGGCTGCTTATTAAAAGCCTTAAATTCAATAGTATTTATAATTCTACTTGCCCCATAACCGCCCCTAGCAGATAATATTGCCTTCACAGAGGGGTCATCTAGCATTGATTGCAAGTCGGCTGCTCTTTCAGTATCTGTGCCCGAAAAACTATCCTTTTTAGCCCCCACCGTTTTACCCAACCTTACCGAATAGCCCCATTTTTCAAGGGTTTGAATACAAATTTCCACTTTTTCTAAGGGTATATTACCCGATGGGCATACAATGCCAATAGTGTCGCCCTGACTAAGATGAGACGGTTGAATCATACCACAATATTAAGTACTTTTGCTGCAATGAACACGCCTAAAAGATATTTGATTACAGCAGCCCTTCCCTATGCAAATGGACTGAAGCATATTGGCCACTTGGCAGGAGCCTATTTGCCAGCCGATATTTATGTTCGCTACCTGAAAGCGCAGAAAAGAGACGTTGTTTTTGTATGTGGCAGCGACGAGCATGGAACTGCCATTCCTATTCAAGCCACTAAGGAAGGAACCACGGCACAAGCCATCATTGATAAGTACCATCCCATTATTGAGCAAAATTTTAAAGACCTAGGTATTGAGTTTGATATTTACCACCGAACCAGCGACTCCTTACATCATGAAACTGCTGCTGAATTTTTTAAAGACTTAGAAGCCAAGGGTGATTTAGAAACAAAAACTTCTGAACAATATTTTGATGAAGCTACTTCTACTTTTTTAGCAGACCGATATATAAAAGGCACTTGTCCTAATTGTAGTCATCCTGAAGCCTATGGCGACCAATGTGAAAAATGTGGTAAGAGCTTAAGTCCTGAAGAATTAATTAATCCAGTAAGTACTTTAAGTGGAAATGCCCCTATTAAAAAAGAAACTACGCACTGGTATTTACCTTTAAATAAACACGAAGACTTTTTACGCCAATGGATTTTAAACGACCATGCAAAAGACTGGAGAGTTGCAGTGGTAGGGCAATGCAAAAGTTGGATTGAAGGTGGCTTACTCCCAAGAGCAGTTACCCGCGATTTAGACTGGGGCGTGAAAGTACCGCTAGCTAGTGGCGCTGGAAAAGTTTTATATGTTTGGTTTGACGCACCTATTGGATATATAAGCGCTACTAAACAATGGGCATTAAATACGGGGAAAGATTGGACCCCTTATTGGAATGATAAAGAAACAAAGCTGGTTCATTTTATTGGTAAAGACAATATTGTTTTCCATTGTATTATTTTTCCAATCATGTTAAAATTGCATGGCAATATTTTACCAGAGAATGTACCTGCGAATGAATTCATGAACTTAGAAGGCGACAAGATGAGTACTTCTAAAGGTTGGAGTATTGAAATGGATGACTTTATAAATAAGTGGATTAAAAAAGACAATGGAGGCAATGGCCTTGCCGATAGCCTTCGTTTTTATTTAACCGCCATTGCACCGGAATCAAAGGATAGCGAGTTTACTTGGAAAGGATTTCAAGATTCGGTAAACGGAGAGCTAGTAAGCATATTCGCCAATTTTGTAAATAGAACCTGGGTGCTGATGCATAAACTATGCAAAGGAAAAGTACCTGCTATTCATATTGAATTCTTGGATGATGAAGACCAGGCTATTTTAATAAGTGTTAAAGAAAGCAAAGAAAAAATTACTGAATTATTAGAGCAGTATAAATTTAGAGAAGCCCAATTTGAAGTCATTAATTTAGCACGCTTAGGGAATCAATACATGCAAAAGAAAGAGCCATGGATACTCGCTAAAAATAGGGAGACCGACCCTACCGCTCAAGCCAAGATTGACAACACCATGCATGCTTGCTTGCAACTATGCGCTAATCTCGCTATTTTAATAAACCCATTTTTACCATTCACGGCTAAAAAAATGTGTTACATGATGAAAGTGGTAGATAGAATGTTAGAATGGGAAAATGCAGGTGGCTTTAATTTATTAAAAGTAGGTTATAGCTTGCGACCTCCTGAATTATTATTTAGAAAAATAGAAGACGAAGAAATAGAAGCAGAATTAGCTCAATTAAAAAGCAATCTCAACGCTAAAAAAACAACTATGGACAATATTACGCCTACTGCAGGCCCTTCGGATGCAAAAGACAAGGGCTTGAAGCCTGAAATTATTTTCGATGATTTTGGTAAAATAGATTTACGTGTAGGTACCATTATTGAAGCCAAGAAAGTGGAAAAGGCAGATAAGCTTTTACAATTAGAAGTAGACCTTGGTACTGAAAAAAGAACCATACTATCTGGTATTGCCATGTATTTTGAGCCAGCAGCTATTGTGGGTAAGCAAGTAGTAGTGGTAGCAAATTTAGCCCCTCGTAAAATGCGCGGTATTGAAAGTAAAGGCATGATTTTAATGGCAGAAGATGCCAATGGTAAACTATACTTTGTACAACCTAGTGAAGCCATTGCTCCAGGAAGTACTATTTCATAAATTTCTAAATTTACTTTTCATAAATAAAGAGGTTAAAATAAAATAAGAAAATATACCTTTCCTTGCTCACAGCTCGCAAGCTCGAAAGTTCGCTGCGTAATAGTATATTTTCTTATTTTATTTTAAACAGAACTATAAGCATAAAAAAGCCCCTCGCATTTCGAGGGGCTTTTTTTAAAATCATTAGAAATTAAATACATTCTTTCAGTTCCTTCTCTGTATAGGCAAACCCATGATGTTTTAATACATCATCTGGCACACCCACCCATAAATTGGGCACATTACCCATATAGCCTAAGTCTTTCACACCAATTTCTGCCGTGTAAAAACCAGTGGTTACTAAGTCTCTTATTTTATTGAAGAAGCTCACACCTTGTGCAAGTGCTGGTGCTGCTTTTTTAGGATAAGCAATTTCATCTACGATGCCTATCTGCTCTTTACTAGAACATTCTGTAAAGGCTTTTGAATGTTTTTTATAACTATGCAGGTCTAACCATTTCAAACCACCACGCATTGGCACTTGATGATCGGGCATATCTTTTACAATAAACTCGATAAACTCAGGCACTTTGGCATCGGTAGCAGAACCGCTTACTGCATCTTTTGGAATAATAATATCAGCTAGTAAAGTAATGGTAGCCATTTCGTGTTCATTGAAAAAATTAGGCTGTGCTTTTACTTTTACTAAATAATCTTTTTCTTCCTGCATACGGTCGTCCATGTCTACTTCAGCCACTGTGGTTGCTGAATTTTTACAAGCTTCTACTAGTACAGCTGTTGAAACTGTTCCTAATATCATCGCTTTGATGGATTTTCTTCTGTCCATAATAATTTAAATTAAAATTTTATATATATTGTTAGTTTATTTTATTTAAAACAAAATTATATATTTTGTTTTTGTAGTTGGTCCAATACATATTCCGAAGTACGCATAGACAATGCTAAAATGGTCCATGTAATATTTTTATCTGCTTGTGAAGTAAATACCGATCCATCCACACAGAATAAATTCTTACAATCAAATGATTGACCAAATGCATTTAATGGAGCCGCTTTTTTATCGGCACCCATACGCACTGTTCCTGCTTCATGAATAATATTACCTGGATTAGACAAACCGTATTTATTACTTACATCATCTTGATCGCCCCAAGTAATAATTGCACCCATTTCATGCATGATCTCCTTAAAGGTTTCTTTCATGTGTTTTGCTTGCATCACTTCGTATTCAGAATTCTTACAATCAAATTTCAACACAGGAATACCAAATTTATCTACTACATCCGGATCAATGCTACATTTATTTTCAAAACGAGGTACTGCTTCACCACGTCCACCCATACCTACATTGGCGCCATAAAAGAAACGAACATCTTCTTTTAAAGATTCACCATAACCACCTGCCTCCTTGGTTCTACCATTCACTTGGAACTTGCCATTCATTCCTTGCATACCCATTCCCAGTCCATAGCTAGGTTGGCTCATGCCTCCCCAATATTCAATATGGTAACCACGAGGAAAGTCTAATTTTTTATTATCCAACCACCATGGAGTATACACGTGCATTCCACCCACTCCATCTTCATTGTAACGCTTACGACCAAATAAAGCAGGCACTACGCCACCCATTCCAGCACCAGTTGAATCGTGTAAATAATGACCTATCGCGCCTGAACTGTTTCCTAAACCATTAGGATGTTTGGTTGATTTTGAATTCAATAATAAACGAGCAGTCTCACAAGTACTTGCTCCAAGGATAACCACTTTTGCATTGATTTGATATTCTTGATTATCAAATTTATTGACATAAGAAATACCGGTTGCTTTTCCTTCGTTGTCTGTCATGACTTCACGCGCCATGGCACCTGTGATTAAATCCACGTTACCAGTTAAAATGGCTGGTCGAACTAAAACAGAAGAAGAAGAAAAGTCGCCGTATACTTTACAAGAACGATTACATTGACCGCAATAAAAACATACTCCACGTTCATCGTTAATTTTTTTAGTTAAAATAGATAAACGAGAAGGGATCACAGGAATGTTAATTCCAGTGGCTGCTTTTTTAAACATTAATTCATGTAAACGAGGTTTTGGAGGTGGTAAGAAAATTCCATCAGGATCATTTTCACGACCTTCATTGGTTCCGTATACACCAATTAATTTATCAATTTTATCGTAGTAAGGTTTGATGTCCTCATAGCCAATTGGCCAATCGTCACCTAAACCATCAAGGCTTCTTCTTTTAAAATCGCGTGGTCCAAAACGAAGTGAGATACGACCCCAATGGTTCGTACGACCTCCTACCATTCTTGCTCTCCACCACTCAAATTTATCACTACCAGGAGTTTGTGTATAAGGCTCACCATCTATTTCCCAGCCCCAGAAAGAAGCATCGAAATCACCGAAGGGCCTTATTTTAGTACTGGCTCCACGACGGGGTGAATCCCAAGGATTTTTTAACATCGATGAGTTTTTAGCAGGGTCAAATTCTGGACCTGCTTCTAATAAACAAACTTTTAATCCCGCTTTCGATAATACATAGGCAGCCATTCCACCACCTGCACCTGAACCCACAATTACTGCATCGTATTTTTTGGGAGAAACTTTTACTTCAAAACTAGACATAAGGCAATCGTTTTTGCTATTGTAATTAAAGAATGAATTTAAAGAAAAAATTGAATGAAATGCAAAAAAGACCCCCTCATTTTATAAGCGGAATTTATAGGTTTAAAAATGGCAATAAACTTAAACAAAGTCGTAAAGGGGTAAAAAGCAAAAGGCCCCGTTTATGGGGGCCTTTTGAAAAATCATAAGAGGATGTTTTTGTGAATTTTATATTTTATAAAAATTCACGAAAAATCAAAAAAGGCCCCGTTTATGGGGGCCTTTTGAAAAATCATAAGAGGATATTTTTGTGAATTTTATATTTTATAAAAATTCACGAAAAATCAAAAAAGCCCCACCCGTTTATGGGGTGGGGCTTAAAAATCATTAGAGTAGTAAAAATCAACTTTTACATTTCTTGAAAATTTGGCTTTTACGAACAGCCCATGCTTGTTCCGCAGTTTAAACATTTATAACATGTACCACTTCTTATTGTAATATGTCCGCAAGTGCTACAAGCAGGCGCATCGCTTTGCATACTTTTGGCTGCAGCAGTAACATTGTCCATTGAACCATTCGCTTCTACGGCTACAGCTGCTTTAGCTACTGGAGCTGCTACTGGTGCTGTTACGCGAATGCTACTTAGTTCAGGCTTGCCTACTAGTGTAATATCTCCTTCCTCGCCTAAGTTTTCTACTGTAGGCTTATCTAATACATGTACTAAATCGGTTCTACCTAAATATTCATAAGCTAAAGAGCGGAATATAAAGTCAACAATAGAAGTAGTGGTTTTAATATTTGGATGATCTACCATTCCAGAAGGCTCGAACTTCGTAAATACAAATTTCTCCACGAACTCTTCTAAAGGCACACCATATTGTAAACCAACAGAGATAGAAATAGCAAAGCAGTTCATTAAACTACGTAGTGTAGAACCTTCTTTGGCTAAGTCAATAAATATTTCTCCTAAAGTGTTATCGTTGTATTCACCTGTTCTTAAGAATAATACTTGTCCGCCAATTCTAGCTTTCTGTGTAAAGCCACGACGCTTAGCTGGCAGTGATTTACGCTCAACAATACGAGACAATTGACGCTTGAATGTAGTGTCGGTAGAAGCAGCCATTCTTCTTTGCACTTCTTCTAATAACTCGTCTACATTTAATTTACTTAAGTCCACTAATTGAGAACCGCCCTCTACACTTAGTGCTTCGTCAGCAGTAGCATCTGTTTTCACCTTCTTATCAGACTTCGTACTTAAGGGTTGGCTTAATTTAGAACCATCACGGTAAATAGCATTCGCTTTTAAACCTAATGACCAACTCATTAAATAAGAATCGGCAATTTCTTCAACAGTAGCCTCGTGTGGAAGGTTAATGGTTTTAGAAATCGCACCAGATAAGAATGGTTGGCAAGCAGCCATCATTCTAATATGTCCATGTGCATGAATATATCTCACCCCTTTTTTACCATTTTTATTGGCACAATCAAATATTGACAAATGCTCGTCTTTCAATGCTGGTGCACCTTCTACAGTCATAGTACCACATACATAATCATTTGCTTCGTCAATCTGATCTTCTGTAAATCCTAGAGCTTCTAATAAACTAAAACTCCAGTCAGCAAATACTTCTTCTTTAAAACCTAATCTTGTTAAACAAGCGTCCCCTAAAGTGAAGCGGTTAAAAATAAATCCAATTTCAAATGCAGATTTAGCAGCACCATTTAATTTTGCAATTTCTTCTGCTGTAAATCCTTTGGCTAATAAAGATTCATTATTAATATGTGGCGCTCCTGCGAAACTCGCGTGTCCTACAGCGAAGTTTACAATGGCATCATTTTCTGCTTGAGAATACCCCAAGTTCTTTAATGACTGAGGTACCGATTGGTTGATAATTTTAAAGTATCCACCACCAGATAATTTTTTAAATTTCACTAAAGCAAAATCTGGCTCAACACCTGTGGTATCACAATCCATTACAAGCCCAATGGTTCCTGTTGGAGCGATAACTGTTGTTTGCGCGTTTCTATAACCATATTTTTCTCCTAATTGAACTGCATCATCCCAAGCCTTAGTGGCAGCTTTCAATAAATAATCAGGAGTGTATTGAGCTTTAATTCCTTGTGGTTTAATTTCAATACCTACATAAGCGTCTTCTGCATCATAAGCAGCAGCGCGGTGATTACGCATTACACGTAACATATTTTCTTTATTTTCTTCATATCTATCGAAGGCACCTAAGAAAGAAGCCATCTCTGCAGATGTTTTATACGCCACACCTGTCATGATCGCTGTGATGGCGCCTGCAATACCACGGGCTTGCTCGCTATCGTAAGCAATACCACTAACCATTAACATAGAACCCAGGTTAGCGAAACCTAAACCAGTCGTTCTGTAGTCATAAGATAATTGTGCTACTTCTTTAGAAGGGAACTGCGCCATTAAAATAGATACTTCTAATACAGTCTGCCATAATCTTGTAGTATATTCAAAACCAGTTACATCAAAACTATTGTCTGACTCATTGAAGAATTTACGCAAGTTGATAGAAGCTAGGTTACATGCTGTGTTGTCCAAGAACATATATTCTGAACATGGGTTAGATGCATTAATGCGTCCCCCTTTAGGACAAGTATGCCACTCGTTAATAGTAGTATCATATTGTGTTCCAGGATCGGCACAACGCCAAGCAGCGTTCGCAATTTGATCCCATACTTCACGTGCAGGAATAGACTGCATCACACGACCATCTGTTCTTGCCTTTAATTCCCAGTTGCCATTTTCAGACAATGCTTTAAAGAAGCTATTTGGAATACGCACCGAGTTGTTTGAGTTTTGGCCAGATACTGTTGCGTAGGCTTCTCCTTCATAACTATTATCATAACCAGCCGCAATTAAAGCAGCTACTTTATCTTCTTCTTTTACTTTCCAATTAATAAATTCTATTATTTCTGGATGATCTAAATCTAAACAAACCATTTTAGCAGCACGACGCGTTGTACCACCACTTTTAATGGCACCTGCAGCGCGGTCACCAATTTTCAAGAAGCTCATTAAACCACTTGAAGAACCACCACCAGATAATTTTTCATTCGCTCCACGAATTTGAGAGAAGTTCGTTCCTACTCCAGAACCATATTTAAAAATTCTTGCTTCTCTTGTCCATAAATCCATGATACCGCCTTCGTTCACTAAATCATCGCTTACACTTAATATAAAACAGGCATGTGGTTGAGGACGCTCGTATGCACTTGTTGATCTTTTTAATTTTTTATCGGTAGGATCTACATAGTAGTGACCTTGTGCACCACCAGTGATACCATAGCTCTCATGCAATCCTGTATTAAACCATTGTGGCGAGTTAGGCACACAGGCTTGATTTAATATACTATATACTAATTCCTCATAGAATACTTGCGCATCTTTCTCTGTTGCGAAGTAACCATAACGCTCTCCCCAAACTCTCCAACAATTTGCCATACGATGTGCAACTTGCTTCACAGTTGTTTCACGACCAAGTGAACCATCTGGTTGTGGCACACCTGCTTTTCTAAAATATTTTTGTGCAAGAATATCTGTAGCAATTTGACTCCACTGTTTCGGTACCTCCACATTGTTCATTTCAAATACTTTTTCTCCGTTTGGATTTTTGATAACGCTATCTCTGTAGTCGTATTCAAATTGATCGAATGGAGAAACATTCTCTTTAGTAAATCGGCGAGAAAACTCTAAGCCTTTTTTTGTTTTTGTAGTAGCCATGGTCTTTGTTCTATTTTTGGATGTTAGTGGGTTATCCCAGTAGGTTTTTCAAAAAACCTTGATGGGTATACGAAAATATATTGCTATGATGATATTAAAGCTATGGAAATATCAACAGCTGTGGAAAAGATATGTGGATTAAATTAAATACCTTATCCGGCTTGATTTCCATGAATTATCCCCAACCCATGTTAGTTTCTTAGAAAAAAAACCTGCCCGTTTTAGGTTTTTTTAGTAATAAATAGAGATTGCTTGCAATACATATAATTAAATTGGATAATTTTGAGGATTCCAACAAAAAAGCTGCACCTTACGGGGGTCTAAGAAATGAAGCATACTCTATACAATATCATACTGGAAGGTAAGGCTAATGCAAAAAAGGCCCTGGCTATATTAATAGACCCAGACAAGCTTAATAAGGACAGCTTAACCCAAACCATTGAGTTGGCTGTAAAGTCTAAAGTGGACTATTTTTTTGTAGGGGGAAGCTTGGTGGTAACCGATACCCTTGATACAACAGTAGCTGCCATCAAAAAACAATCTAGCATTCCAGTTATTCTTTTTCCTGGTTCACCCGATCAAATCACCGCTAAGGCAGATGCGCTTTTATACTTGTCTTTAATATCTGGTCGTAATGCAGAACTACTTATTGGACACCATGTAGTAAGTGCTCCTTTTATTAGACAAAGTGGTTTAGAAATTATGTCAGTAGGTTATATGCTCATTGACGGAGGTTCTCCTACGACGGTTTCTTATATATCTAATACGAACCCCATACCTTCTAATAAAAACGATATTGCTATTTGTACTGCCATGGCAGGAGAAATGCTAGGCCTTCAATTAATATATATGGATGCTGGTAGTGGCGCGCAAAGACCCATTCCTACTACTATGATTCAAGAAGTGGCAAAACATATACAAGCGCCTTTAATTATTGGTGGTGGTATTACTACGCCAGAAAAAGCCATAGAAAATTGCAAAGCGGGTGCCGATATTATTGTGATTGGAAATGCAGTAGAAAAAGACCCTAACCTAATTAAGGCAATGGCTGATGCTATTCATAGCTTGAATAAATAATCTATTCTTAATTACTACTAGAAACTCATCATTTCTTTGAACTTCACCGTTTGTCTACGGCTAATTTCAATCTTCTCCCCTCCTTTTAACTCTACTAACAAGCCTCCATTAAAATAAGGTTCTATTTTTTCAATCCATTGTAGGTTAATAATATGCTTACGGTTGGCTCTAAAAAATATATGATCGTCTAATCTATCTTCTAGCGCATTCAATGACTTTAATATGAGTGGCTTATTGGTAGAAAAATATACTTTGGCGTAATTACCTACACTTTCAAATAATCTTATTTCTTCTAGTTTAACAAACCAACATTTCTCTCCATCTTTTACAAAAACCTGATCGCTCTGTGACAAAGGCCCACGCATGTTTCCAGATAAACTTGCACGTTCTAATTCAATTTCGGTTTGTAATTTTTGTATGGCATCTGCTAAACGCTTAGGATCGATAGGTTTTAATAAATAATCTAGTGCGTTCACTTCAAAGGCTTTTAAAGCAAACTCATCATAGGCAGTGGTAAATATGACCTTCGGCGATTTCTCTAATTCCGACAATAAATCAAAGCCTGTTTTTCCTGGCATTTGAATATCTAAAAAAATTAATTCAGGATGCGCTAAATCTATTTTCTCTACCCCTTCATCCACATTACTGGCCTCATCAATAATTTGAATTTCTGGATGTTGTTCCAATAATTTTTTTAGCTCATTTCTGGCTAATCTTTCGTCGTCTATTATAATGGCTTTAATGGGCATGTCTTACTATAATTTAATGTGAAATGGGTATTACTAATTTGGCAGTAACTTCATTAGGCGCGCATTGAAATATTTCAAAAATGGCTTGGCCACGATATAAAATATTTAATCTTTCTCTAGTGCTTTGTAAACCAAAACCATCCTTCTGTGCTTGTTGAAGTAGGCCTGTATTTTGTACAGTTAAAACTAATTTATCGTTCTCTACTGTAGAAATAATTTTAATAGTGCAATCGCCAGGTTGCTTGCCTAGTCCATGTTTAATAGCATTCTCCACCAAGGTTTGCAACATCATAGGAGGTATTTGATTTACCAAAGTTTTTGGCTCTACTTCATACACTATTTTTAATCTATCGGCAAAACGAATGTATTCCAAGGCTAAATAATCCTTTACAATATCTAGCTCTTTTTCCAAAGAAGTAATTTCTACTTTATCTACTTGAATGCTACTTCTTAAAATATTACTAAGCTCCGTGATGGCCTGCCTTGCTCTTTGCGGATCTTCATCTACCAAGGCCCTAATACTATTTAAAGCGTTAAATATAAAATGAGGATTAATTTGAGATTTAATAGTTTTTAATTCCAATTCTTTAATCATGGTTTCCAATCTCACTTTCTTAATTTCTTCTGTGTTGGTGAATTCAATATAATGCCATAAAACATAGACCGACATCCACACTAGAAAAATAGGGGTATCGAAAATAAGACTAAAAAGAAACCTTCTTGTTAAAGGAATATTTCTGCCTGGCTCGTATAATTTTAAGACGTCCGCTAAATAACTAGTTGAAAAACTATTGACAATAGAAAAAGCAAATAATAATAAAACCAATTTCCACCATTGATTAGATGGGATAGGAGGACGCAAAGAAGCTCGGTGCATGGTCTCCCTTAATAAATGCATTATTAAAATACCTATAGATAAATTAATAGCTAGTCTTGGATAAAAGACTGGGTTCAACTCTTTGTCTAAAATAGAGGCAAAAAATAAAATAGTGAGGCCATAGCTAAACCAGCCTGCAATTTGACAAATCCAATATAATGAAGAGTGTTTTTTCATCTAGCTCAAATTTAGCCCTTTAAACTAGGTTTTAAGCCTATTTTATTGACTAATGGTCCTATTCTAGGCTATACGGCAAGCCCAAATTCCTTCTAAACTTTTGCTATATATTTATGTTATTAATATACTTTTACATTCTAAATTGAAATGATGCATATTGAGGCTGGACCATTATTGAAAACTATTGACTCCCCGGAAGATCTTAAAGATATTTCCAGGGAAAAATTGCATCAGGTTTGTGATGAATTACGCCATTATATT
Source organism: Sediminibacterium sp. (assembly GCA_007280515.1). GTDB lineage: Bacteria > Bacteroidota > Bacteroidia > Chitinophagales > Chitinophagaceae > Sediminibacterium. Next base: position 33,366 of record QYPL01000012.1, read on the forward strand.
ATTGATGTAGTGAGCGTTCACGGAGGCCACTTTGCAGCCAGCCTTGGGGTGGTTGAATTAAGCGTAGCCCTGCATTATGTATACAATACACCTTATGATCAATTAGTATGGGATGTAGGTCATCAGGCCTATGGACATAAAATTTTAACAGGTCGTCGTGATGAGTTTATTAGCAATAGAAAATACAATGGCTTAAGTGGTTTTCCTAAAAGAACTGAAAGCGAGTATGATACTTTTGGAGTAGGCCACTCTTCTACCTCTATTTCTGCTGCCTTAGGTATGTCCATGGCCGCTAAGTATAAAAAAGAGAATAGAAAATCGGTAGCCATTATTGGAGATGGTTCTATGACAGCGGGTATGGCCTTCGAAGCTATGAACCATGCGGGCGTAGCAGACAGTGATGTACTTATTATCTTAAATGATAACTGCATGAGCATTGACCCCAATGTGGGCGCCTTAAAAGAATACTTAACAGATATAAGCACTTCTCCTACTTATAATAAATTTAGAGATGAGCTTTGGCAGTTAATGGGTAAGCTACCCATTGGTAAAACATTTACCCGTGAAATGGCTTCTAAAGTAGAAGCAGGTTTAAAAGGAGTGGTTTCCAAAAGTAGTAATTTATTTGAAGCACTACAATTAAGATATTTTGGCCCTATTGATGGACATAATATTTCTAATTTGGTAGATACCTTAAAAGATTTAAGAGAAATACCGGGTCCGAAAATTTTACATATTTTAACGGTGAAAGGTAAGGGCTATGCACTTGCTGAAAAAGATCAAACGAAGTGGCATGCGCCAGGTTTGTTTGATAAATTAACGGGCGAAATAATTAAGAAAAAAATTGAAACGCCTCAACCTCCTAAGTACCAAGATGTATTTGGTCATACTATTGTGGAGCTCGCTAAAACGAATCCGCTTATTATGGGTATTACACCTGCCATGCCAAGTGGTTCTTCTTTAAAATTTATGATGGAAGCCATGCCAGACAGGGCTTTCGACGTAGGTATTTGCGAACAACATGCTGTTACTCTAAGTGCTGGCTTAGCTACTCAAGGCATAAAAGCATTTTGCAATATTTATTCCACTTTTATGCAAAGAGCCTATGATCAAGTCATTCACGATGTAGCCTTGCAAAATTTACCTGTTGTATTTTGTTTAGATAGAGCAGGACTAGTAGGAGAAGACGGCCCTACGCATCATGGCTGTTATGATATTGCTTTTTTTAGATGTATTCCTAATATGATTATTGCAGCGCCAATGAATGAAATTGAATTGCGTAATTTGATGTACACTTCTCAACTTCCATCCATTCAATCTCCATTTGTAATTCGTTATCCAAGAGGAGAAGGCGTTACCATAGATTGGCAAAAACCATTCGAAGCAATAACCATTGGTAAAGGCAGAAAATTAAAAGACGGAAAAGAGATTGCCATTTTATCTTTAGGACATCCTGGAAATTTTGCGCAAACAGCCATTAGAAATTTACGAGATGAAGGCATTGACCCTGCTCATTACGATATTCGTTTTGTAAAACCTTTAGACGAATCTTTATTACATGAAGTATTTCAAAACTATGATAAGATTATCACAGTAGAAGATGCCACTGTTGTAGGAGGTATGGGCTCTGCTATTTTAGAATTCATGAACGAACATAATTACCATAGCAAAATTACCATCTTAGGTATTCCTGATAGTATTGTAGAACACGGAAGCTTAAAAGAATTGTATCACGAATGCCATTACGATGCATTGGCCATTGCCGATGCCGTGAAAGCCCTACTAGGCAAGCAGATTATGTCTGAGGTATAAACTTTACTAGAATGGAATTGTAATAGAAATTAAGATAAACTTAGAGGGTTCAAAGCTTTTTAGTTTAAACTAGGATCAAAGTCACCTAAGTTCTCCTCTTTTGTTTCCTCTTCTGAAATAGGATCATCTTTGAAAGATTCTAAGTTAGGCGTTTCATAAGAATCAAAATTATCTACATGGCCGGGCTCTAAATCATCTTCTCTATTTTCATTCCATTCAATGATGAAATTATTACGTCCTTCACCCACCATCAGCTTCATATATTTTTGTTGAGACAATTCAAGTATGGATAAGAATAAAAATAAGGCGTGCACTCTGTCTTGGCAAATATCAAATACTTTTTCAAATGCCACCGTTTTGCCTTCTCTTACAATGTCTAATAAATAAGTCCTACTGCCCTCCATGGTGTAATTATATCTAACCACCGTATGTACGGGTCTGTTTTGACGCTCTTGTAAACGAGTCATTACTTTTTCAAATGACTTCATTAATTTAAATAAAGTCACTGTTTGTAATTCTGTTCCTTCCGCTGCTTCTTCTCCTACGAGTGACATCTCCTTTTGAATATTACCGCGCTTCATCATTAGCATTCTAAGCGCTTCTAAGTCGGCCATTTGCACCGCCGCTTCCTTATACTTTTTGTATTCTAAAATTTTATCAATTAATTCTTGTCTTGGATCAATTTCATTGCCTAATGCATCCAACTCTTTTCTAGGCAATAATAATTTTGCCTTAATGCGCATTAAAGTAGAAACGAATAAAATAAATTCACTACTGAGTTCAATATTTACCTTTTCTTGCTCTTGAATAAAATGCAAAAAATCGTTGATAATTTTAGTAATCTGGATATTATAAATATCCATTTCATCTCTTTCAATAAAGAAAAGTAAGAGGTCAAAAGGCCCTTCAAATTGGTCTACCTTAATCGAGTAATTAGTTGGCTGGTTCATTGTTACAAAGAAAAGGAATTGGCATTAATTTATGGTCAATTGAGCAAGTATTTATCCACTTTTATGGCAAAATGAAGCATCTTTACCCAAAAATTTATGCATGGACAAAAAGCTGATTAATGTGGCTATTTTTTGTATCCTTTCCATTATTTGGGGCAGTTCCTTTGTCCTGATGAAAGAAGGACTCACGGCACTTTCTGCCTATCAAGTAGCTTCTTTAAGAATGCTGTTTTCCGGACTCGTATTACTTCCCTTTGCCATTAACGCCTTTAAAAAAATTCCCAAAGAAAAAATGGGTATTGTGTTTTTGTCTGGTTTTTTAGGAAATTTTATACCAGCTTATCTTTTTTGTATTGCAGAAACCAATATTGATAGCTCCTTAGCAGGCATTTTAAATTCACTAACGCCCTTGTTTACCATACTAGTGGGTTTATCTTTTTTTAAAACAACTATTAATAAACAAAAAATGATAGGCGTTATGATTGGCTTTATAGGCCTTTGTTTGCTTTTTGCAGCGGGTAAAAATATTAGTTTTCAAAACCTAGGCTTTGCCTCTTTAGTTTTAGTAGCTACTTTTTTTTATGGTTTGAATGTAAATGTGGTAGGTAAGTTTTTAAAAAATATTCGCGCTATTGATATCGTATCTGTGGCCTTTGCTTTTTTAATTATTCCAAGTATAATTATTCTTTATTTGACTGGTTACTTTAGTATGTCATTTAATAACCCCCATTTTCAACAGGCCACCATGGCCAGTATTGTTTTAGGAGTAGTAGGTACTTCTATTGCCTCTATTTTATTTTATATGCTTATTAAAAGGTCTACCATTATTTTTGCTTCCATGGTTACTTATGGCATTCCCATTATAGCAGTGGCCTGGGGTGTATATTTTGGCGAGTCTATTTCTATATTACAAATGGGTAGTCTACTCATTATACTAGCTGGGGTCTATATAGTAAATAAGCCCCAACAGTCTTAGTGTTAGGGCTTATAAATTATAAAGCTTGAGATTTTTTTAAGCTTAAGATAAATAGGATTGACGGTCTTTTAAACAGTCATAATTTCTTTTTCCTTTGATTCTAAATGTTTTTCTACAAGCGCAATATGCTTATCGGTAATAACTTGAATCTCATCTTCAGCGCCTTTACAAATATCTTCACTCAAACCCTCTTTTTGTAATTTCTTTACTTGTTCAATATGATCGCGTCTAATATTACGAATAGATACCTTGCTTAGTTCTCCTTCAGCACTTGCCTTTTTAAATAATTCTTTTCTTCTTTCTTCTGTTAAGGGAGGTGTGAATAATCGAATTTGAATGCCATCATTTTGTGGTGTAATTCCAATATTGGCAGCCATGATGGCTCTTTCAATTAAGGGTAGCATATTTTTTTCCCAAGGTTGAATACTAAGGGTTCTACTATCCAATATCTGCACATTACCTACTTGACTAATAGGCGTGGGTGTGCCATAATAATCGACATTGATACCCTCTAAAATAGAGGGAGATGCCTTGCCCGCTCTAATTTTAGAAATCTCAATTTCTAAATGATTAATAGCCTTTTTCATCCCCGCTTCGGCACTAACTGTTACTTTCTTTAATTCTTCTGACATACATATTCATTGAGGCTACAAAGCTAATAAATCCTAGCTATTGTTGATAAGTCTTTTTTTGGGCTTTTTACCAAATTTTCGGTGCAAATTAGCCTATGAATTCTATCTTTGCCCTCAACCGAATAGCTATGAATAAATCTACTGCAGAATTAACAAAGATTGCCTCTCAAATTAGAAGAGATATTGTAAGAATGGTACATGCGCAACAAAGCGGACACCCAGGTGGTTCATTAGGTTGTGCCGATTTCTTAACAGCACTTTATTTTAAAATAATGAAAATTGATATTAATTTTTCTATGGATGGTATTAATGAGGATATTTTCTTTTTATCGAATGGTCATATATCTCCTGTATTTTATTCAGTATTAGCAAGGTCGGGTTATTTTGATGTAAAAGAATTAGCAAGTTTTAGAAAGATAAATTCAAGACTACAAGGCCACCCTACAACACATGAAAATTTACCAGGCATTAGAATTGCTAGTGGTTCATTGGGCCAAGGTTTAAGCGTAGCCATTGGTGCTGCCTTAACTAAGAAATACAATAAAGACAATAGAACTATTTATAGCCTGCATGGTGATGGTGAATTACAAGAAGGACAAATTTGGGAAGCAGTGATGTTTGCTGCACATAATAAAGTGGACAATTTAATTGCAACGGTGGATGTGAATGGTCAACAAATTGACGGTCCATTAAGTAAAGTATTAAACTTAGATAGTTTAGAAGATAAATTCAAAGCCTTTCATTGGACCGTTTTACATATGGACGGACATGATATGGAAAATATAGTTGCTACACTTGATAAAGCTAAATCTCTAACAGGACAAGGCAAGCCTATTTGTATTTTAATGAAAACTGAAATGGGTAAGGGTGTTGACTTTATGCAAGGCAGCCACGAGTGGCATGGCATTGCACCTAACGATGAGCAATTAGCGAAAGCATTAGGACAACTAGAAGAAACCCTTGGCGATTATTAATTTTAGAAATTTTATAGAATATAAATTTTTAAAATTAATCTCTTTTTGATTTTTTTTACTTTCCTCTATCAAGATAAATTAAGCATAATTTATCTTGTCATTTCATTAACTTATTTTTTCGAACAGACGAGCCGAGGCTTTGCGCGCTGGAATCCAGCCTGCTGCAATCGCAATTACCATCACTAGTAGTATAATGGCTATATAATCTTCTGCCATGGGTTTTACAGGATAATAATCTATCACAAAAGAATTACCTCCCAATTTTATAAGATGAAATTTATTTTGAACGAAGCAAAATAAACTAGCCAAGCCCCCGCCTATAAAGGCGCCCATAAAGGCCATGATACCCGATAGCATTAAAAATATTTTTTGAATATCCCAAGGCCTGGCGCCCATGGCATGAAGTACATGAATGTCTTTTTGTTTTTCCAAAACCAGCATAGTTAAGGCCCCCACTAAATTAAAAGAAGCCACTATCATAATTAAAGCAAGTATGGCAAAGATGATCCACTTTTCCATTTGCATAATTTTATAGAGATCAGCATTTTGTTGGTACTTATCTTTTACTTGAAAACCGGGGCCTAATTGTTTTTTTATTGTAGCTATCACTTGCTCTTGTTTGTTGGGCAGAACAGCAATCTCAATAGCTGAGTACTGGCTAGAATCTAAATCAAATAAATACTGTGCAAAAGAATAATTGGTGAAAACATACTGGTCGTCAAATTCTTGTTGTACTGAAAAGGCACCCCCTTGCACTGCAGTTAAATTATTTAATTGATTAATGTTGGTAAAACCCTTACCAGACCTATTGACTGCATAGAGTTGTAATGTGTCCCCAATAAAGGAACGAAACAAACCCAGCTTCTGTTCAACACCAATGCCTAATAACAAAATGGGATTTTCCAAATTGCCCATAATGTATTGGCCTCGCTTCATATACTTAGCTACATTATTTATTTTACTATAATTTTTATCTACTCCTTTTACTAACACCACCGATTGCAAATCGCCTTTCACTAGCAAGGCCCTACTTTCTACCACTTTACTCACGGCCCTTACGCCCTCTATGTTTTTTATTTTTTCAAAAGGGGCATCTTGCATGCTAAAAAATTTACCCTGTAACGGTGTCATGCGTACATCGGCATAAAAGTCGGCATACAAACCTTTCACTACTTCTGTAAATCCATTAGAAACACTTAGTACAATGATAAGAGAAGCAGTACCTACTGCAATGGCTACAACACTTACCCAAGCAATCATTTGAATTGCTTGAAAATTATATTTTCCTCTGAAATAACGCCATGCAAATAAAAAATGCACTTATAAATTTTTTAGGATTTCGTCCATCTTAAAAACATAATCCAATGTATCGTCTAAGTAAAAATGCAATACAGGAATACGTCGTAATTGATGCTTCATGGTATCAGAAAGATGCTTCTTAATTTCCCATGCCTGTGCTTGTATTTTCTTAAAAGAAGCTTCTGTGTCCTTTACCTGAAATAAACTCAAATAAATTCTCGCCTCTAATAAATCAGGGGTCACTTTTACAGAAGAGATGGAAATCATCCCTCCCTGTAAATTAGTAAGCCCTAGTTTTAAGAAGATATCGTTAAGGGCGCTCTGAATGGCCCCGGCTACCTGTTTTTGTCTTTTTCCTTCCTCCATAATCAAAATCGTTGATTCGCTGTAAAATTAGTTACTTTGCTCATTATTCTGCGGGAATAATTTTGAATATGAAGAAATTTATTCGCATCATAAGTTATATCAGAGAATACAAGGCCTATATGGCTTGGTACAGCCTATTTATTACCTTATCTATTGTCTTCGGCTTGTTTTCCTTGGGTATGCTCATGCCCTTTATGGACCTTATATTTGGAAGCAGTGAATTAACGGGTGCAGTCAAAACCGCAACCGCAGCTAGCGGGTCTGCGAATATCAAAGAAATCATTTATGGCTTTTTACAAAACAGCATAGCCCAGCACGGAAAAGTAACTGCCCTTGGCTGGATTTGTTTGGCTATTGTAATTACCATTTTCTTAAAAAATCTATTTCTATATTTATCTTATTATTTTTTAGCCCCTATCAGAAATGGAGTAACGCGTAAATATTCCAGACTCTTGTATGAAAAAATATTAAAACTACCTATTGGCTATTTTACAGAACAACGCAAAGGAGATATATTAAGTAGGTCCTCCAACGATATCACTGAATTAGAAAATTCTGTGATTGGCGCATTAGAAGGTTTAATAAAAGAGCCTTTAAATATTATAGGCATCCTTATTTTCTTATTTATTATAAGTGCAAAACTTACTTTGTTTGTTTTTATATTACTTCCTTTAGCTGGTTTAATTGTAGGACACATTGGTAGAAGTTTAAAAAAACATACCAATAAGGCCCAAGTAAAATGGGGTGAGATTTTATCTCAGATGGAGGAGACTTTAACAGGCTTAAGAATTATCAAAGCTTTTAATGCAGAAGGTAGAGTGAAGAAACAATTTTTTGGGTTGGTAGATGAAATTTTTCATATCAAAAATAAAATACTGAATAGGCGTGATTTGGCTTCTCCTATTTCTGAAACCCTAGGCGTTATTATTTTGTGCGGAGTATTATGGTTTGGAGGGCAATTGGTTTTAAGTGGTGAAATATTAAATGGAGGTTCTTTTATTGCTTATGTGGCTTTATTTTCTCAAATTATTAATCCTGCGAAAGCCTTATCTCAAGCTGCTTACAATGTTACTAGAGGTAACGCCACTTTAGACAGACTAAATGAAATTTTAGAAGCCCCTTTAACAGTAGAAGAGCCTATTCAACCTATTGAAATTACCGACTTTAAGCAGTCGATTCAATTTGAGAATGTTCAATTCTTGTATCAAGACGCTTCTATATTAAAAAATATAAACCTTACTATTCAAAAAGGTAAATCGGTTGCACTGGTGGGATCCTCTGGTGCGGGTAAGAGTACCCTAGCCGATTTAGTGCCTCGCTTCCACGATGTGAGTGCGGGTAATTTATATATTGATGGAAAAAATATTAAAGACTATAGTTTACATAGTTTAAGAAATTTAATAAGTATTGTCACGCAAGAACCTATTTTATTCAATGATACCATTGCTGCCAATATTGCCTTAGGTAAGCCAAATGCCACTGAGGCTGAAATTATTGAAGCCGCCAAAATTGCGAATGCCTATGAATTTATTATTAAAAAAGAAGGCGGCTTTCAAAGTATGATTGGAGATAGAGGTAGCAAACTAAGTGGTGGTGAGCGTCAGCGCTTAACCATTGCCAGAGCAGTTTTAAAGAATCCTCCTATTTTAATTTTAGACGAAGCCACTTCCGCGCTTGATACAGAAAGCGAAAAGCTAGTACAAGAAGCCATTAGTAATATGATGCAAAATAGAACCTCTATTGTCATTGCACATCGTTTATCTACTATTCGACACGCAGATGAAATTATTGTACTACAAAAAGGGGATATTGTTGAAAGAGGTAATCACGATGCACTTCTTGCGCAAAATGGTTATTACCGAAAGCTAATTGAAATGCAAGAAGTGAAATAAGTACAAAAGTTTTAAAAATATTATTTACAAAAAACCCCGATAAAATTTATCGGGGTTTTTATATAGAACAATTGAATGTTTGCTTTTGTGTATAGCTGCTTTTAATCTACTCTTTTGATATTCTCTTTTGATATTTTCTTTTGATATTCTACTGATCGCTGCTATTTTTTACATACCCCAATTTTGCTTCTAAGCTTAAGGTAGCATGAGGCACCGCACGTAAACGCGCTTTGTCAATTAAACGGCCTGTTACTCTACAAATACCGTAGGTTTTGTTTTCAATACGCATTAAGGCTTTTTCTAAATGGTCTATAAAAGTAATTTGTCTAGAAGCCATTTGACCCAGCTGCTCTCTTTCCATACTAACACTACCATCTTCCATGGTCATGTACCTAGCATCGTCATTATCTCCACCTAATTCATCTTTGCGTGTAATAATACCTTGTAAGTAAACTAACTCTTTCTTAGCAGCTTCTACTTTCTTAGAAATTAAATCTTTGAACTCTTTTAATTCTGCATCAGAATATTTAACTAAAGTCTCCGTAGATCTTTCTACTTCTTTTCTTCTTTCCATTGGAACGTAGCCTGGTTGATAAGGCACGCTACTTTTAGCACCAATTTTTGGAACTTTAATATCTTTAATAGGCTCTGCAACTTTACGCACAGGTTTAACAGGAGGCGTTGGAATTTTTGGAACCGGCTTTGCAGGAGGAACATATTTTTCAATTGGCTTAGCAACAGGTTTAACTATTGGTTTTGGAGCTGACTTTACAGGAACTACTTTTTTTATAGGAGCTTTAATAGTAGTTGCTTTTTTTAAAGGTGCTTTAACGGGTACCGGTTTTTTTACAGGAACTGCTTTTTTAGGCGCTACCTTTTTTACGGGTGCCGCTTTTTTCGCAGGAACTGCTTTTTTAGGCGCTACCTTTTTTGCAGGAACCACTTTCTTGGGCGCTACCTTTTTTGCAGGGGCTGCTTTTTTAGCAGGAGCCGCTTTCTTAGCAGGTACTGACTTTTTAGGAGCTGCTTTCTTAGCAGGAGCCGCCTTTTTGGGAGCTGGTTTTTTTGTAGGCATATTTATCCTTTTTGTCTAACTGAAATTCTTAATTTGTGATCATTTATGTCAACTTCTACCCCCTCTTTCAAGGCCGGTAGGAAGTCTATTTGGACTGCGAGAATTTCGCGGCAAATATAACCCGAAAATTGAATAATGGACTCCTTCAAGTCTGTATTATCCTCAATTTCAAGCAAAATCTTATCTGTAAGCTCGAAATTGCTCTCTTTTCTGATGTTTTGGACCCTATTTACCAGCTCACGTGCATGTCCTTCCTTCAATAACTCGGGGCTAATGGTAATATCCAAGGCCACCGTAAGCGCATTTTTGACAGCTACGCTCCATCCTGGTATATCTTCTGCTATAATATCTACCTCATTGATTAGCAACTGAATAGTCTCTCCTTCAATGTCTAAGGCTAAACTTCCCTCTTTTTCCAAACTAGTAATTTGCGCCTGGGTCAAATTAGCAATGACAGCAGAAGCTTGTTTCATTTTGGTTCCTAATTTGGCGCCCAATAATTTGAAATTGGCTTTTACCTTTTTGCTAATAACCCCTTCCGTCTCCGTTATATAATTAATTTCTTTAACGTTTACTTCGGCAAGTATTAATTCTTCCATTAATTCAATGGCCGTTTTCGTGGCTGGATCTAAAACAGGAATTAATATTTTTTGCAAAGGCTGACGCACTTTGATATTCACTTTTTTTCTTATAGATAAAACCAATGAACAAATATCCTGCGCCATTTGCATTCTTGTCTCTAAAGCAGTATCTATTTTTGAAGAATCTGCAATAGGAAAAGGAGCATGATGAATAGAACTATAATTATGTTTTTGAGTCACGCTATTTAAATTTCTAAAAACTTGATCGCAGAAAAATGGCGCAATAGGGGCCATTAATTTTGTGATGGTTTCAATACACTCATATAAGGTTTGATAAGCAGCAATTTTATCTTGCGTATAAGTACCTTTCCAAAAACGACGACGACATAATCTTACATACCAGTTACTTAAATGCTCATCCACAAAAGTTTCAATAGCACGACCCGCAGTGGTGGGTTCGAAATCGTCCATGGAGGTAGTGACTGTTTGAATTAAAGTATGTAAAGAAGAAATAATCCAACGATCAATTTCTGGTCGCTCGGCTAAAGGAATAGTTGCTTGTTCAAAATGAAAATCATCTACATTAGCATACAAAACAAAAAACTGATAGGTATTGTATAAAGTACCAAAGAATTTTCTCTGTACTTCTTGTATACCAGACATATCAAATTTTAAATTATCCCAAGGAGAAGCATTGGTCACTAAATACCAACGTGTGGCATCGGCACCGTACTTTTCAATCGTTTCAAAAGGGTTCACCACATTGCCAAGTCGCTTACTCATCTTATTACCATTCTTATCTAGTACCAACCCATTACTCATTACCGCCTTGTAAGCAACGCTATCAAAAAGAAGTACACCGAGTGTATGTAAAGTATAAAACCATCCACGGGTTTGGTCTACACCCTCGCAAATAAAATCGGCAGGGAAGGCTTGGCCTTTATCTATTAAGTCTTTATTTTCGAATGGATAATGCCACTGCGCATAAGGCATGGCACCAGAATCAAACCATACGTCTACTAAATCCAAAACACGCTTCATGGCTTGGCCACTTGCACTTACTAATTCTATTTGGTCAACATAAGGTTTATGTAAATCCACGTCTAACTTACCATCTATTATTTTTAAATCAACGGCTTTATTAAAGCCTTTTTCTTTAGCAGCTAAAAAACCTTTGGTTAATTCTTCAATCGATCCAATACAAATTTCCTCTGTACCATCTTCAGTTCTCCAAATAGGAAGTGGGGTTCCCCAATAACGGCTACGAGATAAATTCCAGTCCACCATATTCTCTAACCAGTTGCCAAAACGACCTTCGCCCGTACTCTTAGGTTTCCAATTAATAGTTTTATTTAATTCTATGAGTCTTTCCTTCACCGCAGTGGTTTTAATAAACCAAGCGTCTAATGGATAATATAAAATAGGCTTATCTGTTCTCCAACAATGCGGATAATTATGTTCGTATTTTTCTACCTTAAAAGCTCTGTTTTCTTTTTTCAACTTTACAGAAATATCTACATTTACATCCTGGTAGTCTTTCTCGTCTTTATAATTTTTCACAAAGCGGCCGCTAAATTCTCCCACCCCTTCTACAAATTTTCCCTCTCTATCGACTAGTGTAATAATACCTAAATTATTCTTTTGTCCTACTTTATAGTCATCTGCACCAAAGGCAGGAGAAGTATGTACGATACCTGTTCCGTCTTCAGTAGTTACAAAATCACCTAGTACTATTTTAAAAGGATCTCCTTCAAAAGTTGAAGGATCATTGGCTTCAAAAGGCATTAACTGCTCGTAACGAAGTCCATTTAACCCACTGCCCTTGCAAGTAGAAATTATTTTCCAAGGAATAATTTTATCCCCTTCTGCAAAACTTTCTAGGCCTTCCCCTTCTTCTTTAAAATATTTAGACACTAAATTTTTAGCAAGTATTACATTTACGGGTATGGCTGTATATGGGTTATAAGTTGCCACTAAAACATATTCGATATTAGGTCCAACAGTGAGTCCTAAATTCGATGGTAAGGTCCATGGTGTAGTGGTCCAAGCCATGTAAAATATTTCCTTCGACTTAGCGGTAGAACCTGCCTTAGTTACTGCATCAAATAAAAATTGGCTATCTGCGTTTTCTAATGCTTTGAACATAGCCACCGTTGAAGTATCTTTTACATCCTTGTAAGTACCCGGCTGATTGAGTTCATGTGAACTTAATCCTGTACCTGCAGCAGGTGAATAAGGTTGTATACTTACACTCTGATATAAATAACCTTTTTTATAAAGCGTACTTAATATCCACCAAAGTGTTTTAATATAATTATTTTCAAAAGTGATATAGGGATTATTTAAATCTACCCAGTATCCCATTTTATTGGTAATATCGTCCCATTCTTTTTTATAACGAAGTACCGCTTCTCTACATTTCTTATTATACTCTTCTACACTTATCTTCTTGCCAATATCTTCTTTGGTAATCCCCAATTCTTTTTCTACACCTAATTCAACAGGTAAACCATGGGTATCCCATCCACCTTTTCTTTTTACTTGGAAACCTTGCATGGTTTTATACCTACATACCATATCCTTTAAAGTTCTAGAAATAACATGGTGAATGCCTGGCATTCCATTGGCACTCGGAGGCCCTTCATAAAAAACAAAGGGGGGCTTGCCTTCTCTTATAGCTACTGACTGCTCAAAGGCCTGTTCAGACTTCCAAGAAGCCAATATCTCCGCCTCCATTTGAGGCAGATTTAATCCATTAAATTCTGGGTATTTTTTACTCATACAACGCTTTATCCTAACTCATTTTTAGGGCACGAAGGTACGAATAAGCTTGTAAAAAAGGCCAGCCTTGATTTGGATTGATGATTAGGGGATAAGTTCGTAAAAACTAAGCTTGAGGCTCCTCTTGGCTTAGCTTGTTGGCTTGGTCGGTAGAAATGTCTGTATCACTGAAGAACTTCTTTTGAAAAATAAATAAAGTAATAACCCCGGTGCTAATGGATGCATCGGCAAAATTAAATACAGGTCGGAAAAATTCAAATTCTTCCCCTGCCCAAATAGGGAACCAACTTGGAAAATGAGCATTTTGAATAATGGGGAAATAAAACATGTCTACTACTCTTCCATGTAAAAAACTACCATAGCCTCCACGAGGCGGAAATAATTGCGCTACCATGGTTGTATAAGGTACACTTGCTTCAAATATGAGCCCGTAAAACAAAGAGTCTATTAAATTACCCACCGCACCGGCATAAATTAAGGCAGCACAAAAAATAAAACCATTGTGGTATTTTTTTTCAATGAAGCCCTTGATTAAAAAAGTGCCCCAAATAACAGCAGCTAAGCGAAACAAGGTCAAGATTATTTTTCCAAAACCGCCCCCAAATTTTAAGCCCCAAGCCATGCCTTCGTTTTCAATAAAATGAAGCCTTGCCCATGAACCTACTATTGCATGCTCTTCCCCAATAAAATAATTGAGTTTAATATAAAACTTAATGGCTTGATCGATGAAAATAATTAAAGCAATGAGTAAGGCAACCTTTTTCCCGTTCATAAATTTGGTATAATGTAGATTTTGTATAATCTGCTGCAAATATAGTATAGTTTTAGGGAGCTGGTTCTGAATTTCCTTTTGCTAATTTTCTCTTGCTAGTGAAAATAGAATAAAAAATAGAACCTGAAATACAAAAGATAATAACCATTAAGGAAATAAGTACCTGTGTATTTTTGTCTAACCAAATATTAATATAGTGTTCGCCTAACATTTTAACACCAATAAAAACTAATACAATGGCAATACCTTGTTGTAAATGCTCAAACTGGTTCACAGCTCCTCTTAATAAAAAGAACAATGAACGTAGTCCTAGTATGGCGAAAATATTGGAAGTATAAATGACCAAACTACTTCTTGAAATACCCATCACCGCAGGAATGGAGTCCAAGGCAAATACAATATCAATGGCTGCTAAAAGTACCACCACTACAAATAAGCTTGTATACAAAGGTTTATTGTTGTGGTCTTTGATGACAAACTTACCATCACCATCGGTATTGCCAATGGGTAAGAATTTTTTTAAAAAGATATATACTTTAGAGCTATGTGGATCGAAGCTATCTTCCTCGCCTGCTATAAACATTTTATAACCAGTATACACTAGGAAGACTCCAAAAATATAAAGTACCCATGCAAATTTTGCCACTAGTGCTACACCAACAGTAATAAAAATAACCCTGAACAAAATAGCCGCTAGTATACCTATTAATAATACTCTTGGTATATGTTTTTCTTTTACTTTAAATGCATTGAAAATTAAAATGAAGACAAAAATATTGTCAATACTTAAACTCCATTCCATCAGGTAACCGCTTAGATATTCAAAACCTAATTTTTGCCCTTCTTCTACCCACATAAACACAAAAAAAGCAAGCGCTAATAATACCCAAAAAAAAGTTTGACGTAAGGCTTGCTTTAAAGTAATAATAGCATTTTTTTTACTTAAAAACCCTAGGTCTAAGATTAATGCAAAAAGAATAACCACTCCAAAAACAAGATATACTAATTGATCTGTTGACATACCATAAAGTTACAACTTACTTACTAAATAGCAAATTGGCGTTTTCGATACCCTGTCCAAATTAAAAATAAAAACCCTAATAGCAATAGCGGCCCAATGACTAAAATAATTTGTATAAATAGTCTATGCTCCTCTACTTTTTCACGATTTAATAAACGCAGTATTTGCTGTTTACTTCGAGTATCTAATAAACCATTGGGCTCATTTAAATAAGCAATCGTATTTACAAAAAAATCATGATTGGCAAACTTGTACTCTTCAAAAGGCATCATTCCCATGGGCAAGGGTCCTCTTTTCAGATCCACTTGGTTGGTAAGAATATCTGCATCCGAAATAACTATTTGTTTTGAAATAGCAGTCCCTTTTTCTAAATAACCTCTGCCAGAAGAGGCCTTGATGCTATCGAGCATGGCAGCATTCATTCTATTAGAAAATAAAGAAGGAAATTTACCTTCTATTAAAACAGCTACAGCTAAATGATTTTTTTGAAAACTTTCCAATTCGCCTTCTTGTTTACCGCTATTGATATCAACCACAGAAGGTGAGCTAAGTATACGACTATTAGAGTCGGTACTTAGTAAAATTGTTTTGCGAATACCTTTAACCGCAATGGTGTCTATGCTGGAAGGAAAATAAGTTAATACTCTATCTATATTTTGAACAATGGGACTCATTTCATTGCCTTGTAAAAAAGGAGAATAAGGCCAAGGCATTCTTTGTATAATGGGGCTTCCATTTTCCTCCTTACCCACAACCATGGGAAGTTTTGCGCAATTTAAATCTTGTACCAAATTGGAATTAATTCTTACCCCATATTTAAAAAGTAAATCATCTAAAGCTAGACTTCTATCATAAGCAATATAAGATGATTGCTTTTTTTGTAAACTGTCATACTCTGCAACTAATTTATCAATAGCCCATACAATATTTCCACCTCCCATTATATATTGGTCCAATTTTAATTTATCGAGCTCTGTAAAAGGTTGGCTAGGCTTTACAATAAGTAATGTTTTAATTTTTTGAGCATTCGGAAAACCTTTCTTTAAATCAAATACCGCTAAATTATAATTATGCATAATTGATTCCCCTAAATCATTCACCGTTAAATTAACGGGCTCCCCATTACCTGTTAAATAAGCAATATTGGGTACCGACTTTCTATTTAATAAATAAAGTGCTTGTGTAAACTTATATTCTAGTAAAGAAACTGCGGCATTCGCAGTTGCCTGGTTATCTTCTTCGGGAATATCTTTTACAATATTATAGGGTTTGAAATATTTTTTACTACTACGAAGGTCAATCACCATGGGAGACTGGCCTTCTACTTCAATAAGTGCTCCAGGAATCATTAACTGCTCCACTCTTTTATCGGAAGGACCATTTTCAGTTTGTATTTTTTGAATAGGTAAACCCAATTTTGATAAACTATCATAAAATTGATATAAGGCATCGTTTTTATATAATTCCCCAGGTACTTCAATATCCCAGTGAATGGCCTTAGGATTAATTTGTTTGAAATGATTTAATAATTCTGCAGTAGATACAGCAATGGTTTTGTAATAAGCGGGTAGCTCCCCCCCTAAATAAAGATGAATTTTTACAGGTTTTTTTATAGCAGATACAATTTTCTCTGTGCTTTCACTAAAAGTATACCTATGCTCTTTAGTTAGATCGAATTGATAGCTATAAAAAGAAAAAAATACATTTATAATAATCAAAGCACCTACTGTAATGGCATATTTCACTTTCCCCTTAATATTTTCAATACTACCCAGACCAAATAAAACAAGTATCGATAAAAAATAAACGATGTCCTCTGCAGTTAGCAGGCCTTTACTCATATTTAAATAATGTGCTTCTAGGCCTAACTTACTTATAAAATGATTGGTGCCATTCGCAAAAGCTGGAAGGTAACTTAGCAGATAAAAACCTTTAAATAAAACAATACAAACCAAAATGGAAATTAATAAAGAAACTAAATTATTCTTTGTAATGCTGCTAATATAAATGCCCACCATAGTATAACTAGCCGCTAGAAATAATAAACCAAAATACGAACCATAAGTAGCTCCAAAGTCTAAGCCTCCAACATCACTTAAAACATGTAAAGTATAAGCGTAACATAATGTAGGCGCTATTGCCACAATAACAATTAATAAATTACCTAAAAATTTGCCCAATACTAATTGTAAGGGACTAATAGGTAAGGTTCTAATAATTTCATAAGTACCCTGCTTGTATTCATCAGAAAAGCTATGCATGGTAATAGCGGGCACTAAGAGTAGTAAAAACCAAGGGGCAAAATCGAAATAAGCCTGCAAAGAAGCATAGCCAAAGTCGAGTACATTAAAATTAGGAAGTACAAATAAGACAAGCCCATTGACCATTAAGTAAAAGCCAATGATTAAATAGCCTGTTAAGCCATTGAAATACTGCGCCCATTCTTTTTTACAAATTGCCCACATGGTTCAAAGCTACAAAAAAATGCCCCGTGATAACGGAGCATTTAATATTATAATTATCTTATGATTTTTATGGTTAGCCTATCTAAGAACCTGTTGAACTTAAACTGCAAAGCTTTCTCCACAGCCACAACTTCTACTTGCATTAGGATTATTGAAGTAAAAGCCTTTTCCATTTAATCCATCTGAAAATTCTAACTCGGTATTCACTAAATATAAAAAGCTTTTTAAATCGGTAACAATTTTAACCCCATTGTCTTCAAATACTTGATCCATGGGCTTAATTTCATTATCAAAATCGAGTTTATAACTTAATCCAGAACAACCGCCCCCTACTACTCCTACTCTTAAAAAATAGCTAGCATCACCTGTAACGCCAGCGTCTTGCATTAACTGCAATACCTTGGACTTTGCCTTAGCACTTACATATATTGAATTCTCTTGGGCTACTTCGCTCATAGGTTATAAATAGAAGACCTAAATTAAACGTGGCTTTGCTCAAATACTAATTCAGCCAATCCGTTTTTAACACGGAAATCATTAATAGCTGCTTTAATAGCATCTTCTGCTAAAACAGAACAGTGAATTTTAACAGGAGGTAAATTTAATTCCTCTACTAAATCCATATTGTCAATTTTAACTGCTTCGTCAATTGTTTTTCCTTTTAACCACTCTGTAGCTAAAGAAGAAGAGGCAATGGCAGAACCACAACCAAATGTTTTAAACTTAGCATCGGTAATAAGACCAGTAGCTTCGTCTACTTCTATTTGCAAACGCATTACGTCACCACACTCTGGTGCGCCTACTAAACCAGTACCTACGCTTTTAGAGGCTTTATCTAATGTTCCTACATTTTTAGGATTAGAATAATGATCGATTACTTTATCTGAGTATGCCATTTTATTTTTATTTTATATTTTCAAAATTATTAAAAAAAATCAAGAACTTATGTTAAGCTTATTTTAATGTATCCATTTGACAATGTACACATTAAAATTTCAAGACTCGAAACCTTCAGTTTCTCATCTTGTAATGTTTAATGATGTGCCCATTGAATTGCGTCAATGTCAATCCCTTCTTTAAACATTTCCCATAAAGGACTCATTTCTCTTAGTTTTAAAACAGTATCGGTTACGGCTTTAATCGTAAAATCAATTTGTTCTTCAGTGGTATATCTTCCTAAACCAAAACGAAGTGAGCTATGTGCTAAATCATCGCCTAAGCCCAATGCTTTTAAAACATAACTAGGCTCTAAGGAAGCGGATGTACAAGCCGAACCAGAAGATAAAGCGATGTCTTTGTTAAAGCCCATCATCAAACCTTCTCCTTCCACATATTTAAAAGAGATATTACTTACATGCGGTAAACGGTGCGCTGGATTACCATTTACATAAGTCTCATCAATTACTTTTAAGGCGTTTTCTAACTTGTCTCTTAATTTTGAAACTCTTTCTGTATCAGCAGCCATATCTGTCCTTGCTATTTCTGCAGCTTTACCAAAGCCGACAATACCAGGAACGTTTAAAGTACCACTACGCATTCCTCTTTCGTGGCCTCCGCCATCTATTTGTGCCGTTACTTTTACACGTGGATTTTTTCTTCTCACATACAAGGCACCTACCCCTTTAGGGCCATACATTTTATGTGCAGTAAAGGACATTATATCAATTCCGTCTGCAATAACATTCACAGGAATTTTTCCTACTGCTTGCACTGCATCCGAGAAATAAAGTGCTCCATGCTTTTTAGCAATGGCTGCAATTTCTTTCACCGGTTGAATTACACCAATTTCATTATTGGCATACATGATAGCTACTAAAATAGTAGTAGGCTTCATGGCAGCTTCTAATTGTTTTAAATCAACTAAACCATCGGGTTGAACTTCTAAATAAGTAACTTCTGCGCCTAATTTTTCTAAGTGTTTGCAAGTATCCAAAACAGCCTTATGTTCTGTGGTACAAGTAATAATATGATTGCCCTTGCTTGCATACATTTCATATACACCTTTGATGCCTAGGTTATTTCCTTCGGTAGCACCTGAGGTGAATATAATTTCTTTAGGATCGGCTCCAATTAATTGGGCAATTTGCTCACGGGCGTAATCCACTGCTTCCTCAGCTTGCCATCCAAAAGAATGGTTACGACTAGCCGCATTTCCGAAGTTTTCGAGAAAATAAGGTAACATCGCTTCTAAAACCCTAGGATCCATGGGGGTAGTTGAATTATGATCAAGATAAATTGGTAATTTTAACATAACGGAATTTAATTTTTTCTGTAGCACAAAGCTAAAGCTAAAGGCTTGATTTTATTGAATTCGTTATATATTAAAGGTAATTTTTTCCCAATTCGTAAAACAACAAAACCATGGATTATAAGGTAGAACATATAGGCATTGCAGTAAAAGACCTAGCCACCAGCATCCCTTTATTCGAACAATTTTTAGGAAGCCCCTGCTATAAAACCGAATCCGTTGATAGTGAAGCCGTGAATACGGCCTTTTTTCTTCAACAAAGTACCAAAATTGAGTTATTGGAAAGCAGCGACCCTACTGGGCCCATTGCGAAGTTTATAGATAAAAAAGGAGAAGGCATGCACCATATTGCTTTTGAAGTGCCTGATATTGTAGCGGAAATGGAAAGATTAAAAAAACTTGGCTTCACCCTTTTGAATGAAACACCTAAAAAAGGCGCTGATAATAAATTAATTTGTTTTGTGCACCCCAAAGAAACAGGTGGTGTTCTTATTGAACTTTGTCAAAGTATTTAAATATAAAAGCCTTTAATATACTTGTAGTAATTATATACTTTCAATAATTATATTCTTCTAATAATTAAATCCCTAAAATTTCAATGGCTTTTTGTGCCGCTAATTGGCTGGCATCTTTTTTAGTATAGCCTTTTTGAGCGGTGATTACTTCCCCATCTAGCACCACATTAATGGTGAATAATCTTCTTCTTCCTTCTAGCTGTTCACCTGCTAATACAAAATCTATTTGCTTGCCTTGCTTTAAAGCCCAACCAATAATTTTATTTTTTATATTAATATCTATTTGCTCTAAATCGTCCATGAACAAATAAGGCTGTATCATTTTCTCTATGATCCAAAGTTTAGTAAAATCGTATTTCTTGTCTAAATAAATAGCGCCCACCAAGGCTTCCAAGGTATTGCCAAAAATTTGACTTGTTTTCAAAGACCCATCCATTTTATTAAACCTTGTCATTTTGCGCAGCCCCATTTGCACTGCAATATGATTCAGCTGCTGCCTATTCACCATCTTGCTGCGCATCTCTGTTAAAAAACCTTCTCCTTTGTAGGGATATTTTTTAAATAAATAATCGGCCACCACCGAACTTATAATAGCGTCGCCTAAAAATTCTAGTCTTTCATTATTTTCTTCAGGATTCTCTCTAACAGATCTATGATTCAATGCAGTTTGAAAAAGTACAATACTTTTTGTTTGATAGCCAATAAGTGCTGCTAAATTTTTTTCAAAATCAGATTTTTTGAAAAAGGAAAGTAGAGTTTGTATTCTTTTCACTTTAAATTAGGCCTTGTATTTTTTTACAATCACACAGGCATTGTGTCCGCCAAATCCGAAAGTATTACTTAAGGCTGCATTCACTGTTCTTTTTTGGGCTGTATTAAAAGTAAAATTAAGGCCTTGGTCTAATTCAGGATCGTCTGTAAAATGGTTGATAGTTGGAGGAATAATATCATGCACTACTGCTTGAATACAAGCAATAGCTTCAATCACTCCTGCTGCGCCCAAGCAATGACCTGTCATGGATTTAGTAGAACTAATATTTAAATGGTAGGCATGCTCACCAAACACAGCCGTAATGGCCTTGGTTTCTGCAATGTCACCTAAGGGTGTAGAAGTACCATGGGTATTGATATAATCAATATCTGATGGCTGCATTTCAGCATCTTTTAAAGCAGCTATCATTACATTTTTAGCACCTAATCCATCGGGATGCGGGGCAGTTAAATGGTAAGCATCAGCAGTAGCTCCGCCACCCACTACTTCACAATATATTTTAGCACCGCGTTTTTTCGCATGCTCTAATTCTTCTAAAACTAAAACGCCCGCAGCTTCTCCCATAATAAAACCATCTCTGTCTTTATCATAAGGGCGACTCGCAGTCTTAGGATCGTCATTTCTTTCACTCATCGCCTTCATGGCATTGAAACCACCCATACCCGCAATACCTATCACCGACTCGGCGCCACCTGTAACAATGATATCGGCCTTGCCTAATTTTAAATTATCCATGGCAGTTACTATGGCATTGGTACTGGAAGCACAGGCACTTACTACTGCGAAGTTAGGTCCACGAAAACCATGCTTCATAGAAATTTGCCCAGCGGCAATGTCTAATATCATTTTAGGAATAAAAAACGGATTGAATCTAGGTGTGCCATCTCCTTGCACAAAATTGGTTACTTCTTCGGTGAAAGTGGTTAAACCTCCAATGCCACTTGCAAAAATGACACCTACTCTATCGTGGTCAACATTGTCTTTGGTAATACCCGCATCAAGAACCGCTTGGTCACTAGCTACAAGTGCAATTTGAGCAAAGCGATCTAGTTTTCTAGCTTCTTTGCGATCCATAAATTCTACAGGATCAAAGCCCTTTATTTCACATGCAAATCTTGTTTTAAACTTAGAAGCATCAAACTGCGTTATCATATCTGCACCAGAGACACCATTGACTAAGTTTTCCCAGTAAGAAGCTAGGTTATTTCCAATAGGTGTTAAAGTACCAATTCCTGTAACTACAATGCGTTTGGTTTGCATGTTGATGGTTTTAAAATAAGAATCCGCCTTTAAAGCAAAGGCTCAAAAAGGCGGATTTAAATATGCCGATGATTCAGCTTGAAACTTCTAAATGGATTTAGTTATTTCGCGTGCTCTTCTAAATAAGCAACAGCTTGACCAACGGTAGTAATAGTTTCTGCTTGTTCATCAGGAATTGAAATATTGAATTCTTTTTCAAATTCCATAATTAATTCAACTGTGTCTAAAGAATCTGCTCCCAAATCATTTGTAAAAGAAGCGGCACTTGTAACTTCTGCTTCATCTACACCTAATTTGTCAACGATGATTTTTTTAACTCTTGTAGCGATGTCTGACATTGTAAAAGTTTTTGTTAACGGCGCAAAAATATACTTTTTGTTAAAAACGAAGTATTTTATTTGCCTTTTTGTTTACACATTCGAAAGTTCTCCTTCAAAGTAGGCCTATTTTGACCTTTTTGGGGCTTTTCTAGGCAAGAAATTGGGTAAATAAGGCCATTTTGGGGCCTATTTACTCTTTAAAATAGCCCTTAATTCATGCTGTATCTCTAGCTTCATATTACCTGTGGGAATTATAAAGAATGTTTTAGGGCCAAAATAAATATGAAAAAAATGAGGGCTTTCGAAATAATGGGATACTTCTTCCCAATTCCAAGCCGCCTCTCCTTGCAAGGAATGCAAGCTTGCCTTTTGGTGGTCAAAATTAAAATCCCAGGTATAGGTAAACAAGGCTGTTTTTTTATAAAAAATAGTAGGCATTAGATACCAAAATAAAAGCAATAAGACAATCCAAAGTACCGAGCCTAATAAAAATAATTCTGGTCTAATTTTTTTTAGGAATAATAAAATGCCTGTTAGGATAGCATATACATTCACCACAATCATTAATGTTTTAATTTCTGGCTGCTTTATAAAGTGATAACGTAAGGCTTCTAATACCTGTACTTTTTGATAACTAACTTCGATAGACATGAATGAACTAATTGTTGGTCTTAAACGAAGATACAGCGTAGATGACTTCCTGCTTGTAAAAAAGCAAAGAATTTAAAAAATGACTATATTTAATTATATAAAATAATTCATGAAAGTACTTTGTATTGGTGAGGCTTTAATTGATATGATTTGCACAGATGTAAATGTATCTTTATCCAGTGGCCAACATTTTCTAAAAAAAGCCGGTGGCGCTCCCGCCAATGTGGCTGCTGCTATTGCAGCTTTAGGGGGCGAGGTAAGTATGGCCGCCAAAGTGGGCGACGACCCCTTTGGACAACACCTTGTAGAACTACTTGATACCATGGGCGTAAATACAAGTTTAATCATTAAGGACCCAGCTCATTTTACCACTTTTGCATTTGTTTCTTTAATGAACGATGGTGAAAGAGATTTTTATTTTAATAGGGGTGCAGATAAAGAATTAACCATCGCAGATTTATCAGCACTTCATTTAAAAGAATATAGTATTGTTCATTTTGGATCGGCCACCGCGTTTTTACCGGGGCCCCTTCAAGCCACTTATATTGAACTATTAGCCAAAGCAAAACAAGCAGGCTGTTTAATAAGTTTTGATCCCAATTACAGGCATTTACTTTTTCAAAATAACAGCGCTTATTTTATACAGCAGTGTGGTGCCTTTATTGAACAATGCAATTTTTTTAAATTGAGTGATGAAGAGGCTTTATTCATTACTGGCGCAGATACAGTGGCATTGGCAGCATCCGCATTAAGAAAAAAAACCAACGCTATATTCACCATTACTTTAGGCAAAGAAGGCACACTACTTTGTATAGGCGAGCATATTGAAATCATTAAAAGCATTTCTATACAAGCAGTAGATGCAACAGGAGCTGGAGATGCATTTGTGGGAGCAGTCTTATATCAATTAAACAAGCACACTAACTTAGCTATAAAACAGCTTAGTATTGAAAATTGGAAAATAATGATAAGCAATGCCAATAAAGCGGGAGCGAGAACCTGTGAATACATGGGTGCGATGGAAGCCTTTCAACATTTGAATAATTCCATTTTCGATTAGTCGCAGAAAACCCCACAAAACCTTAAGTATACTTTTAGTAAATTTTTACTTCCCTTTTACTTACGCTTAAAACCTGTAGCCAAAACCTAGGCTAATACTATAGTCTGCAAATGCAGCATCTCCTCTTGAAAATACTTGAGTATCGTTGGTCTTTAAAATATCTGGATAGCTTTGAGGTCTTTCTCTTCTAATGGCCACTGGTGCATATAAATAGAAATTGAATTTTTTATAGTTATAATTAGCACCCGGTTCTAGCGCTAGTACATTACCAGGTCTTCTAAATCCAGTATTATCACCTATTAAATCTTTTGCAGGAATACATTCATAACGCGCTCCCAAAGAAAGCGTTAATGCATTGGTTGTCCAGTTGGTCCCTGCTCTTAATAAATATTGATCGGGTACACTCATTACATCTGAAGTATACTTAATCGCGGATGCGGAAGCGATGCCGCCTCTTGCTGTACTTACTCCATTATTTCCTTTTGGATTTATTAAATAGTAGGCATTGCTATAAATACTAAATGCATTATTTATTTGTCTGAATCCGTTTAATTCAAGTGTTAATCCCCAGCCACCATCGCCTGGTTGTATTGATTGGTCAACGGGTCCTTTCCTAGTGAAAATGTTAGTACCTAATTTATAATGAAAAATATCTTCTGCTTGGTAATTACCTGTTGGCATTTTAAGACCAATGCCTGCTAATAAGTTTCCTTTAGCACCCGGCTTTGGAGCAATAAGCCATTTATATGCAGTGATTCTTATATCTCCTATACCTTGAGAAAAAGTAGAAAAACGCGGATTACCCATGGTACTTCCCAGATGCTCATACAAAGAACTTCTTTCATTGTATATTAATGGAAGATCAAAACCAATGCTCCATTTTTCATTCAATTTTCTCACCAAAGAGATATCCATGGTACGACTAAAATTTCTAACGTCGGTCTGTTCCGTTACACGTTGGGTTTGTTCATCAGTGCCATTAAAATGCTTATAAGATTTAAAATAACGGCCACTCATATTTAAGTCCCATTTAGGTTCCACCATTTTTTGTGCGATACTATCATGCAGCATACCATTCATCATACCATGCATCATAGAATGCTCCATCGTATTTAAGCCACCCACAGTTCTAATAGCCACGCAACCCTGTGCATTTAAGTTGGCCATGAAAGCAAGGCTTGAAAAAAACAGTACTAAAAATTTATTTTTTATTGACATAGTTGCTTAACTAAGAATTTGATGATTTTGATCACGCGGTCAAAATACAGAAATTCAAAAATAGGACTAAAATTTAGCTTACCAAATTAAAATTTATTATATATAGGTTCGTAATTTTGCCTTATACCTAATGCTATTTAGTACTTTTATACGATTAAGAAATTAAAACCTATGAAATACATTAAATTTTCCCTTATTGCTATTTTCACATTTTTTGTGATTTTAGTGTATTTAATTATACCCAATAAAATAGTAGTGAGTAATACCAGCTTTGTACATCAGCCGGGTAATTTAGTAAGCAATGCCTTTACGAGTATACAATACTGGGATAAATGGATGCCTCGTAAATCTATCGAAGATCATACATTTATTTTAGAGCAGGGTAAGCTAGAAGTGCATGAGTCTTTTTTATCTGCGGTCAAATGCTTGTATACCATTAATGCAATCTCTGTTCCCATTACCTATTCAGCTATTGATGCAGGAGGTGATAGCACTATGATAAGATATGAAGGGAACCTAAATAATAAATTCGTTTCTCCTATGATAAGAATTAATAATTATTTGGACAGTAAGAAAATGAAAGTACAACTTGATATTACCTTAGAGGCAGCAAAAAATTTCTATTCAAAAAAAGAAAATAGTAAAGTAGAAACTGCCCAATAGGAAATTTTATTTCCAGGAATTTTTTAATTGAAGAATATCTTCAGGACTAGTTCTACAACAACCTCCTATTACTTTAGCACCAGCGGCTTTCCATATTTGGGCATTATCAACAAAACTCAGATGGCAGTTTTCTGTTGGCTCCCAGGTTTTAGTATTGCTATTGTAAGCCTCCCCTTTATTGGGATAAACAATAATATATTTATGGGTAACAGCTGCGGCAATTTTTATTAACGCTTCAATATAATGCGGTGCAGTGCAATTTACGCCTACTCCAATAATGTTTGGACTACCATTTAATAATTCAACTGCTTCAGAAAATAAAGCACCACTGCATAAATGCATTTCATCTTTACAACTAAAGCTTACCCATGCTTGACTTTGCGGATACATTTTTAATAACTCCTTTATTGCGAACGCCTCTTCTAAACAAGGTATAGTTTCAAAGGCAAGTATATCCGCATTGGATCTAGCTAGTAGGTCAAGCCTATGCTTATGAAATTCCATTAGTTTTTCTATAGAGACATTATAATTACCTCTATATTCAGAGCCATCTGCTAATGCTGCACCATAAGGGCCTATGGAAGCTGCCACCAAAGGAGCTTGACTTTGCGCTGAAGGGGTTGTATTTAAAAATTCATCAATTGCTTCCCTAGCAAGGGTTACGCTCAAGTTCATTAAATGCTCCGTTTCCTTTTTCGAATAGCCTTCTTTTGCAAAACCTTCAAAGCTTGCTTGATAAGTAGCAGTTGTTATAATAGCTGCTCCTGCATGAAGATAATCCAAGTGAACTTGCTTAATTAAGGCAGGATTTTCAATGAGTAATTTAGCAGACCACAAAGTATGATTTAAATTAGCTCCTCTTTTTTCCAATTCAGTAGCTAAAGCGCCATCTAAAATGACACAGCCTTGCTTTTGAATTATATGATCAAAAAATGAATTCATTAAAACTTGTTATGGTTACTTTCCAATACAGAACTTAGAGAAAATAAAATCCAATTGGTCTTCGTTGGTAATTTGGCCGGTAATGGTTCCCAAGTAATGTAAGGCCTGGTTAATATCAATGGCTAGTAAATCGCCGGTGGCATTATTAGCAAGCCCCGTTTCAATATCCACCAAGGCGAATAATAATTTCTTAAGTGCAGTGGCATGTCTTGCATTGGTAACAATGGTGCCTTCTTTATTTAAACCATCTCCCACTACTTTCTGTGTAAGCATGGTTCTTAAGGCTTCAATATTTTTTTTATCCTTAGCGGCAATAAAAATAACCTCTTTTAATGCTTCATTATTTTGTAAGCTGGGGTCAATGCCTAGGTCTACTTTATTACCCACTAGTATCATTTTATCGTTACCAATATCAGACTGCCACTGTAAAATTTGCTCAGCAGTGGTGGTACTTGCATCAAATAAAGCAATGACAATGTCTGCTTGCTCAATTTTTTCAATACTTTTATCTATACCCATTTGCTCTATCCTATCAGCAGTGCTGCTTCGTATACCTGCGGTATCAATTAATTTATATAAGACCCCATTAATAGTAAGATACTCTTCTACCGTATCACGCGTTGTACCTGGAATTTCACTCACTAAGGCCCTGTGCTCGTTTAATAATGTATTTAAAAGCGTCGATTTTCCTGCATTGGGCTTTCCCACAATGGCCACCTGTACACCATTTTTAATGACATTACCTAGCTTAAAAGAATCGTATAATAACTGTGTCTTTAATTGTAATTGCGCTACTAATTTTTCTAACTCTTTTTTATTCGCAAAGGCTACATCTTCCTGAGAAAAATCTAATTCTAATTCTATGAGTGCCGAAAATTTTATTAATTTTTCACGCATCACTTGCAAGTCAGAAGAAAATCCTCCTTTTAAATTATATAGGGCTGTTTTGCGAGAAGCCTCTGTATTACTAGCTATTAAATCGGCTACTGCTTCGGCCTGTGTTAAATCTATTTTTCCATTTAAAAAAGCACGTTGGGTAAACTCACCTGGCTTTGCTAATCTAGCTCCTTTTAAAATAAATAATTGTAGTAAGGAGTCTTGAATAAAGGGCGAACCATGACAAGATATTTCAACTACTTCTTCTCCAGTATAAGACTTAGGTGCTTTATATAAAGTAACCACCACCTCGTCTATCACTTGTAAGTCGTCAATAATTTTACCAAAGTGTGCCGTATGCGAAGCCTTAGCTGCTAAGTTCTTTTTAGAAAATACCGATGCTACTAGCTCAATTGATTTTGGGCCACTAAGTCTTAGAACAGCAATAGCCCCTAATCCTGGAGCAGAAGCGAGTGCTACTATTGTATCGTTCCAAGTACTTAAATTTTCGCGCATAGGTAGGCAAAGGTAAACTTTATACTAATAAAAAGCCTCCTTCCGAATAAACGGAAGGAGGCTTTATGATTATCTTATAAGTATCTTAGAATAAGAAAATGCTTAATCTTCAGATACAACAAACACAATGGCTTGTCTATGGCGATAAATTACATTACGACCATTTTGAACAGCAGGTTTCCATTTTGGACCTCTAGTAATTACACGTACCGCTTCATCCTTTGTACCATATCCAGGATCGTTCTCTGATTTTACATCACTGATAGAACCATCTCTAGCTACGACGAAAGAAACGACTACAGCGTATTTTCCAGCAGGTGCTCCGTTTTCTACAGGTAAGTCTCTGTTTAAAGTTCTTTCCAAGTAGCGAATCCATCCTTGCTGACCTCCAGGGAATTCAGCCGGAATTTGAACTACTGTAAAGATTTTATCAGTCTCTTCTTCTGCAACCGCTACTACTGATTCAGTAGGTGCTACTAAACCATCGTCCTTGATTCCTTTTTGATCGGTAGAACCAATTTTTACATCTTCTAATTTTTCTACTTCTTTAATCTCATCTTCTTTTTTCACTTCCTCATCTTTTACGATTTTAGGAGGTGTAAACTTCGCCATTTCCACTTTTGGTGGTTCTTGCTTTGGCGGAGGAGGAGGAGGTGGGGGCGGCTTCTTTTCTTGTGATACATCTGTTAAAGAAACATCTGTAACAATAATCTCTGTCTTAGATTTCTTTACAGAATTAGACCAGATAGCGCTAGCTGCTAACAAAAATGTTACAGCAAACATACCCATTAAGGCCTTTTTAAGACGATCATTGTATGTTTTTCTTAGCTCATAAGCACCGTACTCCTTGAACCTTCCCTCAAAAATGAGGTCCAGTACATTGGCGGTTAATATTTTGTTTATGTCCATTGTTAAATGCTTTTAATTGCTAGAAGATTTTGCGTTCGCGTCTGATTTTTGAACCAATTGTTCTTCAATGTCAAAAATATCTACTAGTGCATATTTTTTTACCACGTTAATTGACATTTCATCTAAAATATCAATTACGTTTTTGTAATTACATTTTGAACTTGGTTTAATAACAATCACTAAATCCTTTTCAGGGTCATTTGGGTCTTGTGCAATACTTCTTACTTGCACTTTCTTTTTCATGATTATCTCACGAATAGAATTTTCGCCATTATATGAAGCTGAAAGAAAGTTAGAAGCATCATTTTTCAATTGACCTTCGTAATAATATATGTGATTATCGTCTCCCATTAAGATGGTTAAAGCACCTGATTCCTTTGCTTTATTTTGCTCTTCAGGTTTTACTTTATCATCCGGCAAAATCAACTTCATTGCTGTAGGTTGACTCATGGTAGTGGTAAAAATGAAGAAGGTAATCAAAAGGAAACCTAAATCAACCATCGGTGTCAAATCGACACGCGTGGATAATTTTTTTCCTTTTTTGACCCCTGGTCCTTTCTTTTTATGTCCCCCACCCGAGGTATCTAATTCTGCCATAGTAAATAGCTTTTAATTAGTTTATAATTTAGTTTTCCTGTTTTACGCCACTCATTGCTTTCTGGTACAATTCTGAACCTACTGGTGCATTTTCAGGATTAGTAACCATTTGAAATTTCTGAATACCGTTTCTCTTAAATGCAGTAAGTACATTTTTGAATGCTGGATATTTTGCAACGTTATCTCCTTTTAATAAGAGATCCAATTTGGTACCCGCATAAGCCTCATTTACGACTTGCATCCAAACTATCAATTCATTATCTGTACTATCCTTACATGGAATGCCAGGAAGTTGGTCTCCTTTTCTGTTTTCTTCAGAGATAGCTAAGAAAGATTTTAACCCGCTGAAAGAGGCCCCCACAAAGCTTGCACTCTTAAAAGCAGCTACGTCAATTCCTAAATTTCTTGTTGCATTTAAGGAATTAGCGATAGTTTCTCTTTTTTGCTTATCATCTATAGTAAGAAATACCTTGCCGTCTTTATCTATGGTAACTAATACAAAATCCTTATTAGGAGCAACTTTAGAAGACACCGAACTAGGTGTAGTCACTGCAATTGCCTCAGAAGGTTTGAACTTCGTTGTTAAGATAAAGAAAGACAATAAAAGGAAGGCCACATCGCACATGGCTGTCATGTCGATGGTGGTACTCTTACGAGGTAATTTGGCTCTACCCATTGTATAGTCTTTTTAAAATTTTAAGGATTTGAGTCCTTAATTATTAATTAATATTTGTTACTACTTTAGTTTTATTACTACTTTAGTTTTATTACTACTTTAGTTTTATTACTATTTGTAGTTAGCAGCGAAGCTTTGAGTTAAAGTAAATCCAGACTCATCAATACCATATGTAATACCGTCAATTCTTGTAGTAAAGACGTTGTACATAATAATAGCGACAGCTGAAGTACCAATACCTAACGCAGTATTATACAAGGCCTCAGAGATACCTTGAGATAATTCACGTGCAGCTTCTCCACCACCTTCTTCTCCTAATTTAGAGAAAGAACGAATCATACCCAATACCGTACCGAACAAACCTAATAAGGTTGCTACTGATGCGATAGTTGATAAGAATACTAAATTCTTTTCTAACATAGGTAATTCTAAAGCGGTTGCTTCTTCGATTTCCTTTTGAATGTTTAATACTTTTTGATCAGTATCTAATTCTGTATTAGATATCATCTCTTTGTACTTAGTCAAGCCAGACTTCATTACATTACCTACAGAACCTTTTTGCTTATCGCATTCTGCAATGGCTTTATCTACTTCTTTGTTGGCTAATTGGAATTGTACTTTACGGATGAACTCAGTAATGTTACCATTTCCTGCTGCTTTTCTAATAGTTAATAATCTTTCAATTACGAAAGTTAAAACGATTAATAAGCTACCAATCAAAATTGGCACAACGATACCACCTTCATACATTTTTGTAAATGTACCTTTTGGTCCTTTGTGTGTAGGCCAGAATCCACCATTAGGGTCTGGATTTGTAAAGTTACTTGCGTTACCTAACACAAAGCGCCAGATAACATAACCTAGTACGATACACGCGATTGGTGCTAAAGTTGCAATCAAGTTACCGCCTTCTTGCGGCTGTGCTGTTTTCTTAGAAGCAGCTGTTGCAGTTGATTTAATCTCAGCCATGATTCAATTGATTTTTGGTTTTAAATAAAAATTTATTAAAGAAATTATTCCTTGTAGCTATGTGTAAGATTCATTTAAATCTTTGCTCGATAGTTTCTAAGGGCTTACAAAATAAGTAATTTATTGGTTGAAACAAACTTAGTGTGTTAAATTTTAAAAAAATTATTTAAACTAACTTCCGTTGGCAAAAAAAATCTATATTCACTACCGCATTTATAATACTAATTAAAATATAATATGAAAAAAAGCCTCCTTTTTGCAGTACTATTGTCCACAGGATTCTTACCCCTAATGGCACAAAAATCGGACACAACAAGCCTTAGCGCTGGTCCTAAAAAAGAAACACCGTCTAAACCAGGCCCAAAAGCCTTTTCAGAGATCATTACCAAGAAGGCCATTAGCCAAAAAGGGGTGTTTACTGTTCATTTTCAAGATGATAAGTACTTTTTCGAGATCCCGGACAACCTTTTAGGACGAGAGTTAATAGCTGTTACCCGTTTTACAAAAGTGGCTGCAGGTGCCGCTAAATATGGGGGTGAGGTTGCCAATGAGCAAACCCTTCAGTTTGAAAAGGGCCCTGGCCAAAGAATTTTCATGCGTGTGGTAACCTTAATTAATACTGCCGATTCTACCCAAACCATTGCCAAGGCAGTTAAAAATTCTAATCTAGACCCCATTGTAGCTGCCTTTGATATTAAAGCCTTTGGTAAGGACTCTACTAGCTCAGTGATAGAGGTGACCGATTTTTTTAAAGGCGATAACCAGGCCGTTAGTTTGAGTAGCTCGGCAAAAAGAACCTTTAGCCTATCTGGGCTTGCTTCTGACAGATCCTATATTGAAAGCATTAAAACCTACCCAACTAATATTGAAGTAAAAACAGTCAAAACTTACTCTGCAAGTGCTGGAGGGGCTGGACCAACAGCTTTACCTGGTGGGCCTGGTATACCTGCTGCACAAAACGCAGGGGCCGTCACCTTAGAATTAAACACTTCTATCTTGTTACTTCCAAAAGTTCCTATGAATAGACGCTTGTTTGATTCAAGAGTAGGTTTTTTCGCAGATAATTTTACTGTTTACTCAGATGATCAACAAAAAGTGGATGAACAGACTTTTGCAGTAAGGTATAAATTAGAGCCTAAGCCAGAAGATATGGAGAAGTATAAGCAAGGCATTTTAGTAGAACCTGTAAAACCTATTGTTTATTACATTGATCCAGCTACGCCTAAAAAATGGGTGTCTTATTTAATAGCAGGGGTGAACGATTGGAATGTTGCATTTGAAAAAGCAGGTTGGAAAAATGCGATTAGTGGAAAAGAGTGGCCAAATGATAGTACTATGAGTTTGGAAGATGCTCGCTTTTCTGTAATACGCTACTTTGCTTCTGACATTGAAAATGCCTACGGGCCTCAAGTGCATGATCCAAGAAGTGGTGAAATTTTAGAAAGCCATATTGGCTGGTACCACAACGTTATGAATTTGGTTCATGATTGGTTCATGATTCAGACAGCCGCTGTTGATAGTAACGCAAGAAAAATGAAATTTGATGATGATTTAATGGGAAACTTAATCCGATTTGTATCCTCACATGAAGTAGGACACACTTTAGGACTTAGACATAATATGGGTAGCAGTAGTAAAACACCAGTGGAGAAATTGAGAGATAAAAAATGGGTGGAGGCGAATGGACATACTGCCTCTATTATGGACTATGCTCGCTTCAACTATGTTGCACAACCAGAAGACAATATTAATGAAATGGGATTATTTCCTCATATTGGAGATTACGATAAATGGGCCATCCAATGGGGTTATACCTACACAGGATTGAGTGATGTAGAAGCGGATAAAAAATTAAATAATAAATGGATAGTGGAGAACTTAAAAAAGAATCCACGTGTATGGTTTGGTGGTGAAGGACGTAATGATGACCCTCGTGCACAAACAGAAGACCTTAGCGATAATGCAGTGGTGGCAAGTGAATACGGTATTAAGAATTTAAAAAGAATTTTAGCTAACCTACCCGCTTGGACAAAAGAAGAAGCAGATAGATACCAAAATTTAAGTGAAATTTATATGCAGTTGATGGGACAATTTAATAGATATATGGGCCATGTGACTAAAAATATAGGTGGTGTATATGAAACATTTAAAAGTGTAGAAGAACAAGGAGATGTATATACACCTACTCCTGTAGCGATGCAAAAAGCAGCGATGGCTTTTTTACAAACTCAATTGTTTACCACCCCTAAATGGATCTTAGATTATTCTATTTTAAACAAAATAAACAACCCAGCTGCGAATGAGCGTATTCAAAGTATTCAAACCAATACTTTAAAAAGCTTATTAGATAAAGGGCGTCTTCTTAGATTGAACAATTCTTATACTCGTTTCAATAATGCTTCTTATGCATTACATGATATGATGGAAGATACTAGAAAAGGATTGTTTAGTGAATTGACTACTCAAAAGGCAACAGATGTATTTAGAAGAAATTTACAAAAGACCTATGTAGGCCAATTAGAAGATTTAATTAACCCTCCTGCTATGAGCATTAGCGCCCCAAGCCCTTTCAGAGCGGCTCCTGTGGATGTTGAAAATACAGATGTAGTATCTGAAGCAAAAGCGCAATTGAAAAAATTAGCAGCTGGTTTGAAAACTAGTACCAGTGCTGATGCAGCTACACAAAATCATTATATTGATTTACAAGACAGAATTAAAAAAGCATTAGATCCTAAATAAATAATGTAAAAAAACAAATTAAATAATTCATTAAGTTGTTTCTACAAAAAACCCTCCGATGTATCGGAGGGTTTTTTATGCTTGTCGAAATATTTTATTAAAAAACTACTCATACCTAAGTGCATCAATGGGGTTTAAGGCAGCCGCTTTCATAGCAGGATAAATACCAGCAACTAGTCCCACCACTGTACAAATAACAATACCTATTATTACCCAGAGCCAAGGCACCACAAATCCGGTACCTAAGACAAGGCTAAATATATTGCCCACGAGAACGCCTAAGATAATTCCAAATATGGCGCCTAAAATACTAATCAAAATACTTTCAAATAAGAATTGACGACGCACATCTTTTCTTTTACCCCCAATGGCTTTTATCAGTCCTACTTCTCTGGTTCTTTCACTCACCGCCACTAACATAATATTCATAAGGCCAATCGCTGCCCCAATTAAAGTAATCATACCAATAGCGCCAGCTGCTCCACTAATACCTGCTAAAAAGCCAATAAACAGAGATGCAAATTTATCGCTCTTGTCAATGACAAAATTATCCGACTCTGAAGGAATTAATCTTCTTGCTTTTCTCATTTGATCGGTAGTTTCTCCAATAGCCGGCTCTAATTCAGCCACATTATTCACCATAACACCAATTGAATAGGTAGAACTTCCTTGGTACTGTCTTACATTTTTTAATGTAGAAATAACTATATCGTCTTGACGCATCATGGCACTAGACCCCTTTGATTTTAAAAGACCCAAAATACGATAAGGTTTGCCTTGTAATAAAATAATCTTATCTATAGATTTTTCTGGTCTGCCTGGAAATAATTTAGCAGCTACATTAGAGCCAACAATACAAACATTACGACCACTGGTGATATCTACATTATTAAAATTTCTTCCCTGCGTTAGTGAATAGCCATTCACTGCAAGATAATTTTCATCGCCCCCCATTAAAGAAATTTGTGGATTGGTTTTTCTATTCTTATAATGTAATTCATTGTTTCCTCCCTTTCTTATAGAAATACTTACCGCAGCTCTATTGAATCCAAAATGTTCTTTGAAGTAAGTGGCTTCTTCAATTTTAATAATCTTGTCTAAATTCGATTTTTTTTCTTTTAAGCCTCTTTTAGTTTTTGAAAAATCATCCCCTTCATTATTAGGCCCACCCATTCTCGCATTCATTTCTTTATACCTTACCACAAAGGCATTGGCCCCCATAAAAGAAAAGTTCTCTTTCAAACTTTGGTTCATCGCAGATATTGCTGTGATAATTCCAATAAGTGCCATAATACCAAAGGCAATAATGGCCACCGTAATACCAGTTCTTAGTTTATTACTTTTTACAGTACGCCATGCGAGTACAAAAGAATCCTGAATTGTCATTCTACTATGTTTATGAAAATTAAAGGTAGCACAGATTCGACAATATGGCCTTATTAGGCGCTATAAAATGAAGAACGGCTAAAAGTATAGATAATTGAATACTATTGAGGGAAATACACCTAGGATGAGTAGCAAAATGGCTATTAGTAAAAGCGCATAAGTATATTTCTTAGGCACTTCATTGATAGTAGGTTCGCCGCTGACAAAATACATAGCTTGCACTAATTTGAAATAATAGAATACGCTTACAGCTGCAAATAAAATAGCTATAATAATTAACCAAATGCCCGCCCCAGCTGCATATAAAGCATTGAGCATATAATATTTAGCAAAGAAGCCCCCTGTTAAAGGAATACCCGCTAAAGAAAATAAGAATATAGTAGTGACAAAGGCTAATAATGGATGGGTTTTAGCCAAACCATTAAAGGCTTCAAAACTATTTTCTTTCATTTTAATTAAGACGCCAAAAATTCCAATGGTGGCTAAAGAATAAACGACTGAATATAAAATAATACCTTCTTGTGCAAAACTTGATTTGCCATATAAAGCAAATAACATAAATCCTGCCTGTGCAATACTAGAATAAGCCAACATTCTTTTTACACTTCTTTGAAAAACAGCAACAATATTTCCCACTAGTAAAGTAGATACAATCACAAAACTTAGCACCAATTCCCATGTATGACCTAGCGCTTTTGCTTGGCTATTAAAAATGGTTATGAAGGCTATGAAGCCTGCCGCTTTTATAATGGTGGCCATAAAAGAAGTAAATACAGTAGGTGCTCCATCATAGACATCGGGCGTCCAAAAATGAAAGGGTGCTGCAGATACTTTAAAGTTCATTGCTGCAAAAACAAGTAAAAGTCCTGCTGATAAAATTATTTGCTCAGAAGGCAGGCCAGTAGAAGGTTTCAGCAAGGGCGCCACTAAATGAAACGAGCCCGTTGCTCCATATATAAATGTGATGCCTAATAATAAAATGCCTGTAGAAAAAGAACCCATTAAAAAATACTTTAAAGCCGCTTCATTGCTAAATAAATTTTTCTTGTCAGCCCCCGTTAAAATATATAAAGGGATAGATAAAATTTCAATGCCTATAAACAACATCAATAAATTATCAAAAGAGGTTAAAATACTAGCCCCGCATAAAATAAAGAAAAACAAGGCATAAAAATCGGCGGCTTGGTTGTCGAATTTGGCTATCTCCTCGCCGTTGAGCCATATATATATAAAAGTGATTACGAAAAATAAAGTATTAACAAATAAACCAAATCTAGTGAAGGCCAACATACCCTTGGTATCAAAGCTGATAACATACCATCCATTTAATTGTGCCAAATTACTTAGTATCAAAACAAACAACCCTACTAAAGCAATAGTTTGTTGCGTTTTTTGATTTTTGATACCCCATGAACAAAACATCATAATAACACCTAAGAGAGTAGAAACAATAATTGCATTCATTACTAATTCGTTTTATTATTTGGCTAATAATTGTTGTAAAGTGTCGGCCGTTAAAGTAAATAGAGGTTGCGGATAAACGCCAGTAACAAAGACAATGATTAATAAAATGATTAACACTGCTTGCGCTGGTTTATTAGGAGCAGGCATATTATTTATTTTTTCACTTATCTCGCCATAGGCCACTTTTTGCACCATATTCAAAGTATAAATAGCCGCTAAAACAATACTTATACCTGCAAAGGCAGCTATCCAAGGATTTAAAATAAATAAACCATTGAACATTAAGAACTCACCCACAAAGGCATTGGTTAATGGCATGGCAATATTAGCTAAGGCAAAACCCACTAATAAAATAGCTAATGTAGGTTGCTTCTTAGCAAGCCCTCCCATTTGTTGCATAGATCTTGTTCCTGTTTGTTGCTCTAATATATCAGCTATAATCCATAATCCTAGCACATTAATACCATGTGAAAATAATTGTATTAAAGCACCTTGTATAGCAATACCTGTAGTAGTAAAAATGGCTGCATTCATTAAACCTATATGTGCAATAGAAGAATAAGCAATTAATCTTTTGATATCGTCTTGGCGAATGGCAATAAAAGAAGCGTATAAAATACCTACTACCGATAAAAATACAACTACATTAGTATGTGCCGCAAAGGCCACTGGGAATAAAGGTAGTAGCCATCTTAAAATACCATACAAGCCCATTTTCACCATCACCGCACTCATGACCATGGTCACAGCAGTAGGCGATTGTTCGTAGGTATCGGGTTGCCAAGTATGTAAAGGAAAGATGGGCATTTTTATAGCAAAGGCTATAAAAAATAGTGCGAAGGCCGTAATTTTTTGCCCGTCTGTTAAGTTGGCATGTATAAAGGCTTGAATTGAAAAACTATGCTCTGCTGTATGTGCATTTAAAAATAAAATGCCTATGAGCATAAACAAAGAACCTAAAAAAGTATAGATAAAAAATTTAAAAGTAATAACAATGCGCTTCTCCCCACCCCAAATAGAACATAAAAAATAAACAGGTATAAGCGCCAATTCCCAGAAGAAATAAAATAGTAACGCATCTCCCGCTAAAAAAACACCCATCAGACCTGCTTGGGTAAATAGTAAAAGCGATAAAAATATATTTTTTTGCTTATACTGGTTTTTAGCAGTCGCAATGAATATTGCAGGTAAACTTATGGAAGTTAATAGTATCAAAATTTTGGCAAGACCATCTGCCTCTAAGGTGAATCGGCTATTCAAGCTAGGAAGCCATGCCATATCAAATGCTTCTACTTTATTAAAAGAGGCGAAAACTGCCAATGCCAATGTTGCCAAACTTGCCGCAATTGCAGTTTGAGAAGCCAATGTATCTTTTTTGATAAACAAAAGTACAATAGCTGTCAAAATTGGAATGAGTAGAAATGAAATTAACATAATGGTTGCTTATTATTTTTGAGTCAGTGTATGTATGAATCGTAAAATAGTAATATCATTAAACCAAATTAAGAAAAGTGTAATAATACC
>QYPL01000027.1 GCA_007280515.1 Sediminibacterium sp.
CCATCCATGCCGCGCGGCAGGCGGGGATTGATGTACCGCGGCAACTGGCAGTTGCCGGCATAGGCGATTCCTTAATTGGACAAATGGTCATTCCACAGCTTACCACGGTCAATGCTTCAGTGGATGGAGCAATAGTTTGAATGAATCTACCTGCGTCAGCGCCACCTACAAAAGTAAGGGTGGCTTCGAATTCTGAATTTTTAGGAAAGTTTTTGGTATTGTTGATGTAGATCGCAGACCTTGGCTCGCTCAATGCGTAAGTACCTTGTTTCATTTTTCTAATTCTATCTGCTACACCATGTGCATCTCTTAAAAAGAAAGGGGTAGCATCAATCAAGATGGTATTATTTTCTTCTGCTTCTACTGTAAAACTAAAAATAATCGATTGCGCAAAAGATTCTTTCACTGCTTTTTGTTCTCTTGGATCGTTGGTGATGGCACGATAATCATAATTGGGTTGGGTAAGTAATACTTTCTTGCCTACTCTTTGAAAATACACAATTCTGCTATCCCCAATCTGACCTCTGTCAAGCCCGATGTCATTGGATCCTAGCCCAGCAGGCAAAGAATTGACATATAAAAAGGGAAGCTCTAATTTATCGATGGCTACGTATATTTTTCCCTGTCCTGCATCCCACCAATAATTAAAATAACCCTGGTGTAATTCCATCGACTTGGTTTTTTCTGCAATAGAATTGTTTTGTGCTTGCACCAAAAAAGGAAAACATAATAACATTAAAATAATACGCATAAAAATGAATTTACATTAAAAATAAAAAATCCCGCCTCACCCGAAAAATCGGAAACGGGGCGGGATTGTAATTTAAGTTTTTTTTACTAAACTGTAGGCGTCGAATTAGTAGTTGGCTCTGTAAATAGAGTTGCCGCTACTACTGCAGGAGCTGCTACTGGAGTAGTTGTTTTTTTCTTAGGGGCTACTTTCTTTTTAGGAGCTACTTTTTTTACTGCTTTTTTAACAGTTTTAGGAGCGACTGCCTTTTTCTTAGGAGCTACTTTTTTAGTTGTTTTTTTTACCGCTTTCTTAGCTGCTTTTTTAACAGTCTTTTTTGCGGCTACTTTTTTCTTTGGAGCTACTTTCTTTTTAGGGGCTGCTTTTTTAGTTGTTTTTTTTGCGGCTTTCTTAGCTGCTTTTTTAACAGATTTCTTTGCTACCACTTTTTTCTTAGGGGCTACCTTCTTTTTTGTAGCTACTTTTTTCTTACTTGACTTTGCCATTTTTGTTAATTTTATTTTTTGTATAAATGAATTAGAATATAAAATTACATTGTTTTATTGAACTATATTAAAATATTTTCATTTTTTGTAATAGCTTTGTAAAATGAATACACCCATTACATTTATTCTTGGAGCAACACCCAATGCAGACAGATATAGTTTTATGGCAACGGCCTTGTTAGTAGAAAAAGGACACGCGGTTTATCCTTTTGGGATAAAAAAAGGAGAAATTCTTAGTACAGCTATCATGAATGAGTGGCCAATAAATGAGCGCATAGACACTGTCACCCTGTATTTGGGGCCTTCAGCACAAGAAGCTTACTACAATGCTATTATAGACTTGAAACCTAGAAGAATTATATTTAATCCAGGAACAGAAAATCCAATTTTGAATAGTTTAGCCACCGAAAAAGGAATTGAAACAATCGAAGCCTGCACCTTAGTGATGCTAAAAACAGGACAATACTAGCTGTTTTATTTTTTGTCTTTAATTTTTAAATTGACCCCAGGTAGACCTGTCTAAATTGCGATATTGGATGGCCTCGCTAATATGCTCTTCTTTTATGGTAGTATTTGCTTCTAAATCGGCAATGGTTCGACCTAATTTTCTAATTCTATCATAGGCCCGAGCGCTTAATTGAAATTTTTCCATCGCTAATTCTAATAATTTTTCGGCTGCAGGGGAAAGCAGGCCCCATTTTTTTAATAAACCTTCGTTCATTTGGGCATTGGTGTAAATGCCTGGCTCGGTTTTGAACCTTTCTATTTGAATGGCTCTTGCTAATTCAACTCTTTTAGCAATCACGCTAGAACTTTCAGCATTTTCAGTTTTAGTGAGTTCGTGATAGGGTACAGGGGTTACTTCAATAT
This sequence comes from Sediminibacterium sp., assembly GCA_007280515.1. Lineage (GTDB taxonomy): Bacteria > Bacteroidota > Bacteroidia > Chitinophagales > Chitinophagaceae > Sediminibacterium. The sequence continues at coordinate 2,107 of QYPL01000027.1, forward strand.
GCAAATCAATTCTATCTAATAAGGGCCCTGAAATTTTATGTAGGTATCTCTGTATTTGCGTAACACTACAATGACAAGGTTTCTGTGGATGGTTATAATAGCCACAAGGACAGGGGTTCATGGCGGCGAGTAACATGAATCTAGCGGGAAAATTGACAGTCATTTTAGCCCTAGCAATATTTACTTCGCCTGCTTCCATGGGTTGTCTTAGTACTTCAATCACCGATTTATTGAACTCCGGCAGTTCATCTAAGAATAAAACCCCATTATGGGCTAAAGAAATTTCTCCAGGTTGAGGGTGGCCACCTCCTCCAATCATGGCAATGGCAGATAAACTATGATGTGGTTGTCTAAAAGGACGCCTACTAATAAGTTGGTTTTGCAAAGGTATTTTTCCAGAAATACTATAAATTTTACTAGTTTCTAGTGCCTCGTTTTTATTTAAGGGTGGTAAAATGGAAACGATACTTTTTGAAAGCATCGTTTTACCAGCGCCGGGCGGCCCAATCATAATTAAATTATGTCCTCCCGCACTTGCAATTTCTAAAGCACGCTTGGCATCTGATTGTCCTTTTATATCTGCAAAATCGGGAACAGTATTGTTTTCTATTTTTTGAGAAATAATAGTATTGTGTTGTTGAAGTTTATTTTCTTTTTCATCATAAGGGTTGTTTAAAAAATAAACTACTTCCTGTAAAGAAGAGAAAGCAAAAACAGGAATGCCTTCTACCATTAAAGCCTCTGCAGCATTTTGTTTTGGAATAATCATGGCTGTAAAGCCTTCTGCTTGAGCTTGCATGGCCATGGCGAGTATGCCTTTAATGGGGTATAAACTACCATCCAATCCCAGTTCCCCCATACATAAATATTTTTCTATGAGGGAAGGTTGAGTAATTTGTTCCGAGGCTGCTAAAATCCCAATAGCAATGGGTAAATCAAAAGCAGCGCCCGATTTTTTTAAATCGGCGGGCGATAAATTTATGACCAGTTTTGTGCGGGGCATATGAAAGCCATTAGACTTGATAGCACTTTCGGTTCTGTCTAAACTTTCTTTGACAGCATTATCTGGAAGGCCCACTATACAATAGCCCTGGCCCATACTTACATTCACTTCAATGGTAATAGTGACAGCGTCAATACCAACAATAGCGCTACCCTTCGTTTTAACAAGCATCTTTTTGCTTGAAATTAGCTTAGATACTAAAACGAATTAAAGGTATTAATACTTGTTTTTGCTAATATTTTTTAGCAGGTCCACCACGCCCTCTCTTTCTAGGATTAAATAGCCGAGTCTATCTTGACTCACTCCTTTTTTTAATTGGTAATGAAAAATCAATTCTTTTTCTTTAACGGCAGTTTCAAAATAACTAAACTGTATATTGTCGAAACCTTTTAAGCCATCGCTTATTTCATATAAATGGGTAGATATAATAAATAAACTATTTCTTAAATTTTGTAAGCCTTCAATAACAGCACTGCTGCATTTCATCGCATCTTGAATATTAGTGCCTTTGAATAATTCATCAATTAAAACAAAATATTTTTTACCGTCAATTATTTTTTCAATCGTATTTTTTATTCTTTGTACTTCATTGAAAAAATAACTTTCCCCTTTTACGATATTATCAGCAATAGTTAAATTGGTAATAAGGCCATCAAATAAACTAAGGTTTAATTTTTGGGCAGGAACGCCAATGCCAATATGGGCCAGGTATAAAACAATACCGGTGGTTTTAATAAAAGTACTTTTGCCTGCCATATTTGCACCCGTTAAAAAAAGTAAATTACTTTCATAACTAAGCGATAGTTCATTATCAATAGCATTATTCACTAAGGGGTGAATGGCAGCAGTGACTTCAAAAATAGGCGTATCATTTTCTAACCAAGTAGGAAAAACAAATTGATAATTTTTGGAAGCCATGGCCATACTATAATAAGCGTCTAGCTCATAATAATATTCTAAAAGTTGTAGGGTATTATTTTTATAATGATAAAGAAAAAAATGGCAGAAAGAAAGTACCGTTTGCGGGTTCTCTAGCTTAGTAGAAGCAGGGAGGCTTGCTAAAGAAGGGTGGTGTGTATATTTCTTTATTTTTTGAACCAGTGATTCAATGATGGGATTATCCTTTTTTGTTTCAAATACCGTCAACCATTTATTTAAATTTTCATAAAATAAAATTAAATGCTCTAGTGAATAACGAAGCAAGGAATAGTCGGAGGCGCTCATAAACTCATACCAGTAGGCAGCAGGCAAACTAATTTGTGTTGGAATTCTTTTAAATCCGGTATCAAAAAATTTCTCAATAACGAGTGTAGTGCCATTGGTAATTTTCAATGCTTCTACTAAATCAATATTGCTGATAAAATATGCAATAGCATTTTGTCTTTCTTCGATTGCGGATATAGAGGCTAAAGGATGTGAAAGGGTATGGTCTAGTTGTATTTTGCCTCCATTGGACTTGCAGAAATTAAGATGAGATATAAGTCCTATCGACTCTTCGTTATCAAATAAGCCAATATCTTTTAAAGTCATTTTATCCACCTGCATAAAATTACTTTTAGCTTCTTGTAAATTGAAGGCGTTGTCCTTTCTGTGCTTCATTAAATACCCCTTCATGGTAAACTTTGTATCCATTCACGAAAGTGGTATTCACTTGAAAAGGAAAGCTGTTACCTTCAAAGGGGCTCCAGCCGCAGTGGTATAAGATATTTTCTTTACTAACAGTATAGGGCACTTTTTTAACCAGTACTAAGTCGGCATGGTAGCCCTCTCTAATAAAGCCGCGGTCTTTAATTTGAAAACAAGTAGCGACTGCATGGCTCATCTTTTCTACCATCTTCTCCATACTTATTTTTCCCTCATCAACATATTTTAGCATGAGCATTAGACCATGTTGAACTAAGGGAAGTCCCGCATGTGCATGCGCATAAGTTTCTTGTTTCTCTGCCCAGGTATGGGGTGCATGGTCGGTGGCAATGACATCTAGTTGATCATTAAGTAAGCCCTCCCATAATGCATTTTTATTCTCTGGCGCTTTTATAGCAGGGTTACATTTAATTAAATTACCTAAACTAGCGTAGTCATTAGCGGTAAAATGTAAATGATGCACACAAACTTCTGCAGTAATTCTTTTATCTGCTAAGGTTCTTAAATTGGAGAATAATTGTAATTCTTTAGCAGTGCTAATATGTAAAATATGCAATCTTGCGTCAAATTTTTTAGCTAGTTGAATGGCTTTGAAAGAAGATTCAAAACAAACTTCTTCGTCTCTAATAATAGGATGATCCGAGGGCTCTAAAATAGGCTTGATGGCTTCTAATGCTGCTTTATTTCTTTTAATTAAACTTTCTTCTTCACAATGAGTGGCAATTAAAAGTTCAGTGCCTCCAAATATTTTTTCAAGTACCAAGGGGTTTTCTACTAATAAATTACCTGTAGAAGATCCCATAAATATTTTCAATCCACAAACATCCTTTTTTTTATCGTTGGTCTTTAAAATTTCTTCTAAGTTGTCTTGAGAAGTACCCATGTAAAAAGAATAATTAGCAATTGATGTATGGGCGCCTATTTGATATTTATCTTCTAATAATGCTTGGGTAAATACGGGTGGTTGTGTATTGGGCATTTCCATAAAGCTAGTGGTACCGCCAGCTACAGCTGCCTTGGCTTCGCTATAAATATTGGCTTTATGTGTTAAACCCGGCTCTCTAAAATGCACTTGATCATCAATTACACCAGGCAGTAAAAATTGATTTTCACCATCAATTTCAGTAATGCCACCTATGGATTCAATTTGGCTTGCTATTTTTTCAATGCGGCCGTCTTTAATCAAGACATCTCCCTGAATGGTTTTGCCCTCATTAACTATTTGAGTATTTTTTATTAAATAGCTATTCATACTTAATTAGTTTTCTATATGAATGGTGAAATAAACAAAATTGCCTGTGATATCTTTTATGCTTGATAAAAGTGCATCTCCATTATTTAAATTTCTTAAGCCATAACTAAATTTTACTTCCGGAGAAATAGTGGCGTACTGTAAATAAAAACTAACACCCAATCCCATTTCGTAGCCATAGTCAAGGCCTTTAAGTGTATTATTATAGGGAATTCTATTGGAAACTGATCCGCTATTACTAATTATAACAGCTTTATTAGATCCTAATAAATCGTAATCAATTTTGCCGCCAATGAAAATATAATGACGCATCATATTAGTGAAATGAAATGCGTTGTATCTATCTGATTCTATTTTGAATGCCAAAGGAATATTGAGAATAGCAGAGGAGGCGTTCATAGTTTTGATATCAGAAGAGCTCCCTTCTTTATAAGTATATACATTTTTTGAACCTGTAATGAGTACGGTGGGGTTTAATCTAAGTAAGGTATGTGTACTTAATCTTACTGTACCCACTAAGCCAAGATTTAATGCTGGGTTGTTTAGAAAATTAATATTATTAACTGCGCCAATAGCGGGGTTAAAAAATTCAACGTTTCTATTAAAATTAAGATAGCTATTATTAACGCCAATACTCATTCCTAAATAGTAAGGCAGTTCATCATGGAAAGGCTGATACACTTCGCTTCTTTGCGCTATGGACACAAAAGAAATACAAAGCAGTAATGCCCCTGTGATTATTTGCTTGCGCAGTAAATGCTGCATATGCCTAAACTTAATTTTTCTTGTGAAACATTTTTAAATCCTGCTTGTGCTAATATAGTTAAAAAAGCATTGCCTTCTGGAAAAGCAATCACACTTTCATTTAGGTAGGCGTATGCATCTTTATTACCTGAAAATAATTTTCCAATACTAGGGGTAATCCATTTCATATAAAATGTATAAATGGGTTTGAACCAAAAACTACTAGGTTGTGAAAATTCTAAAATAACGAGCTTACTGCCTGGTGTTAATACGCGATGAATTTCTTGTAAGCCTTTTTCTAAATTGGCAAAATTGCGCACACCAAAGGCTACCATGGCCCCATCAAATGTGGATGCTTCAAAAGCGATGGCTGTGCTATCACCCAAGCTTAATTGAATTTTATCGCTTAAATCTTTTTCTTGAATTTTGACTCTTCCATATTGCATCATCCCTTCTGAAATATCAATACCTGTAATTTTTTCGGGCTGAATTTGTTTGTATGCCATTAGGGCCATAACGGCCGTGCCAGTGGCGATATCTAATAAGTGCTTAATTTTTTTATCCTTCAAATGAGCGATGGCTTTTTTACGCCATCCTTGGTCAATGCCTAAACTTAAAAAGCGGTTCAAAAAATCGTATCGCTTTGCAATAGAATCAAACATACTGGCTACCTGCTCTTTCTTTTCGGCATTGCTTTGGCTATAAGGAACCACTTTATCATGTGCAAATTGACTCATGTGACAAAGATATTGAATTTGTGCTGCTTTTTGGGTAGTGTAGTTCTTAACAAATACTTTTATCTTCGCAGAGCATGAATGCACGTATTTATAAGTCTACAGGTAGTTGGTATTCGGTCAAATCCGAAGCGGGACTGTTTTATCAGGCCCGTATTAAGGGGGTGATTAAGTTAGACAATATAACCTCCACCAACCCTATTGCCGTCGGCGATTGGGTAGAATATGATATGGAAGATGAGCAGCGTGGAACGGTAATGATATCCGAAATTCTTGATCGTAATAACTATGTAGCAAGACAGTCGCCGCATAATAAAAGACAGCAACATATTATTGCTTCCAACTTGGATCAATCTATTTTACTCGGCACTTTAAAATCTCCTAAAACCTCTCAAGGTTTTATTGACCGCTTTTTAATTTCTTGTGAAGCCTTTCATATACCGGCTATTATTGTTTTTAATAAATCGGATATCTATGAAGAAAAAGAAATGAATACTTATGCGGAAATGAAAAAAATGTATGAAGCCATTGGCTATCAAGTGTATTTAATAAGTGTGGAGAAAAAAGAAGGCTTAGACATTGTACAAAAATTACTCAAAAATAAAACAACACTTATAAGTGGACATAGTGGCGTAGGAAAATCTTCTCTTATTAATTATTTATTTCCACATCTAGATTTAAGTACACAAGAAGTTAGTGATTGGAGTGGGAAAGGATTACACACTACCACTTTTGCTCAAATGTATGACTTGCCTGAAGGTGGTGCTGTCATTGATACACCGGGTATGAGAGAATTAGGTTTAGTAAATTTAGAAAAAGAAGAACTAGCACAATATTTTCCGGAGATGCGTGCTAAAATGAATGGTTGCCAATTTAATAATTGCCAACATATTAATGAGCCAGGTTGTGCAGTGAAAGCAGCGGTTGAAAAAGGAATTATTACGGAAGCCCGCTTTTATAGTTATGTCGATTTATGGCATGGAATACAAGGGCCGATGTACTAGCTTATTTTTTCGCGTCGTTGTAGGCTTCAAACCAACTTGAATATTTTACGTAGTTGTCGGCAATTCTATTTATCTCACCTGTAATCATTGCCTCAGATACCATTTTTACTTTTTTAGCAGGTACGCCTGCATAAATACTTCCTTCTTCTACAATAGTGCCTTCTAAAACTACTGCGCCCGCTGCAATAATGGAGTTAGAATGTACCACGCATCCATCCATCACTATACTGCCCATGCCTATTAATACATTGTCGTGAATGGTACAACCATGTACCAGTGCATTATGTCCAATAGAAACATTATTGCCAATAGTAGTGGGGTGTTTTAAATAAGTACAATGAATAACGGCACCATCCTGCACATTTACCTTATTGCCCATTTTAATATAATGAACGTCGCCCCTAAGAACGGCATTGAACCAAATAGAGCATTCACTACCCATGGTTACATCCCCTGCGATGGTAGCATTGGGTGCTATAAAACAATTTTCACCAAATTGTGGATCTTTCCCTTGAAGACTTAGTATGGTTGCCATAAAAATGCGACTTTTGTACTGCAATTTAATAGTTATTATGTCCAGTATGCACAATAGACAATATTTTTTTCAGCATTTAGCACAAACCTCGGATAAGCCTATTGGTATCGAAGTGGCTTCTGCCGAAGGCATTTATATTAAGGATATTCATGGGAAAAATTTTGTGGACATGATTGCAGGATTTAGTGTTTGCAATATTGGCCATAGTCACCCAGCTGTGATTAAGGCTATTCAGCAGCAAGTTGAAAAATACATGCATGTAATTGTGTATGGAGAATTTATACAAGCGCCACAAGTACAATATGCAAAAGCAATAACAAGTTTGCTTCCAGAAAATTTACAGTCGGTTTATTTCACCAGTAGCGGAGCAGAAGCGACAGAAGGTGCGATGAAACTCGCAAAACGTGTAACGAAGCGAACAAAAATTATTTCTTTTAAAGGGGGTTATCATGGAAGTACACAAGGGGCATTAAGTGTAATGGGCGATGAATATTTTAAAAATGCATTTCGACCACTACTGCCAGACACCCTTCAATTAAGGTATAATAATTTTGATGACCTTACACATATTGATTCCACCGTAGCATGCGTAATTGTAGAGCCTGTGCAAGCAGAGTCGGGCATTACACCCGCAAGCAAAGACTGGTTAGCAGCCATTGCAGAAAAATGTAAACAATATTGTGCGTTATTTATTTTTGATGAGATACAATCGGGATTTGGCAGAACAGGATTTATGTTTGCTTTTGAGCAGTTCGGAATTATTCCCGATATATTATTATTAGGTAAAGCCTTGGGAGGAGGCCTTCCATTAGGCGCTTTTATTAGTCATCCCCGTATGATGGGTCTACTTACCGAAAGCCCTGTGCTTGGCCATATCACTACTTTTGGAGGGAATCCGGTTTGCTGTGCAGCGGGAAATGCAGCCTTAGAAGTGTTGCAAAATTCAGGCTGGATTAAAGAAGTGGCGGAGAAAGAAAATATTTTAGTGAAAGAAATGATACACCCTGCCATTATAAATAGAACGCATAAAGGTTTATGGATGTCGCTTCAGTTTGAATCGGATGCGCTTACTAAAAAAATTGCGGCTACTTGTGTAGCAAATGGAATAATTACCGATTGGTTTTTATTTGCAGAAGATAGAATTAGAATTGCACCGCCATTATGTATAAACGCTGCGGAACTTTCTAGCGCTATTAAAAATATTCAATTAAGTATTGATCAAGCTATATAATAATTTTATAATTATTATATAATTATTGGATAGTAATTGTGTTAAGTAAATTAAAATAAATTGCTAGTTTGCATTAACAGTCTCCTGTTCTGCAATATTTTCTATATAAAGCCTCGTACTTAGGAATGATATGATGAATATCAAAAAGCTTTGCTTCTTTTAAAGCATTATGCTTAAAGGCTTTTAATTTTGTTTCGTCTTTTAATAAGTCAATGGCATTTTTACTCATGGATTCTACATCACCCACAGGGGAGGTGTAACCAGTGACCCCGTTAATATTAATTTCATTTAATCCACCTGCATCAGAACTAATGACCACGGTACTTGCAGCCATGGCTTCCAGCGCAGCTAATCCAAAACTTTCATATTCAGAAGGTAGTAAAAACACATCACTCACCGCTAAAATTTCTTCCATTTGTTCTTGCTTGCCTAAAAAACGAACATCGGCTTCTAGTCCATATTGTCTTGTCAAGTCTTCAGCTAGTGGACGTTCTGGTCCATCACCCACCATCAATAATTTTGCGGGTAAAGCGGCATGAATATTTTTAAATATATCCATTACATTATCGATACGCTTAATTTTTCTAAAGTTAGAAGCGTGAATAATTATTCTTTCATTGTTAGGGGCAATCACTTGTCTAAAAGCAGCCACAGGTTTTTTATTGTACCTATGTACATCTACAAAATTATGAATGACTTCTATTTCTTTTTTAATATCAAAATGCTTATAAGTTTCTTCTTTTAAATTTTCTGATACTGCTGTAATGCTATCGCTTTCATTAATAGAGAAAGTAACTACTGGCTCATAGGTTTTATCACGACCTACTAAAGTAATATCAGTGCCGTGCAGTGTAGTAATGACAGGAACCGACCTGCCCGTTTTTTGTTTCACAATTTGCTTCGCCGTATAGGCAGCCGAAGCATGAGGTATGGCATAATGTGCATGAATTAAATCTAAATCGTGATTTAATATTACATCCACCATGGTGCTGGCTAGTGCCAATTCATAAGGAGGGTAGTCAAACAAGGGATAAGTAGGTACCCTTACTTCATGGTAAAATATATTGGTGTGAAAACCATTTAATCTTACGGGCTGTTGGTAGGTAATAAAATGAATTTCATGCCCTTTTTCGGCCAAGGCTTTACCTAATTCGGTAGCCAAAACACCACTTCCTCCAAAGGTAGGATAGCAAACAATTCCAATCTTCATTTTAGTACTATTGATTATGCAAATAACAACTTATTATTCAATAAAGTTTAATTATATTTAAGAATTATATGAACGAAAAATTTAACATCATGCGTACCCTTGTTACCTTATTATTATGCTTGCCTATACTGGCTTCAGCACAAACCAACCAAGACAGTGTTAGTATTAAAAAATTAGCCGATGAAATCATGACTAACGGTAAAGCCTATGACCTACTTAGAGAGCTTACCAAAAAAATTGGCGGTCGTTTAGCAGGTTCTCCTCAGCAACAAAATGCCGCTGTTTGGGGCAAAAGAAACTTAGAGGCCTTGCATCCAGATCAGGTTTTTCTTCAGCCTTGTAAAACACCTAGTTGGCAAAGAGGTGGCAAAGATTTTGCTGCTATTGTTAGTGTCAATGGCAAAGTACAAAATGAACCCTTAGCCGCTTTGGCACTTGGTAATTCATTAGGCAGTAATGGACTGGTAGAAGCTGAATTATTAGCAGTGGCTAATTTTGACGAACTAGAAAAAAGAAAGGATGAAGTAAAAGGAAAGATTGTTTATTACCATAGTGTTTTTAATCCTACAAGAATTCAAACATTTGTGGCCTATGGAGAATCAGGAATTTACCGTGGATCAGGTGCAAGCCGCGCTGCAAAATATGGTGCAGTGGGTGTGATGATTCATTCATTAAGTACCGCTCCCGATAATGAACCTCATACTGGCGGTATGCGTTACGATGAGTCTTTACCAAAAATTCCTGCAGTAGCTTTAGGACCTAATGATGCAAAAGCACTTTGGGAAGCTGCTAAAACTTCAAAGATTCGCGTGCAAATGCAAACCTATGGTTTCTTCTTGCCAGATGCGGATGAAAATAATGTAGTCGCTGAATTAAAAGGTTCTCAATTTCCAGAGGAGATCATTACCATTGGTGGTCACTTAGATAGTTGGGATGTAAACGAAGGAGCACATGATGATGGTGCAGGTATTGTTCAAACAATGGAAGTACTTCGTGCCATGAAAGCAAGTAATTATGTTCCCAAGCGCACTATTCGTTTTGTATTATTTGCCAATGAAGAGAATGGAGGAAAGGGAGGCGCGAAGTATGCAGAACTAGCAAAGTTGAATAATGAGAAACATATTTTCGCACTTGAAAGTGATGAAGGTGGTTTTACGCCAAGATCCATTGGTATAAGTTCTAGTCCAGAGCAGTTCAAGAAATTTCAAACTTGGACTAGTTTATTAAAACCTTATGGAACTGAAATAACTGCTGGTGGTGGTGGCGCCGATATTGGCCCATTGAAAACAGTATTGAAGGATATAGTATTATCGGGGTTAGTTCCAGATAGTCAAAGATATTTTGATTTACACCATGCTAAAACAGATGTATTCGAAAATGTAAATAAGCGTGAATTACTTTTAGGCGCTGCGAATATAGCCGCGGTTATTTATTTAGTAGACCAGTATGGTGTGAATCCGTAGTATTTAATTTTAAGGGATAAATAATTTTAAGGGTAGAAAAAATATTAATTTTTCGATTCGCCAAAAAAGGCTCACTCAAAATTATATTTCTTTCAAACCCTTAAAAACTATACTTCTCACTGCTTGAAAGATCGTCGATAATTAGTATTTTTTCTACATGTTTTATTTACAAATATTATTGTAGCATTATAAAAAAATTAAAAAGCCCCCCGATTTTTCGGGGGGCTTTTTAATACTACATTTTTTTGAATTCTGATAGCGTATAAATACGCCAATTCTCATTTCATAAAAAAATTAGGTTTGATTTTAATTAGTAAAATTCAAATCTATCATCTTAAAAATTTTTTATGAAAAAGAACAAGCTCTTTTTATTTATCAATTTCCTTCTTTTTTTCTTTCTTACAAGTTGTTCAAAACAATTAACCAGCGCCAACCAAGACGAGCTCAATATCAGCCAACTTAAAAAAATAGTAGGTACTGAAGGCCTTATTATAAAGGAACTTCCGGCGTCTTCAAGCATTATTACCAATTCAATTCAAGAAATCAATAAGCAGGCAAGCAAAACCTTAACGCTTGATGAATTTTCAAAAATTTATCAAAACATTAAAGCCAGCCGAAATAAAAAAATTGAATTAAAATTTAAAGAATTTAAATATCAAAAAGATACAGCAGAAAATAATGAGAAAATAGTCGAATCGAAAAGTACAATAAAGTCTTTTGATATGTATGAAGATGCTGAAGATGGCTCTGGGCCTCGTGTTATACCACAAGGATATTATGTTAGAGAAAATTACGGGTCTTGGTGGCAAAATAATAATGGAAATTCTTCTATAATGACAACCATGAGTATAGTATTTAATACAGATACCTATGGAAGGGTAGTGGGAAGTCCATCATTAATTTTTTCAGGAATTACTTTATTTACTTGGAATCAAAGTTATTTATCACCAATTTCATATAATTTAGCTAATCATACATCTACTTTTATAATTTCTGGAACAGCAACTTACGGAATATCAATGGGTGGTACTGTTCTAGGCTGGGTGGAAAGAGTAACTTATCAAGTAGTTATAAATACAGATTATAATTCACAATGGCTAGCAAGAATAACAGATATTACCACGCCTTAAAATAAATATTATGACACATGGAATGAAAGAAATAATTAGCTTAACAATTTGGTATACTTTTTCATTTTCAATTTCTTTCTATATATTGAAATTAATGAATCACTATTATCAGTGGAATCTTAAACTTAATTTTAAGAAAATGTTTTTGTATGGGTTTCTAATACTTTTTACAATCCTAGCTGTTTATGTAATTATAAATAGTTTTGGTAGTAAACAATCAACAGAATTTATACCAGATAAATCTTAAATAATTATTTGAGTAGAAATTAAAAAGCCCTTAGTTTTGCTAAGGGCTTTTTAATATTAGTTTAAGTGAAACTTATCGGCTCAAATTCATTGAACGCTCCTTGTATAAATTTCTAAAGTAAGGGTCGCGTAGGTCTTTGATGAATCTGATGGCTTCGCCGGTGCTCTTCATCTCAGGGCCTAATTCTTTATTCACGCCAGGGAATTTGTCAAAACTAAATACGGGTTCTTTGATGGCGAATCCGTCTAGTTTTTTCTCCATGGTAAATTCAGTTAATTTATTAGCACCCAACATTACTTTAGTGGCAATGTTTAAATAAGGTATTTGATAAGCTTTAGCAATAAAAGGAGTGGTTCTAGACGCTCTTGGGTTGGCTTCAATTACAAACACTTTATCATCCTTTATAGCAAATTGAATATTGATAAGCCCTTTAATATTTAAAGCGCGTGCAATTTTTTCACTATAAAATTCCATGGTAGCCACAATAAGTGGTGTTAAATTAAATGCGGGTAATACCGCATTGCTATCTCCACTATGAATTCCTGCTGGTTCAATATGTTCCATCACACCCATGACATGAAAAGTTTCACCATCAAAAATGGCATCTACTTCCGCTTCTTGGCAACGATCTAAGAAATGATCAATTAATATTTTGTTGTTGGGAATATGTTTTAAGATGCTCACCACCGCGGTCTCTACTTCTGCATCATTAATAACAATACGCATTCTTTGTCCACCAATAACATAACTAGGTCTTACCAGTACGGGGTAACCTACTTTATTCGCCACTTCAATGGCATCTTCTGCAGTATAGGCTGTTCCGTAATCGGGATAAGGAATACTTAATTCTTTTAGTAAATCGCTGAAGCGACCTCTGTCTTCTGCAATGTCTAAGCTATCAAAAGAAGTACCAATTATTTTAATACCTCTTTCACTTAAGCGTTTTGCTAATTTTAAGGCAGTCTGACCACCTAATTGTACAATCACCCCTTCAGGTTTTTCTAATTCAATAATTTCCCAAAGATGTTCCCAAAATACGGGTTCGAAATATAATTTATCTGCCATGTCGAAATCGGTAGAAACTGTTTCTGGGTTACAGTTCACCATGATGGCCTCGTATCCTGATTCTTTAACGGCTAATAATCCATGTACACAACAATAATCAAATTCAATACCTTGTCCAATTCGATTGGGTCCACTGCCTAAAACAATAATTTTTTTCTTTTTCGTGGAGATAGATTCGTTAGAATGTAGCGTCTTGCTCATAGGTATTAAATTGTGTAAAAATACATCAGCGAAACCATTTTTACGAATTTTTATCCAAGGGTTTTCCACTAGCTTTTATCTTACTAGGCATAGCTCCTCCCAGCGGGTGGTATAGCGTTTACTGCGTCTTTCGCTACGCATTTTCCAATTTTTTTGGGTACCAGTAGTGCCAAATTTTAATATATCGTTGCGGTAGGCCGCATTCATATTGTCTATAACATTCATTAGTTTCTTGCGTCTGCTGTCGCTAGGGGCCACAAATAAGTTGGTTTGAAGGCTGTTATCGGGGACAAAGTCGCTTAATATCACCCCTGCTTTTTTATAAATTTCACCCTCTTCGAATAAGCTTTTGCCTAGGGTTACCACGGCTTTAATAATATCGGGGCTAATTTGGCTGGGGTTGTCTAGTAGGGTGAAGCCACTTACTTGCCTGCCTCTGTGGTAGTATGCGCTGTCTAAATGAACAGGCGCTTTTTTGAGTAAAAAAACACTTACACCGCAGGCCGCACTATGTTGTCTTCTTAATTTTTCAGTGGCACGGGCGGCATAGGTAGCAAGTGCTTCTTCTATTTCCTGCCAATCACTTACTTCTCTTCCAAACATGCGCGTAGTGGCAATCATTTTTTTTTCGCTGCGAGGTGCTTGCATGCCATGCGTTTTATGTCCTTTTAATTCTCTTATTAATTTGATACCTGTAATGCCCCCTAAAAAACGTTTGCCCCAACTAAGGTCTTTGATGCTAAGTGCAAAGGCGGTATGCACACCGTATATTTTTAATTTTTCACTATAGCTAAAACCAATACCCCAAATATCTTCCACTGGTGTTTCTTGTAATGCTTTTTGTATTTTTTGAGTCGTATTTAAAATCACAATACAGCCTGTTTTTATTTTGTTTTTTTTGGCTAATCGGTTGGCTACTTTACTTAATACTTTATTAGGGCCTACGCCAATGGACACAGAAATGCCTGTCCAATTTTCAATGGTGTTTTTAATTTTGATGCAAAAGGCTTCTAAGGCATCGGGCTCAATATGTGTTAAGTCTAAGAAGGCTTCGTCTACCGAATATACCTCTACACAGGCCGGTGGCAGTAGCTGTCGCATGGTTTCCATGACGCGCCAACTAAGGTCTCCGTATAAATGATAGTTAGATGAAAAGGCGTGTACTTTATTTTTTTCAATGATTTCTTTTGCTTGGAAATAAGGAACGGCCATGGCAATGCCTAACTGCTTCGCTTCATCAGAGCGAGATACAATACAACCATCGTTATTACTTAAAACCACAATAGGAGCTTGCCTGAGTTGTGGTTGAAAAAGCCTTTCACAAGAACAATAAAAACTATTACAATCTACAATGGCTTGCACAAAAAATTATTTTCAAGATGAACCATTTTACAAACTATGTATGACAAAACTTACAATGCCCCAAGTGCTATACTGTTCTAGTTGGGCCACTTGAATAATACCATATCTTTTATTTTCAGGAACCAGGCTAATACTATTTTCTTGTATTTGTAATCGGCGTACTAAAAATTCACCATTCAAAACAGCTACGACTACTTTGCCCGAACTAGCGGGCAAGCTTCTATCTACAATTAAAATATCGCCGATGTGAATGCCTGCACCTAACATGGCATCGCTGTTCACGCGAAAGAAAAAAGTAGCAGGCTTATTGCGAATGAGTTGCTCGTTGAGGTCAATGCCTCTTTCCATAAAATCATCGGAGGCCGCTCCAAAACCGGTGGCATTGGCCTGTATAATTTGACCCGATTGGTAGTTCTTATTAATTTGCTGGGTGGCAATTCCTTCTCCTGGGTCTCTATCTATAAATGACATAAAACTAAATTTATTAGCAATATTAACTAAATAATTTAGTATTTACTACATTTATTTATACCCTTTTTTTCTGCTATTTATACGCTGTTTCGGAGTGTTTATTTTTTATAGGCGGTTTAATATCAGTACTTTTAATGGCATAAAGCAACAATTTTCTACCCCATGGAGGCTATTTTAAAGCATATTGAAAATCTATATAATACAATTCACCCCCAACCCTGGGATCGAATTCAGAAAATACCTCAAAGCGGGGGCGATCGTATCTATTTTAGAATTAGTCAAGGGGAGCAATCATGGATTGCAACTTATAATTTAAATATTAAGGAAAATCAAACCTTTATTTACTTCGCTAATTATTTTTATGAAAAGGGAATGCCTGTTCCT
Organism: Sediminibacterium sp.; assembly: GCA_007280515.1. Taxonomy (GTDB): domain Bacteria; phylum Bacteroidota; class Bacteroidia; order Chitinophagales; family Chitinophagaceae; genus Sediminibacterium. Next base: position 17,787 of record QYPL01000027.1, read on the forward strand.
AAAATTTTAGCAGTGAATGCATCTTGCAATACTTATTTACAAGAAGACGTTGGAGCAGTTTCTTTATTGGATGTTTTAGAAAAAGAAGGAAAAATAGAATCTGTATTTTTATTATTTCAAAAAAGTTTAACCGCCTTAGCAAAATTACAAATTGAAGGTGCCAAGGGTTTAGATTATTCTAAATGTTTAACCTCTAAGTATTTTGGTAAGCATTCTATTTTAACCGACTTATTATATTACAAATATTATTTCTTAGATACTTTGCAATTTCCTTATGATAAGCAGGCATTAATTGATGAGTTTGAAGTATTAAGCGATCAACTAGCGGTAAGTCATTTTGATAATTTTATGTTCCGCGATTTTCAGAGCAGAAATATTATGGTACAAAATGGGAAAGTGTATTTTATCGACTTCCAAGGTGGAATGCAAGGCGGCCTGCCTTATGATGTGGCTTCTTTGTTATGGCAGGCCAAGGCAGGGCTATCCAATGAATGGAAAGAAAAATTATTAGATCATTATATTGCTGCATTACAAAAATTATTGCCAAGTCCTTTAGAGGCTGCAACATTTAAAAAGCAGTACAATGGTTTTGTACTATTAAGATTATTACAAGTTTTAGGCGCCTATGGCTTTAGAGGTTTGTTTGAGAGAAAGGCGCATTTTTTAACTAGCATTCCTTTAGGCTTAGAAAATTTAAAAATTTTTTTACAAACTTATGCTTTAGACAAAGACACACCTGTTTTTGCTTCTATCTTGAAGTGGATGGTAAGTGATGAAGTCATAGAACGTTTTACGCCACCTACTGCTGGTGCAAATACACCTTTAGAAATTACCATTAATAGCTTTAGTTATAAAAAAGGAATTCCTTCGGACAGTTCTGAGAATGGCGGTGGCTTTGTATTTGATATGCGAGGTATATTAAATCCAGGAAGGGTAGAAGAATATAAAAAACAATCGGGCTTAGACAAACCCGTTCAAGATTTTTTAGAACAAAGAACTAAAATGAATAGTTTTTTAAATAGCGTTTGGGATTTAATAGACATTACTGTAGAAGATTATTTAAAAAGAGGATTCACTTCACTACATATTAATTTTGGATGCACAGGGGGGCAACATCGAAGTGTATTTGCCGCAGAACAAACGGCAAGGCATCTTAGAAATAAATACAAGATCAAAGTATTGCTAGCACATACCAATAAAGAAAATTGGGTTAAATAATTGATTCTATGAGAGCCATGATTTTAGCAGCAGGTTTAGGTACAAGGCTAAAGCCCTTTACCGATTTTCATCCCAAGGCCTTGGCCATGGTGAATGGAAAGTCTTTGCTGCAAAGGAATGTAGAATACTTGCAAGCATTTGGCATTAACGAAGTAGTGGTGAATGTGCATCATTTTGCAGATCAAATTATGGAGGCGGTTGAAACAAATAAAGGCTGGGGAAGTACCGTAACTATTTCTGACGAAAGCAGTGAAGTTTTAGAAACTGGAGGGGGTGTAGTTTTTGCAAAATCTTTTTTTGAGCAAGAAGAAAATTGGTTGGTGATGAACGCCGATATTTTAACCAATTTAGATATTGATAAATTAATAGCAGCAGATAAAGTTTTATCCGAGGGTGCTGAAAATTATATTGCTACTTTAGCAGTAACGAACAGAGTCTCAAGCAGAAATTTGTTATTTACAACAGAAGGTAATTTAATAGGCTGGAGAAATAATACAACACGTGAGGAAAAGTGGGCAGGTGTAAATAACACTGAACAGCCTGCGGGCATTCATTCTATTGCAAAAGCATTTAGCGGCATTCAAATACTACATACATCTTTTTATTCAAGTTTAGAAATGACGGGTAAGTTTTCTTTGATAGATGCTTATTTACAAATGGCAGCCAAGGGCATAATTGGTTATTACGACCATAGCGATAGTATTTTATTAGATGTAGGCAAGCCTGAAAATATTGAAAAAGCAGAAAGCCTTTTTAAATAAGTATCCTTAAAATCTAAGCTTACATAAGTAGCGCGCGTTTATTGTTCTACTTTATACTTTAATGTATATTTTTTTCTTATCTAAGAAATAAGCAAGTACTCCAAAAAAAGCAATAAAACTTAAGGCATATACAAAAGAGCCTACGCGTAAATCGCTATTGATATTTTTACAAATATTTTCGTAAAACCAAGGCAGGGCTGAAGTGTAGACGGGTTCTCCTTTTTCGTCTGTATGGCCTGTCCATCTTAGTAAGGCTAAAACACGCGGTAAAAATCCGCTGAGTACAAATACAAATAAGGGGTTCTTTCCAAACAGATCGAAAAAATGACTCCATTTTCCTTTCGCATTTTGAAATTCTAATAAATAAATAAGCATACCTAGACTAACCATGGCAAGTCCACTGGTATATAATACATAACTACTGGTCCATATTTTTTTATTAATAGGAAAACTAAAATCCCAAATATAGCCTACGAATATAAGCACCACTCCTGTTAATAGTAGTTGCGCCAACATTTCATAATTTTTCCCTTTTAACTGAATGTATTCACCCACTAAAAAACCAAGTATAACTTGTACAATGGCAGGAAAAGTACTTGTTAGTCCCTCAGGATCAAAGGGAACACCTTCTCCTTTATATATATGTGATACGCCTAAAATGGCTTGGTCAATACTATTGCCAAAATAACCAGATAAACTAAAGGGATGTCCCGCAGCACCTAATGCATAAGTTAATACCCAATAAATGACTAGTATCATCATGCCAACAAAAAGTGCCATGCGAGATTTTCCATAATAAATAATAATAGAGGCGAAAAAATAACAAAGTGCAATTCTTTGTAAGACGCCTAAAATGCGCACCATTTCCCAAGGCTTAAAAACTAATTCAGTACCTGAGAATTTTACAAAAGGGCTCCAATTTAAAAACAGTCCTATACCAAAAATTAAAAGTGTACGCTTTATTATTTTTGTCCAAAATTCAGCAGCACCTGCATTTTGTAATTTGGGCATCACAAAGGACATCGCATTACCCACTGCAAATAAAAAGAAGGGGAATACTAAATCGGTGGGGGTGCATCCATGCCAGCTTGCATGTCCTAAAGGGCTATAAATATGGGCCCAAGAACCCGGATTATTCACCAGAATCATAAGCGCCACAGTGGCTCCTCTAAAAACATCTAGAGCATAATATCTTTGCTGACTCATAGAATATTATAGTATAAAAAATTTACTAATAAATAGCCCCGTTTTAATATCTTTGTAAGATACAAATTCAGATGGAAAAAAATATATTAATTACAGGCGGGGCGGGCTTCATTGGATCACATGTGGTACGTTTAATGGTGACCAAATACCCTCAGTATCAAATCTTTAACTTAGATGCACTTACCTATGCAGGTAATTTGGAGAATTTAAAGGATATAGAAAAGGCTGCGAATTATCATTTTATAAAAGCCAATATTTTAGAGGCCGATAGTTTAAAAGACATTTTTGAAAAACATGCTATTACAGATGTGATTCATTTGGCAGCGGAATCGCATGTAGATAGGTCCATCGTTTCTCCTTTAGATTTTGTGTATACCAATGTCATTGGAACAGTGAACTTATTAAATACGGCTAAAGAATATTGGAAGGGCGATTTAAGTTATGAAAAAGCACATGATGGTTCTTGGGAGAAAAATCGCAATCATATTTTCTATCATGTCTCCACTGATGAAGTATATGGAAGCCTAGGTAAGGAAGGTTTGTTTAAAGAAACGACTGCCTACGATCCTAACTCTCCTTATTCTGCAAGTAAAGCGGCCAGTGATCATTTTGTGCGTGCTTACGGAGAAACTTATCACTTGCCTTATGTAGTTTCTAATTGTTCTAATAATTATGGACCCAATCATTTTCCAGAAAAATTAATTCCTTTATTTATCCATAATATTATCCATAAAAAAGCATTGCCTGTGTATGGCGACGGTTTGTATACCCGCGATTGGTTATATGTAATTGACCATGCGCGTGCCATTGATTTAATATTTCATGAAGGTAAAAATGGAGACACTTATAATATTGGCGGATTCAATGAATGGACCAATATTGACCTTGTGAAATTAATGTGTGCTCAAATGGATGTAAAATTAGGAAGAGCCCAAGGAGAAAGTGAAACTTTAATTACTTATGTGAAAGACAGACCAGGGCATGACCGCAGATATGCCATTGACGCTACTAAATTAAATAAAGAATTAGGCTGGAGCCCATCCGTTACTTTCGAGCAAGGCCTAGATGCAACTATTGACTGGTATTTGAACAATGGTCCTTGGTTAGAAAATGTAACTAGTGGGAATTATCAGGCATACTATAGTTCAATGTATAATAACAGATAACCTTTCGATATAAATATTTGATAGAACTTTCATTAGTTCTATATAAAAAATAAAAGAGCAAGAAATAAAATAAATATACAATTAGATCCAAAGAATGAAAATAGAAGCTACACCCTTAAAAGATTGTTTTATTATTCACGATACTGTGCATGGCGATGCGAGAGGTTACTTTATTGAAACCTTTAATCAAAGAGATTTTAATACAGCCACTGGATTAGATATGGTTTTTGTACAAGACAATCAATCTAGGTCAAGTAAAGGTGTATTAAGAGGTTTGCATATGCAAAGAGGCGCTGCTGCACAAGCTAAGCTAGTACGGGTTTTGGAAGGTGCGGTATTAGATGTAGTCGTAGATTTAAGAAAAGGTTCGCCTAGTTTTGGGCAACATTTTACCATTGAGCTTACTGCAGAGAATCATAAACAATTTTTTGTACCTGCGGGATTCGCCCATGGTTTTGTAGTATTAAGTGAATCGGCTACTTTCTTTTATAAGGTAGACAAGTTTTATGAGCCAGGCGATGAAGTAGGTATTATGTATAACGATAAGGATTTAAACATTGATTGGAAATTACCCACTTCGGAATTAATATTTTCAGAAAAAGATAAAACATTAGGAAGCTTTGCAGAATATGCGGCTTCTTTATAAATTAAAAAACTATGAAGGGAATTATATTAGCAGGCGGATCAGGTACTAGGTTGTATCCTATTACCAAGGGTATCAGTAAGCAGTTAATGCCTATCTATGATAAGCCCATGATTTATTATCCACTATCTGTATTATTATTAGCGGGCATTAAGGACATTTTAATCATCACCACTCCTGAGGATAGCGATCAATTCAAAAGATTATTAGGCGATGGTGCTGAAATAGGTTGTTCTTTTCATTATGAAGTGCAAGCAGTGCCTAATGGACTTGCGCAAGCCTTTGTTATTGGTGCTAATTTTATTGGAAAAGATAAAGTAGCCTTAATATTAGGCGATAATATATTTTATGGTGCAGGCTTTAGTAAGTTGGTGCAATCATTTAATAATGTAGAAGGTGCTGCTGTATTTGCTTATGAAGTAAATGATCCAGAGCGTTATGGTGTGGTAGAGTTTGATGCCAATAATAATGCACTTTCATTAGAGGAAAAGCCAAAACAACCTAAGTCCAATTATGCAGTACCTGGTTTATATTTTTATGATAACGAGGTGGTAGAAATTGCTAAAAACATTCCAGCTTCACCAAGAGGCGAATATGAAATAACAGATGTCAATAAGGTATACTTACAAAAAAAGAAATTACAAGTGGGTATTATGAATAGAGGTACCGCTTGGTTGGATACCGGTACTTTTGACTCCTATGCCGATGCCTGTGAATTTGTAAGGGTGATTGAGAAAAGACAAAGCCAAAAAGTAGGCTGTATAGAAGAAGTAGCCTACCGTATGGGCTTTATAGATAAGACTCAACTACTAGTTTTAGCCGATAAGTATGCTAAAAGTGGCTATGGGGAATACCTTAGACAGTTAAAAAGGTAGATTTTCCTGGTCTACAGCGTAGTTTTTTAGTTTGTTGCATGCATTTTCTGTTTTCTTAAACAAAAAATGAACAATTTTAAAAACATATTGTTAATATGGTATGTCAAAATATTCAATCAAGGACTTAGAGCAAATATCTGGGATTAAGGCCCACACCATTCGTATATGGGAGCAACGCTATAATTTCCTGCAACCCTCTCGCACTGAGACGAATATAAGAACCTATTCAGCCATTGAATTAAAGATCATTTTAAACGTATCGTTTTTAAATAAATACGGGTTTAAGATTTCACACATTGACAAGATGAGTCCGGAGCAAATGGAAGAAAAAATTCTTACCATTAATCAATTGGACGCGCAGAAGGAAAGGGTAGTGAACAATTTGATTAAAGACATGGTTTCACTCAATATGCCAGCCTTTGAACAACAACTAGATAATTATATTGCTCAGAAGGGCGTTGAAAAAACCATCGTTGAAATCATCTTCTCTTTTTTAGAAAGAGTGGGTATATTATGGATGACAACACGTATCAACCCAGCACAGGAGCATCTTGCGACCAATATATTAAGACAGAAAATTATTTATGGTATAGAAAAATTGATGCCAGTAAATAAGTATACAAAGAGAATAGTTTTATTTTTGCCTGAAGCAGAGTACCATGAATTGGGTATTTTATATGTACATTTTTTATTAAAACAAAATGGCATATATGTTGATTATTTAGGAACCAACATACCCATGATAGATCTTGAATTTTTAGTGAGCAGAACAAAACCTGATTATTTATTTTGTCATATCACATCTCCAGCTAAGAAGTTTAAATTGGATAAGTTTTTAGATGGTTTATCTCATATTAATAAAAGCTCTCCAGTGGTTTTATCAGGTCAAATTGTGCGAGACTACAAAGGTCAAGTAGCTTCCAATATCTCTGTAAAACGAAGTTTATCCGAGACCATTCAGTTTATAAATTCTATCTAGCTAGCTATTTTCGAAGTCCTACTCTTACTAACTCAAAACCTTGACTTTTCTTAAAATATTGCTAATCAATTAGTTATATTCTATTTAAGTGCAACGCAGCGTTTCCAGACTTACCAAATCCGAAATGTTTAATTATTTTATCAAAAAATTAAACATAAAAACCATTTGAGGGTATAATTATGTTTAGTTTTGTAATCCAAAAGTTAAACAGACTTATATGTCAAACGCTGAATTCACGCTATTACTGACTGAAAATGCCGATTTTCTAAAGCCCTTTGCTATTAATTTAACCAAGGATCATGAAGCGGCTAAGGATTTATTTCAGGAAACCTTGTACCGAGCCTTGTCTAATAAAGACAAGTATAATGTAGGTACCAACATTAAAGCTTGGTTGTACACCATTATGCGTAATATTTTTATCAATGATTATCGTAAGCGTGCAAAGCAGTCGGTGGTATTGGATAATTCTCCCAACGATTTTTTAATAGATCAAACCCGAACAAAGGTTTTGAATGATGGAGTGACTAACTTAAATTTGAGAGAAGTGAAGCAGTTCATTTATGACTTGCCTGAATTATTTAGAACGCCCTTTAATTTATATTTTGAAGGATATAAGTATAATGAAATTGCAGAAGAATTAAATGAACCCTTAGGGACTATCAAAAGTAGAATTCACTTTGCAAGAAAAATATTAAAACAGAAAATTCAACGATACTAAAATATGGCCCTTTCTAAAAAAGCATTAGTGATTGGTGCTGGTTTTGCTGGCATGTCAGTAGCTACTTTTTTAGCAAAGAAAGGGTGGTCAGTTTCTGTTATAGAAAAACATCTTTTACCAGGGGGCCGTGCCAGAAAATTTGAAGCCCAAGGTTTTACATTTGATATGGGTCCAAGTTGGTATTGGATGCCCGATGTATTTGAAAGGTATTTTGCAGCTTTTGGAAAAAAAGTTTCTGATTTTTACAAATTAAAAAGATTAGACCCCTCTTACCGTGTTTATTTTGATCAAACCCATTGGGATATGCCTGCTAATTATATTGAATTAGCTGCTTTATTAGAAAGCGTAGAACCCGGTGCTGCAAAGGCTTTGGACCAGTTTATGGAAGAAGCTAAATATAAATATGATATAGGTGTGGGTAAACTAGTGCATCAGCCAAGTATTTCATTAAAAGAATTCATAGACATTGATTTAATCAAGGGCATTTTTAAATTAGATGTATTTCAATCGATGAAAAAACATATAGCTCGTTTTTTCAAACATCCCCATATTCAAACTTTGATGGAATTTCCGGTTTTATTTTTAGGAGCCCTTCCACAAAATACACCCGCCTTATATAGTTTAATGAACTATGCCGATATCAAGGGAGGCACTTGGTATCCTGAATTCGGTATGTATAGTATTGTGCAAGCTATGTATGATACTGCTATAGCAGAAGGCGTTACCTTTTATTTTGGAGAAGAGGCCTTACAAATTGAAGTATTGAATGGAGTTGCAAAATCTTGTTTAACCAAATCAACTGTGACAGGCGAGCAAAAGCATTATGAGTTTGAGGTGGTTATTGGCGCTGGCGATTATCATCATATTGAAACAAAATTAATTAGTCCTAAATATCAGTCTTATACTAATAGTTATTGGGAGTCACGTACCATGGCACCTAGTTCATTACTATATTACGTGGGCTTGAATAAAAAACTAACGGGGGTAACGCACCATTCTTTATTTTTTGATACCGATTTTGCTATCCATGGTAAAGAAATTTATACCGAACCTAGTTGGCCAACAAAACCTTTGTTTTACGCCTCTGTACCTTCGGTAACAGATACTACGGTGGCACCTGCGGGAAGTGAAAATTTATTTTTATTAATTCCAGTGGCTGCAGGCCTAGAAGGAGATACCGAGGAACTTCGAGATAAATATTTTAATGAACTCATTGTTCGTTTAGAGCAAAGATGGGGTCAATCCATTTCGGATAGCATTGTCTATAAAAGGTCCTTTGCAGTGTCTGATTTCAAGAGTGAATATCATTCCTTCAAGGGCAATGCCTATGGCCTCGCGAACACCTTATTACAAACAGCTATTTTAAAGCCTTCTTGTAAAAGCAAAAAGGTAAAAAACTTATATTACACGGGCCAATTAACGGTACCAGGTCCAGGGGTGCCGCCTAGTTTAATTAGCGGGGAAGTGGTAGCGGAGCTGATTGAAAAAAATTATCTAAATTTACAACCTAGAAATGTCTGATTTAAAACTATATAATGAAGTCACTGGCTTAAGCAGTAAAACAACTACGCTAATGTATAGCTCTAGTTTTTCTTCTGCTATTAAATTACTTAATGCCGACTTACGTCAGCCTATATATGACATTTATGGTTTTGTAAGATTCGCCGATGAAATTGTAGATACTTTTCATGAATTTGACAAAGCAACATTGCTTACGCAATTTAAAAAAGATACTTACTTAGCCTTAGAACAAGGTATTAGTTTAAATCCTATTTTGCACCGTTTTCAATTAACCTATTCAAAATATAAAATTGATCCTGCCTTATTAGAAGCATTTTTAGTAAGTATGGAAATGGATTTAAATAAGCAGCAATATGATTTAGCTACTTATCAAACTTATATTTATGGAAGTGCGGAAGTGGTAGGACTGATGTGTTTACATATTTTTTGCGAGGGCGATATGGCCCAATTTGAAAAATTGAAGCCATCAGCAAAACATTTAGGGGCTACTTTTCAGAAAGTAAATTTCTTACGCGATATTAAAGCCGATTTTGAAGGCCTAGATAGAATGTATTTTCCTAACTGCAATTTTTCAAAATTTACTCAAGCCGACAAAGAAATGATCGAAGCCGATATTCAGGCCGATTTTGAAGAAGCACTAAAGGGTATTAAAATGCTACCATTGAAAGCCAGGTTTGGGGTATATGTAGCGTTTAAATATTATTATTCTTTGTTTAAAAAAATTAAGAAAACGCATCCGGAGGCTATTTTAAAAGCAAGAATTAGAATTCCTACACCAGGAAAATTATTTATCGTAGCCAAGGCTACATTACGCAGTCAGTTGAATTTGTTATAGTAAATTTGTTTAATAAATAAAAAAGTTGATTTTATGGTTTTTATATTAGTGGCCTTACTTACTTTTTGCGTTATGGAAGGGATTACCTGGTTAACCCACCGTTATGTAATGCATGGTTTTTTATGGTATTTACATGAAGACCATCATCAGCCCACTGGACATTTTCTTGAAAAGAACGATGCCTTCTTTTTAATATTTGCCATTCCAAGTATGGCCTGCATTTTCTATGGTAATTTTGTAGGTCCAATATGGATAGCGGGTATAGGAACAGGTGTAGCCATGTATGGCTTTGCTTATTTTATTGTGCACGAAGTTATTATACACCAAAGAATCAAGTGGTTTACTAAATCCAATAGTCGTTATATTAAAGCCATTCGTTGGGCACATAAAATGCATCATAAGCATTTGAACAAAGAAGAGAGTGAAAGTTTTGGTATGTTAATCGTTGCTAAAAAATATTGGGATAAAGTACGCCGAGACGAAGCTATACAAAGCAATGAGTAATGCTACACATACTAATACTGAAGTAGCAAGCTACGATTATATTATAGCAGGAGCCGGAGGGGCGGGATTATCTTTATTGCATTATTTAATGCAGTGTTCAAGTTTAGTTACCAAGTCTATTTTAGTTATTGATAAGTCATTCAATAAGACCAATGACCGAACTTGGTGCTTTTGGAACAAAGACGCTAGTGCTTTTGAAAACTTAGTTAAAAATAGTTGGGACACTATTTCTATTCATGCTCAAGGCTTTGATAAAGAATTGCCCACTTCCCCCTTTTCTTATAAAATGATACAGGGAATTGATTTTTATAATTTCATTCTTAGCAACTCGAAATTAAAATCGAATATTCATTTTCAGGAAGCTACTATAACGGGTATCTCAGTGCTAGATTCGTTGAGTACATCCAATGCTATTAATGCGAACAATGAAAATAGTAGTAAAAATATAAATAGTAAAGAAAATATGAGTAGTAAAGAAAGTATAAACAAGATCGCTAAAGTAGAATGGGAGGGTGGTTCTGCCATTGGAGCCTATGTTTTTTCTAGTTTATTACCTTTTCAAATGAATCAATTAAATACCGCTGCTGCTTATTCTAACTCATTACAGTCCGGTACTTCTTCCAATAATAAAGCCCCTTTTTTATGGCAACATTTTAAAGGCAGGGTAGTGGAATTTGAAAAACCAGTATTTAATAAAGCTATCGCGAAGCTGATGGATTTTAATGTGCCTCAGCAAGGGGCCACTGCCTTTATGTATCAATTGCCTCTAAATGAAACAGAAGTCTTGGTAGAGTATACTATATTTTCAGAAAATGTTTTGGCTACTACTGAATATGATAAAGTTTTGGATACTTATTTAGCCAAAGAGTTTCCTGGTATTAATTATAGAACCACACACCAAGAAATCGGCGCCATTCCTATGACGCAAATTGAATTAGCTTCTACCCAAGCGCCTATTTATACTATTGGCGCATTAGGTGCAGCCATTAAAGCAAGTACAGGTTATGCTTTTCAGTTTATTCAGGAGCAATGTAAAAATATAGTTGAGCAATTAGAGAAGGGACTACCTATTCAAACCAAGATACATAATACAAGACATCAATTTTATGATGCAGTTTTACTAGATGTCTTATTTCACCATAAAATGGAGGGTGCAGAAATATTCAAACGCATTTTTGCTAAGAATGAAGCGGCTACTGTGTTTAAATTCTTATCCAATACCTCTACTATAATGGAGGATATAAAAATTATGCGTTCCCTTCCTACGCGCATATTTTTATCAGCAGCCATTAAGGTGCTTTTACGGCGGTCGTAAATAAATTTATTTTCCCTAATTTTGTTTTTTCAGCCACGTAGTACAATGGATAGTACATGAGTTTCCGAAGCTCTTAATCCAGGTTCGATTCCCGGCGTGGCTACAAATCCTATCAATAGATTCTTAGATAAATTATTTATTATCAAAATAAGGAAGTTCGTCGTTAGATACCGACTCTTTTTCTTGCCAATAAGCAAGTGATACAATATGTCCACCTGTCGTTTTTAACTGACGGCCAAAAATGGCATTGGTTGCGTTAAAACATACATCGGTTACACCTATTGTAAATGTACTGGGAGCTGGAGGAACTATTGGAGCTGCTGATGCCACTGGAACCGCCGGAGCTGCTGCAGGCCCTTCACCTTCCACTGGAGTCGCCACCGGAGCAGCAGGTGCCGCTTTTGGAGCAGGACTATCCACTACCACTACTTCGTATTTATTGAACTCTAATAAAGTTTTTAAAAACTCTACACGCTCAGCACTTGCATTTTTTTCTACAATGGCACATTTGCTTGTTCCTAAGTCTTCAAATTCGTGGTTCTTATTAATTGCCATAATACTTTATTTAAATACCAATACTTAATGAATAAATATAATCGTACACTAAACTTGCTAAACCTGTAACGATAATACCTGCAATACAGATATACATAGCAAGCTGTGTAATTTTAGGAATGCTTAATTTTTGAATAGGGGTTTCGTTCTCCTCCATGAAAATGGCTTTTACCACTTTTAAATAGTAGAAGAAAGAAACCACCATATTTAAAGAAGCAAATATGATTAAGCCATAATTATTTTTAGCGGCACCTGCCATCATCAAAAATAATTTACCAAAAAAGCCTGCTGTAGGGGGTACCCCTGCTAATGAAAATAATGCAATGGTTAATACCCAAGATAAAAAGGGATTGGTTTTATAAAAGCCCTTAAAGTCTGAAATGGTTTCTTTACCCGCCAAAGCACTTACAACTGAAACTACACCGAAGGCAGCTAGGTTAGAGAATACATAAATTAATACAAAGTAAACTAGTGAAGCAGAACCTACCTGAGAGCTTCCAGATATACCAATTAATATAAAACCTACTTGCGCAATAGAAGAAAAGGCAAGGAAGCGTTTAAAATTATCTTGTCTTAAAGCGAATAAATTACCAATTAAAATAGTAGCGATAGATAATACCACAAGTACACTATACCAAACAGTAGCAATAGGGGTAAATACTTTATATAAAATTGAGGTGAAAGTGAATAGTACCGCTGCTTTAGACACTACCGATAAAAAAGCAGTGACTGCTACTGGAGCGCCTTCGTAAACATCGGCTGTCCATAGGTGAAAAGGCACTGCCGATATTTTAAAAGTAAAACCAGATACCACTAAAATAATTGCAAATATTTGCATGGGGTTATTACTAATATGTGCCGTTAATACATCGAAACTAAGTGTACCCGTTGTGCCATATAAAAAGGAAATACCCATTAATAAGATACCTGAAGAAAATGCAGAAGACAATATTAATTTCATTGCAGCCTCTGATGATTTTCTTTTAGCTAAATCGAAATTAGCTGCAGCAGCCAAAGGAATGGTAGACATTTCAAGGCCTAGGTAGAACATTAATAAGTTGCCGCTAGATATCATAAAGAACATACCTAACAATGAAGTAAATAACAATAAATAAAATTCAGCTAACTGCTTGTGATTTTTTAGCCAAGCGTAAGACTGCATGGATATAAGAAGCATTGCAAGGTTTAGAATATTTTTCTCCAGTACAATAAAGGCATTGGTGGTGAACATGCCATTGAAAATACCACCTTCAGTCATGCCAAATAAACCTGCTGCTAAATTGACAAGCAATAAGCCATTGATTAAATTTAAAATACTCAAGTTGCTTCTTTCCTTACCAATTTTAATAAATAGTAAAATAAATATAAGTAAGCTTAATAAAAGTTCCTGTCTTAGTAATATAAAAATGTTAGATGACATTATGCTAAATTATTTAAGGGTAATGGCTTTATCAATGTTAATCATTAAAAAATCGGTGGAAGGCATAATTAATTGGCTAATTAAAAATGGCGCCAATCCGATAATTAAAATTCCTATGATTAATAAACCTGCTGCTAATTTTTCATTCCAAGTAGCATCGCTTAATAAGGCATGCTCATCAGAAATAGGCCCCATAATGGTTTTGCCTGTGGCGCGTAATATATATACTGCAGTCACTACAATAGATGCTGCAGATATTACTGTAGCAGCACGATAAACGCCATCTGGGTTTTGCCAAGAGCCCATAAATACAGTCATCTCGGCTACAAATCCACTAAATCCTGGTAGGCCTAAAGAACATAAACCTGCAATCACAAATACGGTAGAGATAAATGGCATTACTTTCAATAAGCCCCCTAATTGAGCTACCATTCTGGTATGTGTTCTGGAATAAATCATGCCAATGGCTGCGAAAAATAGGGCAGTCATTAATCCGTGAGAAACCATTTGAATGACAGCACCATTAATGGAAGTTTTATTCAACATGCCAATTCCTAGAATCACAAATCCGCAGTGACTAATTGAAGAATAAGCATTGATATATTTTAAATCGGTTTGCATCATGGTGGCAAAAGCACCATAAATAATAGCAATAGTTGCTAGTAAAATAATGATCCAAGAATAACTATGTGCTGCATCGGGCATTAAAGCTGCCATGCGTAAACAACCATAGCCGCCTAATTTCATGGAGATACCTGCTAAAAACATAGAGGCTGCAGTGGGTGCAGATGCGTGACCATCGGGTACCCAAGTATGAAAAGGAAATAAAGCTGCAAATATGCCAAAGCCTAAGAAAAGAAATGGGAAGAAGAATTTTTGAACACCTAATGAAATGCCCATCTTGCTTATTTCCACCATATCAAATGTGTTGGTGTTGTAATAAATACCCATTAAACCAACAAATACCAAAGCAGAACCTGCCATTAACATAAGCGCTAGTTTCATTGCACTATTTTCTTTTTTACCAGATCC
>QYPL01000028.1 GCA_007280515.1 Sediminibacterium sp.
AAAAAAATTAAGATGAATAAGACTTGGTTAATTATACAAAGAGAATATACTAGCAGGGTAAAAAATAAGCGTTTTTTAATTCTTACTTTTTTAACTCCCTTATTAATAGTGGGTTTAATAGCTGCCTCTATCTACTTCTCTGTTTCTGGGGTAGAATATAGAAAAATTGCTGTGATAGACCCGAATGGCTTTATCAAAACTTCTTTAAAAAATACCAATCAAATTAGTTTTAGCTTCCCGGGTAATGTAGACACCACTAACTATATCGAAAAAGGATATACCGATATTTTAATTTTACCTCAGTTTGAGAAAGGTACAAAGTCGGATTATGTGCTTAGATCAAAAAAATCGATGGGTTTAATGTTACAAGAAAGTATAAGCAGCAGAATTAATAGCGCTATTGAGGACCAAATGTTACAAGATGCGGGCATTCAACAAAATATTTTAGATTCTATACACAAAGCCTCGCAAGTAGCTGAATTAAAAGCCTATGAAGACAAAGGCAGTTCTAGCAAAGAAAGTAATGCAGGGCTGGCCATGGGCATTGGTTATGCGAGTGGCTTACTTATATATATGACCATGTTTATTTATGGCGCCATGGTAATGCGAGGAGTGATGGAAGAAAAAACTAACCGTATTGCGGAAGTTATTATTAGCAGCGTAAAGCCTTTTGAATTAATGATGGGTAAAATTATTGGCATTGGCGCTGTGGGTTTAACTCAGTTTTTATTATGGATAATTTTAATTATTAGTTTAACCAGCGTTGCTGCAGGTTTTTTGCCTGCTGATATTCAACATCAGGTAACTAGTTTACAACAAAGCAATGGACAAATGGCAGGCGGTATGATGCAAGCAAGTGAATCAGCAAAAAGAATTTACGATTTTCAACATACAATTTCTACTGCTAACTGGCCTTTAATTATTTTTTGTTTTATATTTTATTTTATAGGAGGTTATTTATTTTATGCAGCTTTATTTGCAGCAGTAGGTAGCACAGTCAACGAAGACCCGCAAGATGCTCAAAGTTTAATGTTTCCTATTACCATGCCACTCATTTTTTCTTATATCATTACTAATATGGTTACACAAAACCCCAATACGCCTATAGCATTTTGGGCCAGTATGATTCCTTTTAGTTCTCCCATGGTCATGATGGCGCGTGTGGCCTATGGCGTTCCTAGTGCAGTAAGTTATTGGGAATTAGCTTTAAGTATGTTATGCCTAGTGTCAGGTTTTATTTTTACCACTTGGTTAAGTGGGCGTATTTATCGTACCGGTATTTTACTCTATGGTAAAAAAGTTACCTGGAAAATAATGTTTAAGTGGGCCTTTAAAAAAGCATAGCAATTATAGAAATAGAATAATTAGCATTACTATAAAGCAATTCTTATGTTCACCCCTGCCCTTGTATTGGTAATGGGCGGTGAAGAAGATATATAAGGAGTGGCTTTTCTTCTATCGTAGAAGAATTTTAAATTTATTTTAGAATTTAAAACATAGTCAATAGAAGGCTGAAGCGTTACTTCTCTTTGACCGCCGGTTCCATAAGCGTTGGATTGATCTAACCTACTATTACTATTAAACATATCGCGGGTGGCAACATCAAGCCTGAAGGTTAAATCATTACTTAATTTATTATTGTTTAAACCAGGAATTGTAAATGGCAGCCTCAGTCCTTTTTTACGAAAAGCAGTTCCAAATACCCATTCAGTACTATTGTTTTCACTTAATTGATAGTCGACTAAGCTGAGTGATAAAATTCTACTCTTCTTGTATTCAAAACGAATCGACCATTGTGTAACGGTAGTTAAATTTAATCCAAGCAGTGGTTCCATTCTTTCACTAATGGTAATATTAGGCACTAAGAAATAAGGAATGTAGTTACCGCTAATAGTGTCTTTAAAGGAAGGAGCCCCTCTTCTATAAATATCGGTGTATAGCAATGAACTATTAAAACTATTCATGGATAAATTACTATTGTACCCATGTGTTAAACTAATATTGGTAAATAATTCAGACAAGACTGGAAGCTTTGATAAACCATTGAATATAATTGTCCAGTTAGGCTTAGGCAACATACCTGAAAATGGATTAGACCTTATACTTGAATTATTTTGATTTAATAAACTTACTTTTTTAGGATCCTGCCCTGTATAAGCTGCAATGAAGGCTGGAATTAAAACATCTTGCGCATATTTACCATAACCCGATGCATAACCATCTTTTGTAGTAGTACTTTTTCCAATAGCAGGGTCGGCCCAATAGCCATTGTTTGCAGCTACGCGTTTTGAAATAGTAGTTCTGTAAGTTTCAAAAGCTTTAAACTGTGTTGAAATAATATTAGGGTCGTGCACATCAAAAAAAGTATTCAAGGCAATATAGCTAATATTAAAACCACCCGCCGATAAAGGATTAGCGTGTACTTTATTATCATAACTAGGGCTTGACACATTTACATAACTATTGGTATCCTTAAATAACTCTGTATACTCCTTGGTAAAAGTTTTATTAAAATTTACATCAATAATTAAAGTTTTAACAGGCTCTAACATTATTCTTCCTGTCAATCTTTGCTCAAAGCCCTGTCTAAAAATCATATTAAATGCAGGACTTCTGGTAAACTTGTTATCCTTTTCTTGTTTGTTTAACCAAGCACTATCAGGTTGTCTTCCAAAAGTATAATCAAGGCCAGGAGCTAGTCCACTAAAATCATTATTTAAATACTGTACCCCACTTAAATAACCTGGAAGTCTACTATTATAATTCTCCGCATAATCAACATTGGCTGTTTGCAACATGGTCAAAAACTTAGCAATAGGCTTTAAACCCTCAGGTACATTTACTGGCTCATTGGCTTTCAATACTCTTTGTGCAATTTTTTCTAACCTTCTTGCCTCTCTCCATTTTTTTAAAGTAGAATCTAGCTGCTTGCCCTTCATACCCGCCAAGGCTTCCTCCTTGGTCATTAATATTTTAGAAGACAGTGGATTGGTTTCAGGTCTGGCACCCGTCGATCTTTGATCCGACAAGAAAGCTTTTAAATATTTTGATTTTCTATAAAGGCTAACAAAATTAAACTGCGCATTAATTTGTTGAGAGAATGTATTTTCAATGGTATTACCCAGGGCTTCTGCTAGCCTGCTTGCTCCTATCCAATTATAATTAGTGGATACATTATAACTAGACAATATCCAATCGGTCAAAGGAAATTTGGAAGTAGGAATATCGTAGCGCATCGATACTCTTTGATTATACAATGTATTTCTTCCCGCACGAAGTAACATTCTTGTTAAGGAATCTTTTTTCTCCTGTGTATCTAGTTTTCCATTGGGCTCATCAATTCTTGAATTCACATTCACCGTCGCATCTAAATTAAGCGACCTAGTGAGCGGCCAACGCATATTAAATATACGATTCATCGTAAAGTATTTATCGAAAGTGGTTTCTGCTTTGTCTATTGAGCCATCTGAACCTACAATTCTTGGCGTGAATTCACCAAACTGTCTATCTAATGCAGTTCTATAACTAATTAAACTTGGAGCAGGTGTTAAATTTATATCCCGTATCCAAGCAAACCATGGCGAAGTATTTTTTAAAATTTTCTTGAAAGGCTCAATACTTTTTACTCTATTATTAAAGGTATAACTAATGGCTCCTCTTTGTTTAGTTAATTGATTTAATTCAACAAGCGGGCTTGTTTGTTGCAATTGAGAATAAGAATAACTAAAATCAAAATTACTAATACTAAACATATTCGACCTTTTACCTGGCATCACACGCACATTTGTGAAGTTGATAGTTTTGATAGTGGTCTGGTCAACTGAGGCCGCTACAATGGAGTCTCTTCTAAATACATCCTTTGTATTTTTTACTTTATCGGAATACAACACATCTTTATCAAAGGGGTCAAACATTGGATTTTCAGTAGTTCTATTAATGCTTGCAAAAACTGGTAAAGAAATTTTAACTTGCTTAGGTAATAATTTTCCAGCATCTATAGTAGAAGCAATATCAAATTGTGTAAGTCCCGTTTTAGAGCGTTCATTCATTTTTTGTTCCACAGAGCCAAAACCTGCTGTACGTTTATTTACGGAAATAGATATGGTTCCTAAATCGGCTAATACCAAATCCATTCTACCCAATGCAGCCCAGGCACCTCTTTCATCCAACTCTGATAATCTTAATTCATTGATCCACACTTCTGCATCCACGGCACTTGAAGCCTTGGTATTTTCAATCGCAATTAATACGCCTCTTATCTCTCCTAAATTAGGAGAACCCTTTACAGTATACCGCTGTCTACCAAAATCTTTTCCATATAAAGATCCTGCACCTAATTTTGAATTATTATCCCTCTCCATTTTAAGTGCAATTAAATCGCTTAAACTTAAATTTAATTCGTTGTCAGCTGGCCATACCGAATCGGCCACTACTTTACCATTTAACTCTCCCTTAGTTACGCGAAGAGGTATGCGAATCTCATAAAAATTATTTTGAAAATCCTGACCCATACGAATAACGGCTGTTAAATCGCCGTCATTAATTTTAGTTACACTATTAAGTATGTTCTCCGCATGTAAAAACATGGAGAGTCTTCCATAGCGCCTTACATCTACATTCATTGTTTTAAAAACCCCTCTTGGCGAAGCGCCTGCTCTGCCTGCCGGCTTTAAACCTTTTAATTGTATAGACAAGGCTTGTTCATTTTGCAGCAAGTTCACTCCATTATTACTTAATAATTGTACACGCTCAATACCTGGAGGAATAATATAATTAACTGGCACCCTACTGCTATTTTCCTCTACACTTACGGCAAGTGTATTTAGTCCTGTTAAATCGGTTAAAGGTGAATACTGTTCATTATAGTCAACCACATTGGCATACTGCCTCCATTGATTACGGACTAAATCTAATTTAGCAAAACGAAGTGTAATAGAATCTTCAAAGCCTGTTAAATACATTCTTAAAAAGCGAATCGACTTAAAGTCTCTTATACCACCCACTGTATTTGAATAAGACTTTATGGGTACTCTAAATAAATACCAGTTCTCTGAACTAGGTGTGCCATCGGCTATTGTTACATTCACTATTTTTGTATCTGTCACGTATCTGGTTCCACCAATACGGCCTTTATCTAATGGAATTTCATATTCAAAATAAGCTTCTGTTTCATTTAAAGTATTGTCTCTGTTTAAGTCTTCATTGTCGGGAAGCAAAGTAGCCGCAGTACTGAATTCACTCGTACCTGCTAAAGAGGAATTCCCTTGTGGGTTATTAAAATATTTATACCTACCTAATATGTCCACTTTGTTTGCATCATATTTAGCATCTCTATACCATACATAGTTATCTGCACTAGGATCGGCAAAAAATTGCTTACCTATTTCAGTGGCCGTTGTTAAATTATATTTCGCAATAACATCGGCTCTTTGTTTTATTTCCAAACTATCGGTTAAACCATCTAAACCTACATCCTGGTATTTTCTATCTTCAGCATTATTACTAAATGCATTAGTTACTTGAATAGGATTGGTAGGCACCCTTCCCCAGGTAGAACTATCTACACTGGCAGGAATGGTAGGTGTAGGCATTCCATTTTCATAAAAGCGTCGGCCATCGCGCAAAATATCTTCACTTACATTTCCTAAGTTCAAAATTAATTTACCACTGGTAGCAGATGATTTTATATACGGGTCTTGCACCCAAAATTCCACATACTCAATTATACTGGTTTCAAAATCGGTTTGGTCTAAGGCACGCATAATACCACCCCATTTTTTAGAAGCCGATTCTTTATTAAATTTTCCTGGTCTTGCCGCATCTAATTCACTACCCTCATAATTATAGTTATACGGGCCTCTATCTCTTGGATAATAACTTAAATCGAAAGTAGGCAACTGCACATCGGTAATATTAGTGGTCTTATTGGGAAATAATTCATTGGTAAATACCTGACGCACTCTTGGATCACTTAATGCTTTAAGATTACTACTTATTGGGTTATTGGAACTGTTTTTATCTTGCAGGGTAGGTTCAATAGTATACCAAGCTATTCTTGCTCTATTTTTATTATAGTCAATATTGTCCGATAAGTTACCTTCTTTAAATTTATCCATGGGAGTGGAAGCCAGGGCCCAGGCGGTAAATGGAAAACGTAAATCGATATTGGTTCTTGTCGATTCAAAATCGTCTAAGTAAACCACACCGCTACCTGCCTTCCCTATTTGTTGCGCATGACCCGGTTGTAAGTAAGCTGCTTCTCCATAGGCTGTGATAGAAGACTTTGCTTTTGTTTGATAAAAAGGCAAGCGGTCTAAGGCTCTAGTTAAACCAGGGAGCTCTGCTCTATAATTAAAATCAAAACCATACATGGAGTTTTTAATCGGATCTGATCCAAAATTTGTTTTAGTAAAAAAAGGACGCTCACTTAATCTAGAACTTGATACACCAAAGTTGAAATTTTTACTCTGCATGTAATCTAAACGAAGAGCTCTAAATCCTCTTTCCTGAAAACCAAATCCTAAATTATTTTCATAAGAAACATTCACCGGAATATTAGAACTTAAAATACCTGAGTTAATAATTCTTACCGTACCCGAACCATAATCTACTAAATAATCAATACCTTCTTTTAAAATTTGTCCACCTGCTCTCACACTTACCGAACCTGGAGGAACATTGAATGCGTTTAAACTAATCTCCGCACCTCCTGCACTTCCTTTTACTTGGCCTTCCATTATAAACCTATTTAAGTTAGTATAAGTTTGTGCTTCCGATTTTATTTTAGTGTATAATTCTTTGTATAAATATTTTTCTTTGATAGCTAACATTTCAGCACTTGAAAATGCAAGCTTCTCTAAGTCTTCCCCAAAAGGTTCTAAATAAGGAAGTACGATTCGGCCCATTTTAGACAGTACCGTATAGCCTTCTACATAGTCAAATTGTCCATCGGGTTGTGGGTCGTTTCTATTGTTTAACCTGTCTAAACCTAAAATTTTAATTAAGGATAAACCTCTTACAGGCGCATCTGAATTAGGTAAATATCTTTTTAAACCATTACCTGGCGACTCATACATTAAGTTTAACTGAAAGTCTTGTTGTTGAATAGAACCGAATAAATCTAATGAGTACACGTTTTTCATCATTAAGTTCCAAATAGGTAAATCGGTTCTTTGTGTAGTAGCTTTTAATAATTTTAAATATAAAATTTGTTGTACTCCTTTATTGGGGTCTAGGGCAATGCCTTCTGAAAACTCACCCACCTGATACAGTTTCCCATTATTAGTATATTGATAAGCCACTCCCAAAACTTCATCGGGTTGTAATGGAATATTTAAAGATAAAAATCCAATTTGTGGATTGAAAAAATATTCATTCTCCGTTAACTTTCTTGCAAATGTGCGTTCATAGTCTTCTGCTGATCTAAGCCCTGCGGCAGTTAATACAGAAGAAACCCCGGCAGGATTTCTTGCTAGCGGGTTATTAATTACTTTAGCATATAATTGGTTGGCTCCATTATCTGGTAATGTATCTCGTCTTGAAACTTCTTCCCACTGCTTTTTACCAGGAAAACGCTCGCCTAAGTCTACCAAGCCTACCACATCTCTTGCATTGGTGGTTTGACCATTTCTATTCGTTACCCAAACCTCAATTCTTTTAATTTGAATTTGAGAATTAATAATGGGCAAAGTGCCCATTGCCTTATTGTAGTTTTTTCTAAAATGTTGTGCTAGTAAAAAGTGGCGGTTTTCTTCATAGTCGTCTAATCTTTTTTGAAAACGCTGTGTAGTGGCACCTCCTTGTAAATTCATTGATTGTCTTTGCGACTTCTGATTTGCAATGGCCGCTGTCACAAATAATTTTCCAAATTGTAATTGTGTTTTTACTCCAAATAAATTTTGCGTGCTGGGTATTAAAGTACTTCTCGAAATATAATTAATATTTCCTGCCTCAATACTTTTTACAATTTCATCTTTCTTACCCTTGTAGCTTAATTTAATTTGATTGTCGAAACCTAAATTGGATAAAGAGTTTAAGTTAATAGGAAACTTTAACTTATCACCAATACTGGCGTTCATACTAAAATTGGTGTTCGCATCAAAATCAAAACCGCCATTTTTTCTAGCCCGCTCGGGTAAAGTGGGATTATCAACTACCTGACCTTGATACCCCGCTTTAATATTAATTTCACCTACCGGTTTTATATCTATTTTTAAAT
The DNA here is from genome assembly GCA_007280515.1 of Sediminibacterium sp. Taxonomy (GTDB): domain Bacteria; phylum Bacteroidota; class Bacteroidia; order Chitinophagales; family Chitinophagaceae; genus Sediminibacterium. The sequence continues at coordinate 8,219 of QYPL01000028.1, forward strand.
CAGATCCTGTTTTTCCAAATAACCTATCAAAATAACTATCATACACTTTTGTTTTAGGCCTACTCATTTTACGATTCAAGGTTCCCAAAGAATTAGCCCTTTGCATAAAATAAGCCTGCTCATCTTTAGCCGTTTTTAATTTCCAAAACTCATCAAAAGTTAATGTAGACGGCAGTCTTTGAGCCTTGCCTGCAATTAAATCGGCAATGGAATAGGATTTAGTAGCAGCATCGTAATCGACTCTGCGTTTAACGACGCTGGTATCCGATAAGTCAAATGGGTTATTACTAGGTTGTGATAAAAAATCGCCTCTTCTATCCTTAATGGTGTAATGCAAACTGTCTCTACCGTAATTAACTCTAAGGCTGTCCTTTGTTTTTTTATTTACAACGGTATCTTTGAAGGGAACTTGCAAAGCTTTTGATTGCGCTAACAATTCACTCCCCCAAAGAAGCAATAAGCCTGACAATAAAATTGTTTGCAAAAGTTTCAAAGAAAAAAGTTGAAGTTTTAAATTAACAGTTTTTAAGGGCTGCCTTAATCAATGATTCTAAACTCATTTCAGCACCCTCTGCCTGTATAGTTTTGTCAACCGCTTTCTCTGCAACGGCTTTTTGAATGCCTAAAGAAACCAAGGCTTGCACTGCATCTTGATGTGGGGTATTTTTGTTCGTTAAAGCAAAGCCTCCATTCGGATTATTAGCCACATTCATCTTAGAAAGCTTGTCTCTTAATTCAAGTACTAATCTTTCTGCCGATTTTTTTCCAATACCCTTAATTTGTTCTAATTGCCTTGCTTCACCTTGTACAATGGCTCTAATAATTTCATCGGGGCGCATACCAGACAACATCATTCTTGCCGTACTTGCGCCTACCCCCGAAACACTAATTAATTGAAGAAATAATTCCTTTTCTTGCTGTTCGTAAAAACCAAAAAGTACTTGTGCATTTTCAGTAATATGTAAGTAAGTATGCAGCATTCCTTTTTCCTTTTTTGAAATGGCTTCATAGGTATGTAAACTTATATTTACTTCATACCCTACGCCCCCCACATCAACGATAAGTTTGGCAGGTGTAACTTGAACAAATTGGCCTTGTAGAAATGCTATCATAATACGTTCAAAATTAACAAATAAGCAACGAAAAATGGGTATTTGAACCAATTCTTAAGCAAATTTTCGGATATTTGTAAGCTAAACTAAATGATATTCTATGACGCCTACTTTGAGAGCCGCCATAACTGCTGTTGGAGGATATGTTCCAGAAACTAAACTAACCAATTTCGACCTTGAAAAAATGGTAGATACCAACGACGAATGGATTAAATCTAGAACAGGTATTTCGGAGCGTAGAATTCTGCGCCAAGCAGGTAAAGCAAGTTCCGATATGGGAACAGAAGCAATACTAGATATAATTCGAAAGAAAAAACTAGACCCCTTAGAAATTGACTGTATTATTTGTGCCACTGTTACCCCCGATATGCCCTTTCCTTCAACCGCTAATTTAATGGGCGATAAGATAGGAGCGAAAAATGCATTTGGTTTTGATTTAAGCGCCGCTTGTAGTGGATTTTTATTTGCACTAACTACTGGCGCTAGTTTTATTGAAACGGGTAGGTATAAAAAAGTAATTGTAGTGGGTGTAGATAAAATGAGTTCCATTATTGATTACACCGATAGAGCCACTTGTATTTTATTTGGCGATGGCGCAGGGGCAGTTTTATTAGAACCGAGTACCGATGGTTTAGGTTTTCAAGATGCTATTTTAAAAAGCGATGGAAGTGGAGGAAAATATTTAAATCTAAAAGCGGGCGGCAGTTTAAAACCTGCAAGTTTTGAAACAGTAATGGCTAAAGAACATTATGCTTTTCAAGATGGACAACCTGTATTTAAGTTTGCGGTGAAAGGTATGGCCGATGTAAGTGCCGAGCTAATGGAAAAACATAAATTAACGGGCGATGATATTGCATGGCTAGTGCCGCATCAGGCTAACTTACGTATTATTGATGCCACCGCGAATAGAATGGGCCTTACAAAGGAAAAAGTAATGATTAATATACAAAAGTACGGAAATACAACAGCCGCCACCATTCCACTTTGTTTATGGGATTGGGAAAAGCAACTAAACAAAGGAGATAATTTAGTCCTAGCTGCTTTTGGTGGAGGATTTACTTGGGGTGCTGCATGGATTAAGTGGGCTTATTAATGTATATTTAAAAAGAGTAAAAAAATAAAATGAAAATGAATATGAAAAATAAAAAATTTAAAGGTATTAGCACTTTAACGTTGCATACGGCAGCTAAAGAAAATAATAATTCATCTCATACCACTCCTATATACGCCACTTCAACTTTTACTTTTGATACTGCTGAAGAAGGTATGGAGCGTTTTAAAGGAACAGATAAAACAAAATTATATACAAGATGGGGTAACCCCACATTTGCTGCAGCTGAACAAACATTAGAAGCATTAGAAGCACATGGTTTAACCAATGAAAAAGGAGAACCTCTTCAATTAAAAGCATTACTTCATTCAAGTGGTCAGGCCGCTATGAGTACTTTGTTTTTAAGTAACTTAAGTGCAGGCGATACTTTAATATCTCATTTCTCTTTATATGGTGGCACGCAAGAACTCATGCAAAAGCTTTTAACTGAGGCAGGTATTAAAACAATTTTAATTGATGTAAGAGACAGCGCCTTATTAAAACAAACTTTAGAAGAAAATAAGGCTGTGAAATTAATTCATTTGGAAACCCCAGCTAATCCTACCTTACAGTGCGTTGACATTGAAAGCATTTGCACCATTGCGCATGCGCATGGTGTCAAAGTTTCTGTAGATAATACAGTGGCCACTCCTTATTTACAACAACCATTTGCCCTAGGCGCCGATTTTGTTTTTCATTCAGCTACTAAATTTTTAAACGGACATGGCTCTGCTTTAAATGGTGTCTTATTAGGAAAAGACTTAGAATTTATGAATACCAAGGTTTGGAAATGGCATGTATTATTAGGAGGCAATAGCAATGCATTTGATTCCTACTTATTAATACAGGGCATGAAAACTTTAGAAATAAGAATGGAAAGACATTGCAGCAATGCAGCTAAAGTGGCTCAATTTTTAGACAAGCATGCAGCTATTGAGAAAGTAAATTATACAGGTTTGAGTTCTCATCCCGATCATACCATTGCTTCCAAGCAAATGAAACAACATGCGCCATTAATAAGTTTTGAATTAAAAGGCGGTATTGAAGCAGGTAAGAAATTTTTAAACGCCTTAGAAGTATGTACCCGAGCCGTTTCATTAGGCACAGTAGATACATTGGTTTCTCATCCTGCTAGTATGACGCATTTTGGCATACCTAGAGAAGAGAGAATTAAATATGGCATTAGCGATGGTTTAATAAGAATGAGTGTAGGTATAGAAAACTACGAGGACTTAGAAGCCGATTTAGCACAAGCCCTTTCTAAAATTTAATTTATTATTAATTCTTACCAATAATCAATTCTTCTGATGGATATTATAATACGCCGTGCTGAAAAAAAAGATTGTGCTAGATTATTAGAGCTTATTCAAGAACTAGCGGTGTATGAAAAAGCACCCGATGAAGTTACGGTTACCCTAACTCATTTTGAAGAAAGCGGATTTGGCCCAAAGCCAGTCTGGTGGGCCTTTGTAGCAGAAGTAAGTGGTGTAGTGGTGGGTATGGCTTTATACTATGTGCGTTATTCAACATGGAAAGGTCAAAGAATGTATTTAGAAGATTTATTAGTAACAGAAGAAATGCGCGGTAAGAAAATAGGCAGTTTATTATTTGATGCATTGATACAAGAAGCAAAAGTTAAAAAATTTGTAGGAATGAACTGGCAGGTACTAGATTGGAACGAGCCTGCTATCAATTTTTATAAAAAATATAATGCCAGCTTCGACCCCGAGTGGCTTAACTGCGCCATTCATTTTTAATCGAAGATAGTACGCATCCAATCATTTCTTTTTTTACCTAAAGAAACAGATAGTGCAATTTCAAAACCATTTTGTTTTAGATTAGCGCCCGATAAGTCGTTGTTATATATATCATAACTTAAGCCAAAACTGTATTTATCCATCATAATAGATACACTAGGTATAATTGCTTCGCCTAAACGGTCAAAGCAGCCAAGATAAATACGATTTACTTTATCCATTTTGTCTTTAAAAGGAAAACTATACAAACCCCCTACCACTGCTTGATTCAATCCATTTTTATTAGAAAAAGCAAGATGGGTCATAATAGTATTTCCATTTTCTAAGATCTTTTCATAATTAAAAAAGGCAGAAGACTTCATTCCGGAGGCTGTATCCACATTAAGTACTAATGTTTTGGGTCTTGATAAAAAAGAGGCTGTAAGACCACCTTGTATAAAATTATTTTCAGTATGCCTTGTAAAAAGTAGGCCTGTATTAAAATAAAAATTATTAGGAAAAGGCTTGATGCTATTTAAATAATCATAGTTAGCATCGGTATAAGTTCCATCGATATTAAAGCCTTCTCCAAAACGAAGTTTAGATTTATCTAAATAGGTTTGACCATAAGTTACACCCAAACCTAAAGAAAGTTCATTTTTTAAATTATCATCTAAGAAAAGATGATAAGCAGAAGCGAGTGTGATATAATTAGAATTAATCACCCCTGCCATAGCTTGGTCTGAAATAACTTGTACCCCTATACCGAAATAATTTTTTTGTTCAGGGTCGGCTTTTTTAAAACGGCTATCCCATCCTGAAACCAAGGTTCTATATAAATTATTACCATCTAAAAATTGGGATTTAAGATTGCTTTGAATACGCTGCTCATAAATACCACTACCCACTGATGCGGGACTTAATAGTTGTGAGCTTATATAGGGTTGAGATAAAATAATTCCTTGCTGCGCATAAATATTTACCGCAAAAACAATTAACAATAATAATATAATGGGCTTTTTATTCAAATTTGTTTTGCATTATCTATTTTAATAAAAGAACGGTTCCTGTTAAATGTTCTTGTACATTGTTTTTATTCATAAAGTCGGCAATCCATATATATACATCCGAATCTAGCATAACACCCGCGTATCTTCCATCCCAAGCACCATCTTTATCACTAAAAATAAGTTTACCTGATTTGGTAAAAATTCTAAAACTTATGATACTAGTTACATACCCATTTTGAATAATTTTAAAAGTATCATTATGCCCATCGCTATTGGGTGTAAAGGCATTGGGCATTTGGAAGACGGGGGAAGCCGGAGGTGCCGTAATTGTGATGACTCCTTTTACTGCTATAATATCATAATTAGTAGAACTCAACCCTATAATAATTGGCTCAAGATATATTCCAGAACTTCCAGTAGAAGTCAAAGGCGTATAGTTAGTTGAATAACTTACAGCTCCTATAATGGCGGAAACATTATCTGCTCCCATTAAACCAGTATAGGAATAAACTGCATCGCTTAAAATTTTAGCCAATTCAGTTCCAAAATTTACAGATTGATCCCCTGCAACAACATTAAGTATTGCTTTTTTTATTTCTAAATTATCACCTACATAGTTTATGTTATAATTAGGCGAAATCAATCCATCAGGTATAATTGTATAAGTACCTACATTTATAGCGCCTTGTGATGTACCCTTATAATTTAATGTACCAGTCAAGTTGCTAATGGATTCGCCAGTTGCCATTCCCGTAAGAATAACTCCATTACCACCACTATAATTTGTTCCATTATATAAAATAGTATGAGGCTTTGCTGTAATAGTTAATGCTGTTTTAGTAACCGTTAAAATACCATCAACATAAGTAATAGTATAGTTTGGATCAGTTGCTGCAGAAGGAATAATTGGGTATGTTCCTGCTGGAGAGTTTGGAAGGGCTGTTGTAATAATAGTTGGCCAAGTGAAAGTGGCTAGGTCTCCATTTACTAAACCCGAATAAGTATAAGTAAATATTGGATTAGCAGCTCCATAAAATTTTGTTTTATTGTCTGCTGTTATTGTTAATGCCTTCTTTGTTATCGTAAAATTATTTCCAACATAACTTATTGTATAGTTTGGATTGTTCGCAGTTGTTAAATCATTTTGCTCAATCGCATATGTGCCCACACTTTCTCCAGATACCCTTGTTAATGTCCCATTTAGAGCAGCTAACCCTGTAAGTGATGGGCTTACTCCATATGTATATGTCGAAGGATTCGCAGCGCCATATATTTTTGTTTGTCCAGCGTCAACTGTAATTGTAATTGACTTTTTTGTTATTGTTAAAAATACAAGCGTTCTTGATGAACTTATGCAACCTGTTGCATCTATAATTGCATTTGCATAACTATTATAAGTCCCTACATTTATACCTTGTGGTTTCGATGAATTAACACCACCAACAGGTAAAGTAAACCATGAAATACTTTGGCCAGAAGGAGGAATCAAATCGGGCGTAGTTTGTTGCAAACCATTATAATTTAAAGAAACCGAGTTTGCAGTAGGCGCTGCTGGTAATGCATTTACTGTTATAATTGTCGGCGTTGATGTTTCTGAACATCCAATTGAATTAACAGCTGTAACACTATAAGAACCTGCGCTTGTAACAGTAATGCCTTGTGTAGTTGCCCCAGTTTGCCAAGTATAGGAATAAACCCCTGCTGGGCTAGAATTTGCTGTTAATATTACCGACCCCCCTTGACAAAAAGTAGTTGCTCCTGATGCTGTAATGGTGGGTTTGGTTGGTAATGTAAAAGTGACTTGATCTGACCCAGTTATTGCACCATAGCTTACAGTTGCAGAGTAAGTGACGGTATTGCCTGGTGATGTTGAAATAGGATTCACTACAATTTTATTACCTACTTCTCCTGTTGACCATGTTACAGTAGTATTCAAATTATCAATATCAATAAATTTTATTCCATCCAAACTTGCCACAAATAATCTATTGCCAATCATTTCCATTCGGTTTGTTGAATCGCCATAGTTACCACTAGGAGCTCCCCCCGGACCATAATTAAAAGTTCCCGCTGTTGGAAAAGTTATTTTATCTAATTTTGTAAAGTTTGCTCCATCATCTTTTGAATAATAAACTTGACCTTTTGTAATAAACATTTTATTTTTTGTAAATAAAATATCTTCAGGATATGAAATACCACTATTAGGAAGACTCAAAGTATTTATTTGTGTAAAACTTGTACCTTGATTGTTACTTACAAATAATGGATTATTTCCTCCTTCAGTTAAAAAAACTTTTCCATTACTATCGGCTCTGATAATTTGAACTCCATATAAACTAGAAATTTTTGACCAAGTTGCACCTAAATTTGAAGATTTATATAATTCCTTCCCGCCACCACTATTGCCACCAGCATATAGATTTCCGTTTATATCTTGGGTTACAGTGTTGGGGTCAAAACCTCCAACTTTTTGTTGCCAACTAAAAAGATCTCCAGTAGAAGACCAAATACCCCGGTTAAAACCTTTTACAGTTAGTATTGAATAGTTATTGCCAAATAAAATATCCATTGGGCCGCACCCCCCTCCAAAATCTTGCAATTGTGTCCAAGTAACGCCTTCATCAATAGATTTATAAATTCCATTATTATTAGTTGAAGCGTAAATCACATTGTTTTGGTCAACCCCTAATGCCATGAAATTAGTACTTCCTAAACTTGGAAAACCTGCCATCTGGTTCCAGGTTTCACCCCTATCAATACTTTTATAAATTTTCTGATTGTTTAAAGAAGGCAATGCATACAAATTACCGTTTAAATCTTTTTTTATATTATAAAATTCTATACCCGGTTTTTTTGTCTGCCAACTTGCATATTTAGAGAATGAACTATCAATATATAATGTCTGAGTCGTGTTATTACAAATACTTGCATCAGCATTTGTAATATTTATTTTCAATACTCTAATATCCACGGAGGTATTACAAGTGGTGGTTTGATCGGTAACTTTTAATTGATAAGTTGAAGTAACAGTGGGTGTTACTGTAATATTTTGATTCGTGCTGGAAGTAGACCACAAATAGGATAATTCTTGGAGCGGTGTATATTTTATATTATCATACCTACTCACATCGTAGGCGCCCACTCTAATGGCTCCCCTTGGATTAGTAATGGCAGATGGTAATGGACCATCAAAAATTACTGTGGTATTCAACCATACTTTCAATGTCGTTGGCGTAATGTATACCTTTATCTTGTACCATGTACCATTACTAACAGGGCTAGTATTTGATGAAGCAATGTTAATACCTTTAAAAATTACATCCCATCCTTGGTTATCGGTATCTTTTGGCCTAGTTCCAATATTTAAAACCCTATTCACCCAAGATCCTGATTGTTCCATAATACCAAAGCTCTGATCGGCAATCCCAGATGCACTATACGCATCTACTTCATATGTTCCATAACCAAAATTTTCTCTAGTTGTTTTCATCTCTGCGTCACTACAACAATTACTTGCTCGTACTAGCTCAACCCCTTTACCTGTTTCGCCACTTGTAGTTATTGATACTGTTCCACTAGAAGTTGTTAAAGTAACAAAATCATTTAATGCATTCGCATTTGTAAAATCATAAAGCACAGCACGATCCGCACTGTTTAAAATTCCATGTGTATTGATGTTAACGGATGCTCCAGCTAAAATTGTTGTATCGCTATTAAATAACTTAGCATCCACTATGCTTAAAAAAGTAGAGTCGATACTTGAACATGATGATGAATTTGTAACGGTTACAAAATAATTCTGACTTACATCTGTACTAATATATCTTGCCGTTGATCCATTGCTCCATAAATAACTTGAATACCCTGCGCCAGCATCTAAAATAGTTTTTGTACCACAAACCTTAGTGGTGTCCATTAAACTATTAATTACTGGTAAAGCATTAACTGTAATTAATTTTGATGCACTATTCTGACAGCCATTTGCATCTGTTCCTGTTACAGAATATGTAGTGGTTGTTATTGGTGATTTAGTAATCGCAGACGTTACTTCGCTAGTACTCCATAAATAGGTCACAGCACCACTAGCTGTTAATATTGATGAACCTCCAACACATATTGTATTATCATTTACATTCACTCCTGATACATCTGTCTCCGATATAGCTATATTTGGCAAAGGGCTAATAGAAATTCGAATATTATTTGTAGATGATCCTATTAAACTAAAACCATTATAAAAATTTACTTTATAATATCCTGTTAAATTAGCAACAGCATTAGTTCCATAAACATACAAACCAACGTCAACATATGAACTATTATCAACTGAGTATGATAGTTTAAAAAAATCAGCAGCTGAAAAAGTCTGCTTATCTGCTGATATTAAAACAAATCCACAATTTGTTGATGGATATGCATTTCCAGAAGCTTGGCTAACCAACTGCCCCACCCCCTTCACAGAAAGAAGCATCACCCCCAAAATAATATATAGAATCCTGTTTTTCAATATGATTAAAATATTATATTTATTCTTAATATATATAGATATAACTCCATAAAATAACAACGAAAAAAGCCCCTCAAGATTGCTTGGGAGGCTGCACTATATTCTAGTATTAGTGTCAAATCTTAGTTTACCCCATCTACCATAGCTTCCTTATATATTTTCTGCACCAAACCTTGTAAAACCTTACCTGGGCCTACCTCGGTAAAATGAGTGGCGCCGTCGGCTACCATGGCTTGAACGGTTTGTGTCCACTTCACTGCTCCGGTTAATTGTGCAATTAAGTTTTCTTTAATTTCTGCAGGGTTAGTGACTGCAGTAGCAACCACATTTTGATATACTGGACAAATAGGTGTGTTAAATATAGTGGCTTCAATGGCTGCGGCTAATTCAATTTTTGCAGGGTTCATTAAGGGTGAATGAAAGGCACCACCTACTGGTAATACCAAGGCACGCTTTGCACCTGCAGCTTTCATTTGCTCACAAGCAATTTCAATTCCTTTAATACTTCCAGAAATTACTAATTGACCAGGGCAATTATAATTCGCAGGCACTACTACTTCTCCTGTTTCTTTTTGTACTTGTGCACATATCTCTTCTACTTTTTCATCGGCTAATGCTAAAACTGCAGCCATAGTAGATGCTTGAATTTCACAAGCAGCTTGCATTGCTTTTGCACGTACACTTACTAAACGAAGTGCATCTTCAAAACTTAAAGTTTTATTTGCCACTAGTGCACTAAACTCTCCTAAGCTATGACCAGCCACCATATCGGGCACTACAGCATTTTCTGCAGGCATGGTTAAATAAGCAATAACTGAATGTATAAATATAGCAGGCTGCGTTACGTTGGTTTGCTTTAACTGCTCATCGGTTCCCGTAAACATAATATCACTAATGTTGAAGCCTAAAATTTCATTGGCCTTTTCGAACATTTCTTTAGCGGTAGTATTAGTATCGTATAAATTTTTTCCCATTTCCACAAATTGACTTCCTTGTCCTGGAAATATAAATGCATGTTTTGACATCTTCACTGTTTTGACAAAAATAAATAAAAAATGGCGAAGTTTACTTCGCCATTAATTTTCTACCTAACTAACCAAACCAAAAACAAACTATTCGCTTATATCTACATATTTTAAGAATTCCATCTTCCTTTGTTCCTCTTGAAACTTACCACCAAAATAAGTGGTAATCGTATTAGAGCTATCGTCCTTTACACCTCTACTAGATACACATAAATGCTTGGCGTCCATCATTATTGCCACATCCTGTGTTTGTAATATTGTTTGTAGTGCTTTTCCAATTTGCATGGTTAAACGCTCTTGCACTTGAGGACGCTTTGAAAAATATTCAACCAGTCTGTTCAATTTACTTAATCCAATAACTTTGCCACTGCTTATATAAGCCACATGTGCTTTACCAAAGAAGGGCACAAAATGGTGTTCGCAATTGGTATAAAAATTAATATTCTTTTCAACCAACATTTCATTGTACTGAAATTTATTTTCAAACAATGTCATGCTTGGCATATTCGCCGGGTTCAAACCTTGAAATAATTCCTTCACATACATTTTAGCAACACGAACAGGGGTACCTTTTAAACTATCGTCACGCAAATCCATTCCTAATATTTCCATAATGGCTTTGAAATGCGGTGCTATGGCGGCTATCTTTTCTTCATCTGTTGTGTCAAATGCATCGGCACGAAGTGGTGTTTCCACCGAAGAAGCTTTATGCTCATCGCCCATTTCTTCTATCAATAAATTACTTAAGTCGATATACTGCTCTTTAAGCGGGGTAGTCGACAAAGTTTCTTTCTGTTTCATATAACCTAATTTTTAAGTCTAGTTCTTTATTAATACGTGGTCTTATTAAATTATAAATAACTATTGCAATATTTTCAGCAGTAGGATTTAAATTTTTAAAAACATCGGTATCTAAGTTTAAATTTTTGTGATCAAACCTGGCTACAATTTCTTCTTTAACAATTGTACTAAGGTCTTTGGTGTTAACAACAAATCCTGTAATAGGATCTGGTACTCCATTTACTTGTACTATTAGTTCATAATTATGTCCGTGGTAATTTGGGTTGGCGCAGGGTCCAAAAACTTGCATGTTTTTTTCGTCAGACCAGTTGGCACAAAACAAACGGTGGGCAGCATTAAAATGCTCTTTTCTAAATACTGCTACTTTTTGTTCCATGTTTCAAATTAAGAGGTCAAAGTTACATTAATTATAACGTGTAAGGACTTGAATTGTTTACTCTTTTATTTAAAAGGTTAAACGTTTAAGAATTTTAACCTTTTTTGACAGGTTTATAGGACAAAACAAAGGGGTTCTTCTAGTCCCCAAAATATTCTACATATATACGAGGTGTCTCATATAACTTAATACAGTGAAGTTTTACATCAGCAGGAATATGGGGTGCTAGTTGTTTCCAAATGGCAATCACCAAATTTTCAGTACTGCACATTTGCCCTTGCATAAAGGGTACATCTACATTTAAGTTCTTATGATCTAATTCATCAATGACATATTTGTTTACTAGCTGGCTTAACTTTTTTACATCAAATAAAAATCCTGTTTCAGCATCGGGTTCGCCTTTTACCGTCACCAATATTTCATAGTTATGCCCATGCCAGTTTTCGTTCGCACAAGCACCAAATATTTCCTCGTTTTTTTCCTTGCTCCAATTAGGATTTGCCAACTTATGCGCTGCGTTAAAATGTTCTGCCCTTGTCAAATACACCATGTTTGCATTATTTGCACAAAGATATAAATTTGATGGCCAACTTAACCATTTTTAAGAGGCCTTTACCGACCTTTGTACTATGCGTGTAATTATTACTGCGGCTACCAACGGGGAATGGATGCCCAGCTTTCAAAAAATTAACCCCTCTTTTGCTACCAACAACAAGCATTTTTCGGTAGGATTTCATGAATCGGGTATTGGCTTACTCGCCAGCAGCGTTTCTCTAATGAAAATGTTTGTGCAAGAAACCCCTACGCTTATTATTCAAGTGGGTGTTTGTGGCAGCTTTGATAAAAAAATTCCACTAGGAAAAGTATTTGCAGTGAAAGATGATTTTGCAGGAGATATTGGCGTGATGGAAAATAAAGTTTGGAAAGATTTATTTGATTTGAAATTAGACAAGCCCAATGATGCACCTTATGAAAAAAAATCTTTACCCAACCCTTGGTTAAAGCAGTACAATGTATTGAACCTGCCTACTAAAAAAGCAGTTACAGTAAATACCATTAGCACCGATAAAAATAAAATAGAATTATATAGCGGGAGGTACAAGGCTTCTCTTGAATCCATGGAGGGTGCTGCACTTCACTATATGGGTCGCGACTTACATATTCCTTTTATTCAAATTAGGGCAGTCTCCAATTACGTGGGTGAAAGAAATAAAGCCAAATGGAAAATGAAAGAAGCCATTTATAATTTAAATGAAACTTTGTTGCAATACTTAGACGCACTATATAAAATGCCTAACCATGCCTGAGTTTGAAATTGGTTTTTCACCCTGCCCTAACGACACTTTTATTTTTGATGCTTTAATAAATCATAAAATAGATACAAAGGGCTATACATTTAAGGCCCAATTACAAGATGTACAAACTTTAAATGAATGGGCTATTGCAGGCAAGCTTCCTTTTTCAAAAATTAGTTACGGGGTGTGGCCCTTGGTTAAAAATAAATACAGCTTATTAAATAGCGGAGGCGCTTTAGGCAAAGGAGTAGGCCCTTTATTAATTTATAAAGAAGATAAAAACAAAGCGGGCGGCAAGCCCAATGCAGAAACTATGCGCGTGGCCATTCCAGGCATTAACACCACAGCTCATTTATTATTTAGCTTGGCCTTTCCTACTATTACTAATAAAGAATTTTTAGTGTTTAATGAGATTGAAGAAGCAGTGCTGAGTGGTGCTGTGGATGCTGGCGTGATTATTCACGAAAACCGCTTTACCTATGCCTCTAAAGGCTTAAGTAAATGGATGGACCTAGGCACTTATTTCGAAGAAACTTATAATGCCCCTATTCCACTCGGTGGCATTATTGCTAGAAATGATATCGACCCAATTGATATTGCAAACATAGATGCACTTATTAAGCAAAGTGTGCAGTTCGCTTTTAAAAATAGTTACGAGCTTTTACCCGATTACATAAAAATGCATTCACAAGAAATGTCTGAAGAAGTAATGCGTCAGCACATTCATTTATATGTGAACGATTTTACGATAGATATGGGAGATACTGGAAGAAAAGCAATAGAACAATTAGAAAAAACTTATTCTAATATATTATAATCTACCTTTCTTAGAACTGGCTCTAAAATACTTCTAATCAATTACTTAGAAAATAATTTTTTTACAAATTTTATATAGTTTAATTTTGAATTGTTGTCTATTTAGGTAACTTCATAGATGCAAAGGATTATAATAACTTTTAAAAGATACTTTCTAGATTTCTATGATGAGCAAGATGAAGAGGTACAAACGAAAATAGAATGGACCCTTACACTCATCTCGACAATAACTGTTGTACCTGTTAAATATTTAAAACACATTGAAGGAACAAAGGGCTTATATGAAATAAGGATAGAAGTAAATAGTAACATTTATAGGATATTTTGCTTTTTTTATGAAGGGAATATAATAGTACTAGGAAATGCTTTTCAGAAGAAAACTGAGAAGACACCAAAATCCGAGATCACCAAGGCATTAAAAATAATGGAGGAATATAAAAATGAAAACGACAAAAAATAAAAACATCAAGACCCTAACAGAGTTAATTGACCATAAGTATGGGAAAAGAGGTAACAAAAAAAGAGAGCAATGGGAGCAAGGATTTGAAGCTTTTAAATTAGGTGTTTTACTAGAAGAAGCAAGATTAAAGCTTGGTATGACCCAAGAAGAACTAGCAAAAAAATCTGGTACTAATAAATCTTATATTTCTAGAATAGAAAACGATGCCTCTGATATTAGGTTATCTACTTTAATGCGTATCATTCAAGATGGGCTTGGAGGACAATTAAAACTATCTGTTCAGCTTTAATAATTACTTTATTAATTATTACTCCTTCAAAGCTTTCGTATAAGCTGCAAGCACACGCTCGCGGGCTGCTTCATGCACCACAATGGGTTTTGGATATTCCAAACTATCCAACTCGGGCACCCATTGCCTAATGTATTTTAATTCTTTATCAAACTTTTCTGTTTGCAAGCGCGGGTTGAACACTCTAAAATAAGGAGCCGCATCGCAACCGCTTCCGCTGGCCCATTGCCAGCCACCATTATTTGCAGCTAAATCAAAGTCTAATAATTTATCTGCGAAATAAGCTTCGCCCCAACGCCAATCAATTAATAAATGCTTGGTTAAAAAACTGGCCACAATCATACGCACTCTATTATGCATAAAGCCAGTTGTATTTAATTCACGCATACCCGCGTCCACTATTGGGTAACCCGTTTTGCCTTGGCACCAAGCTTCAAATTCTTTTTCATTATTGCGCCACTTAATTAAATCATACTTTGGCTTGAATGATTTTCCTTCGGCTATATGTGGGAAATGCCATAAAATCATATGATAAAAATCGCGCCAAATTAATTCATTGAAAAAAGTAGCATTTAAACTTTGTGTTTCTAAGGCCAAGGTTCTGGCCGATATGGTTCCAAAGCGCAAGTGCACACTTAAATGCGTGGTGGCATTTAATGCCGGAAAATTTCTTTGATCGGTATAATTTTTCACCAGCTTTGTATCATAACTCATAGGAGGAATGACTAAATCTGTTTTTTCAAAACCTATTTCTTTTAAAGTAGGTAGTTTGAAAGCCTTCGTGTCTAAAAAATAATCAAGTAATTTTTCGGAAGGATGTTTTTTAGGAATTTTCTGTGCCCAAACCGCTCTCCATTTATTAGCATAGGGCGTATAAATAGTGTAAGGTTTGCCATCGTCTTTAACAACCTCGTCTTTTTCAAAAATAACTTGGTCTTTATAATGATGATAGCTTGCGCCATTTTTTAAAGCCAGCGCTTCAATAGATTTGTCTCTTGCATTCGCCTTCGGACCATAATCATGATTCGTATATACAGAGGCTACATTAAATTCAGTAAATAATTTTTCAAATACTTCAATAGGCTTTCCATATTGCACCCAAAGCGATTTTCCTTTTTCAACCAGTTCTGTTTGTAAACGAGTCAGGGTTTGATGAATAAAGTCAACCCTTCTATCGGCCTTATCTATAGATTGATCTAGAATGTTTTTATCAAAAACAAATATAGGTAGCACCTGGTGCCCCTCTAATTTAGCTTGATATAATGCATAATATAATCCAACATTATCCTGCCATCTTAAATCTCTTCTAAACCAAAAAATAGAAACTGCCTTTTTCATAATTTGTTTAACAATTTAAAACTTAAATAGTTGGGTTTTATATTTAATTTTAGATATGCAAATTACTAATATTATTGCTGCTTTAGAAAATTGGGCACCACTAGCCTGGCAAGAGCCTTATGATAATGCAGGCCTCATTGTAGGCAATCCCGACCATAATTGCACCGGCGTGCTTTGTTCTTTAGATTGTATAGAGGCTGTGGTAGAGGAAGCCATTGCCAAAGGCTTGAATTTAATTGTAAGTCATCATCCCATTGTTTTTAAAGGGGTGAAACAATTTAATAGTCATCATTTTGTATCGAGAGTAGTGGTGAAGGCCATCCAAAATAATATTGCCCTTTACGCCATTCATACCAATTTAGATAATCTGTTAGAAGGGGTAAATAAAACCTTGGCAGATAGGCTTCACTTAGAAAATAGGAGAATTTTAACACCTAAACCAGATTTTAAGGATGAAAAAGGGGGAGAAATTGGATCCGGCTTGGTAGGTGAGCTACCCCTTGAAACCGACGAGGCAGAATTTCTACAATGGATCATAAAAAAGTTAAATTTACAGGTATTAAAACATACTCATTTCACTAAAAAACCATTGAAAACCATTGCTTTATGCGGAGGCTCGGGCAGTTTTCTCATCAATGATGCCAAGGCCCAAAATATAGACTGTTTTATTACCAGCGACCTTAAATACCACGACTTTTTTGAGGCCGATGGAAAGATTTTATTGGTAGATATAGGCCATGGGCAGAGCGAACAATGGGTGGCTTCCCTAATTGTTGCAAATTTAAAGCTTAAATTCCCTACCTTTGCCGTCCTCGAATCCTTGGTAAACACAGAACCTGTGCACTACCTTAAAGATTGAGGTTCACTTATTTAAGAGCATCCAAAAAATTTGAAAATATGGCATCAGTCAAAGACTTTTCAGTGGAAGAAAAATTAGTTAATCTTTACAAACTTCAAAGAGTAGATAGCAGCATCGATGAAATTGAAATTCTTCGTGGTGAATTACCTATGGAAGTAAAAGATTTAGAAGATGAAGTTCAAGGTTTGCAAAATAGACAAACTAGAATTGAAGAAGAAATTAATGGTATCACAGAATTTATCGATGAGAAAAAAGCAATGATAAAAACAAGTGAAGAATTAATTGCTAAATATGAAAAACAAAGCGAGAACGTTAAAAACAATCGTGAGTTTGAAGCTATTAATAAAGAATTAGAAATGCAAGGCCTTGAAATTAAATTGGGCGAAAAGCATATTCGTGATGCAAACGAAGAATTAGGAGAAAAAATTAAGGTATTAGACGCTGCTAAAAAAACCATTGCTGTTAAGGATGGTGTTTTAACACATAAGAAAAGCGAATTAGAGAAAATTATTGCTGATACCGAAATTGAAGAGAAAGAATTAAGAAAGAATAGCGAAGATGCCCGTGGACATATTGACGAGCGTTTATTATACAGCTACGACCGTATCAGAGATAGCTACCATAATGGCCTCGCTGTGGTAACAGTAGAAAGAGATGCTTGTGGCGGTTGCTTTAACTCAATCCCTCCTCAACGTCAAAGCGAGATTCGCTTGCATAAGAAAATTATCGTTTGTGAAAACTGCGGTCGTATTTTAGTAGAGGAAGACGTTACCAAAGAGTCTAAAAAGAAATAGAACTAAAATAGTTTTAAAAAATATACACGAAAGGGTGGCCTAACAGCTGCCCTTTCTTTATTTTTACCCTATGAGAAAGTGGTTATTAGTTACAATTTTAGTTTTGGGTCTGGGCGGAAACCTATCTGCTCAATTACAGTACAACTGGAACGACAAGTCTCAACAAATTTATGATGCCATTACTTCTCTAAGAATACCTGAAGCCAGAAAATGGTTAGAGCTGGAGAAAAAAAACAGTCCTCAAAACTTAATCAACCCCTTACTAGAAAACTACGCCGATTTTTATCAATTATTTTTTAATGAAAGTAGCAGCGACTACGAAAAATTATTTCCACAATTTGAAAAGCGTTTACAGCTTTTTGAATCAGGCCCTAAACAATCTCCTTATTATTTATACTGCATAGGTGTAACGCATTTACATAAATCCCTAGTAGCCATTCGTTTTGATAAAAACCTCGATGCCGCTTTAGAATTTAGAAAAGCCTACCTAAATTTTAAAGACAATAAAAAAGCCTTTCCCAAATTCACCCAAGGCGATGTATACTATGGCTTAATGACTACCATTATTGGTACCGTGCCTAAAGCCTATCAATGGATGGCCAATGTTTTAGGCATGACTGGTAAAATAACCGAGGGCAACGCCTTAGTATTAAAGTATATTAATAGTAAAGATGAATACAGCGCTAGAACTAGAAACGAGGCTTTGTTTGTGTATCCTTATTTACTAATGAACTTTGAAGGCAATCAAGAAAAAGCCTTTGCGTTTTTAGAGTCCACCCCTTATGATTTTAAAAAAAATCAGTACCACTGTTATATGGCTGCCAATTTATATTTAAATCATCAGCAGTCAGGTAAAGCATTAAACATTGTGCAGCAAATGGAAATGGCTGATGCTTATTTACCAATTCCTTTCTGGCAATATGAAATTGGCTATGCTTATCTCAATGAATTAAAATTAGAAAAAGCACAAAAAGCATTCGCAGAATTTATTTCCACCTTCAAAGGTAATTTCTATATAAAAGATGCCTATGAAAGATTAAGCTGGATTGCCTACATACAGGGCGATACTAAAAAAGCAGCAGCATATAGGAGCAATGTTTTATCTCAAGGCAATCAAATTACCGATGCCGATAAACTCGCTTTTCAAAATGCTAAAAAAGGCAACTGGCCCCACCCTGTTTTATTAAAAGCAAGGTTACTCAGTGACGGCGGTTATCAATCACAAGCCCTTGCCATTCTTGTAGGTAAAACCTCCAACGATTTTACCACAGATGCCGATAAAACCGAATTCGCTTATCGCCTTGCTCGCATCTATGATTTAATGAACGACCCAGATAATGCCCTTCGTTTTTATAAATCGGCCATAGAAAAAGGAGAAAACCTGACTGAATATTTTGCCGCCCGTGCCGCACTTCAAATAGGCTTAATTTATGAGCAGAAGGGCTTATTTTCTAAAGCTATCGCGTATTTTAATACCTGTATTGCTATGAAAAACCACGCTTTCAAAAATTCCTTAGACCAGAAAGCAAAGTCGGGCATTCAGCGATGTCTAAAACAGTAGCTATTTTAGCAACAAAATTTGTGCATCATTTTCGGGTAATGTATATTGCAGCTTGCGATGTTAACCAAATTAGAAATACAAAATTACATCTTAATAGATCATCTAAGTATTGATCTATCCAACCAACTCTCTGTTATCACAGGGGAGACGGGTGCGGGTAAAAGTATTATTATGGGTGCCTTAGGCTTAATATTGGGCGACCGCGCCGATAGCACTGTTTGTAGAGAGGCTAGTAAAAAATGTTTTATTGAAGGAATATTTAAGTTAACCGATTCTAAAATTCATCAATCATTTTTTGAAGAAAATGAAATTGAATTAAACGATGAGCTTATTATTAGAAGAGAAATTAACGCACAAGGAAAATCGAGGGCCTTTATAAATGATACACCTGTTACACTTACTATATTAAAAGACTTAACCAGCAAACTAGTCGACCTTCACCAACAGTTTGATACCATGGCCCTCGGCGATACCGATTTTCAACGAACCGTTATTGACGCACTGGCTTCTACCCAAAAAGAATTAGCGGAATACCAAGGCTCTTTTACAAAATGGAAAGAAAACGAAAAAAAATTACAAAGTCTTATTGTGCAAAAAGAAGATTTTGAAAAAACAGAAAGCTATAAGCAACATTTACACGAAGAATTAGCCGGTTTACAATTGCAAGAAAATGAATTAGAAAACTTAGACCAAGAATTAAAGTTTTTAGAGAATGCAGTGGGTATTAAATCGCAGTTAGCATCCTCTATTCAAATATTGGACCATTCCGATAACCCCATTGTGCAGCAACTAAAACAAATGGGTCATAATTTAGAAAGTATTGTAAAATGGCAGCCCGATTTTGCAAGCATTGTAAGTAGATTAAAAGCAGCTCAAATTGAAATTGCCGATATCGCCAGCGATTTAAATACTTGGCAAGATAAAATAGACTTTGACGATAAAAAAATTGCCACTATTCAAGAGCGTCTTTCACTTGGTTATAATTTACTAAAAAAACATAAGGTGCAAACCACAGCAGAACTATTAAGTATTGCAGCACAATTAGAAAAAGATTTATCTGAAGTACTCAACTTGAATGATCAAATTAATGAACTAACTACCCTGGTTAAAAAATTAGAGAAAGAAGTGATTACAGCAGCCACCGCGTTAACTGCTAAGAGAGAAAAACAAATGACCCCACTTACGAATAATGTTAATAAATTATTACACCAAGTGGGTATGCCCAATGCTAAAATAAAAGTAACTATTGACGAATTGCCTTATCATTTATTTGGCAAGGACAAAGTAGATATTTTATTTGATGCTAATAATACCCAGAAGTTCGAGCCTATTAAAAAAGTAGCAAGTGGTGGGGAATTAAGCAGGTTAATGCTTTGCATAAAATCACTGGTGGCAAAATCGGTGGACTTACCTACCATGATTTTTGATGAAATAGATACTGGTATTTCTGGAGAGCCTGCTAAACAAGTGGGATTACTTTTACAAAACTTAGGACAGGCCAGACAAGTTTTATGTATTACCCATCAACCTCAAATTGCGGCCAAGGGTAATGCACACTTATATGTTTATAAAGAACAAAAAGGAAGCACTACACATACTTATTTGAAAACCTTGGATGCCAAAGAGCGTGTTCAACATATTGCTACCATGATTGGCGGCGACCCGCCTAGCAAGTCGGCCTTAGACAATGCTAAAGAACTGCTAGCTTCTTAATGTATTAGCAGTTTAATATTGTCTTTATGTAAGATTTTATAATTATTTTTACAGCAAATAAATAAACCATTCAAATGGCGTACAATTTACTAAAAGGAAAAAGAGGCATTATTACTGGTGCTTTAGATAGCAATTCTATTGCTTGGAAAGTGGCTGAAAAAGCGCATGAAGAAGGTGCCACCTTCGTATTAACCAACGCCCCTATCGCTATGCGTATGGGTGAGATTAATACCCTTGCAGAAAAAACAAATTCTAAAATTATACCTGCAGATGCTACCAGCGTTGAAGAATTAACCAAATTATTTACGCAGTCTCAGGAAATCTTAGGGGGTAAAATTGACTTCGTTTTACATTCTATTGGAATGAGCGTGAATATTCGTAAAAAAATTGCCTACCCTGAATTAAACTATGATTATTATGCAAAGGGCGTAGATGTTTCTGCGATGAGCTTACATAAAATGTTAAGTGTTGCTTATAAGATGGATGCTTTGAATGACCATGCAAGTGTGGTATCACTTACTTACGCTGCTGCTCAAAGAACCTTTCCTTTCTATACCGATATGGCCGATATTAAAGCATTACTTGAATCTATTGCGCGTAGTTTTGGCTACCATTATGGCTTAAGAAACAAAGTGCGAGTGAACACGGTTTCTCAGTCTCCTACTAAAACTACAGCAGGTACAGGCATTAAAGGTTTTGGCGACTTCTTTGATTATGCCAATGCCATTGCACCTTTAGGAAATGCTACTGCAGAAGATTGCGCTAATTATTGCGTGACCTTATTTTCTGATCTAACTAAAATGGTGACTATGCAAAACTTATTCCATGATGGTGGTTATTCTACTACTGGTGTAAGTGATTTAATTATGCAAAAAGCAGGTATCACAGAAGCATAAATACAGAAGGATAAATTGATACCAACCCATACTGAAGCAAAAAGAAAAAGATAATGAATCAAAAAGAAATAAACCCAAAATTTGTAGAAGCCATAGGATACTTTGGCTCGCTACTTAGTTGTATCACTTTTATCCCACAGGTTTATTTAACTTGGCAAACAAAAAATGTAGAAAGCCTTAGCTTACTAATGATACTTATTGTGAACTTTAGTTGTATCGTTTGGCTAGCCTATGCTTATTTAATTAAGAGTAAACCAGTATTAGTGGCCAACACCATTGTACTTACATTAAGTTTGATGTTGCTATATTTTAAGTTGACTTTTTAATAATAGAAATATACAACGCTTAGAAAATACTTACTACCCCATCTAAATAAAAAAAAGGCTAACAAAGTTTAGCCTTTTTTTTATTTTCATAATTAGAAGAAGATATTATTGAGATTTATATTTCATAAAATCTCAATAATATCTAATAAAAAAAAGGCTAACAAAGTTTAGCCTTTTTTTTATTTTCATAATTAGAAGAAGATATTATTGAGATTTATATTTCATAAAATCTCAATAATATCTAATAAAAAAAAG
>QYPL01000016.1 GCA_007280515.1 Sediminibacterium sp.
GGTTTTATATTTAGATATTTGGAAAGAATTTATTCGTAATCCCGCCATGTACGTGGGTTTACGTGTAGTGCCTATTTTATTAATAGCCAATATATTTTTAGGCGTTTATTATAATTTAAATATTTGGTATAAGCTTAGCAATAAAACCATGGCAGGTGCTTGGATTACCTTACTAGGCGCCGTTATTACCATTACGATTAACTTTATTGCCATTCCTTATTTTAGCTATATGGCCAGTGCCTGGGCTACTTTAGTTTGCTATGGCACTATGATGTATGTTAGTTATAAATGGGGGCAAAAAGTATACCCTATTCCTTATGCCACTAAAAAACTAATTGCCTATTTTGTAATTACCTTATTACTCTATGGTATTTATTTGTTAGTAGAATGGGTCACAAAAAATAATAGTGCACGACTTGGTATAGCAAGTTTTGAATTACTTGCCTTTATTTTATTTGTAGCCAGCATAGAAAAGAAAGAATTAAAATTATTATTACAAAAAAAGACAGAAGCAATAGTGTAAAATAAGAGGGTAAAGTTCTATAACTAAATATCGAACTAACCAACTAACCAACCAATCAACCAACCATCCAACTAACTAACCAACTAATTAACTAATTAACTAATTAAATAAAATACTTGCTTTTATGGCCGAAGATTTAACCATTACCAAAGGAGATAAAAAAGCGCAGTACGAATCGCTTATTCCACAAATTGAAGCTTTGTTAAGAGGCGAAAATAATTTAATTGCGAACCTTGGTAATATTGCTGCTGCCTTAAAAGAACAATTCAATTGGTTATGGGTGGGTTTTTATTGGATACAGGAAGACGAATTAGTACTTGGCCCTTTTCAAGGACCCGTTGCTTGTACAAGAATAAAAAAAGGTAGAGGCGTTTGTGGCAGTAGTTGGGAGAAAGAAGCTAGTATTATTGTGGCCGATGTTGAAAAATTTCCTGGCCATATTGCCTGTAGTAGTAGTTCAAAGTCAGAGATTGTATTACCCGTTTTCAAAGAGGGTAAAATAGTGGGTGTTTTAGATGTAGATAGCAGCGAATTAGCATATTTTGATACAGTCGACCAAGTTTATTTAGAGAAGATTCTGGCACTGATTCCATAGATGATTCCATAGATGATTCCATAGGCTTCCCAAAAATTGAAGATTCATAATAAAAAATAAATTAAGTTTGCACCCCCTAAGCGGATGTGGCGAAATTGGCAGACGCACTAGACTTAGGATCTAGCGCCGTGAGGCGTGTGGGTTCGACCCCCTCCATCCGCACCAAAACAAAAAAGCCCTTCGAGTATTTCGGGGGGCTTTTTTTATATAAATGGCTGTTTTATAGGCGCAAAAACTTACCTTTGCCCCCCTTAAACCTTAGAATTTAATAGAAAAATAATATATATGGCAAGTATAAAAAGAGAGAACATTGGCCTTTTAAATGACAAACTTACGGTGACCCTCACCAAAGAGGACTACTACCCTAGTTTTGAAACAAGTTTAAAAAAGCATGCTAAAACAGCCAATATCCCTGGCTTTAGAAAAGGCATGGTGCCGGCTGGCTTAATTAAAAAAATGTACGGACAGTCTGTTTTTTCTGACGAAGTACTTAAAAAAGTAGAAGCAGAATTGAATCATTATATTAGCAATGAAAAATTAGAAATTTTTGCGCAACCACTTCCAATGGATTCACAAATGCTTCCTTTAGATGTGAATGCTCCTTCAAATTATGAATTTGCTTTTGAAGTAGGTTTGAAACCTGCTTTTTCATTAAATGTAAAAGACATTAAAGTAAAACGTTACAAAGTAAAAGTAACAGATGAAATGATTCAAAATGAAGTAGAAAGAATTCAAACGCGTAATGGTAAAATGACCGACCCTGAAATGGTAGAGTCTGATGAAAACGTAATCAACATCAGTTTTACTGAAACCGATAAAGACGGTAACGAAGTAGAAATGGGTATATCAAAAGATAATTCTTTACTTATTAAATATTTTGCAGAAAAAGTAAGAAAGGAATTTATGGGTAAGAAAAAGGATGACAAGGTGGTGATCCAATTGAGCAAAGCCTTTGAGGACAAGGAATTAGAGATTATTATAGGTGATTTAGGTATTTCAAAAACGGATGCCGATAAATATTTTAAAATACTCATAACTAAAGTGGGATTAGTAGAAAAAGCAGCATTAGATGAAACATTATTCTTAGCCACCTACCCTAATGATGCCATAAAAACAGAAGAAGAATTTAGAGCGGCTATCAAAAAAGATATTGAAGGATATTATGAGCAACAAGCCAAGAATCAAATTCATGATCAAATTTATCATCATTTAATTGATGCTACAAAAATGGAATTCCCGGTGGTCTTCTTAAAACGTTGGTTACAAAAAGGTGGAGAGAAACAAAGAACAGAAGAAGAAACAGAAAAAGAATATCCAGTATTCCAAGACCAATTAAAATGGACTTTAATTAATAGCCAATTAACGCTAGATCATAAAATTGAAGTAGTAGCAGAAGATTTAAAAAACTTCGCTAAGCAACAATTGATGAGTTATATGGGACCACAAATGGGCGCCTTAGGGGACAACGATAAATGGTTGGAAGACTATGCAGTGAGAATGATGCAGGACAGAAAATTTGTAGAAGATAGTTATCAAAGAATAAGTACCGATAAATTATTCACTGCCATCGAGTCTGAAGTAGAAGCTAAGGATGAAGCCATAGAAGCGGAGAAATTCGCCGATATGCTGAATAATCATAAGCACTAGTCTGGGAATAATTATCTAGTTTATTGATTGTCAATACAATTTGGCTCCAATGGAAGCATTTAGGGACAAAGTTTGGCACCCTTTTTGTACTTCCTTTGGTTACAAGGATTTACCTTTACAAACAGAAAATAGCAATTATGAATTTAGGACAAGAATTTGAGCAGTATGCCATCAAGCATAAGGGTATCAGTAGCAATACTTTACACCAGTATAAAAAAAGTGTAACCAACCTTACCCCTTATATTATTGAAGAGCGCCCTATGAATGTGGCCAGTATGGATGTATTTAGTAGATTAATGATGGACCGTATTATATTTTTAGGCGAGGGCATCAACGATTATGTGGCCAATATTGTAACCGCTCAATTACTTTTTTTAGAAAGTACCGATCGTACCAAGGATATTCAAATGTATATCAATAGCCCAGGCGGAAGCGTTTATGCAGGCCTAGGTATTTATGATACCATGCAATTTATTAGCCCCGATGTAGCCACAATATGTACAGGCATGGCAGCAAGTATGGGTGCTATTTTATTATGCGCAGGGGTTGAAGGTAAAAGAACAGCTTTGAAACATAGTAGAATTATGTTACACCAACCTAGCGGTGCCATTGGAGGACAAGCTTCTGATATTGAAATTACAGCTAGAGAAATAAAGAAATTGAAATTAGAATTGTATGAAGTCATTGCACATCATACGCATAAGGATATGGAAACAGTGGCCAAGGATTGCGATCGTGATTTTTGGATGACTGCTGCAGAAGGAAAAGAATATGGATTGGTAGATGAAGTCTTATTAACCAACCCAAGAAAATTAAAAAAATAAAATTACTGTTCAAATACATTTTATGATAGTCAACAAACGATATTTAATGGAGGAAGAAGAAGAGCCTAAAGAAGATAAAAAAGAAGAGGCAGCACCTAGTTTTTTAAATAAGAAAATGGAGAATCTTTTTTTTGAAAAAAGAGCTATTTATTTATGGGGTCCTGTAGATGATAAGTCTGCAAAGGATATCGTCAACAAACTTATTTTACTAGAAGCCGATAAGCCAGGAGCTGAAATTAAATTTTATATCAATAGCCCAGGTGGCGTAGTAACAAGTGGTATGGTCATGTATGATACCATTAAATTAATCAAAAGCCCCGTGCATACTATTTGTATGGGACTAGCCGCTAGTATGGGTTCTATTTTATTGAGTGCGGGTGAAAAAGGAAAGCGAACTATATTCCCGCATGGTGAAGTCATGATACATCAACCAAGTATTGGTGGATATTTTCAAGCCAATAGTACCGATATTGAAATTCACGCTGAACAAATTCGTAAAACAAAAGAATTAGGTGCTAAAATATTAGCAGATAATTGTGGTAAAACAGTGGCTCAAATTATGAGCGATTTTGATAGAGATTATTGGATGGATGCTAAAGAGGCCATGGCTTATGGTATCGTAGATAAAATCGCCAAACAACTCTAAAATATGAAAATGGCAAAATCTCCCGCTATACATTGTTCATTTTGTGGCCGCAACCGCGACGAAGTAAAAATTCTGATCGCTGGTCAAGACGGACATATTTGTGAAAACTGTATAGAAAATGCGCATGAAATTATTGTCAAAGAGTTCCACCAGAAAAAAGCAGAAGGCAAGGCAGGTACCCTAAAAGTACAAAAGCCAATGGCCATCAAAGCTTTTATGGACCAGTACATTATTGGCCAAGATGAAGCAAAGAAAATATTGTGTGTAGCCGTATATAATCACTTTAAACGTATCAATTTACCTACTACTACCAAAAATGAAGTAGAGATTGAAAAAAGTAATGTGATTATGATTGGCGAAACGGGCACAGGTAAAACCTTATTAGCTAAAACCATTGCTAAATTATTAAATGTGCCTTTTGCTATTGTAGACGCTACAGTGTTTACAGAAGCAGGTTATGTAGGTGAAGATGTGGAGAGCATGTTAACGCGCTTATTACAAAACTGCGATTATGATGTAGAAGCTGCAGAAAGAGGTATTGTATACATAGATGAAATAGATAAAATTGCACGCAAAGGAGACAACGCCTCTATCACCAGAGATGTAAGTGGAGAAGGTGTTCAACAAGGTTTATTAAAAATGTTAGAAGGTACCGATGTACTAGTTCCACCTCAAGGGGGACGTAAACACCCTGAACAAAAAATGATCAAGGTAGATACTAAGAATATATTATTTATTTGTGGTGGCGCTTTTGATGGTATTGATAAAATTATTGCTAGAAGAATTAATACCAACGCCATTGGATTTAGTGTCAATAAAGAAGAACAAGAATTACAAAGAAAGAATTTACTTCGTTTTGTGAATGCACAGGATATTAAATCTTTTGGATTAATTCCCGAGCTATTAGGAAGACTGCCTATTATTACGCATTTAGAACCTTTAGACGCTATTACTTTAAGAAGCATTTTAACAGAGCCTAAAAATGCCTTAATCAAACAATACACTCAACTTTTCGCTATTGAGAAAATAAAATTAAGCATTGATAATGAAGTCTATGATTTTGTTGTGGAGAAGGCCATGGAATATAAATTAGGCGCAAGAGGTTTAAGAAGTATTTGCGAAAGCTTATTTACCCAAGCTATGTTTGAAATGCCAGGTACCTCCACTACTGAATTTAATGTAACTATTGACTATGCTAAAAAAATGTTTAATAAAAGCAAGTTAAGCAGTTTAAAAGTAGCTTAACTTTAAAAATAGCTTACTTCCAAGATTTTAAATTTTATACATAACACCCATAAATATAATTATCATGCAAGAACTAATTGATCGTCTAGTAAAAGAAGCCAACGTAACTCCAGAACAAGCCAAGAAATCTATTGAAACTATTGCCGCTTTTGTGAAAGAAAAATTTCCTATGTTAGGTGGTGCTGTGAATCAAATATTCAAAGCAGCGAAGTAACTATTTCAAGTGATTGGTTTTTATTCACTTATTTGAATACTTTTTTGAAGCATCACAGCCTGCTGCGCAGTCAAATCAAATAAAATGACCAGTTCTTTCCAACCAATATGGCCCCCGTTCTCTTTTCTAATGCGTAGAATTTTTATAATTTCCCTGTCTTGAAATAAGCCAAGTGCCTTCCAATTTTCAAAGGACATGCTACTAGCATTAGGTTTACTATTATTCATTTTCCCCAATTTTAAGTGGGGTTTTAACAAATAAAAATTGGATTCCTCTAACCCATATACTTTTTTTAGTTGATTCAGTCTTGTAAAGCCCCCTAAATAATTTCTATACCTAATAATATTTTGAATAATAGTTGGATTCAATTTTGTGCTCGCTGCCCATTGCTTCTCATCAGCAAGATTGATATCAATGCTCCATTCATTTGAGTTATTATTTGATTTATCATTCACTAGCCTAGTCCTATTATCTATTCTATTATATTCATTGAGAAATGTTTTTTGATAAGTAGTATTTCTATCTATATTTTTTTCAAAATTTTTTATGGCTACATAAGGAATTAATTGCGCTACTAATTCTTTTTTAAGCCCATAGAGCTTCTCTATATCCTCTTTATGATAAAATCTACCTCCTTTATTTCTATAACGCAGCAAGGTAGTTACTTGTCTACTAGGAATGCCTAGACGAAGGGCTGTTATGCTGTCTATGGTATTGGGGTCGAAATAAAATAAGGGCATTGATTGATTCAATCGAATAGCCGTCTGTTTTCTAGGAAATAATATACCCATAAGCATAGTGCTAAGTAAAATGAGGCCCAATACCATGATACCCCTTTGCTCTTTTTTGGAAAATATAAAATAGGACTTCCAACCGCTTTGCATAAACAAGTTTTGCACTAGTTAACCAATATTAAAATGCAAATGCAGCGTATAAATACTTGATTTTGAAAAAGAAAAAAACTTAAATAAGATAATATAAAGTATGCCGACTCCAACTTAGATCGAGAACTGCATTCCATCATAGGCAAGATGAATACCCTTTGGCAGACTAGCTTCCACTTCATCATGAAGGCCTATTTGATGACTAAAATGAGTGAAATACACCTTGGGTATATGCAAGCTAGACACCAATGCTAAAGCCTGTTCTAAATTATAATGCGTGGGATGTGTTTGTTTTCTTAAGGCGTTTAAAATTAATACCTTCGAGCCTTTAATTTTTTCCATTTCTGTCTCCGGTATAAAATTAGCATCGGTGATATAGGTAAAATCGCCTATTCTAAAACCTAGCACGGGCATTTCTCTGTGCATGACTTGAATAGGTGTAAATGAAATGTCACCAATGGTGAAAGGGTCCTTATCAATAGTATGTAAAATCATTTCAGGTAAGCCTGCATCTTTATCTTTTTCAAATGCGTAGTAGAAATCTCTTTTAATAGCCACTTGTGTTAATGCATTAGCATAAACAGCCATGGATTTATGAGAAAAATAATTAAAGGGTCTGATATCATCCAATCCTGCATAATGGTCACGGTGAGGATGGGTAAATACCACTGCATCAATATTCGTTGTATTGGTTCTAAGCATTTGATACCTGAAATCAGGGGTAGTGTCTATTACAACAGTCGTAGTAGCTGAACTTATTTTAATGCTAGTTCTTAATCTTTTATTTTTAGGGCTATCGGAAGTACATACTTCACAATTGCATCCAATTAAGGGGACGCCTGTACTTGTTCCTGATCCTAAAATAGTAATATCGAGCAAACTAAATAATTTATGCCGCTGTTTCTTCTTTGTTAGCTTCTGTTAATGATAGCTTTTTTACTTCAGTGTAAAGCTTTTGGGATTCATGCGTTATTTTATCAAATTGAATATCCAAAACAGGTATTAACTCTAATAATGTATTAATTCTTGCCTCTAGATTCAAGAATTTATTTAAGACCACAATTCTTCTAGCTTCTAATAAGCACCAGCCACTTTGAAAATTGCCACGCTCATAACGTACCACAAATTCTGATTCGCCTAAAATGTCCTCTAATTTGTCTAAAGTTGTTTGGGTCAATTTCATAGTAAGTATTGATTTATAGGATAATACGTTGCAAACAAAGGTAGTTTTTTGTAGAATTACTGTTTTAAATAAGCACTAGGAGTTATTCACATTTCGTACCTTTGTGGACACAATTTAACTATGGCTTTTACACACCGAAAAATTATAAATGACCCCGTTCATGGTTTTATTACCATCAATGACCCCCTTATATTTGAACTCATAGCGCATCCTTATTATCAAAGGCTAAGAAGAATTCAACAAATGGCTTTAGCTCAGTTAGTGTATCCTGGTGCTGTGCATACGCGACTGCATCATTCTTTAGGCGCTTACCATTTAATGTGTATTGCCATTGCAGAATTAAAAGATAAAGGTATTGAGATTACCCCTGAAGAAGCGCAAGCAGTAAAAGCAGCTATTTTATTACACGATATTGGACACGGCCCTTTTTCTCATGCACTTGAAAATGTTTTATTAAAAGCAGTAAGCCATGAGGACCTCTCTTTATTAATCATGCAAAAATTAAATGAAGGCGAGGGGGAAAATTTAAAAGGCAAATTAAGTTTAGCCATTCAAATATTTACCAACCAATATCCTAAAAAGTTTTTACACCAATTAATTAGCTCACAATTAGATGTAGACCGATTAGACTATCTTTCTCGCGATAGTTTTTTCACAGGTGTGAGCGAAGGTGTGGTGGGTTATGAGCGAATTTTAAAAATGATTACTGTACATAATAATGAATTAGTAGTAGAAGAAAAAGGTATTAATAGTGTAGAAAAATTTCTTCTTTCAAGACGACTTATGTACTGGCAGGTATACCAGCACAAAACAGTTATTGCTTCAGAAAATATGTTGGTTAAAATTGTAGAACGTGCCCAATACTTATACCAACTAAAAGACCAGGCCGTAAAAATTTCTGAGGTTTTAGATTATTTCTTGGGAGAGTTTAGCGGACAATTGAAGGATATTAATTTGGATTTTTACTGCCAATTGGACGATACCGATATATTATTCGCCATCAAGCAGTGGCAGCACCATAGCGACCCGGTTTTATCTTTATTATGCCAAAGGCTGATGACTAGAAAAGGCTTTAAGTGCATCATGCAATCAGACCCTATTTCAAAGCAACAATGGGAAAGTGCCTTTCAGCAAACCAAGGCAGCCTTTCCTTTGAACGATGCCGATGTATCTTATTTATGTTTTAAAGGAACTGCCTCTAATACTTTGTATAAAGAAGATGTAGAAACCATTAAAATATTACTTAAATCAGGCGAGGTAAGTAGTATTTCTAAAATACAAGATACCATCATTAATGAAAGTCTTTCAGCGCCCGTTAAAAAATTTTATATTTGCTTATTAAAGGCATAACCCCCTCATTTAAATAAAACCATATGCTTTCATTTACCGCCCAACAGATTGCTTTACTTATTCAAGGAAAAATGGAAGGAGAAGCGACTGCTGTGGTAACACAATTTGGTAAAATTGAATCAGCGCTGCCAGGGGAAATTTCCTTTTTAGCCAATCCAAAATATGAGGACTTTCTTTATACAACAAAGGCTTCCGTTATTATAGTAAACGAATCTTTGGTTTTGAAAAAAAAAGTAGCTGCCACACTTATTAGAGTGCCCGATGCCTATGCTGCTTTTGCTGCTTTATTAACGAAGTACCAAGAAATGAAAAATGAAAATTTAATGGGCATTCAATCTCCTTGTTTTATAGCAAGCACTGCAAAGCTAGGTGAGCAAAATTTTGTAGCTGCCTTTGCCTATATAGGTGAGAATGTAATAACAGGAAACAATGTAAAAATATTTCCAAACGCTGTTCTTAGCGAAAATGTAAGTATAGGAAACAATGTAACCATACATGCAGGTGTTATTATTTATTCGGACTGCGTGCTAGGAAATAATATTACCATTCATTCAGGATCCATTATTGGAAGTGATGGTTTTGGATTTGCACCCAAAGAGGATGGATCTTATCAAAAAATTCCACAGCTTGGAAATGTAATCATAGAAGATGATGTTGAAATTGGATCCAATACTACAATAGATAGAGCTACCATTGGCTCAACCATTATCAGAAAAGGCGTCAAGATTGACAACTTAATACAAATTGCACATAATGTTGAAATAGGAGAAAATACAGTGATAGCTGCTCAGGTGGGCATTAGCGGTAGCACGAAAATTGGGAAGGGCGTAATGATGGGTGGCCAGTCTGGCACTATTGGACATATAGTCATTGCAGATGGTATAAAAATAGCTGCTAGAACAGGCATCACCAAGGACTTCAAAGAAGCGGGCATTACCCTTTCTGGCTACCCTGCTAGGGAGCAATCGGCCTTTCTAAGAGCCCAAGTGTCCCAGAAAAACCTACCTGCACTTGAAAAAAGAGTTAAAGAATTGGAAATAATGGTCAAACAACTGTCTCAAAAAGGTTAAATCAGCTAATTTTGCTGAATATCACCACTTTAAGTGGGTGATACACAAAGGCGATATACATTAAACAAAAAAGCATGGATCAACATTTTAATCCCGACAAGCAACATACTATTGAAAAGAACATTAGTATTAGCGGAACTGGATTACATACTGGAGTTTTAGTAGAAATGACTTTGAATCCGGCCAACCCAGGTTTTGGTTACCAATTTCAAAGAACAGATTTACCCAACCAACCTATTATTAAAGCAGACTGCGATTTAGTCACCGATACAAGTAGAGGAACCACCCTACAAGTAGGTGATGCCAAAATAAGTACAGTAGAACATATACTAGCTGCCTTAGTAGGTTTAGGTGTTGACAATTGTTTAATACAAGTCAACGGACCTGAAATTCCTATTATCGATGGTAGCTCCTCTCCATTTATAGAAATTATAGAGAAAGCAGGTGTTATCGAACAAGATGCGGCAAAAGCTTGGTATAGTATTGATGAAAATATTTTCCACTACGATGACGAAAAGCGCGTAGAGATGGTAGCCCTTCCTGCATTAGATTATCAAATAACTACTTTAATAGATTTTAATAGCCCTGTTTTAGGAACACAACATGCGGCCTTAAAAACCATTAAAGAATTTAAATCTGAAATTGCCCCTTGTAGAACATTTTGTTTTTTACATGAGCTTGAAGCTTTATTAAAAAATGATTTAATTAAGGGTGGTGATATTAATAACGCCATTGTGGTGGTGGACCAGCCTGTGTCTGAACAAGAGATGAGCCGACTAGCCAAGGTGTTTAAAAGAGATAAAATTGAAGTAAAAAGTGAAGGCTATTTGAATAATTTAGAATTAAGATTTCCTAACGAACCTGCAAGACATAAGTTATTAGATGTTATTGGTGATTTAGCTTTAATTGGCTACCCCATTAAAGCACGCATTATTGCCAATAGACCAGGTCATAACAGTAATGTTGAGTTTGCTAAAAAAATTAAGCAGTACATCAAAAAAAATAAGCACGTTAAAGATGTGCCTGTTTACGATCCTACCGCCACTCCCGTATTTGCTTTAGAGCAAATTGAAAAAACTTTACCACATCGCCATCCGTTTTTATTTGTAGATAAAATTATTGAATTAACAGACACCGTTATTGTGGGTGTAAAAAATGTAACTTTCAACGAATGGTTTTTCCCTGGACATTTTCCAGGTAATCCTGTTATGCCAGGTGTTTTACAAATTGAAGCCCTTGCACAAACAGGTGGTATACTTTGTATTAACGCCATGCCAAAAGGCGAATACGATACTTATTTTTTAAAGATTGATAATTGTAAGTTTAAACAAATGGTAAAACCAGGTGATACCATGTTGTTAAAAATGGAATTAACTAGTCCTATAAGAAGAGGTATTTGTGAAATGCGCGGTACCGTATATGTGGGTGGAAAAGTAGCTACCGAAGCAGACTTGGTGGCACAAGTTATAAAAAGAATAAATAAATAATTGAACCCCTAGTATAAATATGACACATCCCTTTACCTATATTGATCCGAATGCAAAAATTGCCTCCAATGTTAAGATTGATCCTTTTACCGTTATACACGGTGAAGTAACTATTGGAGAAGGTACATGGATTGGAAGTTCTGTGACCATTATGAATGGCACTAAAATTGGAAAAAATTGTCGC
Source organism: Sediminibacterium sp. (assembly GCA_007280515.1). Lineage (GTDB taxonomy): Bacteria > Bacteroidota > Bacteroidia > Chitinophagales > Chitinophagaceae > Sediminibacterium. The sequence continues at coordinate 11,853 of QYPL01000016.1, forward strand.
ATTTTTCCTGGTGCAGTCATTGGCGCCGACCCACAAGATTTAAAATTTAACGGAGAAAAAACAACGGTTGAAATTGGAGACAATACTACTATTCGTGAATTTGTAACCATTAACAGAGGTACTTCTGACAGATGGATTACGAAAGTAGGTAACAACTGTTTAATTATGGCCTATAGTCATATTGCACACGATTGTATTGTTGGCAACCATTGTATATTAAGTAATAGCGTACAAATTGCAGGCCATGTTACCTTAGGTGATTATGCTTGGATAGCAGGTGTGAGTGCCGTGCATCAGTTTGTAAACATTGGTCAACATGCCTATATAGCTGGAGGTAGCTTGGTAAGCAAGGATGTACCTCCTTATATAAAAGCAGTGCGTAATCCTTTAAGTTATGGTGGTGTGAATAGTGTGGGATTAAAAAGAAGAGGTTTTGACTTAGAGAAAATTAACCACATACTTGATATCTACCGTTATATATTTAACAAAGGAATGAATACCACGCAAGCACTTGAATTTATTGAAGAAGAAATTCCAGCCACTGATGAGCGTGATGAAATTATAACCTTCATAAGAGATAGTGGTAGAGGCGTTATTAAAAGATTTGGCAAAGGATTGGTGGAAGAAGATTAATCATTTATGCAAATAAGCCTAGAACAAGCCTGCAAACGATTTAATAAAGAATGGATTTTTAAAAATCTTAGTTTTCAATTTGAAGCAGGCAAGCATTATGCACTAGTAGGCAACAATGGTTCTGGGAAAACTACTTTATTACAAATTATTGCGGGCTATAGTAGTCTTACCAAGGGCAGTATTGACTGGAGCCCCTTTGATGAAGGTACTATTTACGAGCAAATTAGTTTTGCAGCCCCCTATTTAGAATTAGTAGAAGAATTTACCGCCACAGAACAATTTGAGTTTCAAGCTCAATTTAAACCATTACAAAAAGAGTTAAGTACCGAAAAAATACTTGCACTTATTGGTTTAAAAAATGCAGCGCATAAACAAATACGTTATTATAGTAGCGGTATGAAGCAAAGGTTAAAATTAGCACTCGCTATTTTTTCCGACTGCCCAATTTTATTATTAGACGAGCCTTGCAGTAATTTAGATAAAGAAGGCTATGGCTTGTATGATACTTTAATGAAGGACTTTGCTATGCACAAATTAATTATTGTAGGTAGTAATGATCCAACAGAATATCATTTCTGTAAGGCACAAGTGAATTTAATGGATTATAAGCTAGACTAGCTTCTGCTAGCAATGATCAAATTCAAATCGGTAAATTTCAAATCAAATTTTGCACTAATATACAAATCGGTTAAAGCCCCTTTGTATAAATAAATGCCTTCTCTTAGATGTGCTTGTTGCCAAATAATTTCGGCCAAGCCTCCTTGATCCCCTACTTGAACTAATAAAGGCATTAATACATTACTAATGGCCTGACTGGCGGTACGTGCAAACCCGCTAGGAATATTGGGTACACCATAATGAAGTACATTATGTTTAATAATAATGGGATTTTCGTGATTGGTTAACTCACTGGTTTCAAAACAACCTCCTCTATCAATGGCTACATCAATAATAATACTACCTGGGCGCATCGCTGCTACCATTTCTTCTGTCACTACAATGGGTGCTCTTCCAAAATCATTTCTTAAAGCCCCTACTGCTACTTCACAAGTTTTGAGTTGCTTGGCTAAAATTTTAGGCTCTAATACACTGGTCCAAACTCTTTGTCCTAAATTATTTTGAAGCCTTTGTAATCTTGAAACATTATTATCAAATACTTTCACACTGGCCCCTAAGGCTAGTGCATTTCTAGTGGCAAATTCTCCAATAATATCGGCGCCAATAATAACTACCTTCGTAGGTGGCACTCCACTAACACCTCCTAATAAAATACCCTTACCCTGATTAAAATTACTTAAGTACTGCCCTGCGATTAACATCACCGCACTTCCTGTAATTTCTCCCATACTTCTTAGTATAGGATAGTTTTGATTTTCATCTTTAATATTTTCAAGCGCCAATGCAGTAATTTTTTTCGCAATCAACTGCTCCATTAATTCTTTTTTTACTGCCGTTAAATGCAAAGGAGAAATAATGGTTTGATGCATTTGTAAAAAAGGTAAATCGGCTTCAACGGGTGGCGCCGTTTTTACAAGTATTGGACATTTATACACTGCTTCTTTATCAACCACAATATGTGCACCTGCTTCTGAATAATCATTGTCTGAATACCTGCTACCTTCTGCTGCATTCGATTGCATTAACACTTCATGCCCATTGGCAACAAGCACACTTACCGCTTCTGGAATCAGTCCAATTCTATTTTCTTGAAAAGCCGTTTCTTTAGGAATACCAATTAATAAGGGCTTACTTTTTTGAGGAATATCTAATACCTCTTCCTGTGTTTCATAGGAAAAAGCACTATGTATTTGTGGTTTGATACTACTCATTGTAAAAATATTTTTATGAAGGTATAAAAATCCTTCTATGTTCAGGATCTAAAATTTCTATTTGAAAGACTTGGGTGTCTTCGGGAAGTAGGCCTTTGGCGTTTTCAGGCCACTCAATAAAACAGTGGTCGGCCTGCTCAAAAGCAGCTTCAACCCCGGCCCTGAGCGCTTCCTTTTCGTCATGTAAACGGTACCAGTCCATATGGAAAACTAATTTTCCCGCCGCATCGTACTCATTCATAATGGCAAAAGTAGGGCTGGTGACATGGTCTGTAATACCCATTTCTTTGCAAATAGCAGCTATTAGAGTGGTCTTGCCTGCACCCATGGGCGCTTGAAAAGCCCATATTGGCTTTTGACCATAAGCCTTCAAGAGGTCCCCTGCCACCTGACTTAGTTCGCTTAAAGAATAGCTCATTTCCATACTCCAAAGATAAGCAAGAATAGAATCTCTGCTAGCGTATTAATGCTTTAAAATAAGCTAAAATGTCTTCGTACCTTTAGGGTGAAAACAAAGGATATGGAATCAGTTCAGTGGAAGGTAGACGGCATGAGTTGCACCAATTGTGCTTTATCTATTCATAAATACTTGCAAGCAAGTGGCATCGAAGCCCCCAAGGTAAGTTTTATGGACGGTGAGGTTCAGTTTGATATGCCTCAAGAAATAAAAAAAGAAACATTAATTAAGGGTATACAAAAACTAGGCTATAAAGTTAGAGGGCAGGAAGAGAAGCAGGTTAAAAAATGGTTGGATAATAATAAAGACCGCGCTTTATTTTCTTTTGTATTCACAGTTCCTTTAGTGATGCATATGATACCTGGTGTGCATATTCATTTTCTAATGAACCCCTATGTTCAACTTACTTTTACTTTACCCGTTTTTATATTAGGTATGTCTTATTTTGGAAAAAGCGCATGGTATAGTATTACCCAGGGCATTCCCAATATGAATGTGCTAGTGAGCATTGGTGCACTTGCCTCTTTTGGCTATAGTTTATACGGAACCATAATTGGACAAGGCGCTTCCTTTGCTTATTATGAAACTACCGCCACCATTATTACACTAGTATTTTTTGGTAACTACTTAGAAGACGCTTCGGTACAATCTACACAACGCGCTTTAAAAGATTTAGTGAAAGCACAAAAAGTAATGGCCAATATGATTGTCTTTGATGAAAATCATAAAGAAATTATTTTCAATGTAGAGAGTACGAGTTTAAAAGTAGGTGATATTATTTTAGTCAATGCAGGTGAAACCATTCCCATGGATAGCAAAATTTTATGGGGAGAGGCCAGTGTGAATGAAAGTATTGTCACTGGAGAAAGTGTGCCTGTATTTAGAAAAATGCATGATATATTATTAGGAGGCAGTACTATTGAAAACGGAACCATTAAAGCCTATGTCACTGCTGTGGGAGATGATACAGTGCTTGCCAATATTTTAAAAATGGTGAAGGCTGCCCAAGGTGAAAAGCCTCCTGTGCAAATTTTAGCCGATAAAATTAGTGCAGTCTTCGTTCCCTTAGTTTTAGGCATAGCCCTACTTACACTTATTGGTAACTTAGTTATAACCGACATAGGTTTTGGGGCAAGTATGCTAAGAGCCATTGCTGTATTGGTTATATCCTGCCCTTGTGCCATGGGCTTAGCCACCCCTGCAGCCATTGCGGTTGGGCTTGGCAGGGGCGCTCGAAGTGGTGTCTTATTTAAAAATGCTAAGAGTTTAGAAACTTTTAAAGATATCAAAAAAGTCGTATTTGATAAAACAGGTACTTTAACTACAGGCCATTTTACGATTACCCATTTTAATGTAGAGACAGGAATGAGTGAAGATGAATTTAAAAAAATTGCTTACTCTTTAGAGAAATATTCCAACCACCCTATTGCCAAATGCATTAGCACTCATTGGAAAAACAAAGAAGATATTAAATGGAAAATTATTGAGGAAATTAAAGGAAGGGGTATTCAAGCAACTGACAAAGAAGGCAATACTTACTTTGCAGGCTCTTATGATACTTTGAAAGAAAGTAAAAAAGAAACTAAAGTTGAAGATGGACATAATATTTATATTCAAAAAAATAATATCTTTTTAGGCTGGATTGATGTAGCCGATGAAATTAGACCGGAAGCAAAAGAAGTGATTGCCAGTTTGCATGCAAAAGGTATTCATACCATATTATTAAGTGGCGATAGAAAAATAAAATGCGAACAAGTAGGCAAGGCCTTAGGTATTCAAGAAATTATTAGCGAACAAAGCCCTTCCGATAAATTAAATAAATTAGAAGCCCTTACTAAAATAAGCCCCACTGCCATGGTAGGTGATGGTATTAACGACGCTCCTGCTTTAGCCAAGGCCACTATTGGTATTTCATTAAGCAATGCATCACATATAGCTATACAAAGTGCTCAAGTTATTTTAATGAACCAGGGACTTAAGAATTTACCCATGGCCTTAGGTCTTGGTAGAAGAACTTATGAAACCATTAAAGAAAATTTAGCCTGGGCATTTTCTTATAATATTATTGCCATTCCGGTGGCAGCCCTTGGCCTACTGGGTACTTGGGGACCTACTTATGGAGCACTTATTATGGGATTAAGTGATGTGGTACTAGCCATTAATTCATTAAGATTATTTAAGAAAAAATTGGTCTAGTTCTTTTGGAAAATATACAAGCCATATTAAAAAAGTATTGGGGCTATACTCAATTTAGGCCTCAGCAAGAAGAAGTCATAGAAGCAGTCTTAGAAGGCAAGGATGTACTCACCTTACTACCTACTGGCGCTGGTAAATCACTTTGTTTTCAAGTGCCCACTATTTATAAAAAAGGTATCTGCGTTATTATTAGCCCTTTAATTGCGCTTATGCAAGACCAAGTGAAGGATTTAAAGAGTAAAAATTTAACAGCCGTTAATTTAGGGGGAGAAATTAATGCAGAACAGCAAGAAATTATTTTAAATGACGCAGTCGCTGGTAAGTATCAATTTATTTACCTCTCTCCTGAAAAATTAGTACAGAAATCTTTTCAAAGTTTTTTACAAGCTCTTCCTATTACATTATTTGCCATTGATGAAGCGCATTGTATTTCACAGTGGGGTTATGACTTTAGACCCTCTTATAGAAAGCTTGATGTATTAAAGAAAATGTTTCCAGCCATTCCTATTTTAGCTATGACGGCATCTGCCATTCCCCTAGTACAGGAAGATATTGTAAAACAATTATTATTAAAAGACGCTAACGTTATTAGTAGTTCTTTTTTAAGGCCTAACCTAAGTTACAGCGTTCATAAAGTAGCTACTAAAATACATAGCCTTCGAAAAATTTTAGAAAATATAAAAGGTACTATTATTATTTATGGTAACACCCGTAATAATGTAAGTCAATTAACAAAACTATTGCAAGACTATGGCTACCCTGCTGCCGAGTACCATGCAGGCATGCCTTATGCTAACAGACAAAAAGTACAAGAAAACTGGATGAACAATACTATTCGTATTGTCGTTTGCACTAGCGCTTTTGGAATGGGTATTAATAAACCCGATGTCCGCGCCGTTATACATTATGACTTACCCAATAGTATTGAGCAGTATTACCAAGAAGCAGGTCGTGCAGGAAGAGACGGCATGCCCGCTGAAGCCATTTTACTTTTTCAACAAAACGATTGGGATTACTGGCAAATGGTGCAAGAAAAAAAATATCCACCCATTGATACTATAAAAAAAGCCTACCAGGACTTAGCCGATTTTATTCAAGTGCCCATTGGCATAGGAGAAAAACAAGAATATCCTTTTGACTTTGAAAATTATTGTAGCATTTTCAAATGGGATAAAATGATAGCACGTAGTGCACTGCAGTGGATAGAACAAGAAGGCCATGTAAAATTTTCAGCAAGTTCTTTTAAGCCATCATTAGTTCAAGTCATTGCCGATAGAAATACCATTGAGGAGTTCGAACAGGCTAATGCTATGGCAGGCGCTGTGCTACAATTAATACTTAGAACTTATGGAGGCATTTTAGATAGTCCTCAGTTTATCAACGAAAAATTAATAGCCTCCTTATTACAAAGAGATATTGAATTTGTCCAAAAAAACTTATTGTTTTTAGCACAGGTGGGGCAAATAAGCTTTGAGCAAAAAGAGAGTCAGCCCGTGGTACAATTCTTATGGAATCGAACAGCAGCTGCCTTTATGAAAATAGATCTTGATAATTATCAGCTTAGAAAAAAGGCATTTTTACAACGCGTCAAGCAGTTCACAGACTATATCTGGGCCCATGATATGGATTGCAGAAGCAGTTATTTAGCTGCTTATTTCGGAGAAAAAAATCCAAGTAAATGTAAAATATGCGACCTTTGTACAGGAAGTCAAAATAGAACATTTTAACAATACATTACAAGAGGTTCATTAAACGCCTTGTTTTTAACAAAAGATTGGAAATTAATATTTTGAACCAGGCATTAAATCATCGTTTCTTTACATAGAAGCCAAAGAAACAATAGTAAAAGTAGCAGTCATATAGCAATTATATAAAAGAATTAAAAGTATAAAAGAAAAATTAATCAAATGGAAGACAAAAAAAAGTATAAGATTTTATTGTGTGAGGACGATAGCAATTTAGGTTTAGTCTTGAAAAACTATTTAGAACTGGACGAATACGAAGTAACCCTTGAAAGAGATGGCCGTTTAGGACTTGCTGCTTTCCAAAGAGAAAAATTTGACCTCTGCTTATTAGATGTAATGATGCCCCATGTAGATGGCTTTACCTTGGCAGAAGAAATTAGAGACATAGACCCTGAAGTGCCTTTATTCTTTTTAAGTGCTAAAACTTTAAAAGAAGATATTATCCATGGATATAAATTAGGCGCCGATGATTATATTACGAAGCCTTTTGATAGCGAGGTATTAATGTTAAAAATTAAAGCCATTATCAAAAGAAATGAAGAAGACAATAAAGTAAGTGACAATATCGAATTTCAATTAGGTAAATACCATTTTAATCCAAGATTAAGAGAATTGAAAATGGGCGATATCACGCATACACTTTCTCCTAAAGGAAATGAATTATTAAAAATGTTAGCTGAAAATATAAATGATTTACTTACCCGCGAAAAAGCTTTAAAGAAAATTTGGGGTAGCGACACTTATTTTAATGGTAGAAGCATGGACGTATATATTGCAAAACTAAGAAAATACTTAAGAGAAGACGACCAAATTGAAATCGTTAACATTCATGGTAACGGATTTAGATTAGTGGTATCATAAACTTATATCCAAGTTCAACTGCATAAAATAATTGGCAAATCCTGTTTTACTATAAAAACCCTTGTTTATCAAGGGTTTTTTAATTTGAGGCAAAGTCAGACACTAGCTCATAAAAAATTTAGTGTAAAAATTTAATACACAGCTTTTACGGAATTATTATGAACTAAATTTAGAATACTTTCTAATAAATAGATAAATATTGAAATAAGTTTAGAATAGAATCTAAACTTTGATATTAATTTTTCACTATTATACTAATTATTAAAATACTTTAACAAGAAATAAATTACTATGGATTATGTTTGATTTGAAAAGAAATTAAATAAGAATTAAACATTCCATATGATTAAAAAATTCAACATTGTAATTCTGGTTAGTGCATTATTTTTTATTGCACTTAGTTCTTGTAATAAAGAAAGCACCTTGCCTATTCTAAATGAGAATCAAAATTCTACAAATGATACTAAATCATTAATATTTCAAGTAAAAAATTGGCATGATTCAGTTGTTAGTAATAAAGTAATAGGCGTCAATAGTGAAAATAATATCAAATCTTTTAGCCTAGGGCTTGATGATATTACACCACCAGCAATTAATTGGGAACTAGCATATAAGAATTTTGACTCTGCCAATGTTGAAAGTTTAACAGTCCCTTTAAAATATAATATTTCGACTGGCGAAATAATACAATTAGTTGCTACATCTAAAAAGGATACAATAAATGGTTATTTAGTAAGGCAGATACCAGATAGTTCTTACTATGCTAACCACCCAAATATTTTAGATCTTAATGGATATACTGGGAAATACATTATTTATGATCTTATGGGACATTGTTTAAAAATAATAAACTTTAGAAGTGGATCAGTACTATCTAATTCATCAAGTCAATCAGAAATTCAAAGTATTCGAACAAATGGTGAGCAGTATGTTCCTATCAGCCCTTTTCGGGCTTATGTTTATGGTTCGAGGCATTTAAGGCAATTAAATGATTTACAAAATTTTTCAGGTTTTGCAATTAGTCTACAAAATCAATTTTATAATGGAGTAAATTTTTATAATTTTAATGTCATTGTAGGAGGTGGTTCAATTTACAATAGCTCCATATTAGACCTAATTAAAATTCCTAATGGTTTTTGTGTGTTTGGATCATTATCTTTTATAGGTTCTAAAATTGGCTTAGAGGAAAGTTCTGACTTTTATTTAAGTCAATGGGCGGCAAAAAAAGGTTTATCATTAGATAATATGAGAAAGAGTATTGGTGAAAATTCAAATAATTGGCCATCAGCAGCAGATGCAATAGGTTTATTAAAATCAAATTTTGATGTAACACCCATTAATAAGGAAGATATTGAAACTACTGCAAAATTATCACCTATTTTTACAATAATTAGTTGGGGTGATGGAACTGGACATGCTGTTGTTATAGTTTGGGATAGCGATATCAATTCTCTATATTACTATGACCCAACGGGAAATGTCGATAAAGTTTATTTTAATTACAATTCAGAACAATACCCAAAAATGAAACTATTTTATAGAGTAAATGGAATAAGTCAAAATAATGAATAATACAAACATATTAAAATGAAAATTATATACTTAATTTCTTTTTTATTAATTAATTCCACGTTAATTGGTCAAGTAAAAAAAGACTCGACATCTTTTGAATACCTTTGTGAGAATAAATATAAGGTTGACTTTAAAATTAGTGACGAATATATTAAATATAATCATCATCGTGAATTTATACCAACATATACTGTATGGTCTTGTATGCCCTTTATCTTCTTTGAAGAGGCATTAGTAAAAAAAGTAAATAAAGAAAAATATATTATATATTTTAAATTCGATATTAATGCTGGTGTAAGTGATGAGTATATGAAAAAAGAATTTCCTAATTATGATAAAAATAAAAATTATCTAGGTAGTCAAAGATGTCAAACAGAAAGAGATCAAGGGTTAATTAAAGTATTTATAAATTCTGATTTTAATAAATTTAATGCTGACACAATTTTATGTATACGTCCAGATAGTAATTCTATTAAAAAAAATGATCCTGATTTTAATAATTTCTTATATATTATTATGCATAAAGAGAATGTTGGGGATATAAAAGTTGGCTTTGCTTATAGAAAGGAATATGAAATAGAAGTTATGGATGAAATTAAGAACTTATATAAAATTATTAAATTCAAATAATTAATGAAAATTATATACTTAATTTCTTTTTTATTAATTAATTCCACATTAATTGGTCAGGTAAAAAATGACTCTACCACTTTTGAATACCTTTGTGAGAACAAATATAAGGTTGACTTTAAAATTAGTGATGAATATATTAAGTATAATCATCATCGTGCATTTATCCCCACTTATACCATATGGTCTTGCATGCCTTTCTTCTTTAGCGAGGCTTTAGTAAGTAAAATAAATAAAGAAAAATATATAATTTATTTTGAATTCGATTTTAGTGCAAGTGATCCTGGTGATTATATAAAAAATAATGTCAATCCTAAATATGATAAAAATAAAAATTACCTAGCAGGTCGTAGATGTCAAATAGAGAGAGATCAAGGGCTAATTAAAGTATTTACAAATTCTGATTTCAATAAATTTAATGCAGACACAATTTTATGTATACGTCCAGATAGTAATTCTATTAGAAAAAATGATCCTGATTTTAACAACTTCTTAATATATTATAATGCATAAAGAGAATATTGGAGATATAATTGTTGGCTTTGCTTATAAAAAGGAATATGAAATAGAAGTTATGGATGAAATTAAGAACTTATATAAAATTATTAAATTCAAATAATTAAAGTAGTGAATTTGAAAAATCTATACTATCTAAATAATTCAGGGTTATTAGAAGCGTGGCCTGAAGGGGGCTTCTTTCCTAAGTGCTTATAAGCTTTCTGTGTAACTTCTCTACCTCTTGGGGTTCTTTGTAAAAAACCTTCTTGAATTAAAAATGGCTCATACACTTCTTCAATAGTGCCCGATTCCTCACCTACTGCAGTAGCAATAGTGCTAATACCTACAGGGCCTCCTTTGAACTTTTCAATAATGGCAAGTAGTATTCTATTATCCATTTCATCTAATCCATGTTCATCTACATTCAATGCTTTTAGTGCATGTTGTGTAATGCCTATATCTACAATACCATCGTTTAATACTTGTGCGAAGTCGCGTACACGTCTTAATAATCCATTGGCAATTCTGGGTGTGCCTCTACTTCTTCTAGAAATTTCACCTGCAGCAGCGGAATTAATATTCACATTTAAAATACCAGCACTTCTTACAATAATTTTTTCAATCACAGTGGCTGGATAATATTCCAAGCGAGACTTAATGCCAAACCTTGAAAGTAGTGGTGCTGTTAACAGTCCACTTCTTGTAGTAGCCCCCACTAGTGTGAAGGGATTCAGATTAATTTGAATACTTCTTGCATTGGGGCCACTATCAATCATGATGTCTATCTTATAATCCTCCATGGCTGCATATAAATATTCTTCCACTACCGTACTTAAGCGGTGTATCTCGTCAATAAATAAAACATCATTGGGTTCAAGACTTGTTAAAAGTCCTGCTAAGTCACTTGGCTTTTCAATCACTGGACCTGAGGTTTCTTTTATTTGCACCCCCATTTCATTAGCTACAATTCTACTTAAGGTAGTCTTACCTAAACCCGGAGGGCCATGAAATAAAATATGATCTAAGGGTTCACCGCGCATCTTGGCAGCCTTAATAAAAATGCTAATATTTTCAATAAGCTGTGGCTGTCCCGCAAAGGCTTCCATTTCTCTGGGACGAATACTATTTTCAAACTCTTTGTCTAAAGAGTTGATTTCATTATTCATATTATCTAAAGGTGAACTTGACATGCTTATTTTTAAACTATTAAATTACAATATTGACCATCTTCCCTTTTACAAATATGAGCTTTTTAATAGGTTTATCCTCCACCCATTTTTTAATCACTTCATTTTCTACTACAATGGCGCGCACTTGCTCCTCGCTGGCATCAAGCGCAATAAGAATATTAGCTCTTAATTTTCCATTAATACTAATAGGATACTCTTTCGCTGTCTCCATTACATACTGCGCATCAAAAACCGGATAAGCCGCGTCTACCACTAAGCCTTCCATACCTAATGCCTGCCATAACTCTTCTGCAAAATGCGGCGCATAAGGAGTTAACAAAATAACTAATTGAGAAAGAATTTCTTTTTTATGGCAATTCAAATCGGATAGTTCGTTCACAGAAATCATAAATGTACTCACCGCTGTATTAAAACTAAAACGCTCTGTATCTTCTTCAATTTTTTTAATAGCCTTATGTAGTACTTTTAACTCTGCAGCTGTAGGCGCCTCGTCTACCCATACTTTTCCTTTGATTTCATCAAAAAATAAACGCCAACATTTTTTTAAAAAACGGTGTACCCCTTCAATACCCTTGGTATCCCATGGTTTACTTTGCTCCACCGGACCTAAAAACATTTCATACATTCTAAAAGTATCAGCTCCGTATTTTTCTACTAAGTCATCAGGGTTCACTGTATTAAATTTCGACTTAGACATTTTTTCTACCTCCACGCCACATATATATTTTCCGTCTTCTAAAATAAATTCAGCCTTGGCATAATCGGGTTTCCATTTTTTAAACGCTTCCCTATCTAGTTCAACACCATCTACCATATTTACATCTACATGTAAGGCGTCCACTTCATGCGCATGCTTTAATCCACTTGATACAAATTTTTGCGTGCCTCTTATTCTATACACAAATCGAGAGCTACCTTGTATCATTCCCTGATTTAATAATTTCTTAAAGGGTTCGTCAAAGCCAATATGGCCTAGATCAAATAATACCTTGGTCCACATTCTACTATAGAGTAAATGTCCTACTGCGTGTTCTGTTCCTCCAATATAAAGGTCCACTTGTCCCCAATAATCGCTTGCTTTTCTACTACAGAACGCTGTATCATTAGCAGTATCCATATACCTTAAAAAATACCAACTACTCCCCGCAAAGCCAGGCATGGTATTGGTTTCATAGTTTTCTGCTTTCCAGGCAGCAATATTTGCCAAGGGGCCCTCGCCTTCTGGTCCGGGAGAATAATTGTCTACGGTTGGTAATAATAAAGGAAGTTCTTTTTCTGATAAAGGATATGCTATTCCATCTTTCCATTTAATAGGAAAAGGCTCTCCCCAATAACGCTGTCTACTAAAGGCAGCATCGCGCATTCTATAATTAATCTTAGACTTACCAATACCCATGGCCTCTAATTTTTTAGTCACTATAGCAATTGCCTCTTTTTGCACGATACCATTTAAAAAATCGCTGTTCGATAAAATAGCTTCTTTAGTGGGGTTGGCTTCCTCTCCATTATAGGCATCTCCAATAATATTAGTAATAGGAATATTAAAATGTTGTGCAAATTTAAAATCACGATCATCTCCACAAGGCACAGCCATAATCGCACCGGTACCATAACCCGCTAATACATATTCAGATATCCAAATAGGAATTAAGGCATTGTTAAAAGGGTTGGTCACATAGGCACCTGTAAAACAGCCGGTAATTTTTTTCTCCGAAATACGCTCTCTCTCACTTCTACTTTTTACATACCCAATATATTCAGCTACTGCTGCTTTATGTGTAGTGGGTGTAATAGTTTCAATAAGTGCATGCTCAGGGGCTACTACCATAAAGTCCACCCCAAAAATAGTATCTGGTCTTGTGGTGTATACTTTTAAACTACCTGTATGTCCTTGAATGGCAAAATCTATTTCAGCGCCTTCACTTCTACCAATCCAATTGGATTGCATTTCTTTCATAGCTTCGCTAAACTGAATGGTCTCTAGCCCCGACAGTAGCCTATCTGCATATTCTGTAATTCTTAAATACCATTGACGTAATTTCTTTTTCTCTACAGGATGTCCTCCTCTTTCACTAAATCCATTAATCACTTCATCATTGGCAAGCACGGTTCCTAAGGCGGCACACCAGTTCACTTCGCCATAACCACAAAAAGCCAAACGGTATTGCATTAAAATAACTTGCTTTTCTTTTTCCGAATATCCTTTCCAATTATTGGCAGTAAAATTTAAAGCAGCATCGCCTGGGCAACTATGATTTACATTGCCTTGCTTTTCAAAAGCTGATTCCATTATAGCAATGGGCATTGCCTTAGATGCTCCGTTATCAAAATAGCTATTAAATAATTGTAAGAAAATCCACTGCGTCCATTTATAATAACTTACATCGCAGGTTTTTACTTCTCTATCCCAATCAAAACAAAAACCAATATTATCTAATTGTTTTCTAAAATTATTAATATTATCATAAGTGCTTTTAGAAGGATGCACGCCGTGTTCAATTGCATATTGCTCGGCAGGTAATCCAAAGGCATCATAACCCATGGGATGTAAAACATTAAAACCCTTTAGTCTTTTATACCTGCTGTAAATATCTGAAGCAATATAACCTAGGGGATGACCAACATGCAAGCCAGCACCACTTGGATAAGGGAACATATCCAACACATAAGCCTTAGGCTTCGTAGAATCATTACTTACCTTATAAGCCTTTTTTTCCTGCCAAATAGTTTGCCACTTTTTTTCAATGGTCCTAAATTGATACTCCATTTCTTAATTTTCTTTATAAAAGCTTGGAAAACTAACAATTCTTTAACCAAATTTTGAGTGGGCTCCAATTTGAGTAAAAAATGTCCGAATTCACCCTCTGCAAATGTAAGCCATTAGCGTTCAAAACCCTACATTTGCAAAGCGAACAAATAAAATTTTAATGCTATGGCTTCTACCGGAACATCGGCGCTGAAACGCAGTAAACCCAACTATATTTATAGTATTGTAGGGGTGGCTATTGTTTTATTTATTATGGGCATTATGGGCTGGTTATTTTTAAACCTTCAGTCTATTGGGGACAGCTTCAAAGAGGATATTCGTATTAGTGTTTATGTGAGAACCGCTGACAAAAATATAGTGGGTAAAATTCAGCAATTTATAGCAAGTCAGCCCTATGCAAAAAATGTAGAATACATTAATAAAGAAAAAGCGAAGGCTATTTGGAATAAAGAAAATAATGAAGACTGGGCAAAAATTTTAGAGGCTAATCCGCTTCCAGAAAGTGTTGACTTTTATGCGAAAGCCGATTATGTAAATACAGATAGCTTAACAAAAATTACAGCCGCTATTGAAAATACATTTAGCAAAGATGTTGCCGATATTCAATATCCTAAAAACTTAGTAACTAACTTAAATGAAAGAGCTACTAAAATTGGGGTCATATTTTTAGTCATGTCCATTATACTTTGTATTATTGTTATTATTAGTATCGATAACACCATTCGCTTAGCGATGTATAGCAATCGCTTTTTAATTAAAACCATGCAAATGGTGGGTGCTACGCGTAATTTTATTTCTAAGCCTTTATTAATTCGCGCTTTATTAAATGGTTTAATTAGCGCTTTTGTAGCCATCTTTCTTTTATTTGGACTCATTGAATGGGCCACCATGCAGTTTCCTCAAATAGGCATGTTGCAAGGCATTAGTAATAGTTTAATTTTATTTGGAGGCCTTATCCTACTGGGTGTGGGCATTTCGGTATTGAGTACTTACCGCAGCGTTTTGAAATATTTAAAAATGAAATTGGACGAATTATATTAATTATACCCAAATTTTTATAAAAAATTTATTGAAAATAAAACTTGAAACCATGAGCCAGAAAGAAAAAACTAAATCACTCGATTTTTTTGGAAAATCTAATTATACATGGATGCTTATCGGAGCAGCCTTAATTGCTTTGGGCATGTTCTTAATGTCTGGCGGTAAAAGTGCCGACCCCAATGTATTTGATACATCAGAAGTGTATAGCTTTAGACGCATTACCCTAGCCCCTATTATGGTCATTGCAGGTTTTGTTGTAGAGATATATGCAATTTTCAAAAAATCATAAGAATGAATACTTTCCAATCCATTATCATAGCCATTATTGAGGGTATTACCGAGTTCTTGCCAGTATCCAGCACGGCCCATATGAAATTTGCCAACCCTTTTTTAGGCATTACAAGTACTCCCTTTGTCGATTTATTTGAAATTGTGATTCAATTAGCAGCCATTGCATCGGTGGTCGTTATCTATAGAAAAAAGTTTTTCGATTTTAAACATTATAGCTTCTATATTAAATTAGTTATTGCCGTTATCCCTGCTTTAATTTTCGGGGCTGTCTTGAAAAAATATATCGATGCTGCTTTAGGTAATTTATGGTCAATTGCTATTGTGATGGTAGCAGGCGGTGTTCTACTACTTTTCATTGATAAATTTTTTGAAAAAGCAGCCGCTTCCAAAAGCCAAGCCTCAGATCAAAGCTCCGATCAAGAAGATGTCACCTATAAAAAATCTTTTATCATTGGTTGCTTTCAAGTATTATCTATTTTATTTCCTGGACTGAGCAGAAGTGCTGCTACCATTATTGGGGGCATGAGTCAGCATTTAAATAAAAAAACAGCTTTAGAATTTTCTTTTTTCTTAGCAGTACCTACTATGCTAGCTGCCTCTGCAAAAAGTAGCTTAGATGTTTATAAAACTAATCCGGAAGTTTTTGATAAGGAGAATCTCCTATTACTATTAATAGGTGCAGTAGTGGCATTTGTGGTGGCACTATTAAGTGTGCAATTTTTTATGCGCATTGTACAAAAGCATGGCTTTGCTCCATTTGGCTGGTACCGTATTGTATTAGGCCTAAGCATTTTAGGTCTATTATATACCCAATATCTTAGCTAATGAGCCCCTATAGGAGAGTTGAGTAATTATTAGTATTTTTAAAATACTAAACAATTGCTTATGCAAACAGCTTCTAAAAAAGTAGTGAACGGTTGGGCCATGTACGACTGGGCCAATAGTGTATATAACCTTGTTATTACTTCTACCATTTTCCCTGCTTATTACGAAGCAGTCACTGGAGATGGCAATGAAAATACTTTAATTGATAAAATTAAAATAGGCCCTTACGAATTTTCTAATACTGCACTCTATAATTATGTATTAGGTATTGCTTTTGTGATTGTAGCTATTCTCTCTCCTATACTTTCTTCTATTGCCGACTATAGAGGCAATAAAAAACAATTCCTTCGTTTCTTTTGCACCATGGGAAGTTTAGCCTGCGCTTCTTTATACTTTTTTGACAGCAATCATATTATGGGTGGTTTATTTTCTGTGATTATTGCCTGTGTGGGTTTTTGGGCCAGTTTAGTTTTTTATAATTCTTATTTACCGGAAATTGCAGCCCCTGAAGACCGCGACCGTATTAGCGCTAAAGGATTTATGATGGGCTATATTGGATCGGTACTTTTACAACTTATTTGTTTTGTATTTGTATTGAAGCCTGAACTATTTGGTATTACAGTGGGCAAGGCTTCTCAAATTTCATTTTTACTAGTAGGTATATGGTGGATAGTTTTTGGATGGTTGTCTATTTCAAGACTTCCAGAAGGTAAAGGTGCGAAAGGTACACATACAAAAAACTTAATCACCCAAGGTTATAAAGAGTTGCATAAAGTATGGATAGAATTAAAAACACTACCTGTGCTTAAAAGGTTTCTGCTTTCTTTTTTCTTCTATAATATGGGTGTACAAACCATTATGCTAGCAGCTACTCTTTATGGAAAAAGTGAATTAAATATTCCTACCACAAATTTAATCTTAGCTATATTAATTATACAAATTGTAGCCATACCAGGTGCGCATTTAATGGCAAAACTTGCAAGTAAATGGGGCAATTTTAATACTATTATGATGGCCATTGTTATTTGGATTGGGGGTTGTATTATGGGCTATTATTTACCTAGAAACGCGGTGGTTCCTTTTTATACCTTAGCTGTTGTAGTAGGTTTTGTAATGGGCGGTATTCAATCGGTAAGTAGAAGTACCTATTCCAAATTAATGCCTGAGACTAATGATACCACTAGTTATTTTAGCTTCTTTGACGTCACTGAAAAAATTGCCATAGTCATTGGTATGTTTAGCTTTGGCTTTATTAATGAAATTACGGGCTCACAAAGAAATTCGGTTTTGGCCTTAACTATATTTTTTATCATCGGATTTATACTATTATACCGTACTTCAAAATTAAAAGGACATGCAGGCATTTAGTGTAGAGACCGGTAAATTTAAATTAGATGGCGGGGCTATGTTTGGTGTAGTGCCTAAATCTATTTGGAATAAAACCAATCCGGCAGATGAAAATAATTTATGTACCTGGGCGCTGCGTTGTTTAGTCATTAAAGAAGAAGGTCGTACTATATTAATAGATACTGGTATGGGTAATAAACAAGATACCAAATTTTTTAGTCATTACCAGCCTCATGAAACTGTTGCATTATCTGATGCGCTTCAAAAAATAAATATAGCAATTGAGGATATCACCGATGTATTATTAACGCATTTACATTTTGATCATGTGGGTGGCGCTATTTCAAAAGTAAATGATAAACTAGTCACCACTTTTCCGAATGCTACTTATTGGGTAAGTGAGCCTCATTGGAATTTAGCCCTGCATCCAAATAGAAGAGAAAAAGCCTCTTTTTTGACAGAAAATATTATGCCCATTAAGGAAAGTGGTCAGCTTAAATTAATAACACTGCCTTCTTTTCAAAGTAATACTAGTTTACAAGAAATTAAATTTACAGAAAGTATTAGCTGCCTAGTAGTACATGGACATACCGAAGCTATGCTAATTCCTAAAATTAAAATGGGTAATGAAACTATTGTATATATGGCAGACCTACTGCCTTCCATAGGACATATACCTCTACCCTATGTAATGGGTTATGATATGCAGCCTCTAATTACCTTGGAAGAAAAAGAAAAGTTTTTAACTATGGCGCTTAAGGAAAATTATATTTTATTTTTTGAACACGACGCAGTGAATGAATGCTGCCGTTTAGTAGCTACAGAAAAAGGAATAAGAGCAGGGGCTAGTTTTAGTTTAAAAGAAATAGTTTACTAATTCAGTCTAAATATTATCTCTATTTATTATCTCTATTTATTATCTGCAATTATTATATATAATTTTTATCTCTATTTACTATCACTATTTATTACTCTACCTATTCACCAGCTCTATTAAAGAACTCAAGGGGTATCTAATATTTTCATAGCCCACCATATCTACTTTAATAGTTCCCACCACAATGGGCGTTTCAATACGAACGGGTATATGATTCTCATCGTCTGTAACCCAAATGGTCATTTTTTCACCTCCTTCAAACATACTGCCCTTTAATAATAAGGGGGCTAATTTAATGACTTTAAATTTTCCATACTTAGTGGTAATCACTTCTCTACCTAAATACTTAAAGTAGGAAGGATATAAACTTTTATCAAGGAAAAAATTAAGATAAATTTTATCATTGATGACCAAATTTGAATAATTAAAATTCCTAGCAGCATAGATAGCACTTACTACATCAAAAGTGCATTCCGATGTTTTATATACTTCCTCTTCAGTACTGGCTGTTCTAGCTTTCTGATTAAACTTCACTAATTCCTTCTTATGAAAAGAACCTTCATTAATTTGACGTGTAAACTGATAAGGTAATTGCGTTTTTGCATCCACCACCGATTCATACTTGTCTCTTACTTTAAATATCCAATCATATTTTGAGTTAGACTTTCCAACAGCGGTAAAAGTAAAAGCATCATTGTCATTGAAGCTAGTGGACTGCACCGTAAAATCGGTTTTGCCCGCATTCACATATAGCCCAATGACATTATAATAAATAGTATAACTAATTTTCTCGCCTGCATAAAATGCAGTATTATTTAAATTACACAAGCCTTTCTCATTGCTTGGCGAAAAAAAGAAAAAAGAGAAGAAAAAAAATAGAAAATGCATGTGGCTTAATTACTTTGTTGGGGGTGCAATACAAAATTATTGCTTTATCCTGAAATTTAATAAGAGAACCGAACCTATTATAGCAGGTAATAAAAAATTAACCCCCCAAATGATGGTACTAACGCAAATAAGCATTAGGCTATTGTCATAAAAAGGACTTAATAATAAAATGATGAGCTGCCCTCTAATAACTAAATCGGTTAAGGCAATCGCAGGAATTAGACTTAAACAAAAAAACAAGACAGACAAGGCCACCCAAAGGTCAATCATGCCAATGGGTATATTGAAAATTGCAACCACCCATGTGTATTGTAATACAAAAATGCAATATTTTAAAAATGAAAACAAGACCAACTGCCCCTTCAACGAATTTTTTATTTGTAGTAGGCTTAATTTTTTTAACCAGCCTGTAAAATTGCCAGGATGAAAATAAATGATTAAGGCAGCAGCTGCAATAAAAGGCCCTAACCACTTTAACCAAGGTAAAAAAGGCAGATTATAAAATAGACCAATACTTCCGAAAAATAAAGTAATTAATAACTGCGCATAAGAGGACCAAGCCATTTGGGCCAGCCCTTTTAATTTATTACCTGGCTCTAAGAATAAAATTCTACCCACATAATCGCCGGTTCTAACAGGAGTAAAAAAGGCGAAAGCTTGCCCTACTAAAACAGATTTAAAAGATTTTAAAATAGAAATAGGACTTAGTTCCGCTAACACTAGCTTCCATTTAATAGATTCCATTAAATAATTTAAAATAAATAAAATGACTAAGACAGCCCACTGAAAAAAGCCAATGGTATAAAATTGTTGCTTGATTTGATCTCCAAATTGATTTAGGTTATTATTAGAAGCAACTTTATTATAAATAGCCACTGCGCATATAAGGAACAAAATAAATCCAATAGAATTATTAAGGGTAGTTCTAATTTTTTTGAAGCGCTCTTTATTCATTGCCCCAAAGTTCGGAATTTGCTATGATATATGTAACTTTATTGTGCATGTCAAAAACACCCATTATTTTAGGAATTGATCCAGGTACCCAAATTCTTGGGTATGCGATTTTAAAAGGAGGGCCTAAGCCTACCCTTGTCATGATGGATGTTTTAAAAATGACCAAGGAAAAAGATATTTATGCAAGGCTTCAAATGATACATGCTAGAATCATTGAATTAATTGAAACTTATCAGCCCACCCATTTTGCCATTGAAGCTCCTTTTTTTGGCAAGAATATACAAAGTATGTTAAAGTTAGGCCGTGCACAAGGTGTGGCCATTGCAGCGGCCATGCATTTTAAAATTCCCGTGACTGAATATGCTCCCAAAAAAGTAAAGCAATCTATTACGGGAAACGGTAATGCCGACAAAGAAATGATTTGGAAAATGCTAGAGCGTATTTTAACTATCAAAAAACAGCCTAAATACTATGATGCCACCGATGCCCTAGGCGTTGCCCTTTGTCATCATTATCAAATTAGCGGCTTACTACTACCTGCAGCAAAAATTGTCAAAGGAAAAAAGTCTTCTAAAAAGGCCAATAGCTGGGAGGCCTTTCTGACTAAAAATCCGGAGCGACTAAAAAAGTAAATTTCAAAGTTGTATTTATAGTAGTACTTAAATTTGAAAGCTTGCATTTGCTTAATCTTAATCTAAAACTAAGTAGCCCCCAATTATAATTTACTTATAATTAATGCTTGAATGGCTTTAAATTCTTCTTTGCTTAAAGAAAGTTTGGGCTGAGAAAATTCCATATCAGCTGCTGCATTAATGGGTATTAAATGTAAATGTGCATGGGGTACTTCTAAGCCAACAGTAACCATACCTACTCTATTACAAGGAAAGCTTTTTTCAATAGCTGCCGCAATGGGTTTTGCGAATATTAATAATTCACTTAAATAAGCATCTGGTACTTCAAATATTTTATCTACTTCTATTTTAGGCACAATTAAGGTATGGCCTTTTTGCAAAGGAAAAATATCTAAAAAAGCATAAAACTTTTCTGACTGCGCAATTGTATAAGAAGGAATATCGCCATTGATTATTTTTGAAAATAGAGTCATGGCTTTTATTTATTTTGATGCTAATTTATACTGTAATATTGTCTACTACAAATTTCATCACCCCATTGGGCGCTTGAATTTCTGCTAGCTCTCCTACTTTTTTTCCAATCAAACCTTTTCCAATAGGTGATGAAGCAGAAATTTTACCGGCTTTTAAATCGGCTTCTTTTTCTCCCACTAATTGATAAGTCATTGTTTTTTTAGTAGCCTGATTGGTAATAGTAACCTTCGTTAAAATTGTTACCTTACTTGTATCAATGGTACTTGTATCTACTATTTTAGCATTAGAAATAGCCGATTCTAATTGTTTAATTTTCGCTTCCAGCATTCCTTGCGCTTCTTTAGCAGAATCGTATTCAGCATTTTCTTTTAAGTCCCCTTTTTCTCTCGCTTCTCCAATAGCTCTAGAAGCAGCCGGACGCTCTACCGACTTCATCTTTTGTAATTGCTCACGCATTTTATCAAAAGTATCTTGGGTGACATATACTGTAGTATCGCTCATATGCTTAGTTTAGTTATAAAAAAAATACAACGCCACATAAGTGAGGCGTTGCATATTACAAAGATATAAAAGTTTGCTTAAATGATACCTAATTTTTCCAATAGAACTTTAGACATTTTATAGTAGGCTTCGTGGCTATAGCCTGCAATATGGGGGGTTAGTATGAAATTAGGATACATCATAAGTGCTTCTAAAACAGCCTTTTCTTGCGCTGTATGAAGGCTAATGGGCTCTTTTTCTAGCACATCAATACCAGCCCCTCTAATTTGTTGATTTTGCACTGCTTTTAACAAAGCGTTGACATTGGTAACGGCCCCTCTACAAGTACTTATAAAATAAGGCTTCTTTTGAAGGCCATCAAAAAAGGCTTCATTGGCATAATAATGTGTAAGGGTGCTAAGAGGCAAATGCAAGCTAATAACATCGGCCTTTTCTTGAATC
The DNA here is from genome assembly GCA_007280515.1 of Sediminibacterium sp. Classification (GTDB taxonomy): domain Bacteria; phylum Bacteroidota; class Bacteroidia; order Chitinophagales; family Chitinophagaceae; genus Sediminibacterium. Next base: position 34,502 of record QYPL01000016.1, read on the forward strand.
ATTTTAAGTGTGGCCGCTTTTATTTGCGCTGTCTCAAATCCAGTTTTATAAATATCGTGTGCTAAAATTTCTACATCAAAGCCAGATAAAACTTTTGCAAAAGCAGCTCCTGTATTACCCAGCCCAATAATACCCACGGTTTTTCCTGTAAGTTCATCAGCCCTATTGGCATCCCGAATCCACTTACCTTCTCTCACTTCTTGATAAGCACTATGTATTCGGTTCATTAAACTTAACAATAAACCTAGGGTATGTTCTGCTACTGTGGTTCGGCTTCCTTCAGGACTACTTACACATAATATATTTTTAGTAGCCGCAAATTCAGTATCAATTAATTCCATACCACTTCCTATGCGACCAATCCATTGTAATTGATTCGCTTTTGCTAAAATAGCAGCATCTATTTTTAAGCGCGTGGTTACAATTAATCCATTCGCTGTATCAATACAATTCATTAAGGCTTCATAGCTAATAGCAGGTTCGTATTGAATGGCATACCCTTTTTCTTTAAGCGTATCCAATAAAAAAGGATGCACGGGTGCAGTTATAATTATTTTTAGAGCCATCTTATTCAATATGCATTTTAAAAGTTAAGGCCGCATAGTCATCATAGGTAAGGTTCTCCGCTCTTTTAGTAAAAAGCGGGTCCTGTAATTGCGCAGCACTAAAATAAGGCTTTAATGGATTTCTTAACATTTTTCTTCTTTGCCCAAATGCCATTTTAACAATATGATAAAATAGTTTTTCAGAAACAAATTTCGGAAAATTATCTTTTCTAGTCAATTGAATCACTCCACTCATTACTTTAGGAGGCGGGGTAAATGCAGTAGGTGGCACATCAAATAAATAAGTCACATCATAAAAGGCCTGTGTTAAAACACTCAGTATTCCATAAGCCTTTGAATTAGGCTTGGCTGCTATTCTTTCTGCCACTTCTTTTTGAAACATACCCACCATCATGGGCACTTGCTGTTTCCACTGTAAAATTTTAAAAACAATTTGCGTAGAAATATTATAAGGGAAATTACCCACCACCACAAAATCATTGTCAAAGGGAATGGCCGCCTCTAAAATATCGGCAAGTATTAATTTGTCTTTTAATACGGGGTATTCAGTACTTAAAAAAGCCACTTTTTCTCGGTCTAATTCAATGGCTTTAAATGACTGCGTTGGAATGTCTTGAATATACTTCGTTAAGGCCCCTGCCCCTGGGCCTACTTCAAGCAAGCTCTCAATAGGCTGCGCTAGTAATACCGCCTGAATATCCTTACAAACTTGAGCGTCATTTAGAAAATGCTGCCCCAATGATTTTTTTAGCGTGTATTGCATGAGGCAAAGTTAGGTTTTTGTGCGTACTTTTACAGCCTAATCAAATGGATATGAACCCTGACATCAGAAAACCAATTATAGGCTTTACCTGCGGCGATTTAAACGGTATTGGCATTGAATTAATCATCAAATCTCTATCCGATAGCCGCCTATTAGATTTTATTGTGCCTGTAGTTTTTGCCAATAATAAATCTATTAATTTCTATAGAAAAGGACTACCAGAATATGCCATCAATTTTGCAGCCGTCACCGACCTCTCTAAATTAAATACCAAACAAGTAAATTTAGTGAACTGCTGGGAAGAAGAAGTAGCTATAACACCCGGCGAAATGTCTGAAATTGGAGGAAAGTATGCATTAATTTCTTTAGAAGCTGCCGTTACTGCATTAAAAAATAAACAAATAGACGGACTAGTCACTGCTCCTATACATAAAAAAAATATTCAATCTCCTAATTTTAATTTTAGTGGGCATACGCCTTATTTGCAAGATGCTTTTGGCAATATTGAAAACTTGATGTTATTAGTAGCAGATAATTTAAGAATGGCACTAGTCACAGAACATGTAACTATACAGGAAGTAGGTAAGCATATTACCAAGGATAAAATAAAACAAAAGCTAAGTATTTTAAATAGTAGTTTGAAAAAGGATTTTGGTATTGATGCCCCACGCATTGCTGTTTTAGCTTTGAACCCACATGCGGGTGATGAAGGTTTAATTGGTAAAGAAGAAATTGAAATTATCAAACCTGCCATTAAAGAAAGTAAACAACAAATGTTGGTATATGGACCTTATTCTGCAGATGCATTTTTTGCAAGAGGTGCGCATGAAAAATTTGATGGTGTGCTTGCAATGTACCATGATCAAGGCCTTATACCCTTTAAATCATTAGCCTTTGGCGAGGGTGTCAATTTTACCGCAGGCCTTCCTATTGTTAGAACAAGTCCCGACCATGGCACTGCCTTTGATATTGCAGGTAAAAATAAAGCCGATGCAGGTTCTTTTACAGCAAGTATATTTGAATGTGCTAGAATTATACATGCAAGACAAGGCTATACAGATATGCGCCTAAACCCACTTAAGAAAATAAGTGCAAGAATGTTTGCAGGTGCGGTCGATGAAAGATTGTATGAAAACGAAAATTAATCCTATAATTTAAAGGCATTTAAAAAGGACATGCTTTTTTTAATTGCACTAAGGATTGAAAACCCCAAGATGGGAGTAGTGAATTTGGTTTAGTTTGAATATTAAAACACAATTCTGCTTTTTGAATTAATGGCTTTACTGAATTACATCCACCACCAAATATAAAAGGTATTTTTTGTTGGATATTGGCTTCCAAAACATAGGCCCTAGGATTATTTGGATTCAACTTCTTAGCGAAATTTAAGGCTTTTTTAATTTTACCTTCATAGGCTAACCACCTCAATGCAGGATTCACTGACATCTTTGCAGTATAGGCCAAACTTTCTGCGCAATATACTTCGTCATTCGCCATAATGGATTTTGCCCTGCCCACCCATAATAAAGCATCATTGGCTAGCGCATCTTTATCGCCCATTTTCAAAAGACACATGATAGATCTAGTCATTCCAGCATAATAAGGAATTAACCAATTGGTTTTATTGACAGCATAAAGCTGTTCAAATTGTATATATAATTCTTGATAGTTAAGGTTTTTGTTTGCCTGATTGAATTGCATGACAGCTGTCTCTAAAGTTTTATTTGTACTATTTACCTGCGCCTGCACCTTCAACAAGCAAATAGAAAAAAATAAAATAAATAAATAACTACGCATAGTTAAAAAATATTATTAGGTACACCTTGGTTAATAGTATACTTAGAATAAGTTATTTCAATAGTTCCTTTTTTATTTTTAAGGGCCTTTTGTTTAGCCGCAGGGTCTTCGTCTCCAAATTCTAAAGTAATACCATTCGGCAATTTATAATCTTTGGTGTTAAAACTAAAAATAATTTTACTAGCAAGGCCTTGTTTGGCATATTCACCATACTGCATCGTAATTTCATAACTGCCGTTTTCCTTCGTGGTAGTAGCAGTCTTATACACTAAGGCTTCTACGGGGTCAATCCATAATGTAGAAATAACCCAATCTAAATTATCGTCCGTAGGAATTAATTTTATCACCGTTAGATTTTTACCATTTAAAACTTGGGTGCCTGCAGGAATGGTGGTGTACTGCTTTGTATTTAATAAAGTATTAATAGTAAGCGATACCCCACCTCTTGGCAATAAGGAAATACCCCCTTCTTTTTTTACTTTTAATAAATTGGGCTTTTTAAAATACACTTTTACTTTCCCTAAAGAGGCCTTGATAAAAGCAACATCTGTTTTCATGACCCCTTCCGCCACATAGTCATTTACCTGTGCTAGTTTTTGACTTACCTTTTCAATCAAGGGATCGGTTTGCGCCATCGCATTCACCGATAAAAATAAAAGGAAGGCGAAAGCCAAAAAGTAGCATACAATATTTTTAGATTTTTTAGTTTGCATCTTAACTGAGTATATCTTTTTTCTTAATAATAATAACAGAGGCCGTTACAAATAAAATAATGTGCAGGGTTAATACTATTATAGAGGTTTTAATTTTAGGAATATTTAAAATACTCCCTCTAATAGCTTCATTGTCTAGATTCACTTTAATATCAAAAAATTCTTTCCAGTTATTCATATGGGTAGTAAATAAATAAGGCTTCACTAGATTGAATAAAGGAATATTTAAAGTGCTTAGAATGGTAAAAAAAACAATAGCGCTCATGGTACCTACAATGGGTCCAATGGAATTACTAGACAAACTTGACATTAAAAAACCAAGGCTGGTAACGGTTAACAAAGAAAAGCTAGCAAATACAAAGGCGCCTACATATCTCCACAAAACATCTGACTGCTCTATTAATACTACATAGTTAGACTTCATTAAAAATAAATCATCGGTGCCAAATATCCACATACTTACAAAAAGTGCTAAGAAGGCCAGCCATATTAAAAGCAAAATAGTATACATACTAGCTGCAATAAACTTGGCAAGTACCCAATGCGTTCTACTATAAGGCGTGCTGAATAATAAACGAAGCGTGCCTAAATTGGCTTCGCCAGAAATCATATCAGCAGCAATTAAGGCTACCAGCAAGGGCACATGCACTAATAGTAATTGCAATAAAATATAACAAATTAAATAACCATTCAATACTTTACCATCGACCGTTAAAGTATCATTGATGTCCTTCATTAGAAAACCTGCATAAGTATCACCATCAATTTTTAATCCAAATTGAATGACCACAATAAGTGCCGCTATGGCTCCAAAAGCAATATAGGTTCTAGGGCGTCTAAATATTTTATATAATTCTATTTGAATAAGCGACCACATAGCTAAGCGTTTGAAGTAATTTGTAAAAAATAATCTTCTAAAGAATTCTTGGTTTCAATGCCTAAGACTGCAATCCCTGACTGGACAAGGCTTTCATTGAGCATGGGAATAGCACTGGTAGGTAATTTTAAAAAAATACCTTCTTTTCTGCTAAGTAAGTATTGATTAAAATTACTTGCCACAATAGTTGCCAAGGCCTTTGCATCATCCATTGTTTTTATTTGTACAATTCTTTTTTCAGGATCTAATAATTCTTTAGTTACCCCTTCCACCATTTTTTTACCCTGATGTATAATTAATATTTGGTTTGCCAATTGTTCTATTTCAGAAAGTAAGTGAGAAGAAACGAAAACGGTCTTGCCCTCTTCTTTTGCTAAATGCTGTATGAGTGCTCGAATATCGGCAATCCCTTGAGGATCTAGTCCATTGGTAGGTTCGTCTAAAATAATTAAGCTTGGATTATGCACAAGTGCAATAGCAATACCTAAGCGCTGCTTCATGCCTAATGAAAATGTTTGCACTTTATCCTGAGCACGATGCGCCAAGCCCACTTGCGTTAATGTATCTGTAATTCTACTCGCTTCAATTTTTTGTTTTCTCACTTTAGCAAATAACTGTAAATGTTCTGTAGCACTTAAATAAGGGTATAAGTCGGGCCTTTCAATAATAGCACCCACTTTTTCTAAAATAGAGGCTCTATTTTTTTGTATCGACTTTCCAAATAGCTCAATACTTCCACTACTAGGGTGGATTAAAGATAAAAGCATACGAATAGTGGTACTTTTACCCGATCCATTCTGACCCAAAAAGCCAAAAACCTGTCCAGCCTCTACTTCAAAGCTGAGATTATCCACCGCTTTCAGTGTCCCAAAATTTTTACTAATATTTTCTACTTTTATAACTGCCATACTAACGTAGTAACAAAAAACCCCAAACATAGTTCGGGGTTTTATATCAATTTAATATTAACTAATACTATTTGTATTGAGGGATGATGCTATTAGCTAATTCCACCATTTGCTTCAATCCATCTTCAGGTAAGTTGCCTTTCTTAAATTCAGCAAGTACATTGGGTAATTTGTTTGTCATCTCTAACAAGAAATGCGCTTCAAATTCTTTTACCTTACGTACCGACACTTCTTTCAATAAACCATTCGTACCTAAATAAATAATAGCTACTTGTTTCTCCACAGAGAAGGGACTGTATTGAGCTTGCTTTAAAATTTCTACGTTTCTTGCACCTTTATCAATTACCGATTTAGTAGCCGCATCTAAGTCACCACCAAATTTTGAGAAGGCTTCTAACTCACGGTATAAAGCCTGGTCTAATTTCAAAGTACCAGATACTTTTTTCATGGATTTAATTTGCGCATTACCACCCACACGACTTACAGAAATACCTACGTTAATCGCTGGTCGAATACCCGCGTTAAACAAGTTACCTTCTAAGAAGATTTGCCCGTCGGTAATAGAAATTACGTTAGTAGGAATATAGGCAGATACGTCACCCGCCTGTGTTTCAATAATAGGTAAGGCGGTTAGAGATCCCCCACCTTTTACTAAATGCTTAATAGAAGCTGGTAAATCGTTCATGTTCTTTGCTACTTCATCATTGGCAATAACTTTTGCAGCACGCTCTAATAAACGGCTATGCAAATAGAATACATCACCTGGATAGGCTTCACGTCCTGGAGGGCGACGTAATAATAATGAAACCTCACGATAAGCCACTGCTTGTTTAGATAAATCGTCATATACAATTAATGCTGGACGACCAGTATCACGGAAGAACTCTCCAATGGCTGCACCCGCAAAAGGAGCATAGAATTGAAGTGGAGCAGGATCTGCTGCTGGAGCAGCTACAATAATTGTATAAGCCATCGCGCCATTGTCTTCTAATGTTTTCATCACACCTGCAATCGTAGACGCTTTTTGACCAATCGCTACATAGATACAGTAAACAGGTTTGCCTGCTTCGTAAAATTCTTTTTGATTGATAATGGTATCTACACAAATTGCAGTCTTACCAGTTTGACGGTCTCCAATGACTAACTCACGTTGTCCACGTCCAATAGGAATCATGGCATCGATTGCTTTGATACCAGTTTGTAATGGTTCTTTTACTGGCTCACGGAAAATTACCCCTGGCGCTTTACGCTCTAAAGGCATTTCATATAATTCACCTTTAATTGGACCCTTACCATCGATTGGCTCCCCTAATGTATTGATAACACGACCCACCAAGCCTTCCCCTACTTTAATAGAAGCAATCTCGCCTGTTCTTTTTACTTTATTTCCTTCCTTAATACCCTTGCTATCACCCATCAATACCACACCCACATTGTCTTCTTCAAGGTTAAGCGCAATGGCTTTAGTGCCATTCTCAAATTCTACTAACTCACCACTTCTTACACCATTCAAACCATATACACGGGCAATACCATCACCCACTTGTA
>QYPL01000004.1 GCA_007280515.1 Sediminibacterium sp.
CGTAAAAACGTTTATACCGTTGCCAAAAACGTATTAGAGAAAGGTTTGACTTATGCTTATGTTGGCCGTAAGTTGAAAAAGCGTGAGTACCGTACTTTATGGATTGCGCGTATCAATGCAGCAGTGCGTGAAGAAGGTCTTACTTACAGCGAATTCATTAACCTTTTATCAAAGAAAGGATCTGATTTAAACCGTAAGGTTTTAGCAGACTTAGCCATGAACGAGCCAGCAAGCTTCAAAGCCTTGGTTCAATCGGTAAAGTAGTGCCATTCTCAAAATTTTTAAAATCCTGCTCCGACATAGTCGAGGCGGGATTTTTTGTTTAAGCCCAAAATTTCCGCCCCCAATATCCGTTCAAATAACTATTTTTGTTCTCTAAAAATAACAAGCTAACCCTGTTTAAAAATGAACAATACCTACACCTCGTTGGTTAATCAAACCTTTCATTTTCCCCAAGAAGGTTTTGATGTGGATGATAATGGTTATTTACAATTTAATGGAGTTGATCTCAAAGCCATTATTGAAAAACATGGCACTCCATTAAAGTTAACTTACATGCCTAAAATTGGTATGCAAATTAAAAAAGCAAAGCAAATGTTTGCCGCTGCTTTTAAAAAACACAAATACGAGGGAGAATATTTTTATTGTTATTGTACCAAGAGTTCACACTTTTCATTTATTGTGGAAGAGGCCTTGTCTCACAATGTAAATTTAGAAACTTCTTTTGCTTACGATATTGATATTATTAACCAGTTGTATAAGCGTAGAAAAATTAATAAAGACATTTTCATTATTTGCAATGGCTACAAACAGAAATTGTACATGAGCAGAATTTCTAAATTAATTAATACAGGATTCAAAAATGTAATACCTGTTTTAGATAATAAAGAAGAATTGCAATTTTATAAGCGAAATACCAAAGAGCCTTTTAAATTAGGTATCAGAGTGGCTTCTGAAGAAGAGCCTAGTTTCCCTTTCTATACTTCCCGTTTAGGTATTAGGGCTAAGGATATTCTTGAATTTTATGTAGATGAGATTGAGGGTTATGAAGATAAGTTTCAATTAAAAATGTTGCATATCTTTTTAAACAAAGGTATTAAAGACGATATCTATTATTGGTCTGAATTAAACAAGATTATCAACTTGTATTGCCAGCTTAAAAAAATATGTCCTGAATTAGATTCTATAAATATTGGTGGTGGTTTTCCTATTAAGCATTCATTAGGTTTTGAATATGATTATCAGTTCATCATTAATGAAATTGTATCCAATATTAAGAAGGCTTGTAAAAAGGCAAGGGTACCGATGCCTAATATTTATACCGAGTTTGGAAGCTATACAGTAGGAGAGAGTATGGCACATATTTATAAAGTACTTGCGGAGAAGAAACAAAACGATAGAGAGTGTTGGTATATGATTGATTCTTCCTTTATTACTACTTTACCTGATACCTGGGGTATTGGTGAAAAGTTTTTGATGCTTCCGGTGAATAAATGGGAGAATGATTATCAACGTGTGGTTTTAGGAGGGCTTACTTGCGATAGTCATGATTATTATGATTCCGAAGAACATATCAATGAGGTATTCTTACCTAAATTGAAAAATGATTTATTAGAAGACAAGGCCGAAGAGAATAATGAATCTTTATATGTAGGGTTTTTCCATACAGGGGCTTATCAAGATCAAATTAGCGGTTATGGTGGCATTAAGCATTGCTTGATACCCTCTCCAAAGCATGTGATTGTGGAAAAAGATGCTAAAACCGGGAAGCTAGTCGATTGGGTATATGCAAAAGAACAAACTGCTAAATCCATGCTTAAGATACTGGGTTATTTAAGATAGCTTAGAATATAGTCCTGAAATCTCTTAGTTTATTCGATTTTACTCTATTTTCAAGACATAATGGCATATTATCTTATTATTAACTGCCTAAAAGTCTCTAAAACAAATTTGTAAGAGATTTTTAAATCACCTAATTTTGACTCAAATAGTAGATGTTATGTACCCTGAAGAGTTTGTTTTACCAATGAAGGCTGAATTAGTTGATAACGGTTTTGAAGATTTAACAACAGCAGCTGAAGTTGAAAATGCAGTGAATATAGAAGGTACTACATTAATTGTGATTAATTCTGTTTGTGGTTGTGCTGCTGGTGCTTGTAGACCAGGTGTTTTAATGGCAGTAGCAAACGCAACTCAAAAACCAGATCGTATCACAACTAGTTTTGCGGGATTTGACATAGAAGCGATTAATAAAGTAAGAGAATTACACTTGCCTTATCCTCCTTCTTCACCAGCAATTTTATTATTTAAAGATGGTCAGTTAGTGAACATGGTGGAAAGACACCAAATTGAAGGCCGACCTGCTCAAGTAATCGCACAGCACTTAATTTCAGTGTTTCAAGAACATTGTAATTAATTCAAAAATATTGATAAACGTTTTTTGTTTTTAGATGGGTTAGTAAACACGGCCGCACTTTCTAGTGTGGCCTTTTTTTTTCGTACATTGCATTACCTTATTTATATCAAACTATGTATCCCAATTTATATTATTTAGTCGATGACTTAGTGGGTGTTAAATTAAACGGGTTAAAGCTCATCAATTCATTTGGTTTTTTTGTAGCTATTGCCTTTGTGGCTTCTGGTTATGTCTTATACCTTGAATTAAAAAGAAAGGAAGCATTAGGGGAGTTTACGTCTAAAGAAGAAAAAATTATTGTGGGAGCGCCGGCTTCAACCGCCGATTTAATTACCAATTTTATTTTTGGCTATTTGTTTGGTTATAAGATAGTTGGAGCCTTTACCATTGAAAATGCTTTAAATAATACGCAGGCCTTTATTTTATCCTTAGAAGGAAATATGTTGGCGGGTTTATTGGTAGGTGGTTTAATGGTTTATGTAAAATGGAGAGAAAAAAACAAAGAAAAATTAGCGAAGCCTGAAACCAGGATCCTTACTGTATGGCCACATGATAGAGTAGGCGAAGTGGTTTTGCAAGCTGCCCTATGGGGATTTTTAGGGGCTAAAATTTTTCATAATTTAGAAAATATAGATGATTTAATGAAGGATCCTATTGGATCGCTTATTTCATTTAGTGGATTAACTTTTTATGGAGGTTTAATTTTAGCCACCATTGGCGTTATTGTGTATATTAGAAAACATAATATTCGTGTAATACATTTTGCAGACGCCATGGCGCCCACCATGCTATTTGCTTATGCAGCCGGAAGAATAGGATGTCATGTAAGTGGAGATGGGGATTGGGGTATTGAAAATGTAGCACCCAAACCTTTCGAGTGGTTGCCTGATTGGGCTTGGTCTTCCACTTATGCGCATAATGTTTTGAATGAAGGAGTGCCTATTAATGGATGTGTTGGAAATTATTGTAACGAACTTCCTGCTGCTGTTTTTCCAACTACCTTGTATGAAATCATCATCATGTTTGCCTTATTCGCTATCATGTGGTCGTTTAGAAAAAAAATTACGCAACCTGGTATACTTACTGGTATCTATTTAATATTTGCAGGTGGGGAAAGGTTTTTTATTGAGAAAATTAGAGTAAATAATAAATACATGTCACTTCCTTTTCAACCTACCCAAGCAGAACTTATTTCTACTTTTTTAATTATTATAGGAATTGTATTTTTGATTCAGTCAAACCGTTGGTTCCCTAAAACTATTGTTAAACCCTAAATAAATTGTATGCCGTCATTTGATATTGCTAGCTCTGTAGATATTCAAACATTGGATAATGCAGTAAACATTGTGAAAAAAGAAATCACCAATCGTTTCGATTTTAAAGGCAATCAAGTAGTGATTGATTTAAATAAGAAAGATTATATGTTGAAATTAGAATCAGATTCTGAAATGAAAATTCAGCAAATAGTGGATGTATTGTTAAGTAGATCCATGAAACAAGGCATAGACGCTTCGGCTTTTGATTTCTCCAAAGAGGCCTTTCCCAGTGGAAAAATCTTCAAAAAGGATGTTTCTGTAAAAAATGGCCTAAAGCAGGAAGATGCTAAAAAGGTAGTTAAACTCATTAAAGAGAGTGGTCTAAAGGTGCAGGCGGCCATTATGGACGATATTGTACGTGTGACTGGCAAGAAAATAGATGATTTACAAGATGTTATAGCTGCTTGCAGGGCTGGGAATTTGGGCCTTCCTTTACAGTATATTAACATGAAATAAGGGTATTTACCCCTTTAAGCCTTTAAAATTTGGCCACAACCTAGCTTTAAGTTAAATTTGCGTCCTATTAAATAAATTGTACGGCAAAAACCGTGCATCCTTAAAAATCATAATTATGAGAGAAGGTATCCATCCAGAAGCGTATCGTTTCGTAGTGTTCAAGGACATGAGTAACGGTATGCAATTCTTAGGCAAATCAACTGCACAAACCAAGGAAACAGTGTTGTTTGAAGACGGTAAAGAGTATCCAATTATTAAATTGGAGATTTCTAACACTTCACATCCTTTTTACACTGGTAAAAACATGTTGGTTGACACCGCTGGTCGTATTGATAAATTCAACAAGCGTTACGCCAAGAAGCAATAAAAGAGAGACCATTAAAAAATATTCTTTTTTATACTTATTCAAACCCTTTCTTACGCAAGTAAGAGAGGGTTTTTTGTCAAAAAAGACTTTTGAGTACTTACCTTTGTAATGTAAATTATCAATTATGCCAACACTAGATATACTTGCTTTTGGAGCCCACCCCGATGATGTAGAGTTGGGATGTGCAGGAGCTTTGTTAGTGGCAGTGTCTGAAGGTAAAAAAGTAGGCATCGTTGATTTAACCAAAGGAGAGTTAGGAACAAGAGGTACCACTTCACAAAGATTAAAGGAAGCGCAATTAGCTTCTCAAGTAATGGGCATTGGTGTAAGAGAAAATTTAGGCATGGCCGATGGTTTTTTTGAGAACAATAAAGAAAATCAATTTGCCATTATTGAAACCATTAGAAAATATCAACCTTCCATTATTTTTTGTAATGCGCCCGAGGACCGTCACCCGGATCATGGTCGCGCTTCTAGCTTAGTAGTGGACGCCGCATTTTTATCAGGCCTCGTTAAAATTCAAACTACGCATAATGGAGTCGTGCAAGCCCCTTGGAGACCCACTCAAGTTTTTCATTATATTCAATCCAGAAACTTAACGCCCAATTTTGTAATAGATATTAGTGCTTTCATGGACAAGAAAATGGAAGCCATACTTGCACATAGTTCTCAATTTTACGATCCCAATTCTTCTGAACCAGCAACCTTTATTTCGGGTAATGCTTTTTTAGAATTTGTGAAAGGAAGAGCCAAAGAATTAGGACATCAAATAGGAGTGGATTATGCAGAAGGTTTTATTACCCAAAAGTTATTAGGTATTCGTAGTTTTGAGGCAATCATTCAAAAGACAACATAGAAATATTTTAACCCTTTATAATTTAAAATTATGGCCATTGTTAAAGTAGGATTAGTGCAAATGAGCTGCGAGGTATCAAAACCTGCCAACGTTGTAAAAGCAATTGAAAAAGTAAGAGAGGCTGCGAAAAAAGGGGCGAACATTATTTGCTTACAAGAATTATTTACTTCACTTTATTTCTGTGATGTAGAATCCTATGATAATTTTAAATTAGCTGAATCTATTCCAGGTGAAACCAGCAATACACTTTCTGCTTTAGCCAAAGAATTAGGGGTAGTTATCATTGCTTCTTTATTTGAAAAAAGAGCAGAAGGTTTATACCATAATACCACAGCGGTATTAGATGCCGATGGAACTTATTTAGGTAAGTACCGTAAAATGCATATCCCCGATGATCCTGCTTATTACGAAAAATTTTATTTCACCCCAGGCGATTTAGGCTATAAAGTTTTCAAAACAAAATTTGCCACTATTGGTATTTTAATATGTTGGGATCAATGGTATCCTGAAGCTGCAAGAATTACGACTTTAATGGGTGCTGAAATGTTATTTTATCCAACCGCTATTGGTTGGGCTACTGCGCAAGACGAAGCCACGAATAAAGAACAGTATAATGCTTGGCAAACTATACAACGCAGCCATGCGGTTGCCAATGGAGTGCCAGTGATAAGTGTGAATAGAGTAGGACTAGAGCAAGAAGGGTTGATGAAATTCTGGGGTGGTAGTTTTGTAAGTAATCCCTTTGGTACTTTATTATACGAAGCTTCACATGATAAAGAAGAAGTAGCTGTCATTGATATTGATACAGAAAAATCGGATAGCTATAGAACTCATTGGCCATTTTTACGTGATCGTAGAATTGATTCTTATGGTCCTATTACTAAAAGATATTTAGACGATGAGGCTGAATAATTAACAAAAGAACTGAATAATAAAAAATTAAGTAGACACTATTTTAATATGACCAACGCCACTCCAAAATCTTTAGGCTATTATTTCCCCGCAGAATTTGCGCCCCATGACGCCATTTGGTTAAGTTGGCCTCATAAAGAAGAAAGTTGGCCTGGTAAAATTGCCAGTATTTATCCTTCCTATACTGAGTTTATAAAAATTGTTTCTCTTACAGAAAGAGTTTGTATTAATGTAGTAGATGAAAAAATGCGCAACTCTGCTCAAAAGATGTTGCAATTAGCAGGTGTGCATTTAGAGCGCGTTCAGTTTTATATGCATCCCACCAACGATGCCTGGTGCCGCGATCATGGCCCAGCCTTTTTATTAAGAGATAATGCAGTAGATCCTAAAGTAATTATAGATTGGAACATTAATGCATGGGGCGGAAAATATCCTCCTTATGATTTAGATGATGTTATTCCAACGCGTATAGCCGAGGCATTGGGTTTGCCGGTATTTCATCCAGGTATTATTATGGAAGGAGGCTCTGTCGACTTTAATGGCGCAGGAACGGTGATGACATCAAAATCTTGTTTATTAAACCCGAATAGAAACCCTCATTTAAATCAAGATCAAATTGAAAAATATTTGAGCGACTATTATGGTATAGACCAAGTACTTTGGGTAAGTGATGGTATTGTAGGAGATGATACCGATGGACATATAGACGATACGGTTCGTTTTGTAAATGAAGATACCGTTATTACGGTGGTTGAGAATAATGTGCTTTCAGTGAACCATGAAATATTGCAACAGAATTTAAAAGAACTAAAGCAAATGCGCCTTTTGAATGGCAAGCAATTAAATATTGTAGAACTACCTATGCCTGCAGAAGTAATTTATGAAGGACAAGCCCTTCCTGCTTCTTATGCTAATTTTTATATCAGCAATGGTCATATTATAGTGCCTACATTCAGATGCGACCAAGACGATAAGGCTATGCAAATAATTCAGTCTTGTTTTACTACTAGAGAAGTAGTGGGCATTGACTCTACCGATATTATTTGGGGACTAGGTAGTTTTCATTGTCTAAGCCAACAAGAGCCTAGTATAGTGAATAAGAATTTATAATTAGAGACTTCATTAATAATCAAAACAAATGCTATTTATAAAAAGAACTTCTTTCGTCATTGGACTTATTGGTTTCATTGTTATGACTACCATTACGGCATGTAATCATTTTCCGTATGCTACAACTAATAGAATCTATAAAAAGCATACCAAGGAATTAGTAAAATTATTAAAAGAGGATCCTAGTCTTCAAACTATTAGTCAATTGCCTAAGGCTGCAGATTGGGTAGGTACCACTAATTTTGATTTACGTAAACCTAATTTTGTAGTCATTCATCATACAGCACAAAATTCCTGTGAGCAAACTTTAAAAACATTTACATTGGAAAGAACCAAGGTAAGTGCGCACTATGTAATTTGCAAGGACGGCACCATACACCATATGTTGAATGATTATATGAGAGCCTGGCATGGAGGAATTTCAAAATGGGGCAATAACAGCGACCTTAATTCAAGCTCTATTGGGATTGAATTAGACAATAATGGCTTTGAGCCTTTTGACAGCGCTCAAATAAATAGTTTGCTATTATTATTAGCTCAATTAAAAGAGAATTATAAAATTCCTGATGCCAATTTTATTGGACATGCCGATATTGCACCGAAACGAAAAGTAGATCCTAATATTCAA
Source organism: Sediminibacterium sp. (assembly GCA_007280515.1). Taxonomy (GTDB): domain Bacteria; phylum Bacteroidota; class Bacteroidia; order Chitinophagales; family Chitinophagaceae; genus Sediminibacterium. The sequence goes on from QYPL01000004.1 coordinate 8,062, forward strand.
TTTCCTTGGATATTATTAGCCCAAAAAGGCTATGGACTTTGGTTTGAGCCAAACGAACAGTATACTTTGCCTGAATCTATCTCCATTCCTTTTGCTTTGGCCATGGTTGGGTATGATATCAAGGATACCACAGCTGCCTTACTCGCTTTCAAGCGACATTTTAGAGCCGATAGTACGGCTATGGTTACAGAAATGGACCGCTCGGTTTTGTATCAATTAATTCAAAATAAATTATCACACTAACAATTGTTAGTGTAATTTTGTCAAAAAAAATAAGGTATGGATTTCAAGTTAACAGAGGAGCAGCTAATGATTCAAAGAGCTGCTCGTGAATTTGCACAACAACAGTGTTTGCCAGGTGTCATTGAAAGAGATGAGCATCAGAAATTTCCCAAAGAACAAATGGAGCAATTAGCTGATTTAGGTTTTTTAGGTATGATGGCTTCCACTGAGTATGGTGGAGCAGGAATGGACACCATTAGCTATGTAATTGCAATGGAAGAAATTAGTAAAGTAGATGCCAGTGTATCTGTAGCCATGAGTGTGAATAATAGTTTAGTATGCTGGGGCTTGGAACACTATGCAACAGAGGAACAAAAGAAAAAATATTTAACACCTTTAGCGCAAGGTAAAAAGGACGGTTCATTATATATAGGTGCTTTTTTATTAAGTGAGCCAGAAGCGGGCAGCGATGCTACGCATCAACATACATCTGCCATTGATAAAGGCGATCATTATTTATTAAATGGTGTAAAAAATTGGATTACCAATGGTTCTACTGCATCGGTGTATTTAGTAATGGCACAAACAGATGCCTCCAAAGGCCCAAAAGGTATCAATGCTTTTATTGTTGAAAAAAATACACCAGGTATTTTAGTAGGAGCGAAAGAAAATAAATTAGGGATTAGAGGAAGTGATACACATGCCGTTTCTTTTATGGATGTTAAAGTGCCTAAAGAAAATAGAATAGGGGCCGATGGTTTTGGGTTTACCTTTGCCATGAAAACTTTAAATGGAGGAAGAATAGGTATTGCTGCACAAGCATTAGGTATTGCCAGTGGCGCTTATGAATTAGCCTTGGCCTATAGCAAACAAAGACAGTCTTTTGGTAAACCTATTCATGAGCATCAGGCTATTCAATTTAAATTAGCTGAAATGGCTACTAGAATTCAATCGGCCAGGTTACTTTGTTATCATGCAGCTTGGGAAAAAGACAATGGCATAGATTATACTACTTCTGCAGCCATGGCTAAACTACATGCAAGTGATACTGCCATGTGGGCTGCCACAGAAGCTGTTCAAGTGCATGGAGGATATGGATTTGTAAAAGAATACCATGTAGAAAGGTTAATGCGTGATGCAAAAATTACGCAAATTTATGAAGGTACTAGTGAGATACAAAAAATGGTCATTGGTAGAAATATTACTAAATAACTTATGCCTGTAAATACTGAAGCCTATCTTACTATTAAAGAACAACTGCAAACTACAAATGTGCAGTTGGTGGCTGTTAGTAAAACCAAGCCTAATGAAGATATTCAAGCATTATATGCCTTAGGTCAAAGAAATTTTGGTGAAAATTATGTACAAGAATTAGTAGATAAGGCTGCCAGTTTACCTTCCGATATCCACTGGCATTTTATAGGACATTTACAATCCAATAAAGTAAAATATATAGCGCCCTTTGTGTATTTAATTCATGGAGTCGATTCTGAAAAATTATTAACTGAAATTAATAAGCAAGCCATTAAGCAAAATAAAATGATTGCTTGTTTATTGCAAGTACATATTGCTACAGAGGAAACCAAATTTGGATTTGATGCAGAAAGTTTAACAGCGTTTATTGCTAGTGGTCGCCTTTCAAATTATAGCAATGTTATAGTAAAAGGACTCATGGGCATGGCAAGTTTTTCAGATGACAAAGCCCTGGTTGAAAAAGAGTTTAGTACTTTGAAAAATATATACGACCAAACAGCTAATCAATTAAACAATGTTCATTTCGATACCTTAAGTATGGGCATGAGCGGCGATTACGCATTAGCCATTGAAAAGGGTAGTAACCTTGTAAGAATTGGAAGTTTATTATTTGGCGCTAGGAATTAAAAATTATTTGTTTAAAATAAAATTTAGGATAAAATAATTTAGTTTGTACTTAAGTGTATAATTATAAAAAAAGCTGCCCTTTTGAAGGAGCAGCTTTTTTTATAAAATATATTTAAGTCTAATAATATCTACTTATACAAGCCTATTTTGTTTTGCCGTAATCAAATACTAATTGACAGAAAGCTTTCACACCTACAATAAATCCAGACTCATCTAAATAAAAATCGGGAGTATGATGCGGGCCTGCCTTTTTAGGATCAGTTCCTTTAGGCATACCTCCTAAATTGAAAAAGAAGCTAGGTGCCTTGGCTGCAAAAAATGAAAAATCTTCTGCACCAGTTACCCAGGTTGATTCTGAAACATTCTCATCGCCTGCTGCTCTTATTAAAGAAGGTAAAGTTTTTTTCACAAGAGCTGGGTCATTATAAGTAACTAAAGTCTTTGTATCAATAACAACATCTGCAGTAGCGCCAGAGCTTGCTGCAATTGTAGTTACTGTATTTCTAATTCTCTCGTGTACTTCTTCTTGCATTTTGCTATCAAGGGTTCTTATGGTACCTGTCATCTCAGCTGTTTCAGGAATGATATTAGAACGAACGCCACTATTAATAGTACCTACAGTTATTACTAAAGGCGCCTTGGTTAAATCCATTTGACGACTTACAATATGTTGTAAACCTTCAATAATTTGTGCACTTGCTGCAATAGGGTCTACACCACCCCAAGGTTGAGAACCATGACTTCCTTTACCATTCACTTTAATCGTAAACCAATCAGAGGAAGCCATAAAGGCACCTGCTTTATATTTAATAGTACCTACAGGTGTTTGAGAAGAGATATGAATACCATATACCGCTTCTACTTTTGGATTGTCTAAAGCGCCTTCTTTAATCATAAGTTGTGCTCCACCTTCTTCATTTTCTGGAGCGCCTTCTTCAGCGGGTTGAAATAAAAACACAATGGTGCCTGGTACCTCTTTTTGCATGGCACTTAACATTTTGGCAGTAGCCATTAACATAGCTGTATGTGAATCATGTCCGCAAGCATGCATTACACTTACTTTTTGGCCATTATAGTCGGTAGTTACTTTAGAGGCAAAAGGAATGGCAACTCTTTCATACACGGGCAAAGCGTCAATGTCTGCTCTTAAAGCAATAACTGCACCTGGTTTACCACCTTTTAAAACCGCCACCACACCTGTTTTAGCAACAGGGTATCTTACTTCAATATTAGGAAGGGTTTTTAAAAAATCGGCAATGTATTTTCCTGTATTTACTTCTCTATTAGATAGTTCAGGAAATTCATGAAAATGTCTTCTCCAAGCAATGAGTTCTGGCTCTACTTCTTTTAATAAAGAAGCATAGTTTTTAGGCAAGTCTTGTGCTATACTAGAGATAGTTACAAGTAGCAATAAAGAAAGGAAAATTTTACGCATATTTTTTATTTTTTATTTCGGTTTTATTATTTTTTTAAGCTTGATACTCTCCATAAATACCTCTTAATACATCTGCTATTTCTCCTAGTGTACAATAGTTTTCAATCGCGTCTATCACTGAAGGCATAATATTTTCAGTGCCTGCTGCCGCATTTTTTACAGCTGCTAAACAAGCCACCACTTTTATATTATCTCTAGTATTTTTTAAAGCTTTTAATTTTTCTATCTGTTGTATTCTTATGCTTTCATCAATTTGAAAAACTGGGATATTAGTAGTAGAAGTAGATTCAAATTGATTCACCCCCACAATTATTTTTTCTTTGGATTCAATAGCTTTTTGGTAAGCATAAGCGCTTTCTGCAATTTTATTTTGCATAAATCCATTTTCAATAGAACTTACAGCGCCACCCATTTCATCAATTTGGTTAATTAATGCTAAAGCTTTTTGCTCTAATTCATTGGTAAGACTTTCTATAAAATAAGAACCTGCTAAAGGATCGGCGGTATCGGTAATGCCCGATTCATTGGCCACAATTTGTTGTGTTCTTAAAGCAATACTAGCTGCTTCTTGAGTAGGTAATCCTAAGGCTTCATCAAAACCATTGGTATGAAGGCTTTGTGTGCCACCTAATACTGCTGCAATGGTTTGTATCGTAACCCTACTAATATTATTTAAAGGTTGTTGTGCCGTTAAAGTAGCGCCGCCTGTTTGTGTATGAAAACGAAGCATTAAAGCTTTTTCATCGGTGGCGCCTAAGTCTTTCATTATGATAGCCCACATTTTTCTAGCCGCTCTAAACTTGGCCACTTCTTCAAATAAATTATTATGGGCGTTAAAGAAGAAAGATAACCTCTTGCCAAATACATTAATGTCTAAACCTTTTTCAATAGCCGCTTTTACATAGGCCTTACCATTACTTAAAGTAAAGGCTACTTCTTGCACCGCTGTACTGCCTGCTTCTCTAATATGATATCCAGATATACTAATGCTATTCCACTTAGGTAAATGCTGGCCACAGTATTCAAAAATATCGGTGATAATACGCATAGAATGTTTAGGAGGGTAGATATAGGTTCCTCTTGCTGCGTATTCTTTTAATATATCGTTCTGTATGGTGCCTGCTAATTGTTTTAAATCAATGCCTCTTTTTTTAGCTAGGGCAATATATAAAGCTAGTAAAATAAAACCAGTAGAATTAATGGTCATAGAAGTACTAATCTTATCTAAAGGAATATCCTTAAATAAAATTTCCATATCCTCAATGGAACAAATAGATACACCCACTTTTCCTACTTCACCTTCTGCTAAAGAATGGTCGGCGTCATAGCCAATTTGTGTAGGTAAGTCAAAGGCCACACTTAAACCCATTACCCCTTGCGATAAAAGAAAATGATATCGTTTATTACTTTCTTCTGCGGTAGAGAATCCAGCATATTGACGCATTGTCCATAACTTTCCTCTATACATATCGGATTGAACGCCTCTTGTATAAGGGAACTCACCGGGTAATAAAGTTTCATTTAAATGGGTAGGTAAATCGTTGCAGGTATATACCTTCTTTATTTCAATGCCACTATCCGTCTTTTTTTCAGCTTCTTGCATGGTTAAATTTACGAAAAATTCAAAATACAGGGGCTTGTAAATGCCCCTAATATTGTACTTTTGTACTATAAACATTCAAATATGTCTTCAGATACCAATATAGCCTTACAAAGCCCGGTAACTTTTACCGCAGGAGCCATTACTGAGATTAACCGATTAATGGCTGAGCCAGACTTTGATCAACAACAAAGACTAAGAGTGGGTGTAAAAGGGGGTGGATGCAGTGGCATGACCTATGTTTTAGGTTTTGATATTCCTAAAGCAGATGATGAAATGTTCTCCATTGAGGGTATTCCTTGTTGCATGGAAAAATCGCATCAGATTTATGTATATGGAATGGAGATAGATTGGCAAGGTGGTCTGAATAGCCGTGGATTTACTTTTAAAAATCCGAATGCGTCTAGTACCTGCGGATGTGGTACTTCATTTGCGGTTTAAAATTTATAGAAAAAATACATCATTCTCGCTCTCTATCGCGAAACGCATAAAAAAAGGCCCTGATTACTCAAGGCCTTTTTTATATAAATTCAATGTTGAATTATTTCTTTTTTTCTTCACGGCCTAATGGGCGACTCTTTGCAAAGTCAACTAGTACTGGTGCCGCTACGAAGATAGAAGAGTAAGTACCTGTGATAACTCCAATTAACATAGCGAATGCAAAACCTCTTGTTACTTCTCCACCAAAGATGAACAAGATTAAGATAGTTAAGAACACCGTTAAAGAAGTCATAATAGTACGACTCAATGTTTGGTTAATGGCCTTGTTAATGATAGAAGCATTGTCTGCGCCTTTCATTAATTGGCTGTCCTCACGAATACGGTCATATACAATTACAGTATCGTTCATAGAGAAACCAATTACGGTTAATATAGCTGCAATAAAGTGTTGGTCAATCTCTAATGGGAAGGGCACCACTTTTCTTAAGAAACTAAATACGATTAAGGTTACCAATACATCGTGTAATAGAGAGAAAATAGTTCCTAAAGAATATCTCCAATCACGGAAACGAATAAAGATGTACAAACAAATTGCAATTAATGCAAAAATAGTTGCTTTCGTAGCACCTGCTTTTAAATCATCAGAAATAGTAGGAAGTACTGTTTGAGAACTTTGCTTATACTGAGTATCGAATTCTTTTAAAGAAGTTCCTGCTGGTAATTGCTTTTCTAGACCTTTAAATAATAAACCTTCCACTTCAGCGTCAATATTATTGCCTTGTTCTTTAATTTTATAAGAAGTAGTAATATTAATTTGGTTTTTAGAATCGACTGTTTTAATTATAGGAGACTCACCGAATACTTTTTTCAAGTCGTCTCTTACCGACTCAATATTCACTGCTTTATCAAACTTAATAGTATAACTTCTTCCTCCTGCGAATTCAACACCTTCGTCGAATCCGTTAAAGAAACTAGCAATACCCATTACTAAAACTACAGCAGACAACATATAAGCATACTTTCTGAATTCAATAAATTTGAAAGCAGCATGTTGAAAGATACCTCTTGAAATTTTAGTGAAATATTCGAAGTGTCTATTTTTACTTGTATAGATATCTGTGATTAAACGAGATACTAAAATTCCGCAGAATAAAGAAAGTAAAATACCAATGATTTGTGTAGTAGCGAATCCGAGTACTGGACCTAAACCAAAGTAAGCTAAGATACAGGCTGTTAATAGGGTAGTAACGTGTGCATCCAATACTGGAGACATAGAACGTTTATAACCATCTGTTACAGCTAATTGATAACTTTTCCCTTTTGTTAATTCCTCTTTAATTCTCTCAAATATAATTACGTTGGTATCTACCGCCATACCAATGGTCAATACTAAACCTGCAATACCAGGTGCTGTTAAAGTAAAACCTAGTGCACTTAATATACCAATAGTAAAAAGTAAGTTTAATATTAAAGCAATATTGGCTACCCATCCACCGGTGTTAAAGTATAATAACATTAAAGCGAAAATGACTAAAAAGGCAATACCAAATGCCATCGCGCCACCTTGAATAGAAGCCAAGCCTAAAGTAGGACCTACTAACTGCTCTTGTACAATTTTAGCAGGCGCTGGTAACTTACCACTCTCTAATATTTCAGCTAAGTCTTGTGCAGTTTTTAAAGTATAGTTTCCAGAGATAGAAGAGTTACCTGTAGTGATAGCATCATTTACATTCGGTGCTGAATAAACAATATTATCTAGTACAATAGCAAGAGGCTTGCCAACATTTTTGGTTGTCATCTTAGCCCAAATGCTGGTACCTAATTTATCCATATTCATTTTGATGGCTACTTTTCCTCTTTCATCAAAATCTTGTGTAGCATTGGCAACATGGTCTCCTTCTAATTCTGCTTGACCATTGTCCAAAGTTTTAATAGCATAAATAGGAACTACATCTTTGTTTTTAGCATCTTCGCTTTCGTTCTTACCATACATAAATACCAAGTTCGATGGGAACTTAGATTTTACTTCAGGCATGGCTAAATATGCGTTTAGTTTGCTTGTATCATTTTTTAAAGTGTAACCAATTTCAGCAGGGTAAATATATTGACCATTTTTTCCTTGATAAGGTTGTGTAAACTGAACTGTTTTTAATAAAGGATTTTTATTAAGGTTCAATTTAGAAGTATCTGCTTTAACATTCGCAGTTGTATCACTAATTCCATTTAAACTTGCTTCAATAGATTTGTCTGCAGCAATAATTCCATTTTGAAAATCCTTATTCTCAAAAGTATATACTTCAAAGAATTGAAGGTTCGCTGTAGATTGCAAATAAGAACGTACACGCTCTTTATCATTCACGCCTGCTAATTCAATATTGATAATACCTTTTGTTGCATCCGGATTAATATTTGGAGAAGCCAAGCCAAAGCGGTCTATACGTGTTCTTAAAATACGGTAAGTATTATTGAATGCTTGAGTAGATTGTTCTTTTAAATAAGAAGCTACTGCATCATCAGAAGCATCAAATTTTAATTTGCCATTACTTCTAGTCGCAAATAAAGGAGCTAATTTACCAGTGGGGTTAATGGTGGCATATTCATCTCTGAATAAAGAAATTAAGTCGGCACGGCTGTTGGCTTTCTTTTGAACTGCATTGTTTAAAGCAGTGTTAAAAGAAGGGTCCTTGCTATAGTTTGCTAATGATTTAATCAAACCATCCAAGCCTACTTCCATGGTGACACTCATACCGCCTTGTAAATCAAGGCCTAGCATTAATTCTTTTTCTTTAGCAGAACCATAAGTAGTTAAGCCAAAAGCTAATTTGCTGTCCTTGGTACTGTCTAATAACTTTTTATAATAAGCTTTTTGAATATCGTTTAAACTATCGTTGTATAATAGTTGTTCTTCTTTGTCAGAAGGGTATACCTGAGCTGCTTTTGGGAACTTTTTGATCCATGAACTAGCTTTCGCTTCCATGGCTTTTTCGTGACTTCTTACGAACCAAGTAAATGACAATTGATAAAGACAAATTAAAATAAGCGCAATTGTAAAAAAGCGCACTAATCCTTTGAGTTGCATAATAGTGTGGTTAACTGATTTTTAGTCGGCAAATATAATGGAAAGAGGCCAAAATAAGGTCTAAAAAGCCATTATTTTACAGCGCTCAACTTGATGTCAAAATAGAGCGGAGAATTCCCTGGAATGGAGCCTGATCCTCTTGAGCCATAACCTAAAGAAGAGGGTATCAAAACTTTAATTTCGCCCCCTATACCAATTTTAGGAACAGCAATCTGCCATCCCGGTATTAAATTACTTAAGGCATAAGTGATTGTTCCTGCATCAAATTGTTTACCATTCATTAAAGTTCCAACATAAGTAACTGTAATTGTGTTGTTTATAGTTGGGTGGGTACTATTTCCAGGAGTGATTATTTCATATAAAATTCCACTTGGGTCACTGATATAAGTAATATTGTTTGATTTAGCATAGCTAATCATTTGGTCAGACTCACTAGCTGAGGACTTGCTACAAGCAGTATTTGAAAAAATAGCAAAAATGGCTAAAAAAGAGGCAATTATTACTAAAAAAGAGGTTTTTTTGGTGTTTTTTGAGGTAAAATGGTTCATTTTTTGTTTTTTATATGCGTTAATTCTTTAAATCTTTGTTCGTTCATTTCGAAGGTAAATTGCTGGTAGATCCATGCATATCCAAAGGAAAATATCAAAATTGAAATTACAATCCATATTTCATTACCCCTCATATTAGCTACCATACTAGCCCTTTCGTACCAACCGGTTTCTGAAATTACAAGTACAAGTAAACCCACACTTAATCCAAAACTTAAACCTCTTAAAAAAGGTTTGCGTTTATAATGGGGCAGTACTCTTTGTTTTTCCCATTGCTGGTAGAACTTATCTTCTTCCTGGCTAATCATAGGCAAATTTATGCTTTGATTCTTAAATTAGACATGCATTGCTTACATTTAATTTTAGAACAGATATGGAGGAAACTTCCAATATTGCTGGATTAACAAAAAATTAAAACTTGATTATGAAATCTTTTTTTACAAAATGGGGGCTGACGCTTAGCTTAGTTATTATTTCAATTCATTTTATTGCCCAATTTTTAGGGGAAGAATATAAAGTGGTGGAGGCGATTAGCAAGGCCTTGTTTTTGCCCTCACTGATGATGTATTTGAATGTTCAGCCGAACGTATACAATAAGCCTGGAAAAAATTTAGTGATGATGGGATTATGTGGTTCTTTTTTAGGAGATGTGTTTTTGATTTCAAAGTCTTTATTTATTCTAGGTATGCTTGCATTTATGACAACCCATATTTGTAATATTTTATTTTTTAGTAAAATATATGGTTTGAAACAAGCTAAATCGACAATATTAAAAGTTTCAACCTTTTTATTGGTTTGCTTTTGTGTGTTTATTTACTTCCAATTAAAAACTGCTATAGGACCCTTAATTTATCTCATACTAGTATATATGGCGCTGATTTGTTCAGCGGCATTGATGGCCATTCATATATTGAATAATAATCCTACTAAAATTATTGCTAATAACTTTTGGATACCAGGCATGTTATTTTTTATAACATCTGATGCTATTTTAGCTTTTAATAAATTTGATTGGTCTATTAATTCACCCATACCACATATAGGTTTAATGATTATGGTAACTTATGGGTTGGCGCAGTTTTTATTAGTGAAAGGTTTTCAATTGTATTTCATAACTGCATCTAAAGAAGCCGCATAAAAATAGAGTAGCTATGTATTTATTTAAAATAAAATAGAGCTTAACTTATATAAACTACATAAAAAAACCTCCCCGAAAAATCGGGAAGGTTTTTTTATTGCTTGATACGATAAAATCGCTTTCAATATTAGTAACCCATACCACCCATATCAGGCGCATGTCCACCACCTTGTGGTGCAGCCGCTGGAGCTGGCTTGTCAGCAATCACACACTCTGTTGTTAACAACATAGAAGCGATAGAAGCTGCATTCTCTAAAGCAACTCTTGTTACTTTAGTAGGGTCGATAACACCTGCTTTGAATAAGTTTTCGAAAACTTCTGTTCTTGCATTGAAACCAAAGTCGTCTTTGCCTTCTTTGATTCTTTGAACAACAATAGAACCTTCGATACCGCTATTCTTTACAATTTGACGAAGAGGTTCTTCAATCGCACGACGTACAATTTGAATACCTGTATTTTCGTCTTCGTTAGCCCCTTTTAATTTTTCTAAACTTGCAACAGCACGAATGTAAGCAACCCCACCACCTGGTACGATTCCTTCTTCTACTGCAGCACGCGTTGCGTGTAAGGCATCGTCCACACGATCCTTCTTTTCTTTCATCTCAGTTTCAGTAGCTGCACCCACATACAATACGGCAACACCACCACTTAATTTCGCTAAACGCTCTTGTAATTTCTCACGATCGTAGTCTGAAGTTGTATTTTCAATTTGCGCTTTAATTTGATTTACACGCGCAGTGATATCTGCTTTTTTACCTTTACCACCTACGATAACGGTATTGTCTTTATCTATAGTTACAGAACTTGCTTGACCTAAATAAGTTAAGTCGGCGTTCTCTAATTTGAAACCTTGTTCTTCAGAGATAACAGTTCCTGCAGTTAAAATAGCAAGGTCCGTTAACATTTCTTTTCTGCGATCACCAAACCCTGGCGCTTTAACAGCAGCTACTTTAATAGTACCACGTAATTTATTTACGACTAAGGTTGCCATTGCTTCACCTTCTAAGTCTTCAGCAATAATAACTAATGGACGACTAGTTTGTGCTACTTTCTCTAAAATATGCAAGATGTCTTTCATCGCTGAAATTTTCTTATCATAAATTAAGATGTAGGGGTTTTGCATTTCAGCTTCCATCTTTTCGCTATTGGTAACAAAGTAAGGAGAAGTATAGCCACGATCGAATTGCATACCTTCTACTACATCCACTGTAGTATCCGTTCCTTTTGCTTCTTCAACTGTGATCACCCCTTCTTTACCCACTTTGCTCATTGCAAGGGCTATTAATTTACCAATTTCATTATCGTTGTTCGCAGAAATAGAAGCTACTTGCTCAATCTTCTTAGTGTCGTTACCAACCGCTTGAGATTGTGCTTTTAAACTTGCTACAACTTTTTCTACTGCTTTGTCAATACCGCGTTTCAAATCCATTGGATTTGCACCAGCAGTAACGTTTCTTAAACCTTCACCAATAATAGCTTGTGCTAATACAGTAGCTGTAGTTGTTCCGTCACCTGCTAAGTCTGCTGTTTTTGAAGCAACTTCTTTAACCATTTGAGCACCTATATTTTCAATAGGATCTTCTAAGTCAATTTCTTTGGCAACAGTAACACCATCTTTTGTAATAGAAGGTGATCCGAATTTCTTTTCAATAACAACGTTACGACCTTTTGGTCCTAAGGTTACTTTTACGGCGTTGGCTAAAGTGTCAACCCCTTTTTTCATTTTATTTCTCGCTTCTAAGTCGAAAAAAATCATTTTAGACATATAAACTTATTTTATTTCGTTAATTAATAGTACTAGTTACTTTAACAATTATACAATTGCCAAAATATCGCTTTCGCGCATGATCAATAAATCTTGACCATCAATTTGAATTTCTGTTCCTGCGTATTTACCGTATAAAACGTTATCGCCTACTTTTACAGTTACGGGTTCGTCTTTTTTACCTATTCCAGCAGCAAGTACTACGCCACGTTGTGGTTTTTCTTTTGCAGTATCAGGGATGATGATTCCTCCAGCTGTTTTTTCTTCTGCAGCGGCAGGCTTAACTATTACTCTGTCATGTAGAGGAGTAATGTTTAATTTCTTAGCCATACTTTATCGTTTTTTGTTTATTAAATAATTGTGTACTTCCATTACATCGATAACCATGCCACTGCAATATTTACCTATGGAATAGGTCAAATTTTCAGTTTTATTGTTTTTCAAGCGTAAGGGAAGCAAATCTATGCCTAAAATTGCATGATACGCAAAGGATTATGGTAAAAAATGTCAGTTTTTACCAATAATTTAGATAGATTTGCAGCCGCTTAGCTCTTATACATATGATGAACCGAAGAAATATTAGAATCAAAGTAATGCAGGTGCTGTATATGGTTGAAAATCAAAACCAAGGCAGTGCCGGCTCCCTACTTCAGAAGGAATTTGACAAAACGCGTAATTTATTCGTTTTCCTTGTTCATCTTTTACACCAAGTAGCCCTTTATGCCGAATTAGAGGCAGGGCAGAGAGCCTCCAAAAATTTACCCAACCAAGCCGATTTATCTGTTAATATTAAGTTAGCTGGAAATAGTATTGTCTGGCAAACCATTGAGTCGGAGAAATTCAAAAAAGCATTGGCTGTTGTTAACCCTGCACAATGGGTGGACGAGGTTATCGTAAAAACATTGTTTAGAAACCTATCAGAATCGGCTATTTATAAAACCTATATTGAAGAACAAGGTAGAGATAAGGCCAAAGAAAAAGAAATACTTAAATATATATTCGGTACGCTTATTTTAGAGTCGGATACTATTTTAGAATATATAGACGAGCGTTTTGCTAACTGGGAAGACGAGGGAGATATGATGGTGGGTTTTATGTTGGATTATTTGCAAAAACCAGGTAGTATTGATTTTCTAGATTTAGTGGGCGATGAGAAAATGAAATTCGCCATTGAATTACTACATACAGCTATTGACAAGAAATCTTATACAGAAGAAGTAATTAAGCCTAAATTAAATAATTGGGACCCAGAACGTATAGCGGTGATAGATATGATACTACTTCGTTTGGGCGTTTGTGAATTATTGTATTTTGATACCATACCTACCAAGGTGACAATTAATGAGTACATTGATTTAGCCAAGGAATATAGTACCGAACAAAGTGGTCATTTTGTGAATGGTATATTGGATAATATACATAAAGAGTTAGTGGGTTCGGGAAAAATTCAAAAAATAAGTCACAAAGCAAAATAGCCGAATAAGTAAGCCCATAAAATTACATATATTTGCGAGATAGGTTTTATAAGTGCAAGAATGTATAAACACAGCTATTTAAAAACAAACAATTAAATAAATTACAATGACAGAAATTTTATTACAAGCACCACAAGGCGGAGGTACTTTCCAATTAGTAATGTTGGGTGGTATCATTCTAGTTTTCTGGTTTTTTATGATTCGTCCACAAGCTAAAAAAGCGAAGGAGCAAAAGAAGTTTATTGACGATATTCAAAAAGGAGACAAAATAGTTACTATCGCAGGTATTCATGGTACGGTGAATAAAGTAAACGAAGACAATACGATTCAATTAGAAGTAAGCCCTGGTTCTTACTTGAAACTTGAAAAATCATCTATAAGCTTAGAGTGGTCAAAAACCAACCCTAAATAATTATATTGGTTTGATTAAAAAAAGTCCGAAATTGGGGTAACTAATTTCGGACTTTTTTATGTCTAAGATGATCGGACTTACGGGGGGTATTGGTGCAGGTAAAACCATGGTGGCCAAAATATTTGAAAACTTGGGTGTGCCTGTATTTAATGCAGATGATACTGCAAAGCAGTTGATGCAAACAAGTCCTGAAATTAAAACTGCCCTCATTCAACAGTTCGGAGAGAAAGTGTATGAAAAAGGTATTTTGCAAAAAGCCTATTTGTCTTCCATTGTTTTTTCCGACGCAGATCAGTTAGCCTTGTTAAATTCAATTGTTCATCCTATCACTATACAAGCTGCCTGGGATTGGGCCAAATTGCAAACAGCGCCTTATGTCATTAAGGAAGCGGCTCTTTTATTTGAATCCAACGCAGTAGAGGGTTTAGATTTTGTTATTGGGGTAACAGCACCTACGTCTTTAAGAATTCAAAGAATTATGCAAAGAGATAATTGCACAAAACAAGCCGCTGAAAAAAGAATGCTTAATCAAATTAGTGATACGATTAAAATGCGTTTATGTGATAAAGTAATTGTGAATGATGAAATACAATTACTAACGCCACAAGCACTAGCCATTCACGAATTTATACTGGCTTCTGTAATTTAAAGCAGGCTCTTTTCAATCTTCCATCAAAATCAAAAGGGGTAGTAGCCTTGGTAATATCTTTAATGAGTTTGGTATGAATACTTTCTGCATCTATTTTAAAATGAGAGAAATTAGTGCTAAAATATAAAATTCCTCCTGGTTTCATGGAGCGAAGAACATCATTGATTAATTCTACATGGTCTCTTTGAATATCTAAAACATCCTTCATTCTTTTACTATTGCTAAAAGTAGGTGGGTCCATTAACACTAAATCATATTTATTAGCAGGTAAGGTTTTTAAATACTGCTTCACATCGGCGTGAATAAACTGGTAAGCAAGTTTATTATTTAATTTATTCAAAGCAAAATTATCTTCACTCCAGGCTAAATAAGTTTTAGATAAATCAACAGAGGTAACGGTTTTAGCGCCCGCTGCTGCAGCGTATACAGAGAAAGAACTGGTGTAGGAAAATAAATTTAGAAATTCAGTGTCCTTCGATTCTGCTTGCACCATTTGCCTTGTAATACGGTGGTCTAAAAATAAACCAGAATCCAAGTAGTCGGTAAGGTTTACTTTAAACTGTAAACCATTTTCATTCACTGTAATTATTTTTGAAATAGGAAGGGCTTCTTCTTTTTCGTACTGTTCTTCTTTATGATCCATTCTTTTACGCACCCTTAAGTACATATTCTCAATAGGAAGGCTGGTGATATTTGTGATACATTTTTTAGTTTCGCTTAACCAAGTCTCATGTTCTTCATCGCTTAAACTATGTCGGCGATTGTATTCAGCTATATAAATATAGTCTTCGTAAATTTCAACACAAACGGGAAATTCTGGTAGGTCATGGTCATACAAACGCCAGCAGCTAATATTTTGTCTTTTAGCTTGTTTAATGCGGTGCTTATAATTTTTAAGCAACCTATTTTCAAACATTTGAAATTTCTCTAGCGTCACTATTTTAATTTAGCCAAGGCTTCTTTAATTCTAGCCCAAGCTTTCTCAATATTCGGCATGCTATTGGCAAAAGAGAAACGAACACAGTTAGGTTCTCCAAAAGCGTCTCCCATTACAGAAGATACATTGGCATCATTTAAAAGATACATACTAAAATCGGATGCATTAGTAATGGTGGTGCTGCCATCAGACTTACCATAATAAGTACTTACGTCGGGGAATACATAAAAAGCACCTTGTGGCGCAAAGCATTTAAAGCCAGGAATATCGTTCACTAGCGCTAATGTTTTTATACGACGACGCGTAAACTCTTCCGTCATTTCAATAGAAGGTTTTAAATCGCCTATTAAGGCAGTGACTGCCGCTTTTTGTGTTATACTACAAGTGCCTGAAGTAAATTGACCTTGTAATTTTTCCATGGCCTTAGCTAATTCAACACTTGATGCAGTATACCCTAATCTCCAGCCAGTCATGGCAAAACCTTTACTTAATCCGTTAATAACAATTATCTGATCCTTAATGGCATCAAATTGTGCAATGCTTTCATGCTTACCTTCAAAATTGATGTACTCATAAATCTCATCTGATAATATAGTAATGCCAGGATATTTTTTAAACAAATTGGCAAGTGCTTCTAATTCCGCTTTATTATACACCGCACCTGAAGGATTATTTGGCGAAGAGAACATAAACACTTTTGTTCTTGAACTAATAGCAGCTTCTACTTGTGCTGGGCTTACTTTAAAACCATCTTCTACGGTGCTTCTAATTTCTACTACTTTACCTCTGGCAATTTTTACAAGTTCAGAATAAGTTACCCAGTATGGAGTAGGAATGATTACTTCATCACCATCGTCTACCAAGGCTAAAATGGCATTGGCTAAACTTTGTTTGGCACCGGTAGAAGTAATAATATTTTCGGGTTTGTAGTCTAAATTATTATCGCGTTTTAATTTACTGCATACAGCTTCTCTTAAATCGGCAAAACCGGCAACAGGTGTATAGTGAGACCAGTTATCGTTGATAGCTTTAATAGCGGCATCTTTAATATGTTGAGGGGTATCAAAGTCGGGTTCACCCAAACTTAAGTCAATAACGTCTTTGCCTTGTGCTCTTAGTTCTCGGCCTAATTTGGCCATTTTTAAAGTTTCTGGCTCACTGAATCTGTTTAATAGAGAAGATAATATCATAATTGCTTATTTGAACTACGAATTTCGCAAATAAATCGCAAACAGACGTAAGTTTTAGACTTTGAATGCCCATTAATTATTCCCTTTCTATTAACATCTATTTGGCAGCTTCAAGCAAGGGGGTAAAGTTTGGGAGAAAGGCTTTTTTGCGTTCTAGCTCGTAGTTGTAAATTAACTGGCCTAAGTTTTTATAAAAAGGATAGCCCACTGAATCGTAATCGTACTTGCTATCGTTTAAAATGCCATCGCTATTGCAATAGATAACGGCACTTAACATAAACTCAATCTTTTTCTCTGGATCCATCACATAGGCAATGTCTAATAAGAACCCGTAAGCGTCACCTACTTTATTAAATATTTTAATATTGGAAGGGAAGGGGCCCTTTTCCGAACCTGCGTATAAAAACTTGCAATAAGCTGGCCAATAGTTAGCCGTATCATAAGTAGGATATTGTGATTCGGTAGGTAAGGTATGCATATGGTGCAATAAAAACTTTCTATCCTCTGTGGTTAAATTAAATCTTTGAGAAGGGGGTGTTTGATCAAAGAATACAACCGATTTTAAAATATGGGTAAGGTCACTTAGATAAATTCTATTTTTTTCTGAAAAATTTAAAGGGCCTTTGATTAAGGAATCTTGATTATTAAAATAGCCATTGCCTATAAAGGCATTGTAATAAGGAAGGCTGTCTTTATTAAAGGCTGCAGGCTGATGATAAATTATTTTTCCTTGCGCATTATAAAAATCAATAGCCTGCGTACTTCTATTTTCTTTGGCTGTTCTACCTAATTCTAATCGGTTTCTGATATAAACATCTTTATAGCCTTTATTAGCTAATTGCTCATGCACTGTATGCGGTGTCACAAATTCAAATAATCTGTTGGCCGCATTATTATCACTTACTAAAAATATTTCTTTAACAGCCTGTTCTATATTTTGAGTCCCGTTAATAGAGTAGGGATTATTATAAATTTGTTCCTGTCTGCCTTCTACACTATCGTATACCATGCGTGTAGACTTTGTAAGTCCCTTCAATTTTAAATTATTAATTTTCTCTAATGCTAAAAAAGCCAGGGGCATTTTAACGGTACTAGCTGGGTAAAAATATTCTTTGGGATTAAGCCTATAGCTATACTCTTTAAAATGAGGAACATTGTTTTTATCTCTATTAATTTGAGTATATAAAATTTGCAGACGGTATTCGTTAGGGTTGGCTAAAATTTTACCAAATTGCGCTGGTTTTTGCAGCATTAATTTTTCAAGCAAATTAGCATCGGATTGTGCTGTAGAAGATAATGCAACCAATAAGAGCCCGGCTAAAACAGTCTTAAATTTCATATTCAAATGTATATAAACTAAACTATATTTGGATCAGCCAATGGAAAAGTTTATTTCAGTTTTTGACATGTTTAAAATATCGGTAGGGCCTTCAAGTTCTCATACCCTTGGCCCTTGGCTTGCCGCCAAAAATTGCGTTCAAAAAGTCGATAGTCTTTTTGGCCTAGGTAAACTAAAATCGGTACAAGTTTTATTGTATGGTTCATTAGCCAAAACAGGTAAAGGACATGGAACTGCTATGGCCGTGATGATGGGACTGATGGGAGAGGATCCCATAACAACCAATACCGATTTAATTGATGCCACTATTGCAGATATAAAAATTAATAAAATAATTATTGTAAATAAAAGGGTAAATATTGCATTTGATTTTGAAAAAGATTTACAATTTTTAAAAGACCAATTACTGCCGCATCATCCTAATGGTTTACAATTTATTATTACCATTGGGGCTGAAAAATTTACCTATACTTATTATTCTATTGGGGGAGGTTTTGTTGAAGAGCAAATAGAGAAAGACAATCAAATTACTTTTCAAGCAACTTCTCAAAATAATAATTCTAAGGAGGTAGAAGTGCCTTTTGATTTTAAAAATACTGATGAATTATTGCATTGGTGTATTAAAACAGGACTACCTATTTGTGAAATTGTCAAAGAAAATGAAAAGACCATTAGAGAAGAAATTCAAGTGGCACCTGCCTTAGATCATATATGGGAGATTATGTTAACCTGCATTTATAAAGGATGCCATACAGAAGGGGAACTGCCAGGAGGTTTGTTTGTGCAAAGAAGGGCCTTTGCCTTAAATAAAAAATTATTAAATGGTGCTAACTATAATAATGTAAATGAATGGATGGCCGCTATTAAAAATACTGGCCAAAGTTTTTCTAATATCTTAGACTGGGTGAGTTGTTTTGCTTTAGCCGTAAATGAACAGAATGCCTCTTTTGGAAGAGTAGTAACAGCTCCCACCAATGGTGCTGCTGGAGTAGTGCCTGCTGTATTATTATATGCTTTATTATTTTCAGAAAAGAAAAATGCTGAAACGGTTTCTAATTTTCTACTCACTGCTAGTGCTATTGGAATTTTATTTAAAAATGGGGCTACTATTTCTGCAGCAATGGGAGGATGTCAAGCGGAGATAGGTGTTTCTTCAGCCATGGCCGCCGCAGCACTCACTGAATTATTAGGAGGGAATCAAAAGCAAACCATGATGGCTGCGGAAATTGCGATGGAACATCATTTAGGATTAACCTGTGATCCGGTAGGAGGCTTGGTGCAAATTCCTTGCATTGAAAGAAATACAATGGGGGCTATTAAAGCCATTACGGCTGCACAATTAGCATTACAAAGTACACCCGACTTAGCCTTGGTAAGTTTGGATAAAGTTATAAAAACAATGTGGAACACGGCACTTGACATGAGTGTTAAATATAAAGAAACTGCTGAAGGCGGTTTGGCCATTCAAATTCCAATTGGACTAGCAGAATGTTAAGCAATTAACTATTCCATCTCCACTAAAGAATAATCTTGTATCACATTGTAAAGTGTGCCTCTTTCTACTGGCTTACGATGGGCTTGCTTAATTAAGCGCACCAATTCTTCTGTAGTCATAACAGGGGTTTGTTCTTCACTACCAGCCATGGAATAAATTTTAGTAGTATCGTCAATGGTGCCATCGATATCATTTACACCATAGCTTAAACTAAGCTGTGCTATTTCACGACCTAGCATTGGCCAGTAGGCTTTCACATGCGGGAAATTATCTAAGTACAAACGAGATATCGCATACATTTTTAAATCATTGGCCATGGTGGACTCTGGAACATCATGCATGTCATTGTCCTTATTTCTAAATTTCAAAGGAATAAAAGTATTGAAGCCCTTGGTTTCATCTTGCAGTTGTCTTAGCCTTTCCATATGGTCAATGCGGTGTTCAGCTTTTTCAATATGACCATACAATAAAGTAGCATTACTATGCATACCTAAATTATGCGCTGTTCTATGAATATGCAACCACTCATCACCGGTAGCTTTGTCGGCACAAATAATATTTCTAATATCTGGATGAAAAATTTCAGCGCCTCCACCTGGTAAAGAATCGAGTCCTGCTTCGTGTGCTCGTTTCATGCCTTCTTCGGTACTTAGATTTGCTTTTCGGAACATGTAATCTAATTCAACAGGGGTAAAGCCTTTAATATGTAATTCGGGACGATGTGCTTTAATGGCTTTTAATAATGTAATGAAAAATTCTAAAGTTAATTTAGGATGCACGCCACCTACAATATGCACTTCAGTGACTGGTTTGCCATCATATGATTTTACAATGTCCATCATTTGATCGATGGTTAGTTCCCAACCTTCTTCTTTATGCGCGTATAATTTTGAGTAAGAACAAAATTTACAAGAGAAAACGCAAACATTGGTAGGTTCAATATGAAAGTTCTTATTAAAGTAAGTAGTATCGCCGTGTAAAGATTCTCTTTTCCAATTCGCTAAAGCGCCAACATAAGGAAGTGATGCTTTTTCAAATAAATAAACGCCTTCCTCAAAACTAATGCGTTCGTTATGAATAACTTTGTTTCCTATTTTTTGTAAGAGATTGTCTTTTTCTGAAGCAATAATGATTTCGATATTAGCTGTACCCATAGTCCACATATTTAGAATGCAAAGCTACCAATTATCTGAATAATTATGCTGTTAAAATGAACTAATAAAACTCATATTATTTTTATCCTTAACCTATTAAAATACCTGCAATGCTTGCAGATAAATAGGAGGCAAGGGTTCCACAAAGCAGTGCTTTCAAACCTAGTTCGGCTAAGTCCTTGCGTCGGTTAGGAGCTAGTTCACTAATACCGCCAATAAGCATGCCCACACTACTAAAATTGGCAAAGCCACAAATAGCGATACTTACAATGAGTAAACCTTTTTCGGTAATTATGGGTACTACTTTGCTCGTTAAACTTTTAAAAGCCACAAATTCATTGATGGTTAATTTTTGTCCAAGTAAGGTGGCTGCATTTTGAATATCGGCAGAAGGAATACCCATGGCCCAGGCCATTGGATAAAATAATTTACCAAATAAAAAGTTTAAGCTTAAGTGTAAGTTCGGATTAAATAAATGTCCAATGGAAAGCATACACCAGTCAATCATTGCAATTAAAGCAATAAAACCAATTAACATGGCAATGACATTCATGGCTAATTTAAAACCATCACCCGCGCCATGTGTAATAGCATCAATTGTATTGCTGTATTGACTTTTTACTTGCAGTGTAACCTTTCCCATGGTTTGAGAAACTTCTGTTTCAGGAAAAACAATTTTAGCTATTACTAAGGCACCAGGGGCTGCCATTAAACTTGCTGTAATTAATTTAGGGGCTAAGTCCATACCGGCTTGTGCACCCATATTTGCATACACTATTAATATACCACCTGCAATACAAGCCAAGCTTCCGCTCATACTGGCAAGTATTTCACTTTTAGTCATGGTGGGTAAATAAGGACGAATCATAATTTGCGCTTCTACCTGTCCTACAAAGGCGCTGGCCACATTGCTTAATGCTTCCGCACCACTTACACGCATAATAAAATTCATAGCCTTGGCAACCACGGCTACAATTCTTTGCATAATACCAAAATGATAAAATAAGGCAACCAGTACACATACTAATATAATAGTAGCTGTTACATTAAAAGCAAATACAAAACCACCGTTGGCAAAATCGGCCACACCGGTTGGGGTAGTTGCTGCCACACCACTATACACGAATGCCGCACCTGCGCGCGCAAACTGTTCAATTTTTCCCATGCCTCTACCTAATAACTGGAAAAAGCTGGTGACTGCTGGAATTTTCAAAATAAGAAAGCCAATGGTTAATTGAAGTAATAAGCCACTTCCCACCAATCGGTAATTAATATTCTTCTTATTATTAGAGAATAGAAATGCAATCATTAAAATGATTACGATACCAATAAGGCCTTGAAATCTTTCCATAGTTATTCCTTTAAGATAGGAAGGTAAAAAAAAATAGGCAAACTAGGCCTATTTTTTAATATCGATCTATGTTCAGTTCAACTACAAATGTGATTGTATTTTCTTGTCTAATACCGACTTAGGTACTGCACCAATTTGCTTGTCTACTACTTGACCACCTTTAACGAATAAGATAGCTGGTATAGAAGTAATACCAAAGTTCATGCTTAATGTAGGATTCACATCCACATTTACTTTTCCTATGTTTACTTTACCTGCATATTCTGTAGCTAATTCTTCAATAACTGGCCCAATGGCTCTGCAAGGGCCACACCATTCTGCCCAAAAATCAATGACTGTTAATTTATCGCTTTCCATAACGGTGGTCTGAAAATTAGCGTCTGTAAATTCTAAACTCATATTTATATTTTTATTTTGTTAGGTTTCTGATTATTTCTAATTGTTAGGTTTCTATTTATTTCTATTTAAGTCAACTCTTATACTTTAATTCGTTTAACTCTTCTTATTCTTCTATGTTCAAAATTAGTTCCAAACTTCAATAACTGCCTATTTGACTTTTCCACTTTATCTGCTAGCCATTGGGGACAAATTATATGGCAGAGAATCGGACTAGCTGTCGCAGTATTAGGAACTAACTGACTAACTAAGTAACCAAATTCACTTGCACATTCAATGCAGGGTTGCTGTCCAAGAACTGAACAAGGTCGTCGTTCATAAGAAAGCCCTTTTCAATAGTGAGTAAACTAGCCACTAGTTGATCCTTGGGTTCGACAAAGCTTATCTTGAAAGAAGACTTACCTGGGTTCTGTTTTAAGTTTTTTTCAAAGAATTGAATCATTTCTTTGTTTAAATGACTAGGGTGGAGGCTAATTTCAATGGACCTAGTTTGTACTTGTTTTACTGTCTCCAATAATGACATAGTAACTATTTTAAATTCAAACTGATTCGATTGGTTGTACCTCGTTCTAAAAGAACCATTGATAAATATTTTTTGCCCTACTTCTAAATAGTTTTGAAATTTCACATAGTCTTCGCTCCATAATAAAAAATCGGTTTTGCCAGCGAAGTCTTCTATGACAAAGGATCCAAAGTTCTTACCGGTTTTAGTAACACGGTGTTGTACATCGGTAATTAAGCCGGCTAATTTAAAGGCGCGTCCTAAATTATTAGGATATAAAGCAAGATTGTCTTTTACTTCATTAAAAGCATTAATAGGCGTGAACTGGTAATGACGCATTTCAAAACCATAATGGTCAAGCGGGTGGCCACTCATAAACATACCCGTAATATCTTTCTCGTGTTCTAGTTTTTCAGTTAAAGTCCACTCTTCACAAGCAGGTATTTTAGGCATGGGCACTTGCATAGCAGAAGGAAGGTCGCCAAATAAAGTATTGGTAGTGCCTGCTGTCATAGACTGAAGTGCCTGCGCATAGCCAATTAATTTTTCAAGACCTGAAATTCTATCTCCATCGGCAATGGTAAAATATTGTGCACGGTGGTATTCAGGGAAACAATCAAATGTTCCAGAGTAAGCTAAACTTTCCAACGATTTTTTATTCACAGCACGAGACAATACTCTTTTCATAAAGTCCACCATATCTTCAAAATGTCCAGCCTTTGTTCTTTCAGTAATAATAGCTTCAATGGCTGCATCGCCCACACCTTTTAAACCACCTAAGCCAAATCTAATTTCTCCTTTTTTATTCACTGAAAAACCTTTCAAAGATTCATTTACATCAGGCCCTAGTACTTTTATCTCCATTCTTTTACACTCTTCCATGAAAAAAGTAATCTTATCAATACTACCGGCATGGTTCAAAACAGCCGACATATATTCTCCAGGGTAATGTGCTTTTAAATGTGCAGTTTGATAAGCCAAGTAAGCATAACAAGTTGAATGCGATTTATTAAAGGCATAATGTGCAAAGGCTTCCCAGTCTGTCCACACTTTTTCTAATACATTTTCAGGATGACCATTTTTCACAGCGCCCGACACAAACTGTGCTTTCATTTTATCCAATACCGATTTTTGTTTTTTACCCATGGCCTTTCTAAGAACATCGGCATCGCCCTTGGTAAAACCTGCAATTTTTTGACTCAGTAACATTACCTGTTCTTGATACACTGTAATACCATAAGTATCGGAAAGAATTTCTTCCATCACGGGTAAGTCATACTTAATTAATTCACGGCCATGTTTACGTTCAATGAAATTAGGTATGTAAGCCATTGGACCTGGACGGTACAAGGCGTTCATGGCAATTAAATCGGCAAACTTATCGGGTTTTAAATCGCGTAAATGTTTTTGCATGCCCACACTTTCAAATTGGAAAGTGGCATTGGTTTCACCGCGTTGGTATAAATTAAAAGTTTTAGCGTCGTCCAGTGGTATTAAATCTAAATCAATGGTAATACCATGGTTTTGTTTAATTAATTCAAGTGCCGTTTTTAAAATAGACAATGTTTTTAATCCCAAGAAGTCCATCTTAAGTACACCGGCTTCTTCAATAACGCTTCCTTCAATTTGTGTTACCCATAAAGTAGAATCCTTGGCAGTAGCCACCGGCATAATTTCAGTTAAATCGCTAGGGGCGATAATGATACCGGCTGCGTGTATACCTGTATTTCTAATGGAACCTTCTAAACGCTCTGCTTCATGTAAAACAGCGGCACGTAAATCGTTGCCTTTATATATTTCGCGTAATTTTTTTACATTGTCAATATCTTCTGGTTGATAGCCTTCTCTTTCTGCCAAAGATTTTTCACCTTCTTTCACAGTTAAGGGTGCATGTAAACATCGGTTTAGTTCTGTACCTGGTTTATCGGGAACTAGTTTTGCAAGTAAATTAGATTCAGATAAAGGCAGGTCCATTACACGGGCAACATCCTTGATACTACTTTTAGCAGCCATGGTACCATAGGTAACAATTTGTGCTACTTGTTCTTTACCATATTTATCTACTACATAGTCAATTACTTTTTGACGGCCCTCGTCGTCAAAGTCCGTATCAATATCGGGCATGCTCTTACGATCGGGATTTAAGAAACGCTCAAATAGTAATTGATATTTAATAGGATCAATATTCGTAATGCCAATACAATAAGCCACTACAGAGCCTGCAGCAGAACCTCTACCAGGCCCTACAAACACACCCATATTCCTTCCAGCTTGTATAAAATCACTTACAATTAAAAAGTATCCCGCAAAACCCATGGTGCGAATAGTGAATAATTCAAAATCGATACGCTCTTGTAATTCAGTGGTTATTTCAGGATATCTTTTATGTGCACCTTCCCAAGTAATATGTTTTAATAATTCCCACTGGTTCATATTGGCTTCCTTATGAATTTGGAACTCCTTTGGAATAGGGAAGGCGGGAAGTAAAATATCTTTTTTTAAATTCAGTACATCTACTTTATCTACAATGGCATTGGTATTGTCAATAGATTCAGGAATGTCGCTGAATAGTGTAGTCATTTCTTCTTGTGTCTTAAAATAAAATTCGTTATTCGGAAATTTAAAACGCCTGTTTTTAATTTGTAGTTCATCGTTTACAAAATCGTCGAAACCCGGAGTAGCTTGTTTCTCTCCGGTATTAATACATAATAAAATATCGTGGGCGTTCGCGTCGTCTTCATTAATATAGTGACTATCGTTGGTGGCAATAACAGGCACTTTAAATTTCTTTGCAAATTTTAAAAGCTGTGCATTAATGATTTCTTGTTCCGGTATTTTATGTCTTTGAATTTCTATATAATAATCTTCTCCGAAAATATCTAACCACCATTTAAATTCTTTTTCTGCAGTGGCTTCATCTTGCTTTAAAATAGTTTGTGGCACATAGGCACCAATACAACAAGTAGTGGCAATTAAACCTTCATGGTATTTTAAAATTAATTCTTTATCAATACGAGGGTACTTACTATACATGCCTTCAATAAAACCAAGTGAAGTAAGTTTAATTAAGTTTTGATAACCCACTGCGTTTTTAGCAAGTAGTACTTGGTGGAAGCGTTGGTCTTTGGCGTCCTTGGTAAATTGTTTAGCGTGTCTATCTTTTACTACATAAAACTCGCAACCTACAATAGGCTTCACCACAGGAGCTAGAATATCTTTTCCTTCTATATCTTTTCCAATGACCTTTGTTTTTTTCCAAGCCTGACTTACAAACTTAAAGGCCCCAAACATGTTTCCGTGATCGGTAATAGCCAAAGCCGGCATATTATTGCCCATGGCTTTATTATATAAGCCCTCAATAGAAGCGGCGCCATCTAATAAAGAGTATTGGGTATGAACGTGTAAATGGGAAAAGGTAGGCATTCGGATTTTGGGCTAAGGCTACAAATATCGTTAAAAACCAATGGCATAACGGCCTTAATTTTCCACAAAAAAGGGTTAAAAATGGGGTTATTATTCCTTTTTAGCTTGACTTAACTTAACTTGCCTTCGATGTTAAAAAACAAGCAATATCTATATATATGTATGGTGCTAGCAGCTAGCAGTTTAGCAAGCTGTAGTTCTCTAAAGTCTATCTCGTCAAATGTGCAAGCAAAGGCGCAAAAAATAACGGCAAAGAAGCCAAGGCCAGTTGAAATTAATAAAGGAAATACTGCAGGGGGAGAAATTGAATTTTTAACGAATATATCGGTAACCCCGGGTAAGATTTATATAAAAAATGAATCTGATGGACTTAGTGCAGAACCTGTCACTACCAGTGCTACTAGTTATGAAAAAATGCCTTCTAATTTATCGGAGGTAGAAAAATTAAATTGGTTGCAATTAAAGTATTCAATTAAAATGGATATTGCCGTGGAGTCCGTTGTAAATATTCCACTGCTTCAAAAAATAGATGAGTGGTGGGGCACACCTTATAATTTAGGAGGCAGTACCAAAAATGGAGTAGACTGTTCTTATTTTACATTGGATGTAATGAAGGATATTTATAATGTAAATTTAAAACGTACTGCTGCAGAACAATACGAGCAGAGTGCTAAAATTGAATGGAACGATTTAAAAGAAGGCGACTTAATTTTCTTTAAAGCCGATGGCAGAAGAAATATTTCACATGTAGGCATTTACTTAGCCAATAATAAATTTGCACACGCATCAACCAGCCAAGGGGTAACTATTAGCGACTTATCAGACCCTTACTGGCAAAGAAGATTATATAGTTTAGGCAGGGTAGCTGCGCAGAACTAATCACTTGATTAGTTTATCATTTCAAGTATCTTTTACTCATCATCCTTCTTTAATTTACTAGCAAAAACTTTTTCAAATTTTTCTAACTTTGGCCCAATTACATAACGGCAATAACCTTGACTGCCATTATTGTTGTAATAATTTTGATGATAGCTTTCTGCTGAATAAAATTTTGTAAAAGCAGTAATCTCGGTAATAATAGGTTTATCCCAAGCTTTCGCAGCAGTTAATTCTGCTTTATACTTTTCAGCTACTTCTTTTTGATGTTCGTTGTGAAAAAATATAACGCTACGGTATTGAGGGCCTACATCATTGCCTTGTTGATTCGGTGTGGTAGGATCATGTGTTTTCCAATACACAGCTAATATATCATCTAAACTAATTTTAGTGGTATCAAAAGCAATTTGACATACTTCGGCATGGCCCGTATTTTTATCACAAACTTGTTCGTAAGTAGGATTGTCTACAAAGCCACCGCTATAACCGCTGGTTACTTTTACAACGCCTTCTAATCTTTGATAAATGGCTTCGGTACACCAGAAGCAGCCCGAGCCTAGGGTAATGGTTTCAGTATGGGTCATATCTATTTTTTTAGTAGTTTTTTGTTTTGCCGGTTGTGCGCAAGC
Organism: Sediminibacterium sp.; assembly: GCA_007280515.1. Taxonomy (GTDB): domain Bacteria; phylum Bacteroidota; class Bacteroidia; order Chitinophagales; family Chitinophagaceae; genus Sediminibacterium. The sequence goes on from QYPL01000004.1 coordinate 35,999, forward strand.
CGATAAGCATATTAAGGATAATAATACTAAAAAGGCTTTATTTATTAGTTTCATGAGTATGGGCTTGTCTTTTTTGTTAATTGGGATAATAGTTTTCATCCGGTTGTAAATTATAACAAAATTTGCTTCCATTTGTTCTCATTTAGTTAATGTTTATTTAACTAAATTTGTGCACTATTTAGACCCTATGCACGTATACCCCGAAAATGCCCTTACTCAATTAGAATTTGATAAAATCACCGCTATTTTATTGAACTATTGTCAGACCAATATGGGGGTGGAGCAGGTCAATGAAATGCGCATTCATACCCATCAAAAATATATAGAAGAGGCTTTAAGACAAACCGAGGAGTTTAAGTTCATAAAACTAGCCAATCAATATTTCCCCACTGACTTTATTTTAGATATTAGAAAGGACTTAAAATTACTAGGCATTCCTGGTGCGCAGTTAACTGGAGAGCAGTGGTTATTGGTTAGAAAATTATGCGATCATATTCAACAAGTATTTAAATGGTTCGATGCAGAAAGGCAAATGGCTTATTCCAATTTATATGAAGTGGTGAAGTCGTCCTACTATGAAAAAGCCATTATTGAATGTATTGATTTAATTATAGACGATAGAGGTTCTGTCAAAGACAAAGCATCTGATGACCTTGCAAAAATTAGACATCAGTTATTTAAAAAAAGGCAGGAGCTACGCCGCATTTTTGAAAAAGTAGTACAACGATTAGCAAAGTCAGGTTATACTGCCGATATAGACGAAAGCTTCAGCAATGGCCGACGAGTGGTGGCTGTTTTTTCTGAATATAAAAGACAAGTGAAAGGTTTTTTACATGGAGAAAGTGATAGTCGAAAAACAGCATTTATTGAACCGGAGGAAACTATTGAGCTGAATAATGAACTCTATGGATTAGAACAAGATGAATTAAAAGAGGTTCAAAAAATATTAAGGGCCTTAACCGCACAACTAGCCCCTTATTCAAGTTTGCTACTTAGCTATGCGCAAATTATTGGAAGTTTTGATTTTATCATAGCCAAGGCATTACTAGCTATTGATATGAATGCCAACAGACCCATGGTAAATAATAAAGCTATTACGCATTTAATAGATGCTTATCATCCCTTGCTATACATGTATAATAAGACATCGGGTAAGAAAACCATTCCTGTTAATTTAGAATTAGACGACGAAGCGCGTATATTAATTATAAGTGGACCCAATGCAGGCGGTAAGACTGTTTCTATGAAAACCTTGGGCTTGAACCAAGTCATGCTACAAAGTGGGTTACTTGTGCCTATGAGTGCTACTTCACAAATGGGTATTTACAAGCAATTATTTATTCAATTAGGAGATACACAAAACTTAGCCTTTGAATTAAGTACGTATTCAAGTCATTTATTACACATGAAGCATTTTATAGAAAATGCCAATGGTAAAACTTTGTTTTTTATTGATGAACTAGGAAGTGGAAGTGACCCTCATTTAGGCGGAGCATTTGCGGAAGTAATTTTAGAAGAATTATCGAATAGGCATGCACAAGGTATTGTGACCACACATTATTTGAATTTAAAAGTAATGGCGAATCATAATAAGGGTATTATTAATGGAGCCATGCAGTTTGATGAAGTGAAGCTTGAACCGAAATACCAATTAGTAATAGGTAAGCCTGGTAGTTCTTATACTTTTGCTATTGCAGAAAGAATTGGGCTACCTAAAAATTTAATTAATAGAGCTAGAAAATTAGTTGACGGCCATCATTTTGAATTAGATAAATTATTAAATAGAACTGAACAGGATTTACAATTGGTGCAAGAAGAAAGAAAAGAGTTGCATAAGAAGTTAAAAGAAAATGATAGCCTGAAAACAGAACTTGATAAAGTGCTTCATAAAGAAAAGCATATTCAACAAATTGAAATTTTAAAAGAACAGAATAGGGTTTCAGAAGAAAAGTTTGCTTACTTGAAAGATATGGAGCGAAAAATAAAGCAAATAGCACTTGATTGGAAAAAGTCGGAGAAGAAGGAAGAAGTGATGAAGAATTTATACAATTTACTTTTCAAGAAAAACGATGCCATTGTTATTAATAAATTAGCTAAAAAAGTAGACAAGCATTATAAAGAAACAAAGCAACCTATAATAGTGGGTGCCATGGTGAAATTAAAAAAGAATTATCAGGTAGGAGAAGTGATAGGCTTTAAAGGCAAAAGAGCCATTGTGAAAATAGGTCAGCTTCCAATGAATATAGATGTAGAAGATTTAATGGTAGTGGAGAAAATTGAAGAAGTTAAAAAGAAATAAAAACAAAGAAGTAATTGATTTTAATAATAAAAAATCTAACTAAATAATAATCTAACTAAAATATTATAATAACTGTCAAAATTTAGAACCATGGTAATTGATAAATTAAGTGAAATAAATAAATATACAAGCCTTCATCCGCGTTTTGCCAAGGCCATTGATTATATCGTAACTAATAATTTATTAATTGCTGAACCAGGCACGGTACTGGTAGACGGCGAAGATATTAAGGCTATTATAATAGAGGGAAACTGTGTTTCTAAAGAAGAGTCGTTGGAGGGTTTTGAATGCCATAATACTTATATAGATATTCAAATTGTATTAAAAGGAAAAGAAATTGTTGGTTGGAGATCTAGAAAAAATTCTAGAGAACCCAAGGGTGAATACAGTGAAGAGAAGGATGTATTATTTTATGCCGATGCACCTACACTATTTTTTGATTTGCAGGCTGGTATGTTTAGTATTTATTTCCCGGAAGATGTGCATGCACCTATGATTGGGGAAGGGCCCATTAAAAAACTGGTCATGAAGGTTAGGGTTTAATAAATGCAATAAATATACTAGTTTTAGTATATGAAAAAGGCCGCTGATTATATACTCTCTTTTTTCGCTGCAATTTATTTAATAGTGCATTTTATTCCCGATTTAGGGGGCGCCGATGTAATGGGCGCGCAGTGGTTGTATACTAGTATTGTGGATTTGGTGGTTTTCGGATACTTGATATTGAATATGAATAAGTATAAAGAAGCTATTCAAGCAATTTTCAATAGTCGTTTTACAATTATATATTTAATTTATTTTATTTGGGCACTCATTTCCATAAGCTATGCCATGAATGCCATTGAGGCCATGGTATGTTTGGCAAGATTAGCTAGTACTTTTTTATTATTTATTAATATTTCCATTTTACTCTATAAAAAAGAGCTTAGTTCTTTTTATACTTATTTATGCGTTATGCTTAGTTTAATATTAATTTATGATGCCCTGTATGTTATTAAGGGCTTTGTGAATAATATGGATACCATGGCTTTGGATCAGAATATAGTAAGTTTAACTGGTAATAATGGTAATAAAAATGTAATGGCAGCAAGCTTGCTTATTAAAGTGCCATTTGCTTTATACCTAATTGTAACTGGTAAGTTTTTTCAAAAAATCATTGGTTTAGTTACAGTATTTTTAGGGGTCTTTGCTGTATTTATTATGAATACACGTTCAACCTATGTAGCCCTTTTAATAATAGTTTTACTTTTTTGTATAACCAGTATTATTTTCTTATATAAAAATAAGAAGAAGCTTATTTTTCAATTACTTCTATTTATCATACCCGTGGCACTTGCTTTTTTATCGGCCAATACAGTTTTAAGCAATGCCATTAAAATGCAAGAATCTCAAGGGGGCTATGGTTCAGTCACTAAAAGAATTGGTGATATCACTATTGCTAGTGAAGAAGGTTCTAGAATTCATTTATGGTGGGCAGCCTTAGATTATTTTCAAAAGCATCCCATATTAGGTGCTGGTTATGGTAACTGGAAATTAGCTTCCATACCTTATGAAAAAGAAAGAACTAATGATTTATATGTGCCTTATCATTCACACAACGATTTTTTTGAAAATGGGGCAGACTTAGGGATAATAGGTATGGTTTGTTATTTCTTGTTTTTTATAATACTTGGAATTGTTACACTTAGGCTTTGGCAAAATAAAAATGCAAAGCAGTATCATTTTATAGCTACTATTTCTATAATGGTATTAGCCTGTTATTTTATTGATGCCTTTTTCAATTTCCCTACCGAGAGAACCATTATGCAAACCATGCTGGCTTTTTCTTTTACCTTAGTAATGGCTCCTGCTTTTCTAATAAATGAAGATTGGGTAGCAATGCCTAAGTTTAAATTGTTTAGTCAAACTCTTTCAAAGTATTCTTTTGTATTATTAACTATTGCTACTTTACTTCCTTCCATCTTCATCAACAACCAAGTGTATGAGTCTTTGAAAGTGCAAAAATATGTGATGGGGGAAATTGATGCCGATCCTAAGATGGCATTAGACGAAGTAAAGAGTGCTTTTCCTATGTTCCCTAATTTATCTACTTCCACTTTACCTATTAAGGCCTTGGTGGCTAGGTATTATTTTAGAGATAAAATGTACGATGAGTCGATGCGTTTATTAAATGAAAGTGAAAATGTAAATCCGGCCTTGCACTATAACGACTTTATTAGAACTGCTATTTATGCAGCGAAGCAGAACTACGACAGCACCGCCTATTATGCTTATAGAGCTTTTTACAATTGGCCAAGGGCCACTTCTTATTATAAAAATGCCTTATTCGCCGCTGCTAAAAAGAAGGATACTGTAGAGATTAATAAAGTATATAATGTTTATAAGAAGTATAGAGATGGGGGCGAGGCTGTGAATCAATATTTAATGGCTATGTATGAAGTGAAGGGTGGGGCCGATAAAAAAATGATTAATATTTTAGATAGCGCCTTTGTTCATTTTCCAAAAGATACAGTGCCACTTTTGAGTGCTAAAAACTTACTTTCAAGAGGAGTTTTGGGTAATCAAAATAATGGGCAAACTGTTGTAACAGGGAATCAATTTGCTATAGATGGTGGAAAAATGTTTGCAAAAGGGAAATATACTCAAGCAGCAAATATGTATATAAAGGCAAGTAATGCGGAGCCAAATAATTATACGCATTATGAAAATGTGGCCATTTGTTATTATACGAATAAGAATTTTGAAAAAAGCATTCCATATTTCGATAAAGCAGCTTCTTTTGCAAATAATAATACAGGTAAGTCGGAGTTTTTTAAAGCCATGTCTCTGGTGGCCATGGGAAAGAATAGTGATGCTTGTGGCCCTTTGCAAGCGGCTAAAAAGAAAAATTATCCAGATATAGATAAGTATATTACGCTGTATTGTAAGTAAATTGATGAACTATTAAGAAGTTAATATTTCGTAAATTGCGATTCAAAATAATTTAATTCAAATTTAAAAGAATAAAAATGAAAAAGATATTTATTACGGTACTTATATTTTTAGCAGTGTTAGCTGTAAAGGCCCAGACCAATACAACGCCTGCACAAGTTGATATTGCAAAGGTTTTGAAGTTCACCAATGATAATTATGATATGGGAAAAATAGCTTTTGGAAAACCTACTGAATTTACTGTAAGCATTCAAAATATTAGTAATTATAATATTAGTTTAGATAATGTAATGGTGGGATGTGGTTGTACCACTCCAAAATATACCAAGGATCAAGTTATTCTTCCTGGTGCAACGGCCACTGTGGTTTTAGGCTTTAATGGGTCTGCGGTAGGTATGTTTTCAAAGTCGGCTACCTTATTTTTCACCGGGAATTTGAATAAGACTGTTTCCTTTCATGGGGAAGGGGTGCAGTAGTGTTCGTTCGCTTTTGGGCATTAAAAAAGGGGCTAAAAGCCCCTTTTTTTGTTTATTCTGCGGAGAGTTAGGGATTCGAACCCCAGGACCTGTTACAGTCAACAGTTTTCAAGACTGCCGCATTCGACCGCTCTGCCAACTCTCCGCGGCAAATGTAGGAAGGGAAACCCAATTATGCAAAAAATACTTGTATTTATTGGCCTTAAACAAATGCGCTAATTAATTGACTACCATGTATCTTTACAAAAATGGTCTAGGTGAAAGAATTGTCGGCACTGAATGTGTTTTTTTGGAAGTATAGGTTTCGGTTTTTTACCGGAATTCTACTAGTAATTGCGACCAATTACCTTGCCGTTTTGGCCCCCCAAATCACAGGATATGTGGTAGGTTTAGTACAAGCTAAACTTCCTGGGGGAAAGCCAGCCCCTTCCTTACATAATGAATTTATTGTAAATTGGATTAGTGGTTTAAGTACTAACTATAATTTTAGTTTTGCTTGGTTAATTACCTTTTGTAGTGTTACCATTCTCGTTTTAGCCATTGTAAGAAGCGTATTTATGTTTTTTATGCGTCAAACTATTATTGTAATGAGTAGGCATATTGAATTTGATCAAAAAAATCAGGTGTATGCCCATTATCAAAAATTAGATACTGAATTTTATAAGACTCATAGCACTGGCGATTTAATGAGCCGTATCACAGAAGATGTAAGTAGGGTAAGAATGTATACCGGCCCTTCAATAATGTATCTGATAAACTTGGTCTCTTTGATTGGCTTTTGTTTATATAATATGTTTAGTAAAGATGTTCGCCTTAGTTTATATGTACTTGCACCGCTTCCAATACTAGCTATTACTATTTATTTTGTCAATAGTATTATTAATAAGAAGAGTGAAGAAATTCAGGGGCAACTTTCTGATTTAACTACCAATGCGCAAGAATCTTATTCGGGTATTAGAGTGATCAAATCTTTTGTGCAAGAAAAAGCCATGTTGGGCTTCTTTAAAACCAATAGTGAGCTCTACCGAAAAAATGCAGTAAGCCTAGCAAAAGTGGAAGCCTTTTATGCACCCACCATGGCCTTGATGATAGGGTTGAGTACTTTATTGACTATTTATTTAGGAGGCTTGGAGGCTTTGCAAGACCCCAGAAAAGTAGGTACAGTTATTGAATTTGTGATTTATATTAACATGCTCACATTCCCAGTAAGTGCTATAGGTTGGACAGCAAGTATGATACAACGTGCAGCGGCTTCTCAAAAAAGATTAAATGAATTTTTATCCATAGTGCCTGTTATTTCTACAAAGAATACGAGCATAGTGCCCTCCTTTGAGGGAAATATAGAATTTAATAATGTTGGATTTGTGTATCCGCATTCTGGTATACACGCTTTAAATAATTTTGATTTAAAAATTAAAGCAGGGCAGAAAGTTTTAGTATTGGGTAAAACAGGTTCAGGAAAAACTTCTATTGCTCAATTAATTACTAGAATGTATGAAACCAATACAGGTAGTATTAGTATTGATGGAGTGAATGTAAATAATATCAATACCCAACAACTCAGAAAAGAAATTGGCTATGTACAACAAGATGTTTTTTTATTCAGCGATTCTATTGAAAACAATATACGATTTGGGGTAGATGCAAGTTTTACGAAAGAAGATTTAATACATACCACTCAAACGGCACATGTATTAAATGAAATCAATAATTTACCTAAACAATTTGAAACCTTAGTAGGAGAAAGGGGTACTACATTAAGTGGAGGTCAAAAGCAAAGAGTTGCCATTGCGCGTGCCCTTTTAAAGAAGCCTAATATTTATATTTTTGACGATTGCTTAAGTGCGGTAGATGCCAACACAGAACAAATTATTTTGTCTAACTTAAAAAGCTATATTCAAAACAAAACGGCCCTTTTTATTACGCACCGCATTTTTTATAGTTTCCAATTCGACCTTATTATTTACCTAGAGGACGGCAAAATTGCTGAAATGGGCACCCACGATAGTTTATTAGCCAAAAATGGCCTTTATGCCGAATTATATAAGGTTCAACAAACCCAAGAACAACATTAATTTAACCTTAAAATTTTACTTTTTCGATAACATTTTATATTTTTAAGAATATTAATAGTAAAGGAATATGGAACAAGAGAATTACGAAAACAACAACGACCGAAAAATTGAGAGTGTCTATAGTACCCGTGTGCGTGCTGGTAAGAGAAGAACTTATTTCTTTGATGTAAGAGCTACGCGTAGTAACGATTATTTTTTAACCATTACAGAAAGCAGAAAGCGTTTTGATAATAATGGTTATGACCGCCATAAAGTGTTTATTTACAAAGAAGATTTTAATAAATTTATCAAAGCAATAAACGAAGCTATTGATTTTGTAAAAACAGAATTAATGCCCGACTTTGACTTTGATGCGTTTAATCACGACGAACCATATAATCCAGAAGACGCGAATGCGTTTGATGCGAGAGTTACACCTTATGTGTCTGATGATAGAGGCATACCTTCTCCTTCTCAAGAACAACCCGTTCAAGCGAATACGTCTGAGGCAAGAGTAACAACTCCTTTACCAACCAATTCTGATCAAGAAACAGCTACACAAGAAACTCCAGACGATAAAGACCCCATAGAAATCACAGAGAAAAAACCTTTAGAAGCTAGAGAAACTAAAGCAAGTGAAGGAGATAATTTAAGTGGGGAAGAAGTAGATAAATGGTAAGATAGAATTTACCTAATTATTTATTGAACTGCTTATAATTTTTTAAGCATCCATATATCACAACCACAGTGACCGCTATTGCCCAAGGCTTGGTTTAATTTTTCAAAGCCCACCTTTTCATAAATACTTACAGCTTTAGAAAGCTCAGGCATAGATTCTAAATATACCTGATCATATCCATTTACTTTGGCCCAGTCCATTGCTTTTAAAAGTAATTTTTTGCCAAGTCCTGTGCCTCTTGCATTTTTATCTAAATATAATTTTACAAGCTCACAAGTTTTTTCAGGTAAGGCTTCTGTGGGGAAAATACCACAGCCTCCCAAAATTTTTCCATCTTGTTCTGCTACATAATAGACCGAACCAGGGGCTTTAAATAATTCAAATAAATGATCGGTAGTAGGATCGAAATAAACAGTGCCTTGTTTATTGGCACCAAATTCTGCTAATGCATTTCTAATCACTGCAGCAATGGCCACATTATCGGAGGGCTCAATATTTCTTATATGTATGGCTTCTGACATTAAGCTTGTTTTTTCCAATTTTTATATTGGTTCATTAATCCGTTGGTAGAACTATCGTGGCTATTAATAGCTTCGTTATTTTCTAATTCAGGTAAAATTTTATTGGCAAGTTGCTTACCTAATTCAACACCCCATTGGTCATAACTAAATATATTCCAAATAACCCCTTGGGTGAAAATTTTATGTTCATACAAAGCAATTAAAAAACCTAATGTAGAAGGGGTCATTTTCTTTACTAAAAAAGAGTTGGTAGGTTTATTACCTGCAAAAACTTTAAAAGGAGTTAGAAACTCAATTTCTTTATCTGTTTTTTTACTAGTAGTTAATTCTGCTACTACTTCCGCATTTGTTTTTCCATTCAACAAAGCTTCTGTTTGCGCAAAATAATTACTTAATAATTTATCATGATGGTCGCCAATAGGGTTGTGGCTAATAGCAGGTGCTATAAAATCACAAGGAATGACTAAAGTACCCTGATGTATTAATTGATAAAATGCATGTTGGCCATTGGTTCCTGGTTCTCCCCAAATAACAGGGCCTGTGCTATAATTAACAGCTGTACCATTGCGGTCAATATATTTACCATTACTTTCCATATTGCCTTGTTGGAAATAAGCTGCAAAGCGGTGTAAGTATTGGTCATAGGGTAGGATGGCTTCCGATTGTGCGCCAAAGAAATTCGTATACCAAATACCTAATAATGCCATCACCACAGGAATATTATTTTCAAACTTTTCTGTTTTAAAATGGTTGTCTGCATCATGTGCTCCTTTTAATAAAGCTTCAAAATTATCATAGCCAATAGTTAAAGCAATAGATAATCCAATGGCACTCCATAAAGAATATCTTCCACCTACCCAATCCCAGAACTCAAACATATTCTTTCTATTAATACCAAATGCATTTACCAATTTTTCATTCGTACTTAAGGCCACAAAATGCGTTGCTATATGTTTTTCATCCAATGCTTTTTCTACAAACCAAGTTCTTGCCGTATGGGCATTGGTCATGGTTTCTTGGGTAGTAAATGTTTTAGAGGCAATTAAAAATAAAGTTTCTTCTGCATTTAGTTTTTTCAAAGTTTCTGCTATATGCGTACCATCCACATTGCTTACAAAATAAACTTGAATACCTTCTACCCAATAAGGCTTTAAAGCCTCTGTTACCATTACAGGCCCTAGGTCAGATCCACCAATACCAATATTAACAATAGTTTTAATTTTCTTTCCTGTATATCCTTTATGCTCACCACTATGTATAGCATTACAAAAGGCTTTCATTTGCTTTTGTACTTTTTTAATTTCAGGAAGAATGTTTTGTCCATCCACTAAAATACTTGTATCCGTAAAATTTCGAAGGGCTGTATGAAGTACGGCTCTATTCTCTGTTTCATTAATGGTATTGCCTTCAAACTGTGCTTTAATAGCATTTTCTAAACCACATTCTTTAGCCAATTGTAAAAGAAGTTGTACTGTTTTTTCTGTGATAATATTTTTCGAATAATCAAATAAAAGTTCGGGTGTGGAAATAGAGTATTGTTCAAACCTAGATGGATCCGCTGCAAACAAATCTTTCATTTGTTTACGGTTCATTTCTTCCTCAAAATGCTTTTTTAATACGAACCAGGCCTGTGTGGATGTTGGGTTTATTCTTTCTAACATGTTTATAATTTCTCTTTTATAATCTCTTTATTAATCTCTGTTTATAATTTCTCTTCTATAATTTTTCGATGGTTTCTAATGTGCTTGCTAGCATCTCATTCGTAATATCTAAATGAACTACAAAACGAATAAGTGCAGGTGTCATGGCTATAACTAAAATATTTTTTTCTTTTAAAGCAGCTGCTAATTGAGTAGCATTGTATTTTCCTTCAATATGTGCAATCACTATATTGGTTTCTACTTCAAAAATTTCTTTTACAAAATCCTTTTTTAATAAAGCATCTTTAATGTGCAATGCCTTGGTATGATCTTCTTTTAATCTTTCAATATGATTGTCTAATGCATAAATACCCGCTGCTGCTAAAGAACCTGCCTGACGCATACCGCCTCCGAAAACTTTACGCCAACGTCTTGCTTTTTTTATAAAAGGGGTAGAGCCCAGTAATACACTTCCCACAGGGGCGCCTAATCCTTTGCTTAAACAAATAGAAATAGAATCAAATACTTTTCCATATTGTGAAGGGTCTTCTTTTTTATGCACAATGGCATTGAATATTCTCGCGCCGTCGAGGTGTAAGCCTAAGCCATTGGACTTAGCTACTTTTTGAATGGCTTCTATTTCTGAAAAATCATAACAAGCGCCTCCGCCCCGGTTGCAGGTATTTTCTAAGCTTACTAACTTAGAAATAGGCTTGTGTATATCATCTGGGTGAATGGCCGCCAAAACTTGATCTGCTGTAATTCTTCCTCGGCTTCCACGCAATAATTTCACCGAACAACCTGAATTAGAGGCTATGCCTCCGCCTTCGTATTGGTAAATATGGGATAATTCCTCACAAATAACTTCGTCACCCGCCTGGGTATGGGTTTTTATAGCCAATTGATTGGTCATCGTGCCGCTTGGGCAGAATAGACCTGCTTCCATCCCAAACAAACTAGCTGTTTTAGCTTCTAATGCATTAATACTTGGGTCTTCGCCGAATACATCATCGCCTAATGGAGCAGCCTGCATATAGGCTAACATAGCAGGGCTGGGAAGGGTTACGGTATCGGATCTAAAATCTATCATGTTGCGAAGATAAATCTCGAGGGGTGATTATCCTCATAAATTTTGATGAATTCACCCCATTTTGGCCTAAAAAATGTGCATAAATGCTTTGTAATCAATATTTGCATAATTAATCGCAAAATCGTACCTTTGCCGACTGACATTGGTTAATTTATTCATATATTAACTAATTGTTGGCACAACTTTTTTAGACATTTCAACGTTATACATTTAAATAAATTCTTTGCATGAGGCAGCTTAAAATTGCTACACAGATTACCAACAGAGATTCTCAAGCGGTTGAAAAGTACTTACAAGAGATTTCTAAGATTTCAATGATCAATCCTGAAGAGGAAACCACTTTAGCGCAACGCATTAAAATGGGTGATCAACGCGCTTTGGACAAATTAGTCCAAGCCAACCTACGTTTCGTAGTATCTGTTGCAAAACAATACCAACACCAAGGCTTGTCTTTATCTGATTTAATCAATGAAGGAAACTTAGGCTTAATCAAGGCAGCACAGCGTTTTGATGAAACAAAGGGTTTTAAATTCATTTCTTATGCTGTTTGGTGGATACGTCAATCTATTTTGCAAGCTTTAGCGGAGCAAGGTCGTTTAGTTCGTTTACCACAGAACAAAATTGGTACTTATAATAAAGCCAACAAAGCCTATATGGCTTTTGAGCAAGAACATGAGCGTGAACCTTCTACCGAGGAATTGGCAGGTATATTGGAAATGTCTGAGACTGAAATCAACAATATTTTCCAGTCAAATACCCGTCATACTTCTTTGGATGCACCCGTGCATGAAGCAGAGGATGTAGCCATGGGAGATTTATTAAAAGGTGGAGACGAAACCGACGAAGATGTGATGAAAGATTCTTTAAGAGAAGAAATTCGTCGCGTACTTAAGTCGTTGAGTCCTAGAGAGGCAGAGATAGTTAACGCATATTTTGGTTTAGATGGAGAGAACGGCGTTACTATTGAGCAAATTGGTATTAAATACGATTTAACGAAGGAAAGAATAAGACAAATTAAAGAGCGTGCTATTAAACGTTTACAAAAAGCAAGATATAGCAACGCACTAAAGGCTTATTTGGGCTAGTAGTATACAATATTATAAAGCCCCTTCAATCCGAGGATTTGATGGGGCTTTTTTTTAGCCAAGATTTTGTTGATGATTTGATAATGAAGAAAGTAAAAGGATTGAATAGGATAAAATAGAATTTTGAAGAATAAATAAAGTTTGAATAAGTAATACAGTAGATAATAAACAAGTTATGGAAACAGAAAAAGTAAGCATTTTAATTATAGGTTCAGGACCTGCAGGTTACACCGCAGCTATTTATGCAGCGCGTGCGAACATGAAACCATTGTTATACCAAGGTATTCAACCAGGTGGTCAATTAACCATTACTACTGAAGTAGAAAACTATCCTGGTTATCCAGATGGTATTCAAGGCCCTGAAATGATGGTGCATTTTGAAAAGCAAGCGGCTCGCATGGGTACCGATATTCGTTATGGTTTAGCCACTAAGGTAGATTTTAGCGGAACCGTAAAAAAAGTATGGATTGATGATGAAAAATTAATTGAAGCCGACGCGGTAATTATATCAACAGGGGCTAGTGCAAAATGGTTAGGTATTCCGAGTGAAGAAAGATTAAATGGTTTTGGAGTAAGTGCATGCGCCGTTTGTGATGGATTCTTTTTTAAAGGAAAAGAAGTAGCCATTGTAGGAGCGGGAGATACCGCTGCAGAAGAAGCACATTATTTATCAAAAATGTGTACCACCGTGCATATGTTTGTGCGTAAAGAAGCCATGCGTGCTTCTAAGGTTATGCAAGATAGAGTGATGAATACACCCAATATTAAAATCTATTTTAATACTGAGACCGATGAAATTTTAGGAGAGAAGAAAGTGGAAGGAGTGCGTATTTTAAATACAAAAACAAATACTAAAGAAGTAATTCCAGTAAGTGCCTTTTTTGTAGCTATTGGCCACACACCTAATAGCGGTATTTTTAAAGACTATATTACCATGGATGAAACAGGTTATATTCTTACAGAACCTGGTACCACTAAAACTAATATGGAAGGTGTATTTGCATCAGGCGATGTACAAGATAAAAACTACCGTCAAGCAGTCACTGCTGCGGGTAGTGGTTGTATGGCAGCTCTTGACGCAGAGCGTTATTTAACTTCAAAAGGCCATTAATGTCTAGCGCCCCTCATATGCGCATTAGTTTAGACAAACTAGTATTCTTTGGCTATCATGGATTATATGCAGAAGAAAAAAAATTAGGCAATACTTATATTGTAGATGTAATTATTGATTTTACGCCGAAGCAATCAAGTATTCATCATTTAGAGCAGACCATTGATTATGTGCAGGTATATGCACTTATTAAAAAACGGATGGCCATACCAACGCCTTTATTAGAAACCTTGGTGGGTAATATGCTAGATGATATTTTAAATACAGAATCACTGGCCGAAAAAGTAATGGTTAAAATTACCAAACAACATTTACCTATTGCTGAATTTGAAGGGACTGCGTCGGTTTCAATGGAAAAATCAAGAAGCTAAATTATTGCTAAATTTAAGTTTGTTACTGAACTTAAGTAATTATATTTTTTTATTTTTCCAACGCATAGAATGCATATAAAAATAGGAGGGTACTAGCAGAGAAATCCAATAAATAATTTCACATATCCAACCAATAGTAATGGGCAATTGGAAATATTCAATAGTTAAGTAGGCATAAATAATGTAAATAATAATAGCTAGAAATTCAATGGCTAAATTTATTTTTGACTGACCCGATCCTGTCACTGCATTTAACCAAATAGTAGCAATAGACATAAGTACCAATGCAAAGGAAACCACTCTTAAAAACGGAATTCCATCTTGCATAAAACCTTCTCCTTGTCCATAAATAGAAAGAAAAGGTCTTGCAAATACATTTAATAATAAACATACCATTATTGCAAAGCCTACACTCCACTTTACAATTTTATTAATTAAGGGAATGACTTTATCCTGCATGCCCTGTCCAATAATATTACTGACCATGGTATTAGCGGTAGCTGCAAATGCCCATGTAAAGCTTCCAAAGAAACCGAATATATTACGCATGGCATTGGATACCGCTAAAGCTTGTTCCCCTCTATGTTCAATTAAAATATAAAAGAATTCCCAGCTTATAATGCTAATCATATACTGCATCATAATAGGAGAAGACTGTACTAAAATTAATTTTATATAGTCCCACTGTACTGAAAAGCTTTTGAATAGTTCAAAGCGGGCGCCAATTTTTTGATAGTGAATGACTAAGTATATAACTAGTAGTCCCATCACTTCAGATATAATGGAAGCATAGGCTGCTCCATTTAGTCCCATGGATGTAAAACCAAAATGACCAAATATTAAATTGTAATCAAAAAAGATATTAAAAATAGCTTCTGTAGCCGTTCCAATAATTAAAAATTTACTTTGGTTGGTACCCACAAGAAGGGCATTGCGCATTTGATAAATAAATAGAAAGGGGATACCCCAAATTCTAATTTTTAAAAATTCAATAACTTTATCGGCTCTTTCCGTATCGTGCAGTACACTATGAAATATACTAGGGGCAATAAAATAAGTAAATAAAATTCCTACTACTGATAAGAATAAAGAGATAATAACTCCTTGAGAAAACAAGACCCCAATTTCATCCACTCTATTTTCTCCAGCCCTTCTAGAAATAAGGGCTTGTAAGCCATTGTTTAAACCCTGACCCATCACCCCAAAAATTAAGTAAAAGACCCCAG
The DNA here is from genome assembly GCA_007280515.1 of Sediminibacterium sp. Classification (GTDB taxonomy): domain Bacteria; phylum Bacteroidota; class Bacteroidia; order Chitinophagales; family Chitinophagaceae; genus Sediminibacterium. The sequence continues at coordinate 51,482 of QYPL01000004.1, forward strand.
TTATACCTCCAATAGCCAAGGCCTCTGAACTTAATGCACCTAAGAATATATTATTAATGACAAAGTTCACTTGAGGCACCATAATAGCTAGAGCAATGGGCAAGGAAATAGCTAAAATTTGCTTACTGCTAACAGTAACTTGTAACGAAGGGGTGGCTTTACTCGAACTCATATTTTGCAAATCTACAATTAGTTTTAGCAAAGAACTGCCTCTTTTTTTATATCATTGCATAAGAATTAGCACTATGGCCAACAAGAAAATAGGATTTTATGGGAAATTAGAAAGCAACGCTAATAATAAGGTAGAGAACTTATATATCATTGTAAATAATAAAAGTATTGTTTTTGTTGTAAAGCATTTAGTAAGTAATAAATTCGTATCTGTTGAACATTTTGAACAAACCGAAGAATCTAGCAGTTGGAGCCCCTTATTAGCTTACTTGCAAAATAATTCAAGCCTTATTCAGAACTATTATAAAAATATATTTCTTGTCATTAATAGTAATAGGTTAATACTCACTCAAACCGATGCTAAAGAAAATCTTTTATCAGCGGCACATGAATTGGAATTAATTCATGGTCATAAATTAGAAGAAGAAATTTATACCAGCTCACTAGGAGATAAGCATTTTTTAATTTATGGCATAGCAGATGAATTATCTGCCATACTTAATAGGTATTTCCCTTCAGGTAAATGGCAGCATTATGCTAGTTGTTTCTTAGGTAATGTGCTTGATAGTGAAGTGCAGGTAAGAATTTTTGAAGATTGTTTTATTGTATATATTGTTGAAAATGGTATTACAAAACTTTTGAATTATTATCCTTTAGAAGGGGAAGAGCAGAATATTTATACAGTACTCAATAGCTGTATCAATGCAGGAATTAATACCAATACTTTTTTGCTTAAAGTTTGGGGATATGAACTAGGTAAGCATAATTTCATTACTAAAATAGCGCCGTATTTTGCAGCCAAGCAAATCATTCAGATTGAGCAAGTACCTAATGCTTATTCATCTTATTTTATATTTTAATGAGAATTATTTCAGGCAAATATGGAGGTAGAAGAATTAGTCCTCCGGCTAATATGCCTCATACAAGGCCTACCACCGATGTGGCAAAGGAAGGACTATTTAATATTTTACAAAGCAGGATTAATTTAGACGGTGCCAGTACCTTAGACTTATTCGGCGGCACTGGTTGTATTAGTTATGAATTAGCTTCAAGAGGGGCTACTTCTTTAACCATTGTGGAGAAGGATAGTCAAATGCTTGATTTTATTAAAAAAAATATTGAACTGCTTAAAATAGAAAATGCACAAATAGTACGCATGGATGTTTTTCAATATTTAAATACATGTACCCATCAGTTTAATTTTATTTTTGCAGGCCCACCTTATGCTTTAACTACTATTGACGATTTACCAAGAATTATTGTAGAGCGAAAATTAATTTCACCAGAAGGATATTTTATTTTAGAGCATACGCCTCGTAATAATTATGAAAGTTTTGCAGGTTTTAGTTTCCATCGTAATTATGGCGCTACGGTATTTAGTTTTTTCGAATAGTTAAAACGAAATCTATGTTAAAGTCAATTGCTAGAAAAGAATTATTAGCTAAAAGAAAAAATTTGACTGCAAGCGAATGCCTTAAATGGGACGACTTACTGTTAATACAATTTCAAAAACTTGACTTTTCGAATGTACATACAGTGGCTAATTTTTATCCACTTGAAAATCATAATGAGCCTAATAGTTTATTATTTACTCGTTTCTTAAAACTAATGATTCCTGGTATACAAATGGTTTATCCAGTGGTTAATATGGTTAATGCGACCATTAACTTTTATAAAGAATCAGAAGAGATTCAATACAATGATTGGGGAATTGCAGAACCTACTAGTACTGAAATGGTGGAGCCATCAATCATTGGTGTAGTCATTGTGCCCTTAATTGGATTTGATCTTAGAGGGCACCGTATTGGTTATGGGAAAGGCTTTTATGATAAATACTTTGAAAAATACCCTACAGATAGGCCTAGAATTGGGGTTTGCTATTTTGAGCCCCTTTCAAATATTGAGGATACCCATGAATTTGATGTACCTTTAACCCATTGTATTACGCCTTGGAATAGTTATGAATTTTAACAATGTATTTTTAAAATCCTTTAGAGTTTTACTTTTACCATTTGCACTTATCTATGGTTGGATTGTTTTTGTAAGGAATTGGATGTATGCTAAGCAGTATCTCAAATCAACTTCATTTAATGTTCCCCTCATTTGCATTGGTAATTTATCTATGGGTGGGACGGGTAAATCGCCGATGGTAGAACATCTGCTTTCCATCCTATCCGAAGAGTATAAAATAGCTACTTTAAGTAGAGGGTATAAAAGAAAAACAAAGGGGTATGCCTTAGCAAACGATGCTTCCACCGCTTTAGAAATTGGAGATGAACCGATGCAGTTTCATTTAAAATTTCCAATTGTAGCAGTATCGGTTGGAGAACGACGCATTGAAGCCGTGGCTCAGTTAATTCAAGATGTACCAAAAGTAGAGGCCATTATTTTGGACGATGCTTTTCAACATCGAGAAATTAATGCAGGATTTAATATTTTGTTAACAGAGTATGACAATTTGTTTTGTGACGATTTTTTTATTCCCACCGGAGATTTAAGAGACGATAGAAAATCGGCTAGAAGAGCAGATATTATTATTGTTACCAAATGCCCCGCTAGTTTAAGTTTGGAAGAAAAAGATGAAATTACAGAAAAAATAGACCCTGCTTTGCACCAGCGTTTGTTTTTTACGACCATCGCTTATGGAACACCTTATCATATTTATAACCCAGCCGATCAATGGGTTTTAACTTTGAGAGACGAAGTATTACTGGTTTGTGGAATTGCCAACCCCATACCTTTAAAAAATTATTTACATGAAAACACTAATACGTATTATCAATTAAGTTATAATGATCATCATATTTTCTCTATTGAAGACTTACAAGAAATAAAAGAAAAATTAGATGATATTCAATCAAAAAGCAAACTAATATTAACGACAGAAAAAGATGCTGTAAGACTGGTAAAATATAAAGAGGAGCTACATGCTATGCCTTTATATGTATTACCTATAAAGCCAAAATTTTTATTTGAAGCGGAGACTATTTTTAATGAGCTCGTTAAAAATTATGTTGCACAATTTTACAAAAAAATAAATGGGAACTAGAAAGAACGAAAAGAAAACAAAGAATACTAAAACAACGACAAAGCATACACATATCGTTACCTCTTATAAGGGGGTGCTAGATATTGCAAAATCGGGTATGGGTTTTGTAATGGTATCAGGTTTGGAAAACGATATATTGGTTTATCCAAACGATTTTAACACCGCCTTAAAAGGCGATGAAGTATCTGTTAAAATAACAAAAATTAGACAATCCTCAGGTAAAAAAGAAGGAAAGATTTTAGAAGTACTTAAAAGAAAACAAGTCTCCTTTGCAGGCACTATGCAGGTAAAAGAAAAAATTGCTTTTTTTATTCCAAGTACGGTAACCCCTATGCCAGATATTTTTATTCCTATGGGGAAATTAAATGGGGCCAAGGATAAAGACCGGGTGATTGTTCAATTAACGAAATGGGAAAAGTCCTCTAGAAAACCTGAAGGAGAAGTCTTAAAAATATTTACACCAGAACAGGAGAATGATTTAGCCATGCAGTCTATTGTAGCGGAAGCAGGTTTTGCTTTATCCTTTAGTGATGAAGTGAATGCCTTTGCAAGATCCTTATCAGATAAAATTGATGTTACAGAACTAGCTAAAAGAAAAGACTATAGAAAAGTACTCACATTTACCATTGACCCCGTTGACGCCAAGGATTTTGATGACGCTATTTCTTATCAAAAATTACCCAATGGGAATTTAGAAATTGGAGTGCATATTGCCGATGTGAGTCATTTTGTACAACCAGGTACAGCCGTTGATAAAGAAGCTTATGAAAGAGCTACTTCGGTGTATTTACCAGACAGAGTGTATCCAATGCTGCCTGAACGTATATCCAATGAACTATGTTCTTTAAGACCCAATGAAGATAAACTTACTTTCTCTGCCTGCTTTGAAGTAGATGCGCATGGCAAAATAGTGAATACTTGGTTTGGTAAAACCATTATTCATTCCGCTAGAAGATTTACTTACGAGCAAGTACAAGAAATTATTGATACCAAGGTAGGAGATCATTCCAATGAAATTTTATGGTTATTAGATTGGACACAAAAATTAAGAAAAGCCAGATTTGATAATGGAGCTATTAATTTTTCCTCACAAGAAGTACGTTTTAAATTAGATGAAAAAGGAAAGCCCATTGGTATTACTATAAAAGAAAGTAAAGAGTCACATCAGTTAATAGAGGAGTTGATGTTAAAAGCGAATCAACTTATTGCACAAAAAATGGGACAGGTAAAGATTAAAAAAGAAATCCTGCCTTTCCCTTATCGAGTGCACGATCAACCCAATGAAGAAAAATTATCGCCCTTTATACAATTTGCAAAGAAACACGGATATCCTTTTGATATTTCTACGCCTACGCAAATTGCACATAGCTTCAATGCTTTAATGATAGCTGCCAAAGGCAAACCAGAGCAGCATGTACTAGAACAACTAGGAATTAGAACCATGGCCAAGGCGGTGTATACTAGTAATAATATTGGACACTATGGTTTAGGTTTTGAATATTATTGTCATTTTACTTCACCTATTAGAAGGTATCCCGATATTTTAGTGCACCGTATTGTGCAATCGGTTTTAATGGAGCGTCCAATTAACGATGCAGAACTAGAACAGAAATGTGTGCATTGCAGTGAAAGAGAGCGCGCCGCTATGGAATCGGAAAGAGCTGCTAATAAATACAAGCAGGTTGAATTTATGCGTGATTATTTAGGGCATAGTTTTGAAGGAATTATTAGTGGTGTATCTAGTTTTGGATTTTGGGTAGAAACCATTGAACATAAATGTGAGGGACTAGTAAGTGTAGTTTCTTTATCTAAATTCGACGACTTCAGATTAGTGGAATCGGATTATGCCTTAGTGGGTATGAGATCGGGCCGCAAATTTAATATGGGCGATAAAGTGACTATTAAAGTAGTAGCTGCTAGTTTAGAGAAAAGACAATTAGACTATGAGTGGGATCAAACCAAAGCAGCCGAAAGCTCTACTATTTAAAAACTTTTAATTTTATAATGAGTTAGTGTTTTATTTACTTCAAATAGTAATTATACTAACTCATTATTCTTTTGTATTAACTCTTATATTTCTTTAGTTATTTCTTCAAATACAATGCCTTCTTCTTTTAAACTTTTTAAAATAGGTTTATAAATAGAAGGGTGTATGGGAATATGTAGTCCTGTAATTTTAATTTCACCTTTTAAATAAGCACAAACGCCCATGGCCAAGGGTAAACCCACTGTAATAGCCATGGCGGTTTCTGTTGCATTTTTTCCTTTTTGAACCATTGAACTTTGTACTAAATATTTTTTTGAATCTAGTTCGTATTCAATTTCGTGCATCATGACCACCATGTCCTTATCGGCAGGTGCTAATTTCCATTTATTTTCTAGTATCCATTGTAAAATAGCTGCACTGCTCTTGAACTCAGCAGGAATAAGCGTTTCACTATGAAAGCCAATATATTCAAATTGGTTTTTAATAATATCATTACTTAAAAAATCGGCGTATTTATTTTCTAATTGATGCTTTTGTAAATGAGTTTGTATCCATTCTTTAATGCTAGTGTTTTCTTTTAAATGAATATCAGATTCATCTGTTAAACCTAATTGCACAATGGCATTCCATCCTAGAAAAAAATGAGGATGTCTTAAGGTTGTTCTGATAAAATTTTGAACATTATTTAAACTATGGGTATTTATATAAGACAGAGAATTTCTATTTGCATAATAAGATAAATTACCCATACCTGGTAACTCCACAGAAGGTGCATTTTCAAATAATTCAGCATAACTGAGGTTTTTATTTTCTCCTTTTTCCAAATACAAGGCTCCCGATTTTCCAGCTAGTATTATGTTGTTGGCATTCCAGCTAATTTTATAATGCCAAGGATTGTTATCGCTTTCAGGAGCTATTAAGCCACCACAATGCGATTTAAAGCCAGTAATTTTTCCTCCTTTATCTTGTATGGAATGAATGAGTTCCATGGCGCTCATATGGTCAATACCAGGATCCAAGCCCATTTCACATAAAACTAAAATTTGCTTCTGCTCAATGGCCGTTGCCATTGATTTCATATTATCATCTACATAAGAGGCTGTAAATAGCGGTTTGCCATAATGCACACAATCCTGGGCCACCAAAAAATGTAAACTAGGAGGTAACATAGAAACCACCACATTGGCTTTCTCGATCAAGGCTGCCCTGCTTTCTTTGTTTTCTATATCAATTCCAACGGCATGTCCATTGGGGGCATTATTCCACTTAGAATTCGCTACAGCGGCATTCCCATCGGCTAAGACAATATACCAGTTGTTTTCAACAGCCTTGGTCTGCAAATACTGTATTAAAACAGTGGCCGATTTACCAGCTCCAATTACAAGAATTTCAGGGTTCATTTTAGCACGTATAAGTCATTAAAAATCTGAGCTTTAAAGTTAGCAATTCTTACCCACAACTGTGGATAAAAGAACACAAAATTTAAGGGTTAAAAATAGCAAAAAAGGCCTTGAAAAGTTATCTTCGTTTACACTCAAAATGGGCTTAAAAACCACTCATTTTTGGTTAAAAGAAATAAACATTATGGAAGATAATATCAATGAAAATTTAGGAGCAGAAGCCACCCAAGATAATGACCGTGTCATAAGAATTAATATCGAAGAGCAAATGAAAACCTCTTATATCGACTATTCCATGTCGGTAATAGTAGGTCGTGCATTACCTGATGTGAGAGATGGTTTCAAGCCCGTTCACCGCAGGGTTTTGTATGCGATGAGTGAACTAGGCAACAACAGCAATAAAGCGTATAAAAAATCGGCTCGTATAGTGGGAGAAGTAATGGGTAAGTTTCACCCACACGGTGATACTGCTATTTACGATACACTCGTTCGTATGGCACAGGAGTGGACCATGCGTTACACTTTAGTGGATGGCCAGGGTAACTTCGGAAACCAAGATGGTGACCCACCAGCTGCTATGCGTTATACAGAAGCAAGACTGCAGAAAATTTCAGAAGCTATGTTAGACGATTTGGAAAAAGACACCGTCGATTTCCAATTAAATTTTGACGATAGTTTATCTGAGCCGTCTGTATTACCATCACGTATTCCTCAATTACTAGTAAATGGTTCTTCAGGTATTGCGGTAGGTATGGCCACCAATATGCTTCCTCATAATTTATGTGAAGTAGTAGATGGTTGTATGGCCTACATCGATAACAGAGACATTACTGTTGAAGAATTAATGCAGTTTGTGAAAGCCCCCGATTTTCCAACAGGTGGTGTCATATATGGAATGGAAGGCGTGAAGCAAGGTTTAATGACAGGACGTGGTAGAGTAGTGCTTCGTGGAAAATGTAATGTTGAAACAAAAGCGAATGGTCGTGAATTAATTGTTATTAACGAAATTCCTTATCAAGTTAATAGAGATAATTTAACAGATCGTATTGGTCAGTTAGTAGTGGATAAAACTATTGATGGTATAACGCATGTGAACAACGAAAGTAATAAGCGTGAAGGAACGCGTATTGTTATTGAGCTGCGCAAGGATGCAGTAGCACAAGTAATCATTAATCAATTATTTAAGTATACAGAATTACAAACTAGCTACGGTATTAATAATGTAGCCTTAAGCAAGGGCCGTCCTAAAATTTTAAACTTACGCGATTTAACAAGCGAGTTTATTGAGTTTAGGATGGAAGTAGTTATTCGCCGTGCGAAATTTGAATTAAGAAAAGCGCAAGAGCGCGCACATATTTTAGAAGGTTATTTAATTGCCTTAGACCACCTAGATGAAGTCATTCGTTTAATACGTAGTTCGGCTAATCCAGAAGCCGCTAAAGAAAGTTTGATGACAGCAGGTTGGGGCATTTCTGATATTCAAGCGAAAGCTATATTGGAATTGAGATTACAACGTTTAACGGGCATGGAGCGTGAGAAAATTAAAGAAGAATTCGAACATTTAATGCAAATTATTAAATCGTTAAATGAATTATTAGGTAGCGAGCATTTACGTTTTGAATTAATCAAAACTGAATTACTAGAAGTAAAAGAAAAGTTTGGTGATGCACGTAAAACAGAGATCCAATATTTAGCCGATGAAATGAAGTTGGAGGATTTAATTGAAGAAGAAGATGTGGTTATTACCATTTCACATTTAGGTTATATTAAAAGAACAGCTGTTTCTGAATACCGTCAACAAAAAAGAGGGGGACGCGGTGCCATGGGTACCAAAACAAGAGATGAGGATTTTGTAGAGCATTTATTTATTGCCTCTACACATGATACCATGTTGTTTTTCACAGAAAAAGGAAGATGTTTCTGGTTACGTGTGTATGAAATTCCAGAAGGAGAAAAAACAAGTAAGGGTAGAGCAGTACAGAATTTAATTCAAATACCACCGGATGATAAAGTAAAAGCTATTATTGAAGTGCGTAAGTTGGATGACAAAGAATATGTACAAAATCATTTCATTATTTTATGTACTAAGCGTGGTATTATTAAGAAAACATGTTTAGAAGATTTTAGTCGCCCAAGGGTAAGTGGTGTAAATGCCATTACCATTAATGAAGGCGATGAATTATTAGCAGCGCGTTTAACCGATGGTAATAATGAAGTCATGATGGCGGTGAAGTCGGGAAGAGCTATTCGTTTTCCTGAAGAAAAAGTGCGTCCAACTGGTCGAGGTGCTATTGGGGTGGCGGGTATTGAAGTAGACAATGAAAATGACGAAGTAGTAGGTTTAGTTTGTGTTCACAAGGATGATAAAGAGCGAACTATACTTGTAGTAAGTCAACAAGGTTTTGGAAAGAGAACCGCCATTGAAGAATATAGAATTACCAACCGTGGAGGCAAGGGTGTTAAAACCATTAATGTAACGGAGAAAACGGGTGGTCTAGTAGGTATCATGGATGTAAAAGAAAAAGAAGATTTAATTATTACATGTAAGTCGGGTGTGACTATTAGAACTAGAATTACAGATATTCGTGAAGCAGGTCGTGCAACACAAGGCGTTACTTTAATTAGATTAGATGAGGGCGATGAAATAGCCGCTACTTCTAAAATTGAAGAACAAGACGAATCTGCAGCAGATTTGGAAGAGGGCACAGAGCCAACAGCGACTGCTGATGGAACTGATGCTGAAACCACAGAAACTACGGAAGCCACTGACAATCCTGAAACACCAGTAGTTGAATAATTGAATCGTAATTAAAATAGAAAACCATTCAGCACTAATAACTAGTAAACTATATTTTTTAACTATAACTTTAGTAAGCAAACATTTATAATAAAAACAGTACTATGAAAAAATTAATGGGAGTTTTAACCATTTTCTTCGCAATGCAATCATTGCAGGCACAAGATTTTGATAAAGTAAAAACAAATCTTTTAATTGGTAAAACCGACGATGCAAAAGCCGATTATGATAAGATTATTGCTAAAAAAGCAAGTTTAGCTGGCACTGCCCAAGCTTATTATTGGAAGTCTAAAATATATAGTGCTTACCACAAGGATGCTGCAAAAAATCCGAATGCTTACAATGAAGTTAAATTAGCACTTGATGAATATATCAAGGCTGATGCAAGTTTACAATTAGCCAAAGACAATGGTCAAGAGCCTTTCTTTGATGTGTATATTAGAAGTTTTAAAGGTGGGGTAGATAGTTTCAATATAAAAAGTTGGAAGGGAGCAGCCGCTCATTTTATTAATGCAGTAAAATACTCTGATATCATATTTGCACAAGGTTGGGCATCTTCTAAACAAAAATTTGATACTACTGCATTAATTTATGCAGGCTACTCCAATCAAAATGCAGGTAATTTAGATGAAACCATTTTTTATTATAAAAGATTAGCAGATAACAAAGTAACTACTCCAGAATTAATAGATGTATACAGGTACTTATTAATTCAATTAATTAATAAAAAAGACAAAGCGCAGTTTGATACTTATTTAGCCATGTCAGCAGCGGCTTATCCAAAAGAAAGTTGGGTAGAGTATGGCACTGACTATATAGATAAGAATTTAAGCATTGATGAAAAAGTGGCCATGTTTGATAAATTAGTGGCGGGTGGTTCTATATCAGAACTAGAATGTCAAATGTTTGGAGATATGTTTATGTCTGGAAAGAGTGCAGAAGGTGTTAGTCAAGAAAATTCAAACAAGTACATTGCTAAAGCAGCTGAAGCCTACAAAAAGGCTTACACCATGAATACTAAGAACTTTGCTGCTGCATTTAACGCAGGTATTAGTTATTATAATCAGTTTATCGTATTGGATGAGAAAGTATCAGAGAATATCAAGGCATTACAAACCATTAACACGAATAAACCTGCAGCCCCGAAGGACCCTAAAAAGAAGGCTACCTTTGATGCATTCTATAAAGCACAGTTAGATTCTATAAGAAAAATTAATGCAAGTTTGGATGCACCCATAAAAGAGAAAGTGGACGCAGCCATTGAATGGATAGACAAAGCTTTTAATGTCATCAAAGACAAAGAAAAATTAGAAAGAGGCGAAAAGAATGTAGCTGCTAGATCCGTAGATTTTTTAGCAACATTATACTCTTATAAAAGAGATAAAGCAAGAGGCAAGGATCAAAAAGCATCTGATGAATTCGATGCTAAATTTAATATCTATGATAAGCTACACGATAAGTATCAATAGGTCGGTTGTAAGGTCGGTAGTCGTTAAGTAACAGATTCTTATAAGCTTACTTAGAAAAGCATAAAGTAACCCTCGAGCCATCGGGGGTTTACTTGGTTTAGTCTATTTAACATAATGTTAATTATAAGCACAATGTATAGGTTATAATGGGTCAATTAGCTGTAAATCAATAGTATTAGATATAGTAAGGCATGCATAGGAAATGCTATAACTATAATTTATATCCTGGGTTTATTACTAGCCTATAGGCAGTATACTATCATTATACTAGTAATTAATTCGAGTCATTATTCAGCAGAAATTAGTATTTTGTATTTCAATTCATAATCTAATTTTTATCTAATTATAAATACAATGGTAAAGAATTTAAGTCGACGAAAGTTTGTACAAAATGCAGGATTATCCTCTATTGCTTTGGGGCTTTCTCCTCAGTTTATAAAGGCACAATCAAGTACTAAAATGGATAAAGTACGCATAGGAATTATAGGTACTGGTTTTAGGGGTCAAAACCATTTAGAGATGCTTTGCCAACGTAAAGACACCTTTATTGTCTCTTTTGCCGATCCTGACCCTAGAATGTTGGCCTCAGCCCAAAAGATACTTAAGGAAGCCGGTAGACCTGCCGCCGTTGAGTTTAAAAATGGCAATGAAGATTATAAAAATTTATTACAAAGACATGATATTGATGCAGTTATCATTGCCACGCCCTGGGAATGGCATATTCCACAAGCCTTAGAATCTATTAAAAATGGGGTTATTCCTGGTGTAGAAGTTTGTGGGGCCATTAAGCTGTCCGATTGCTGGGATATTGTAAATGCTAGTGAAAAAGCAGGTATTCCTGTTATGTGTTTAGAAAATGTATGTTACCGTAGAGACGTGTTAGCTGTCTATAATATGGTTAAAAAAGGCCTATTTGGTGAATTATTACACTTACAAGGTGGTTATGAGCACGATTTAAGAGGGGTGAAATTTAATAGCCCTAATTCTGCTGATAGTGCTTCTGGTGTTGAGTTTGGAGCAGGTAAAGGCTTCAGTGAAGCTGCTTGGAGAACCAATCACTCCTTATATAGAAACGGAGAGCTATACCCAACCCATGGCCTAGGTCCCATAGCCATGATGACAGATATTAATAGAGGCAACCTTTTAACTAGGTTATCATCGGTAGCAACTAAGTCAAGAGGTTTACATAAATATATAGTTGAGCATCCTAAAGGTGGTAATAATCACCCTAATGCGAAATTAAAATTCAAGTTAGGAGACATAGTAACAACCACCTTGCAAACGGCTAATGGGGAGACCATGTTACTTACCCACGATACCAATTCACCTCGTCCTTATAATTTAGGGTTCAGGGTTCAAGGGGTTCAGGGTTTATGGCAGGACTTTCATTCTGGAGAATTCTCAGCGGGACATATATATATAGAAGGCGTTTCGCCCAAAGAACACCAATGGGAAAACCCGGAAGCCTACTTAAAGCAGCACGATCATCCATTATGGAAGAAATTTGAGGCAGATGCTGTGGGCGCTGGTCATGGAGGAATGGACTTTTTTGTAGACAATGCCTTTGTGGAGTGTATTAAAAGAAAGGTCCCATTCCAATTAGATGTATATGACTTAGCTACTTGGTATGCGATAACGCCACTTTCTGAAAAATCGATTGCTGAAAATGGACAGATGCAATTAATACCAGACTTCACAAGAGGCAAATGGAAAAACAGAAAGAATGATTTTGCCACCAATGAAGATTATTGATAATTTATGAACACTAGTAATTATGCTCTTGTTCATTTTCAAGAATTATAAGTAAAATTTTCAACCGACCCCTACTCTATTAAATTTAGTTAAAATTAGTTTTTATGAATCGATCTTCTTCCCTCCTATCTATTTTAAGCATTTGCTTATTATCTTTTTCTGCTCAGGCACAGCTTGACCCTAGTGTTCAAAAAGCCAAAGAAGAAGTAAAAACTATTTTGAATAATGCTTACGAGCAAGATAAAAAAACCAGTAGACAATTGTGGGAATATGCTGAAGTAGGTTTTAAAGAATCTAAAAGTGCTGCACTTCATGTACAACATTTACAAGAAGCTGGATTTAAAGTAACCACTGGTGTAGGTGACATGCCTACAGCCTTTATGGCAAGTTATGGTGCTGGTAAACCTATTATTGGAATTTTAGCAGAGTACGATGCGCTGCCAGGATTAGCACAAGAAGGAGGCAATTCAGAAAAAGTAATTATTGCTGGTAAAAATGCAGGACATGGTTGTGGTCATGATATTTTTGGAACTGCCTCTGTTTCTGCAGGTATTGCTATAAAAAAATTAATAGAGTCTGGAAAAATAAAAGGAACTATTCGTGTGTATGGAAGCCCTGCTGAAGAAGGTGGTGGCGGAAAAGTATATTTAGTAAGATCGGGTGTGATGGACGATTTAGATGTAGCTATTCATTGGCATCCAGGTAATAAAAATGAAGTGACCATGAAAAGTGCTTTAGCTAATAAGTCGGCGAAGTTCAGATTTTATGGTGTATCGGCACATGCGGCGGCTTCTCCAGAACAAGGCCGTTCTGCATTAGATGCAGTGGAAGCGATGGATAATATGGTGAACATGATGCGTGAACATATTCCACAAGAAACAAGAATACATTATGTCATTACCAATGGCGGTAAGGCACCTAATGTAGTACCCGATTTCGCAGAAGTATTTTATTATGTAAGACATCCTAAAAGAGATAAAGTAGTTGAAATATTTAATAGAGTGACCAAGGCTGCAGAAGGTGCTGCTTTAGGAACAGGCACTACTATGAAATACGAAGTCATTGATGGTACCCACGATTTATTATTGAATAAAACCTTGGCCGATGTGATGCAAGTAAATTTAGAATCTGTTGGGGGCATTACTTATACAGAAGCTGAAAAAGAATTCGCCAAGAATTTACAGAAAAGTTTTTTAGGTAATATTCCTCCTATTGAAGATGCGCAGAAAGTTTTTCCAATGAAAGTGGAATTAACTGGTGGTGGTGGTTCTACCGATGTGGGCGATGTGAGTTATACTATTCCTACGGTAGGTTTGAGTACCGCTACCTGGGTGCCTGGAACGCCCGCACATAGTTGGCAGGCCGTTTCTTGTGGCACGACTGAAATGGCTGCTAAAGGAATGATTAATGCTGCCAAAGTAATGGCCATGACCGCCATTGATTTTTATACCCAACCAGCCACTATTCAAAAAGCGAAAGCAGAATTTATTAAGCAAAAAGGAGATTATAAATACCAAGCATTATTGGGCGACCGCCCTCCTGCATTAAATTATAGAGATAATTAAGTCAATTTATTATACTCTTCTAATAATCGTATTTGATTAAGCGTTCGCAAAAGGTTCTGGCCTTCATACTTGGCGCCGTAGTATATGTCATTATTTAAATGGTCGCTTAAAAAACGTAGGGCCTGCATGTAAATCATAAATTGCCCACCATAGAAAAAATGGTCCCTCTCAAAAGACGATAATTCATCTTGCATAAAATGCAAATACCCTTTTTCAAGAGCCTTCCACTTAGCGGCCTCCACCACTACTTCATTTAAATCTTTTTCTTCCTCTGAAACTTTACATAAACAAGTACGGCACATATCACCTACATCACTTAAAAAATAGCCTGCCATTACAGTATCTAAATCAATCACGCAAATGGCTTTTTCTATGCCGTTATTTTTTTGAAATAATACATTGCTAATTTTAGTATCGTGATGGGTAACGCGTTTTTTAACATCGGCATGATGTATAAATGCACTGTAAATATCGACATATTTTTTATGCGCTACTAAAAATGAAATGGCTTCTTTTGTCTCAGTAATTCTTTGTGCATTGCCTTTTACAATTGCCTCTGAAAATTGATGATACCTTAAATTTAAATTATGAAAATCCGCAAGGGTATCTTTTAATTGATTGGTTTCAAAAATTTTCAGTACAGAAGTAAAGCCTGCAAATTGCATAGCAGCCTGCTCTACTTGGTTTTCGTTTTCTAAAACACTTAAAGCGTAACCCTCCATTTTATGAAAGGCCCTGTAATAGCCACCCTCCCACTCTACTAAAGTATTTCCAGATAATGTAGGTACTAAATGGGTGAATAAATAGGAAGGATTATTTTTTTGTAAGTAGTTAGATATCGCATTAATATTATCATCAATAGCTGATGGGCTTTTGAACACCCTATGATTAATGGATTGTAAGATAAAGTTGCCATTATTTGTTTGAATAGAATAAGTACTATTGATTAAGCCCTGCTGAATGGGTTCATAACTACTTACCTTCCAACCATATGATGAAAAAATTTCTTGCATATAAATTTTATACTTAAAAGTACAAAAAATATGCGCATTGTTCGTACCTTGATGTTAATATAAATGATTGTATATGAGTATGGATAGAAGAAAGTTTTTGAACCTAAGTGGTTTAGGTATTTCAAGTTTTACCATTACTGGCTTTATACCTAAAACGGTACAAGATATTACTGGTGGCTCGAATACTATAAGCAATATCAATGCAGTGGTAAACCCTGTAGTAGTTGCTACATGGGATGCAGGCTTGGCCGCTAACCTGGCTGCTTGGAAAATAATTGGCATGGGTGGTAAGGCTTTAGATGCAGTGGAAAATGGTGTGAAAGTAACGGAAGATGAAATTAATTGCTGTGTAGGTTTAAGTGGTAACCCAGACAGAGATGGTCATGTTACCTTAGATGCCTCTATTATGGATCATGAATTTAATTGTGGATCTGTTGCATTTTTAGAACGCATTAAGCATCCAATATCGGTTGCTAGAAGAGTAATGGAAAAAACACCCCATGTAATGCTTGTGGGTGAAGGTGCTCAACAATTTGCAGTCTCTGAAGGTTTTACTTTAGAACCAGATACCTTATCCAAAGATGCAAAATCATCTTATGAAAATTGGTTAAAAAAATCGGAGTACAAACCAGTTATAAATATTGAAAGAAAACAAGCTACGAGTCAATTAGATCCTTCACTGATGGCACCTCATAAATTAAGTAATGGAGAATGGAACCACGATACCATTGGAATGATTGCTTTAGATAGTTTTGGAAACTTATCGGGTAGTTGTACCACCAGTGGTGCGGGTTTTAAAATGAGAGGCCGTTTAGGTGACTCTCCGATTATTGGGGCCGGTTTATATGTAGACAATGAAGTGGGCGCTGTGGTAGCCACTGGACAGGGGGAAGACGTCATTCGTGTGGCAGGTGCAAGTGCTGTGGTGGAACAAATGAGACAAGGTAAATCACCTGCGGAGGCTTGTAAATTTGTAGTGGAGAGAATAAGAAGAATTAAAAAAGAAAAAGCAAAAGATATTCAAGTTTGTTTTATTGCGCTGAATAGAAAAGGCGAAGCGGGCGCATACGCTTTACATAAAGGTTTTAATTACGCAGTACATACCAAGGAGGGTAATAAATTATTTGAATCTTCTTCATTAGATTAATTATGTCTACAAAACTTGAGATAGCTGTATTTTCAGTAGAAGCTGCAGTCACTGCTTTAAAAGCAGGTGCGCATAGAATTGAATTTTGTGAGAACCCTCAAGAAGGCGGTACTACCCCCTCTTATGGAAGTTTAAAAACTTTAAGGTCTTATACTACTCAACCAGTATTTCCTATTATACGTCCTAGAGGAGGTGATTTTTTATATTCAAGATCGGAGTTTGAAGTAATGAAGGCCGATTTACTTATTGTTAAAGAACTAGGCTATTTAGGAGCCGTTATAGGATTATTGAATGCTGATGGAAGCATTGATACAAATAGAACTAAAGAACTTGTAAATATAGCGGGGCCTACTATGCAAATAAGTTTTCACAGGGCCTTTGATAGATGTAATGACCCACTCATTGCCCTAGAAGAAATTATTGAAACAGGTTGTAAACGAATATTAACAAGTGGTCAAGTGCCCAATGCGGCAGATGCACTACCCTTATTAAAAAAATTAGTAGAACAATCGGGTGACAGAATAATAATTATGCCAGGATCTGGAGTTCGCTCTAATAATATTAAAGAAATTATTCAAGCAACAGCTGCTAAAGAAATACATAGTAGTGCAAGACAAATGCATGCAAGTAAAATGTCGTATACAAAAGATTCTATGAAAGAAAATTTACAAGCTACTGGAGTAGATGCTGATGAGATCAAAAAAATATTAGAACAATTGCAGGCTTAATATCAATAGCTGAGCTTTAAAAGCTCAGTGCAAATTAAGATCTACTAATACAACATACGGGCTCTAATAGTATGTTTCACTTCTTTTAAAAGTGCAATGGCGGTTTTAGATAATTTAGAATCGACATCTAAAACTACATAGCCAATTTCATCATTGGTTTTTAAATATTGACCCACAATATTTATTTTATTTTTAGACATCACCGTATTAATGGCACTTAAGACACCCGGTACATTATTGTGAATATGTAAAATACGATGTGCATTTTCAACTGGTGGTAAACTAATGGAAGGAATAGTATGAGAACCATAAGAAACACCACGCTCTAAATATTGATATAATTTTATACTAACATCTTCTCCAATATTTTCTTGTGCTTCTTCGGTAGAACCACCAATATGTGGCGTCAGCATCACGTTGGCTAAGCCTTGTAGCGGAGTGGTAAAAACATCACCGTTCTTTTCTGGCTCTATAGGAAATACATCAATGGCAGCCCCTCCTATTTTTTTATCAATAATTGCCTTGCTTAAAGCATCAAGGTCTACTACTTCTCCACGTGCATAATTTATTAAAATAGATCCTTGTTTGAATTGACTAATAACCGACTTACTAATTAAATTTTTTGTTTGACTGGTTTCAGGTACATGCAAAGAAATAATATCAGAACTACTTACAATATCTTTTATAGATTTTGCGGGCTTCGCGTTTCCTAATGGCAGTTTAGTTTCAATATCATAGAATTGAATTTTCATTCCCATGGCTTCCGCCATTATACTTAACTGTGTACCAATATTACCATAACCAATAATGCCCAATGTTTTTCCTCTTAGTTCAAAACTTCCTTTGGCTTCTTTATTCCAAATACCTTTATGTGCGGCTGTATTTTTATCTATAATTTTACGAATAAGCATAATGGATGCCCCAATCACTAATTCAGCCACTGATCTCGTATTACTATAAGGTGCATTGAAAACGGCTACCCCTTTTTGCTTACATGCTTTTAAATCCACTTGGTTAATGCCAATACAAAAACAGCCAATGGCTTGTAATTTTTTAGCACTCTCTAATACTTTTTTAGAAATAAATGTTTTTGAACGAATGCCTAAAATGTGTACGTCCTTAATAATTTTGATTAATTCATCTTCACTCAATGCCCCTGATACCTTTTTAACATCGGTATATCCTTGCTCTTTAAAATACTGAACCGCTTTATCACTTATGTTTTCAAGGAATAAGACCTTTATTTTATCCTTAGGATAGCTAGTGGCATCAAAATTACTCATGACGCAAAGTTAAAAAAAATTAACTGTTTAGTATTCATTAACAATAAATTATGTAATTCTAGCGTTATTTTTGTAGCTATAAATAGTTATGGCCACCTTATAAAACTAACAGATGTTCATTCGATTCTCCCTCTTACTAGGTTTTTTCTTTTTAAGCATTGCTTGTGGCACGGGTCAAGGCCCCCGTTTTCTAAATAATACACAGCCTTCTACTGTTATTAATAATGATGAAAAAGAGCGGTTGATTGCAGAAGTCAAAGCAAAATATGAGACCCTATTGGGTAATAAAGGTTTTAGCGGTGAGATATTAATTGCCAAAAATGGGGAAGTTATTTTCGAAGATTATAAAGGCTTTTCTAATTTCTCAGATAAAACGGCCATAGTTCCTGAAACCCCTATTCATTTAGCATCCATTTCTAAAACATTTACAGGCATGGCCGCCCTTAAATTATGGGAACAAGATAAGTTAGATTTGAAAGCGTCTGTTACAAAATACCTTGCTAACTTTCCTTATAAAGAGGTGACGATAGAACAATTACTTTCTCATCGTAGTGGCCTACCCGATTATACTTATTTCATGGAACCAAATAAGTATAAAACTGTGAAAGTGAAAAATAGAAGAGGCCGTTGGGTAAAAAAATTACAACTCATAAAGGCTGAAACTCCATTCAGACAAGGGTTGTATAATAATCAGGATGTACTAGACTATATGGTGGCAAAACGTCCTTTACCTGCTTCTAAGCCAGACAGAGTATTTAAATATTGCAATACTAACTTTGTTATGTTGGCCCTAATTATTGAAAAAATTACAAGTCAAGACTTCCCTACCTATATGGCAGAAACTTTATTTAAGCCATTGAAAATGGAAAACACATACATATTTAGCGCGAAGAGTATTGATAAGTATACCCCTTCTTATAATGCTCGTATGGTTCCTTATAAAATTGAAAAGTACGATTGCATTTATGGCGACAAAAATGTGTACAGCACTGCAAGAGATATGTATTTATGGGATAAGGCCTTAACAGAAGGTACTTATTTAAAAGCAGCTACTTTAGAAATGGCTTTTCAACCGCAGAGCCCTATTAATAAATACTATCATAACTATGGTTTAGGCTGGCGTATTTTAGCTAAACCTAATGAAGAAAAGCTAATTTACCATAATGGATGGTGGCATGGGAATAATACCGTGTTTACCCGCTTAATTAATGAATCGGCTACCATCATTATTTTGGGTAATAAATTCAATAAATCCATCTATAAAGGCAAGGAAATTGCCTCTGTTTTTACAGGTAAAGTGGATACCACTGCCTTGGTGGAGTAAAGTTGCCCTTTTTTGCCCTTTTTTGACTTTTACCCCCTATTTTTGCAGACCTTAAACGAATCTAAACAAAAGAATAAGTATTGCTATGAAAGATCTTCTATTTTATGCCGTTCCGGCGATGGGTATTGTAGGTTTATTGTATACACTATTGAAATTCAATTGGGTATCTAAACAAGATGCAGGTAATGACCGTATGAAAGAAATTAGCACTTACATTGCTGAAGGTGCAATGGCTTTCTTAAAAGCAGAGTGGAAAATCCTTGGCTATTTTGTGGTAATTGTGGCCCTATTATTAGGATTTATGGCTACTAAAAATGCAGAAAGTCATTGGAGTATTGCTATCTCCTTTATCATTGGTGCTGTATTTAGTGCAACGGCTGGTTATATTGGAATGAAAGTAGCTACCAAAGCAAACGTAAGAACTGCTCAAGCAGCTAAAACAAGTTTAGCCCAAGCATTAAAAGTATCCTTTACTGGCGGATCTGTGATGGGCTTAGGCGTATCTGGATTAGCAGTATTGGGATTAGGTGGTTTGTTTTTAGTATTGAAGCAAATGTTCTATGTAAATGGCGACCCTTCTGAAATGCTAAGAACTATTGAAGTATTAACTGGATTTTCATTAGGTGCTGAATCAATTGCTTTATTTGCACGTGTGGGTGGTGGAATCTATACAAAGGCTGCCGATGTCGGTGCTGACTTAGTAGGTAAAGTAGAAGCAGGTATTCCTGAAGATGATCCTCGTAACCCTGCAACAATTGCAGACAACGTAGGAGACAATGTAGGTGATGTGGCTGGTATGGGTGCCGATTTATTCGGTTCTTATGTAGCCACTGTTTTAGCGACCATGGTATTAGGACAAGAAGTTACTGCAGTGGGTGGTGGAAAATTAGTAGATGCCTTTGGTGGTTTATCTCCTATTTTATTACCAATGATGATTGCAGGTGTAGGAATATTATTATCTATTATTGGAACTTTCTTTGTAAGAATAAGTGAGAACGCTGGTTTAAATACGGCTACTGTTCAAAAAGCTTTGAACATGGGTAACTATGGTTCAATGATTTTAACAGCCATTGCTTGTTATTTTTTAGTGGGTTATATTCTTCCTGAAACAATGTCACTTCGTGGTATTGAATTTACAAGAAATGGTGTCATTGGTGCAATAGCGGTTGGTTTAATCGTAGGTACTTTAATGAGTATCATTACTGAATATTATACGGCAATGGGTAAGCGTCCAGTAATGAGTATTATTAAACAATCAAGCACTGGACATGCAACCAATATTATTGGTGGTTTAGCGGTTGGTATGGAATCTACTTTCATGCCTATTATTGTTTTAGCGGCTGGTATTTTTGGTGCATCTTATTGCGCAGGTTTATATGGAGTAGCGATTGCTGCTGCTGGTATGATGGCAACAACTGCCATGCAATTAGCCATTGATGCATTCGGTCCAATCGCCGATAACGCTGGTGGTATTGCGGAGATGAGTGAACTACCTGCTGAAGTGCGTGAGAAGACAGATATTTTAGATGCAGTGGGAAACACAACTGCTGCAAGCGGTAAAGGTTTTGCAATTGCTTCTGCTGCATTAACTTCATTAGCATTGTTTGCCGCCTTCGTAGGTGTAGCCATGCCAAACAATCAACATATTGATATTTATAAAGCAGATGTATTAGCTGCTTTATTTGTAGGTGGAATGATTCCATTTATATTCTCTTCATTAGCTATTCGCGCTGTGGGTGAAGCGGCCATGGCCATGGTAGAAGAAGTGCGTCGTCAGTTCCGTACCATTCCAGGTATTATGGAAGGTACAGGAAAGCCTGAATATGAAAAATGTGTGGCAATTTCTACAGAAGCATCCCTTAAAAAAATGATGTTGCCTGGTGCTATCACCATCATCTCTCCTATCTTAATTGGATTTACAATGGGTCCTGAAGCCTTAGGTGGTTTCTTGGCTGGTGCAACTGTGAGTGGAGTGTTAATGGGTATTTTCCAAAACAATGCAGGTGGTGCTTGGGATAACGCAAAAAAATCTTTTGAAAAAGGTGTTGAAATAAATGGTGAGATGTTCTATAAAAAATCTGAACCACATAAGGCTTCTGTAACAGGAGATACGGTGGGAGATCCTTTTAAAGACACTTCTGGTCCTTCAATGAATATCTTAATTAAATTAATGTCAATTGTATCATTGGTTATTGCGCCTAGTTTAGCGCAATTACACCCAACTAAAGCAATGGAGACTAAATCTCAAACTGTTGAAATTTCAGTTATTAATACTGATACTGCAGCAGGTGCTAAAGTCATAAACGATACAACACATACTGTTACTATTACTGCGAATACTAAAACATTAATACAAGCTTTACAAGAAGAAGGTATTGCTCCAGTAGACAATGTTAAAATTCAAATTAACGATGGTAAGATTACTGTGAATGGTAAGGCCTTAACCGCGGAGCAGAATGCTAAGTTCTCTTCTTATCTTAAGAAAGACTAGTTTTTGATATAACTTATTGAGTATTAGTTATTGCTCTTTTAACAGAGTCAGTTTTATAAAAAATTAACAAAATCCCTCCGATATTTTCGGGGGGATTTTGTTTGTTCCTCCCTATTATTTCGTAGATTGCTTACGAATACAATCGTATAATATATGAATAAGACTATTAGGCCTACCGAAAGTGAATTAGACATTCTTAGTATTTTATGGGAAAAAGACAGCGCCACTGTAAGAGAAGTACATGAAGTGGTACAAAAAACAAAGGATGTGGGTTATACCACTACCCTTAAGCTGATGCAAATTATGAACGAGAAAGGGCTTGTTACAAGAAATGTAAGTTCTAAAACACATATCTATACCCCTAGTTTAAATAGAGAAAAAGCACAGGAGCATTTTGTAGGTAAAATGATACAAACCTTATTTAGTGGCAGCACATCTCAATTAGTCATGCAAGCCTTAGGAAGACAAAAACCATCTGATAGTGATTTAGCTGAAATTAAATCCATGATTCAAAAACTAGAGCGTAAATAAACCTTATGTCAGTTTTAACCAATATACCATTAGCAATCATTAATAATATAGGCTTTACCGCTATATTGTTTTTGGTATATCAGGTAGCGAAAAGTTTACAGGAAAAAGAAATACTTTCCATTAAAGCAGGGTATCTATTTAGTATGGCAAGTATTTTTCAATGCATAGGCCTAGTTCAATTTATAGGTGTATTATTTTATCCCAAGTTTGGTTCAGAAATTATAAGTAATGGTTTAGACTTCGTTAATGCAGGTATAAGTTCTTTATTTATGCAGGCTCCTATTGAGTGGCTTTCCTTTATAGGTTTTATTTATTGTATGGTATTAGTAGGCTTAATTATTAAAACAATATTTCAATTCTATCAATTATCTACTTTAATAAAAAATTCCAATTTCTCTGATTCAGATAAGTATACTTCCTTTATTTATAATTTACCTAATGCATCGAAAGACAATAAAATAAAATTAGGTATTTCAGCTACCATTACAACCCCTATTAGTTTTGGTTGGATAGAGCCTATTATACTTTTGCCCATTGCCTTGGTGAATCAATTATCGGTGAAAGAAATAGAGAGTATTATTTTACATGAGTGGGCGCATATACTTAGAAACGATTATCTAATTAATGTAATTACTAGTCTTGTTCAAGTAATATTATTTTTTAATCCATTCTCTTATTTATTCAATAAAGAAATAAGCCTACAAAGAGAAATAGCCTGTGATAGCTATGTAATAAATGCCTCTGTTGAAAAAATAGATTACTTGAATACGCTATATAAAATTGCGACTGCAATGCGTTCAAAGGAAGTAATTATTCAAAATACTAGCAAGTGGACAATGGGCTTTTTAAATATGCAAAATGAGCTTTTGTACAGGGTGAAAATGTTGACTAAAACCAATCGATTTAATTTTATTCATTCTTCACAACTCATTTTTACTACATTCATCGCAAGCTTATTATTTTTTATTCCATTTAATAAAGCACAAACTAAGTTAGAGACAAAGCTTCAGCCTATGGTCAGACTAGTATCCATAAAACTGCCAACTAACATTAAAGTAAGAAAGCCAACACCTGTTTTTACCTCTATTCATAAACATAGTCACCTTCTGCCAAAACATCATGATGAAAATACTGCGATGGTAAATTGGAATGAAGCAAGCCGTCCTTCTAATTTATTGAATAATTCTTACGATGAGATGGTACAAAAAACAGTGAATTGGATAAAAACCCGTGAGGTAAATAATCAATTTGTGAAGTATCAAGAAAATACAGAAGCTATTGAATTAGAAGTGGCGGAGAAATTATTAATGCGTACCATTCTTACCCACTACCAATTTAAAAGAGAATTGTTAAATGACCGTTTAACTAATGCTACCGATGAAAAAGAGGCCATAGATTATGTGATGAATAGTAAAGAATGGCAACAAATGCAACAATTTGAAAAGTGGACTGCTGAATTTTTGAAAAAACATCCTCTACCTGAAGATACTACTACTCTAGCTTCTTTAAATGCTCGCTTAATTGTCTACTAATTTCTTTTCCTCCTACGCAAAACAACCAATCTAGTATACATACATTAGGAATAAAGCCTTTTGAGGATTCAAATACCTGAAGGTAAGGATGCTGAATAGCGAACTGCTCATAATTATTAGGTTGCCAAGGAAGTATAGTTTTATAGTTTATATTTAATGCTGTTTCATTAACCTCTTTAGATATATTTTCTCTCGATATATTTTCAACAATTTTTATATTTTTTTCATAATCAATGTTTTGTATCAATTCCCATTTGCCCTTAATTGCTTTATGTAGAAATTCATGACAGGCTTCTAAAAAATCAACTAAGTTTTCTTTTTTTGTTGAGTAAAGCTTTTCAAGATCGGCTTCATAGTATTCAAAATACGGAGCTCTTTTGTAACATGTTTTAATGGCCTTGTAATGCTGAGCTTGCCAAGGTGCAACATAGGCAATGAGAATATCCTTAATGGCAGTTTTTTGCTCTCTTCCTCCTACTATAGGAATGGTTAAATTCAATGGCCCTTGTGCGCTTAAAATGACCATTCTATTTTTAAAACTCATTTTAGTAAAAGCCCCTTCTTTGTCAAAACATAGCTGATTTTGTTTATAGACTAATTCTATAAAGCAAATAGGCCCAAAATATTGATAATCGGTTAGTATCATGTCTTAACAAAAACTTATGTAAATATATTTTTACATTCTCCAATTATCTAATTATTTTTAATAATTTTAGACAAATCTTTTATGAAGCCTACTGCTTACCTTTTATTAACTGTTGTTTTATTTTTTTCAGCCTGCGCCGAGCCTAGTCCACTAGTTTTTAAAGGTGTACAATCAATCAAAATTGAGAAAGCCAGTTTTGGTAAGAATAGTTTTAAGGCGGAATTTGCTTATCAAAATCCTAATCGATTTGGACTAGTGCTTAATAAATTAGATTGTAATGTATTTATCAATGATCAATTATTTACCCAATATAAATTAGATACCAACTTTACCATTCCAGCCAATGCTGAATTTGTACTGCCTGCTACCATGGAAATTGAACTAAGCTCTTTATTAAAAAATAGTGTTGATATTTTATTCAACAAGCCAATGAAAATTGGAATTAAAGGTAATGCCACTATTACGAAAGGCATGTTCACTAAAACCATACCTATTAATTTTGAGACCAGTCAAAAATTAAATTTAGGAGAAGCTATTTTGAAATAGCTTACTATAAATTGTATACTTAGTTTAACTATTATATATTCCAATATTATATATTCCAAGTACTTGGACATTCTCTCCATTGCATTAATGTTTCTTGGGTTTTGCTATCTACATCCCCTTTTTCTAGGGCTAAGTCAATCAAGCTTGCATAATTAGTTAAAGAATAATAAGGAACGCCTGCAGCTTTAAAGGCTTCGTCTGCAAGGGCAAATCCATAATTAAAAATAGACACCATACCTACTACTTCAAGTCCAGCCTTTCTTAATACCTCTACTACTTCTAAACTACTTTTGCCTGTAGAGATTAAATCTTCAATGACTAAAATTTTATTTGTTGTCGCATAAGCTCCTTCAATTTGATTGCCTAGTCCGTGTTCTTTGGGTTTAGGTCTTACATATATATAAGGTAGTTTCAATTGATCCGCTGCCATGGCTCCCCAAGGAATACCTGCGGTGGCCACACCTGCTAACATATCGGCCCCTTCAAATTTTTCAAAAATAACATTGCACATTTCGCTTTTAATAAAATCTCTTACATAGGGAAAAGATAAAATTTTTCTATTATCACAATAAATTGGACTTTTCCAGCCACTTGCCCATGTAAATGGATTATTTGGGCTTAATTTTACAGCACCTACTTGAAGTAGTTTTTCGGCAACGGCTTTCTGAATTGTCATAATAATAATTTCTACTCGCAAATGTAAAGTCAAATTGCTAGATTCACTTCAGGACTTACTAAATAGTATACACATTTTTATGCCCAAACAAATAATAGCAGCCGGTGGCCTAGTTACAAATGCCCAAGGAGAAATTTTATGGATATTTAGAAGAGGTTTCTGGGATTTACCCAAGGGAAAATTAGATGAAGGGGAAACCATTCAAACTTGTGCTATTAGAGAAGTAGAGGAAGAAACGGGTATTCGTAATATCAAATTACATGAATTATTAAAATTCACGAATCATCTTTATTTTGATAAACATTTACAAGAAGAAGTAGTAAAACGCACTTATTGGTTTCATATGACTATTGCAGATATGCAAAAAGGCATACCACAAAGTTCAGAAGATATAGAAAAAATTGAATGGCATTCTTTGGTAACGGCTAAATATTGTTTAGAACAAACTTATCCAACTATACTAGAAGTAATTGAAACCTACCGATTAAAAATAAATCAGTAATATATACTTAACTAATCAGTAATATATGTTTAACTAAAGAGTTTAATTATTCAAGCTTTTATATTTAAGCTTCTATTTATTCAAGCTTTTGATAACGGCTTCTGGTAAGAATGGAGAAGCATCTCCCCCGTTTCTAATAATATCTCTTACAATAGTAGATGCTACAGAAGTATATTTAGGCTCTCCCGTTAAAAAGATAGTTTCAATATGTCTATCCATGGTGCGATTGGCATCAGCAATGGTTTTTTCATATTCAAAATCGCTTACATAGCGAATGCCTCTTAAAATAAATTTAGCCCCAATGGATTGACAAAACTTTACAGTGAGTCCATCATAAATAGCTACTTCTACTTGGGGTTGGTCTTTATAAATTTCTTCAAACCACTGTTTTCTTTGATCTGCTGTAAACATAGGATCCTTGGAAGCATTGATACCAATGCCTACCACCACTTTATCAAATAAGGGTAAGGATCTATCAATGATATCAATATGTCCTAAAGTAACGGGATCAAATGTTCCAGGAAATAAGCATATTCTTTGCATGGCTTAAAAGTAAGAAAATAGTTAGGAAAAAAGAGATTAAGACCAATTAAGAAATTAAGAAGGGTTGGATCTACCTGTTAAAAGGTATAAACAAGCCATTCTTACTGCTACCCCATTTTCTACCTGGTCTAAAATGATGGAGTGTGGGCTATCGGCCACATTACTATCAATTTCGACACCTCTATTAATAGGGCCAGGGTGCATAATCACTATTTCCTTATTAAGTTTGTCTAGTCTATTTTTAGTGATACCATAAGCTAGGTTATATTCTCTTAAAGAAGAGAATAAAGGCTGATTTTGCCTCTCTAATTGAATTCTAAGCACATTGGCTACATCGCACCAAGCTAAGGCTTTGTCGATATTGTATTCTACACGCACATCCATGGCTTTTTGTAAATAGGTTGGAATTAAAGTAGGTGGCCCTGAAACCATTACTTCTGCACCCATTTTCTTTAGTAAATAGATATTACTTAAAGCAACCCTACTATGCATGATGTCTCCAATGATGGCTACTTTTAACCCGGCTAATTTGCCAGTTTTTTCTTGCATGGAAAAAGCGTCTAATAAAGCCTGTGTAGGATGTTCGTTAATGCCGTCCCCTGCATTTATAATAGCTGCATTAATATGTTTGGCTAAATAATGGGGTGCTCCGGAAGCGCTATGGCGCATGACCACCATATCGACCTTCATGCTAAGAATATTATTAACTGTATCAAGTAATGTTTCGCCCTTGGCTGCTGAGGAATTTGAAACAGTGAAGTTCACTACGTCAGCAGACAAGCGTTTTTCAGCTAGTTCAAAAGAAATTCTAGTTCTGGTGGAATTCTCGTAAAAAAGGTTCACAATGGTAACGTCTCTTAAAGTAGGAACTTTTTTAACGGGTCTTTGTAAAACTTCTTTGAATTGAGTAGCGGTAGATAAAATAAGTTGGATATCCTCGGTTTGGAGGTCCTTGATACCAAGAAGATGTTTGGTAGTTAATGCCATTAAAAAACAAAATTAGTATAAATTTTTCTAATCAACCAATAAAATAACGTCGTCCACTCCATCATTCTCCTTCCATCTCACTTTTACCTTATAAGGACTGATATCTACCATTTCCTTACCCGTAAAGTCGGGTTGTATAGGTAATTCCCTACTGGGCTTGCGGTCTACGAGTACACATAAACTTACTTTAGAAGGTCTTCCAAAAGAAAGTAAGGCATCTAGGGCTGCTCTGATGGTTCTGCCGGTAAATAGCACATCGTCTATTAAAATCACCGTTTTGCCTTCAATACTAAAGGGTAAATCAGTGGCCTTTGCCAAATGTAAATCTGTTCTAACATCGTCTCTGTAAAATGTAATATCTAGCTTGCCATATTTAACTTGATCGGCGGGTATTTCATTGTGCAAGGCAGCTACAATACGGTCGCTTAAGAATACCCCCCTCGGTTGTAAACCCACAATAACGGCATTGGTTAAACCCGGATAAGTTTCTAAAATCTGATTGGCCAGTCTTTTTACGATGCTGGGAAGCTGTTGCTCACTAATAAGCGTCATGCTATAAAATTTTAATAAAATTACATCCTTTTCTTGAATTTTAAAGGGAGGAAACCATTCCCTTTGTATTTTGCAGTCATGGTGGGCATTCAACAACTTAAATTAGTCCAGTTTAGGAATTACGTTCAAAAGCAATTTGAATTCACGCACCGTATTGTGGGTATCGTGGGCAGTAATGGAACTGGTAAGACCAATGTCTTAGATGCCCTATATTATTTATCCTTTACTAAAAGTTATTTTAACAGGCCCGATGCCCAAAATGTACACCATGCTTATGAGGGTTTGCGTATCGAAGGTTTGTATAGCATTAATAAAACAGAAGTACCTATAACTTGTATTATAAGAGAAACTTTAAAAAAGGAATTTTATTTTGATGAGATTATTTATACAAAGCTATCTCAACACTTAGGTAAAATTCCTTGTGTGATGATAGCGCCCGACGATGTTCAAATAATTACGGGTAATAGTGAGGAACGTAGAAAGTTAATGGATAGTTTGTTATGCCAAATTTACCCCGACTATCTAAAATATTTAATTCAGTACAATAAAGTATTACAGCAAAGAAATAGTTTATTAAAACAAGCAGCAGAGACGGGAAGTATTGACCCTGTCTTATTAGAAACTTTAAATGTTCAATTGATAGAAAATGGAATGCCTATTTACACCTATCGAAAACAATTATTAGACGACCTACTGCCAGAAATTTTGGTTTTGTATAATCATTTAGCCAATAATAATGATAAAATTCAAATTGAATACGAATCTAAATTACATACTCATTCTTTCAATGATTTATTAGACGAAGCTTATTCCAAAGACAGTGTACTTCAAAGAACCACTGTAGGTATTCATAAGGATGATTTAATCATTACCATTCAAGGACAACCCTTTAAACAAGAGGCCTCTCAAGGCCAAAGAAAAAGCTTATTATTTGCCATTCGTTTAGCAGAATGGGAATGTATAAAAAGACATAAAGGCTTCTCTCCTATTTTATTAATGGATGATATTTTTGAAAAACTAGATGAGCAAAGAATGATTCAGTTATTAGACTGGGTAAGCCATTCCACAGATGGTCAAGTATTTATAACCGATACCCACAAGGATCGTATGGACGACTTATTAGGAAAATATTTAGCCGATTATCAGTTGATACAACTATAATTAGCCCTAAATTGTGTCCTCTATGGGAACATTTAAATTGGGTGAAGCACTTAAGAACTTTGTACAAGGAAGTAAATTAAAAAATGGCATTCGTTCTGCTGAAATAGAAACTGTTTGGCTAGAATTAATGGGCGTGACTATTGCAAAGTATACCGACAAAATTTACATATTTAATCAAAAGTTGTTTATACAAACCAGTGTAGGCCCTTTGAAAAACGAATTAGGTTTTCAAAAAGTACAAATAATAGAAAGGGTGAATGAAAAGATGGGTGAAAATACTATTACTGAAGTCATTATTAAATAAGAAGTACTATTCTTAGTATGCTTCGATTATCCTAATTAAACTTAACTTTTCTAATTTTATTATTCTAAATAAATTTTTTAGTATAAAATTATTAGATGATTATTTTCCTAAGTAATCAATGTAACTTGTTTTTTGCATGATGCTAGAACCATTCATTATAAATAAACTTGGCCAAACACGAGCAGCTGTTTTTAGCATGGTAATATCCCCTATTAAAATATTTTCTTTAGCTAAAAATTGTTGAGCACCTGCTTTATCAGCTGTTACAATATATACTAACTTATATTTTTTGTGTAAAGAAGACAGCAAATTCTCCCAAGGTACAGTGGCTTCAATCTTACCTGCTAAAACCAGTACATAAGGAATTTCGGTGGCAAATAAAGCCTGACTAGTGTCTGCTCCATTTACATTTGTAATTTCAAAATCAATAATGGCGGGAACTAACCCATTGCCTTTACTTACCACTACTTCCTTTCTGTTTTTATATACATAGGTAGAATCAAAATTCTCAGGGAAATGATTAGCATCAAAGAAGTAAGTCTTTCCATCTTTCTCAAATTCCATTTGTATAGAAATACTATCTTTTATAGCTCCTTCAGGTTCTTTCATTTTATCTATAATATCATTACCCACTTTATAAGGCAGGCAGTCAATGATAGGTAAATGGGCTAGCACATAGTATTGACCATAACCTACTGCTGAAGTAGTAAGTAGTAAAACAAATATGCCTACATATTTATGGGTATTGGACTTCGCTTTTTTAATATTTAATAGTAAAATGACAATTGAAACTAAAAGTACAATGTCTTTGATAAAGGAGGTTTGGGGTGTTAAAGGAATGCAATCTCCAAAACAGCCACAAGTTTTAATTTTTCCAGAAAACAATGCATAGCCTGTAAGAAAACTAAAAAAAACAATGAGCCCAAGTAATAACCAAAGTGTTTGCTTGTATGGAAATTGTATAAGTAAGGCAATACCTGCTACAATTTCAAGGGTATTCATCACCAAGGCAAATGCTAAAGTATAATCATTTAAAAATTGGATACCCCAAACATCAAAAAACTCTTGCATTTTATAGCTAAGCCCTAAAGGGTCATTGGCTTTAATTAAGCCAGAAAAAATAAAAAGTAAACCTACCGACCAGCGTAAAATTTTTAGGAAGTTTTGCATACCTTATTTTTTAATGTTTTCCTTCTGCCATTTGTATTAATGCAAAGGCAGCATAATTTAAGATGTCTACAAAATTAGCATCAATGCCTTCGCTAATGAGGGTTTTACCATCATTGGTAAGTATTTGTCTAATGCGCATTAATTTCATTAAAATTAAATCGGCATAACTTTCTTGACTCATATCTCTCCAGGCTTCTCCATAGTCATGATTTTTATCCATCATGGTAGTTTTAGCGAAGAGTACATTTTCATGATATAAAGACTGTACTTGGTCAACAGGGAGTTCGTCTACTTTAGGGTCGCCTAGTTTTAATTGAATTAAACCAATAACGGCATAATTAAGAATGCCTTTGAATTCAGATTGAATATCGTCTTCTACCTTCTGGGTACCTAAATCTTGAATGGTTCGAATGCGTAAGGCCTTTATAAAAATTTGGTCTACTACAGAGATAATTCTTAATACTCTCCAGGCAGTACCATAATCCTTTGTTTTTTTAATAAAAATATCACTGCATGAGGCAATGGCTTGATCAAATTGTGTGGAAGTTTGACTCATTAAATTTCGTCCGATTACTTTGTTAATTAATATCTTTGAACGAATGCAAGATAATCAATTAAGCTTAAATTAAAATCATGTTTAAAATACCTGCCAAAGAACTAGAATGGAAAATTAGTAGCCCCCAGGTAATGGGTATTTTAAACCTAACTCCAGACTCTTTTTATGAAGCTAGTCGTCATGCTAATATTGATAGCGCTTTAGCGCAGGCCCATTTATTTATTCAAGAAGGCGCAAGTATTATTGATATAGGTGCACAAAGTACTAGGCCAGGTGCAAATATGGAGGGTGCAGCAATTGAAATAGAAAGACTCATTCCCTACATTGAAGCCATTGCCCAAGCTTATCCAAAACAACTTATATCGGTGGATACATTTTATGCTTCAGTGGCAGAGGCTACTTTAAAAGCGGGCGCACATATTATTAATGACATTAGTTGTGGCGCTTTTGATGAAAATATATTAGCAGTGGTTGCTAAAAATAATGCAGCTTATATTGGTATGCATTTAACGGGTGGAATAGACAGCATGCATAAAGTGGAAACAAGAGAAGATATTATAGAAACAGTTATAAGTTATTTCCAAACTAAAAAGAAATTATTATCAAAATATGGGATTAATCATTGGGTTATTGACCCTGGTTTTGGTTTTGGAAAAACAGTAGAGGAGAATTTTACAATTGTTAAAAAAATAGATGAATTAAAAATGTTGGAGCTTCCTATTTTATTGGGGGCATCTAGGAAATCGAGTTTATATAAAACATTAGGTATTGAATCAAAGGATGCCTTAAACGCAACTACCGTGGCAAATACAGTGGCTATATTAAAGGGTGCTGATATTCTTAGAGTTCATGATGTTAAAGAAGCTGCTGAAATTATTCAATTACTACCCTATCTACAATAAAAAATGCTCCTCTTATTAGGAGAAGCATTTTTTGAATTCAAAAAAATATTAATTATATAATTTATACTTTTCTATAAATTATTTTTTATACTTATTATTTTTGCATTGCTGGCGGTGGCGGCGGTGCAATAGTAGCTGCTTTTGGAGCAACAGTTACATCTTTAATTTCAATATCAAAAGCTAGGTTGTCATAAGCTTTGATGACACCATTTGCTTGTGGGCCATAAGCCAACATTGCAGGTATATATAAAACGCCCTTTCCTCCTTTTCCAAAATATTTTAATCCAATATCCCAACCTGGAATGACACTACCCGCTCCTACTTTTACATCGTAAGGTTTAGCAGTAGGATCGTTAGGTTTGATATTAGAATCAAATACTTCACCTTTTAATGTGTATCCTTTGTAAAATACGCTAGCCACTTTTGTAGAATCAATTCTGTTGGTAGCATCTCCTGCTTCTTTAGTTACTACAAATACTCCTTCTGGAGATTGTACAGCAGTGATTTTATTTTTAGCCAAGTAAGCAGCAATAATGCCAATTTCTTTTGCTTTTTCTTTGTCTTGCTCTTTCTTGTAATCGGCGTCAACTAATTTAACATCAGTGAATACGTCTACAATTTCGGCTTTACCTAAAATGATATCTTTAGTTTTGAATACTTCATTCAATTGTAAAACTTTCATGCTTACTAAGGTATCAATACTTAAAGAGAATTCAACCTTGTCTCCTTTTCTACATTTCATTATAACTTCAGTAAATGTATATTTACCTAAACGAGCTGTATCAATAGGGAAATAAACAGGTATAACGCCAAAAGTTGAACTTAAAGTAGTGTCTTTAGATTTTAACTTGTACTCTACATTTAATTTAACGAATTGACCTTGTTGCAATAATTTTTCATTACCACTACCGTGTGTAATTTTGTAAGGCATACCAGAGGGGGCTTTTTCATATTGATTACAACTTGCAAACAAGACAATAGCAGCCACTAACTTTAAACTTGATTTTATCATTTTATTTTAATTGTGTTAATTGTGATTTATATTCTTTTATTATTGTTTTAAAATCGCTTGCGGTTTCATCCACCGTTTTTGAAGATCTTCCTCCTGCCGCATTGGCATGGCCTCCCCCTTCAAAATGAGTGCGTGCAAATATATTAACATCGAAGTTACCTTTGCTTCTAAAGCTCCATTTTCTTTCTTCTTCTCTGTCTATGACTATGGCGGCTAACTTAATACCTTCAATTGATAACAAATAATTAACCAATCCCTCTGTATCTCCAGTTTTCAATTCAAATTTATATATATCTGTTTTGGGGATGGCCATCATGGCGGTGTTTAATTCAGGTATCACCGTCATTCTATTTAAAAAGGCGTTACCCATAAATTTTAACCTGCCTTCTGAAGAATTGTCATAAATTTTTTCATGTATCAAAGAATGTTCTAGGCCTAATTCTTTCAAATGCGCTACAATTTTATGCACTGAAGCTGAAGTGGATGGGAAACGGAAAGAACCTGTATCGGTCATAAGGCCTGTATACAAGCAAGCAGCAATATCTAAGTTTATTAAATTACTATGTCCCGATGCTACGATGAAATTATAAATCATCTCACAGGTAGAGCTCATCATTACATCACTAATACCATAAGCAAAAGAGGGTGTATCGGGCTGTTGATGATGATCAATGAGTATTTTTAATGATTTTGATTCTTTAATTATGGGTTCTAAATGTTTAGTACGATGTAGAATATTAAAATCTAAGCAGAATACATAATCGGCTTCTTGAATAATGCTTGTGGCTTTTTCTTTATGTGATTCAAAATCAGTGACTTGGTCTGTGCCAGGCATCCAATCTAAAAAGGAAGCCCAATTGGTGGGAGAAATAACCGTTACCTCATGCCCCAATTGCTTTAAAAAATGGTATAGACCCAAACTAGAGCCCATCGCATCGCCGTCTGGCTTTTGATGTGATGTAATTACAGCCTTAAAAGGTTGATTCAGAATGGGGTAAAATTGTTCAATTGTTTGCATAGAGGCACAAATTTAATGTAAATCAGATGTTTTTTAGTAATTTTGCGCCTGCAATTAGCAACTACTAATAAAATAACTATGAACCGCACATTTACGATGATTAAGCCAGACGCCACTTCAAAAGGCTATACTGGAGCAATTTTAGACCAAATTATGAAGGCTGGATTTACCGTTAAAGCCATGAAATGGACAAAATTAACAGTGGAACAAGCTGGACAATTTTACGAAGTGCATAAAGAGCGCCCTTTTTATGGTGAATTAGTAGCTTTTATGAGTTCTGGACCTATTGTAGCCGCTATTCTTGAAAAAGACAATGCTGTTGCCGATTTTAGAAAATTAATTGGAGCTACGAATCCTGCTCAAGCAGAAGAAGGAACTATTAGAAAGAATTTTGCAGCTTCTATGGGAGAAAATGCTGTTCACGGAAGTGATAGTGATGAGAATGCACAAATAGAAGGAAACTTCTTCTTTGCAGCTACTGAGAGATTTTAATTTTTCTATATTATTTTATTTATTTCTTGCCACCTCTTGAAATTGGTTTGCCGTATTTTTTCTGCATTATCTCTTTCCTATTCTTTCGTACATTCACTTTACTGTTTTTCGCCGATTTTTCGTGAAAAGCTGGCCCAGATTCTTCTTTCTTAGGCACTTTAATTTGGATAATCTTCATTCGAACTTTTGGCTTCTCGTCCTCGGTGAGAATTTCTGAAATTTCTAAATCAGCAGGTAATGCCAACATAGGAATTTTTTGCTTCATTAAAGTTTCTATCGCTTTTTGTAAAACTTTTTCTTTCTCTGTAATAAAGGTAATAGAGATTCCTTTTTTATCAGCTCTTCCTGTTCTACCAATTCGGTGAATATAGTTTTCTGGCACATCGGGCGTATCAAAATTTATTACATGCGTAACCTCAGCTACATCGATACCTCTTGCCATTACATCGGTAGCAATTAAATAAGTATATACGCCAGCTTTAAATTGTTTCACCGTATTAAATCGATGATTTTGTTCTTTGTTAGAATGTATGACCCCTACTCTTTCAGGAAATTTAGCCTCTAATTGTTCGAATAGTTGATCTGCCAAAGCCTTGGTAGCAGCGAATATTAGCACTTTGGTCATGGCCTCGTTAGTAGATAATAAAAGCTTTAATAAATTAACTTTTGTATTAAAATTAGGAATATCATACCCATTTTGAATAATATTTTCAAGTGGTGTACCTGTTGGTGCCGCTTCTACTCTAATAGGTGCGCTAAAATAATCATTCATTAATTTTTCAACATCATCGGTGATGGTGGCTGAGAAAAGTAAGTTTTGTCTTTTAGCGGGAAGTAGTTCTAAAATATTAGTGATTTGTTTTCTAAAACCTAAATTCAACATTTCATCCATTTCATCAATGACTAATTTCTTAATCATTTTAGTTTTAAATGCGCCGTTCATGATTAAGTCAAATAGTCGACCAGGTGTGGCTACTAAAACATCTGCACCGCTTTCTAATGCAATTTGTTGTGTATTAATATTCACGCCTCCAAATACACCCACTGCACTCACACTCATATAAGGTGTTAATTTATTAACAGCCTCTACTACTTGTACCACTAATTCTCTGGTGGGTACTAATATTAAAATTTGAGGATCCTTGTTTTTATCAAATTTCCATTGTCTTAAACAAGGCAATAAATAAGCAAATGTTTTACCTGTTCCTGTTTGTGCAATACCGCATACATCTCTACCTGACATAACAATAGGAAAAACCCTATACTGTATAGTGGTAGCCTCTGTAAAACCTAGTTCTTCAACGGCTCTTAATAAAGGGGTATTTAAATTTAAATCTTGAAATGTCATATTGCGTAAATGTGACGCGAAGGTAGTTTATTAAAAGCGCTATTTATGGATAAATATTGAATTAATTAGTTTTTAAATGAGTATAAATTAATGAATATCAAATACTTATGAATAAATTAAGACGGAATTCCATAATAGCAAAATAGAAAATTATTGTATTAAAATTGCAGGTATACTGCTTTAAAAAAATTATATTTAATAATTGGAAATTTCGCACACTTATAAATATAAATAAATGAAATTCAGTACACAACTAAAGCAGTTCGGTTTAAATCTATTTAAAATGCTGACAATTTTTATTTTAACGATGCCATCACTGCAGGCATTTAGCCAAAATGATGATAATATTAATAGTAGAGATATTCTATACCTTACTTCTGGAGGTAAATTACATCCCTTACAAGCTATTATGGATATTAGACATTATAGCATTGCCTTAGAGGTGGATATCGCCAAGCAATCTATTAGTGGCAGCACTGAAGTAAGTTTGAATTTGTCTAAAAAAACCGATACTATTTTACTTGATTTAATTCATTTATATAAGGTTACTAAAATTAAAGTGAATAATAAAGCAACCGCCTTCTACCAACACGACGATAAAATATTTATAAGTTCAGCTTCAGGTTTTGAAATAGGCAATCAAAAAGTATACATTGAATATAGTGGTATACCTTCGGTGGCAGTTAAGCCTCCTTGGGATGGTGGATTTACTTGGAAAAAAGATAGTGCAGGGTTTGATTGGATATCCATTAATATTCAAGGGGAAGGTGGAAAAATGTATTACCCTTGTAAGGATCATCCTAGTGATGAGCCGAATGAAGGAGCCGATTTAAAAATTACAGTGCCTTCTCATTTAGTAGTTGCTGGCCCAGGCTTATTAATGAATGTAAATACTAAGAAAAATAAGTCTACTTATCATTGGAAAACAAATTATACGATTAGTAACTATTGTATTGTATTTAATATAGGAAAGTATAAAGTGTACAAAGATGAGTTAACTACTATACTAGGTAATAAAGTACCTATTGAATATTATGTATTAGAGGTGGATACCATACATGCTAAAAAAGTTATTGAAACTAAAAAAAGAGATAATAAAATATTAGAAAAATATTTTGGGGAATACCCTTGGGCTAAAGAAAAAATTGGGATTGCTGAAGTACCTAACTCTGGTATGGAGCATCAAACCATGATTACTTTTGATAACAAGTTTAGGTATAAAACTATTAATGGTCAAGATTATTCAGATAACTTATTTCATGAGTATGCACATGAGTGGTGGGCCAATAAAGTAACTAATAAAGACTGGGGCCATATGTGGATTCAGGAAGGTATTGGTACCTATGCTGAAGCTTTAGCGATGTTGGAAATTGGCGGTCAAACTTCTTATGATGAAATAATTGCTGGCCATAGACGTAATTCAAGAAACAGAAAGGCCATTGTACCAGCGGGTGATGAAATTACAGAAGAAGAAGTATATTCCGGTGGAGATATTTATGGAAAAGGTTCTTTTTTCATGCATAGTTTAAGATACTTAATTGGAGATGAAATCTTCTTCCCTACTTTAAAGAAATTATCTACAGACCCTCAGACTACCTATGACAATTTTGTTACTACAATGGATGTAGAAAAATTATTTAGTAATGCTACAGGTAAGGACTTAAAACCTTTCTTTGATTTCTTTTTACGTACTACCAACGTTTTAGATATAACAGTGAAAGAAGTAGGTTTTCAAAAATTCCAAATTAAGCAAAATAATTTCTTTATGCCTTTACCATTTGAGATTACATCTAATGGTCAAACTACACGTACCCTTATTCCTAGTGAAGGTATTATGGTGAATGCTGCCTTGCCACCTCAAGTAGATGCTAAAGGATATTATTTGAAAAAAGTAACGCTACAATAAAATATCTAATAAAAATATTTTAATAAAATATACAATACTATTAATCTAATGAAAAGAATATTAAATTTATTTACAATTGCAATACTAATTGTATCTCCTTATATTTCAAAGGCAGATACCTACCCTATTAATAAAAATATAGATGTAAAACATTATGTATTTAATTTAAGTTTATCAGATGCTGATAATGAAATTACAGGTACCACGCTGGTCACTATTAGTTTTAAGGAAGCGGGTATGAAAAATTTCCGTCTTGATTTTATTAATAAAACAACTTCAAGGCAGGACAAAGGTATGGTGGTAGATGCTGTTAATAGTTCTAACCTCGCGGTAAACTATACGCATCAAAATGATGAACTCATCATTAGTTTACCAGCTCCTTCTACTTTAAATCAAACATTAACATTCACCATTCAATACCATGGTATTCCATTCGATGGTTTAAGAATTGGGGCTACTAAATTAGGTGACCGAAGTTTTTTTAATGAAAACTGGCCTAATCGTGGAAGACATTGGCTACCTATTGTTGACCATCCGCATGATAAAGCTACTTCTGAATTTATTGTAAAAGCGCCTTCTCATTATAAAGTGGTGTCTAATGGTTTATTAATGGAAGAATCTGAACTTGGTAATAGTACAAGACTTACACATTGGAAACAATCAGTGCCTGTATCTTCTTGGTTATTTGTTTTAGGGGTAGCCGATTTTGCTGTTAAATATGTAGATGAATTCAGAGGAAAATCGATACAAACATGGGTGTATGCTAAAAACAGGGAAGCAGGTTTTTATGATTTTGATGAGCCCACTAAAAAAGTATTAGAATTTTATTCAAATTACGTTGGCCCTTATGCTTATGAAAAATTAGCGAATATTCAAACCCCTAGTGTGAATGGTGGTATGGAAACTTCTTCTGCTATATTTTATGGCGAGGATTTAGTAACCGGTAAAAGAGATGACAGAACTAGAAATGTAGTCATTCATGAAATTGCTCATCAATGGTTTGGCAATGCCATTACTGAAACTACTTGGGACGATGCTTGGTTAAGCGAAGGCTTTGCTACTTTTTTTACTTTATTATTTATTGAAAATGCATACGGCAAGGATGAATATACTAAGGGTATTATAAAAGCAAGAAAAACTGTTTATGATTTATCAGTTAAAATGCCTGACTTCAGTATTGTAAGTGAGAGAACAGCAGAAAAAGAACAAGTGACTAGTGGTCTTACTTATCAAAAAGGGGCTTGGGTACTTCATATGCTTAGAAATTTAATGGGGGATACAAATTTCAAAAAAGGAATTCAAAATTATTATGCAAAGTATTTTAATGCGAATACCACCACCTCTGCATTCAGAGAAGAAATGGAAAAAGTAGTTGGTAAGGATTTAAAATTATTTTTTAAGCAGTGGTTGTATCAGTCTATTAACCCTACTATTAATGCCAGTTGGACTTATAATGCAAGTGCGAAAAAACTAACTGTGCAGTTACATCAAGCGCAGGGAGATAGGTTTTTATATTCATTACCTGTAGAAATTGGATATTATAAAAAAGGTGCAATCACACCTACTATACTTACCATGAATTTGAAGGATAAAGACCAAGTGTTTAGTTTCCCTTTAGCGACTGCTCCTGAGAAATTGGAACTAGATCCTAGGGCTGTTTTATTGAATGATGGGAAGATGAGTAAGGAGTAGAAATTATGTCCCAAGTTTAGCTGAATTTCAAGCTATTGAGTTCATTTTGAGCCTTAAATCACAGGATTTTGGGGGCAAATTTAAGACTAAATAGAAAAATCGGGGTATATTGCATCAAAATTATAAAGGCACGATGACAATTCTTCTACGACAAGTCAAAATTGCAGATACAAAGTCGCCTTTTAATGGCTTGGTTAAAGACATTCTTCTCCAAGATCATCAAATCATCTCCATTTCAGATAAATACAAAGGCGAAGCTGATCAAATCTTAGAATTAAAGAACGCATTTGTTAGCCCCGGCTTTGTAGACCCCTTTGTTCATTTCTGTGATCCAGGAATGGAACATAGAGAAACCTTGCATACTGGCGCTGAAGCAGCTCAGCAAGGAGGTTTTACTACCGTTTTTGTAATACCTAATACTCAACCCGTTATTGATACCAAGTCTCAAGTGACTTATATCAAACAACATAGTCAAGAATTGCCCATTCATATTTTACCCATTGGCGCCCTTTCTAAAAAATTAGAAGGCAAGGATTTAGCAGAAATGATTGACATGCACAGTAATGGAGCAGTTGCTTTCAGTGATGGTTCCTACCCCGTTCAATCTACCCTACTATTTTTAAAAGCCTTACAATATGTAAAAGCCTTCGAGGGTGTGGTTATTCAAATGCCTATCGATAAAAGCTTAGGCAGTTTAGGCTTAATGAACGAAGGAATTTTATCAACTAAATTAGGACTACCGGGTATACCCGCCATTGCAGAAGAATTAATTATTCATAGAGATATAGAATTACTAAAATATACTAATTCAAAATTACATATCACGGGTGTAAGTACCGCTAAAGGAATTGCTTTAATAGTAGCTGCAAAAAAAGAAGGACTTCAAATTACTTGTAGCGTAACGCCTTATCATTTATTCTTTACTGAAGAAGATTTAAACAACTACGATACTTTATTAAAAGTATTTCCTCCACTTAGAACTAAAGAAGATCAAAAAGCATTAATAAGCGCTGTTGAAAATGGCACAGTAGATTGTATTAGCACACATCATATGCCTCAGGACTGGGATGGTAAAACCATCGAATTTGAAAACGCCAAAGCGGGTATAGCCTCTATTGAAACTAGTTTTGCTGCTGTGAAGCAAGCCATACCTTCTTTATCTGAACTAAGATTATCAGCATTGTTTTCAAGTAATGCTAGAAATATCTTCAGCCTTTCTTCAGCAACTATTGCAGAAGGCGCTGAGGCTGAATTAACGCTGTTTAGTACAAAAGGATCGACGAACTTATCGAAAACTCATTCGAAAAGTAAGTCTGCCAACTCTCCTTTCTGGGATATAACCTTAACAGGTAAAGTTTTAGGAACTTATGTAAAAGGGAAGTTATCAATAAACAAATAATTTCTCTAAATAATTATTCTAATAAATTACTCTAATAAATTACGCTAATAAATAAAAAATTATGGAAACTAAAATTACTACACATATTGTCAAAGGTTTAATATTAAGTGCTATCTCTATTGTATTTAGTGTAGTTATGTATGTATTTAATTTATTTGAATACAGCTGGTTAAGCTGGATAAATACGGCTATTATAATGGGTGGGTTAATTTATGGTAATATATTGTATGCTAATCAAAATAGTAATAATGTAACATTTGGTAATTTATTTGCACATGGTTTTAAAACGACAGCTGTTATTATTGTTATTACCACCGCTTATACAGTACTAGCTTTCAAAGTATTATTTCCAGACATGATTGATATTATTTTAGAAATATCTAGAAAGAAAATGTTAGAAAATCCTAAAATGACAGATGAAATGATTGAGCAAGCCATGAGCATGACTAAAAAATTCTTTGTACCCTTTGCAATAGGGGGTACTATTTTAGGAACAGGTTTTACTGGGGCCATTGCATCACTTATTGGAGCAGCTGTTGCTAAGAAGAACCCTATAGATCTTTTCTCTAATCCTGCTTCTTAATAATTATTTATGCAAATTTCTGTAGTTATACCTTTATTGAATGAAGCCGAATCATTACCTGAATTAATACAGTGGATTGACCGTGTCATGCAAAAAAATAATTATTCTTACGAAGTAATTATGGTTGACGATGGCAGTAAGGATAATAGCTGGCAAACCATACAAACTTTAAGAACTACCTACCCTTCTTTAAAAGGAATTAAGTTTCAACGCAATTACGGAAAGTCTGCAGCATTAAATGAAGGCTTCAAAATGGCTCAAGGAGATATTGTAGTAACCATGGATGCCGACTTGCAAGATTCACCCGACGAGATTCCTGAATTTTATGATATGATTACCAAAGAAGGGTATCATTTAGTAAGTGGATGGAAGAAAAAAAGATATGATAATACTTTAACTAAGAATATTCCTTCGAAAATATATAATGCGGTAGCAAGAAGAAGTTCTGGTATCGTATTACACGATTTTAATTGCGGTATTAAGGCCTATCAATTAAAAGTGATAAAAAGTATTGAAGTATTTGGAGAGATGCACCGCTACATTCCTATTTTAGCTAAATGGGCTGGGTTTACTAAAATTGGGGAGAAAGTAGTGGTACACCAAGCTAGAAAATACGGCACTACTAAATTTGGTTGGGAGCGTTTTGTAAATGGATTTTTAGACTTAATGACCATTCAGTTTTTATCGAAATTTGGTAAAAAGCCTATGCAATTTTTTGGTTTAATTGGTAGCTTATTTTTCTTAATTGGTTTTATTTCTTTTGGTAATATTGTTTTTGATAAATTTATGAACCCCGATTTCGGCGTTACCAACAAGCCTGCGTTTTATATTGCCTTGGTTTCTATGATTATTGGTGTTCAATTATTCTTAGCAGGTTTTATTGCAGAATTAGTAAATCGCAACGCTGTTGATAGAAATTCTTATCTAATTGAAGATAAATTGGGTTTCAATAGCTAATTAGTAATCTTTTCACATGAATAAGAAAGTGATTATTATTGGGTCGGCTTGGCCACTAAGAGCAGGAGGATTAGCCACTTTTAATGAGCGATTAGCCAAACAGTTTATTCAAGAAGGTTTTGATACCAGTATTTATACATTCTCTTTACAGTATCCAAGCTTTTTATTTCCAGGTTCTACTCAGTTGTCTAAAGAACCAGCACCCATTGGTTTAAAAATTAAAGCCTGTATTAACTCCATTAATCCACTAAATTGGTTGAAACTGGGTAATGAACTTAGAAATTTAAAACCCGATTTTATTGTTGTTCGTTTTTGGATGCCTTTTTTTGGCCCTTGCTTAGGGACAATACTAAGAATAGTGAATCGTAATAAATTCACAGAAATTATTTGCATAGCCGATAATGTAATACCTCATGAGAAAAGAATGGGAGACACAGTATTAACTAGGTATTTCTTTTCATCTATTCACCGTTTTGTAACCATGAGTGAAAAGGTAAACCAGGACTTAAAAACCTTTACCCAAAAACCTTCTATCAATATTGTTCACCCTATTTATGATAATTTCGGGGACATTATTAATAAAGAAGAAGCGCGTACACATTTATCCTTACCTATTCATGAAAAGATTATTTTATTCTTTGGCTTTATTAGAAAATATAAAGGCTTGGATTTATTATTAGATGCCATGAACGACCCCCGCATAAAAGAAGCTAATATTAAATTATTAGTAGCAGGTGAATTTTATGATAATAAAGAGCAGTACGAATCTATTATTTCAAAAAATAATTTAGCAAACTGCTTATACTTAAGAACTCAATTCATAGACAATAGCGAAGTTAAATATTATTTAGGCGCTGCCGATTTTGTAATTCAACCTTATAAGCAAGCAACTCAAAGTGGGGTTACACCCTTA
The DNA here is from genome assembly GCA_007280515.1 of Sediminibacterium sp. GTDB lineage: Bacteria > Bacteroidota > Bacteroidia > Chitinophagales > Chitinophagaceae > Sediminibacterium. Next base: position 95,586 of record QYPL01000004.1, read on the forward strand.
GCCTACCATTTTGAAAAGCCCATGCTGGTAAGCAATGTGGGAGGCCTTGCAAGCTTAGTACCTCATTTAAAAGTGGGTGTGGTTACCGAACCTAATGCAAATGCTATTGCCTCAGGTATTATACAGTTGTATGAATTAGGAGAAACCCATTTTTTAAAGCACCTTTGTGAAGAAAAAAAGAAGTTTAGTTGGGATAAATTAACGGCTGCTATTATAGAAAAGAAATTAACTGAATATTAAATTATTGGACTAGAATATTGGACTAAAAAATTAGATTAAAATATTAGATTACGATATTAGATTACGATATTAGATTAATAAATACAGTATAATTAATTATATGCAAACAAAAATAAACAGTATCATTAATGCTTCTATTCAAGTGAAGCAAGACATATTAGAAAAAGGAGAATTAGCTGCCACCCTTGAAAAAGTAATTGCAGTTATTACCCATGCCTTTAAAAATGGTAACAGTGTTTATTTTGCAGGTAATGGAGGAAGTGCTGCAGATGCACAACATTTAGCTGCTGAGTTTTCTGGGCGTTTCTACAAAGACCGTAAAGCCTTACCTTCTGAAGCCTTACATTGCAATACCTCTTATTTAACAGCGGTAGCCAACGACTATAGTTATGATGTAATTTATTCAAGGTTACTCGAAGGATTAGCTAAACCAGGTGATGTATTAGTAGGTTTAAGTACTTCAGGAAATTCAGGTAATATTGTAAAAGCCTTTGAAAAATCTAAAGAATTAAAAGTAGTAACGGTTGGTTTTACAGGAGCTGAAGGTGGTAAAATGAAAGAGCTAAGTGATTATTTAATTAATGTTCCTTCCACCGATACCCCTCGTATTCAAGAAAGTCATATTTTACTAGGCCATATAATTTGTGAACTAGTCGAGAAAAATATTTTCGGATAATTCTAATTCTATTGCTAAATAATTATAATTCTAAATAGTTATAAGTTTAAATAATTATAAATTTATATAATTAAAAAGATAGATAAATTCAATACATGTTTAATTTTAATACCATAGATAAGAACTGGACTTTATTTTTAGATAGAGATGGGGTCATTAATTTTGAAAGAAATAATGACTATGTTACAACTTGGGCTGAATTTGAGTTTTACGATGAAAGTAAAAAGGCCCTGCCCCTTTTAGCACAAAAATTTTCAACCATTGTTATAACCACCAACCAAAAAGGTGTAGGTAGGGGAATAATGACAGAAGATGCTTTAACCACTATTCACCAAAATATGGTGTCGGATATTAATAAAATGGGTGGCAGAATCGATCATATATTTTACTGTACCGATTTAGAAAACGATTCCATTAATAGAAAACCACAGCCTGGTATGGCATTACAAGCTAAGGAGAAATTCCCTAGTATTGATTTTACAAAGTCTATTATGGTAGGCAATAGAACTAGCGATATGGAATTTGGAAGAAATGCAGGACTGCACACTGTATTTTTAGCCACTACACATCCTGAAACGGCCTTTCCTAATACTTTAATAGATTACAGATTCAATCATTTACTAGAATTTGCAAATGCCATTCAATAAAAAAGCACCTAGTATTCACTAAGCGCTTTTATAATTTTTCAAACTATGTTTTATTATTAATCTAATTTAAGTACTGCTAAGAAAGCTTCTTGTGGAATTTCCACATTACCTATCTGACGCATTCTCTTTTTACCTTCTTTTTGCTTCTCTAATAATTTACGCTTACGACTAATATCTCCACCATAACATTTAGCAGTTACATCCTTACGCATGGCCGATATATTTTCTCTAGCCACCACCTTAGCCCCAATGGCTGCTTGTATAGCAATTTGGAATTGTTGCTTGGTTAATAGCTCTTTTAATTTTTCACAAAGTCTACGACCAAAGTCGGAAGCCTTGCCTCTATGAATTAAAGCACTTAAAGCATCTACCTTTTCGGCGTTTAATAAAATATCCATTTTCACAATATCGGCGTCTCTAAATCCAATTTGTGAATAGTCAAAAGAAGCATACCCTCTAGTTTGACTTTTTAATTTATCATAAAAATCAAATACAATTTCCGTCATCGGCATTTCAAAAATTAATTCTACCCTTGTTGGGGTTAAATAACTTTGATTCAATAAAATACCTCTCTTACTTAAACAAAGGGTAATGATATTTCCAATATAATCGGGAGAGGTTATAATTTGCGCGCGAATATAAGGCTCTTCAATATGCTCAATTTTTACAGGATCGGGCATTTCAGAAGGGTTGTTCACGATAATTTTTTCACCTCTAGTGGTATAGGCTATAAAACTTACGTTGGGAACGGTCGTAATAACTGTTTGATTAAACTCTCTTTCAAGTCGTTCTTGGATAATTTCCATATGCAGTAATCCTAGAAATCCGCATCTAAATCCAAAACCTAAGGCCTGAGAAGTTTCTAATTCAAAAGTTAAAGAAGCGTCGTTTAATTGTAATTTTTCCATACAATCTCTAAGCTCTTCAAACTCATCGGTGTTCACCGGATATATTCCCGCAAATACCATGGGTTTTACTTCTTCAAAACCATTAATCATCTCTCCTGGGTTATTGGCAAGTGTAATAGTATCTCCTACCTTCACTTCTTTAGCTACTTTAATACCTGTAATAATATAACCTACATCACCTGCTCTCACTTCTGCCTTCGGTGTCATGGCTAATTTTAAAACGCCCACTTCATCTGCATTATAATCTCTACCAGAAGCTACAAAACGAATTTTATCATTCTTCTTTAATACCCCATTCATAATTCTATAGTAAACAATAATACCACGAAAACTATTAAACACACTATCAAAAATTAATGCTTGTAGTGGCGCTTCAGTATCGCCTACTGGTGCTGGTATTCGAACTGCGATAGCTTGTAAAATTTCTTCAATACCAATACCTGAACGGCCACTAGCGAGTAAAATATCTTCTTGCTTACAGCCAATTAATTCAATAATTTGATCGGTTACTTCTGGAATTTTGGCACCATCCATATCAATCTTATTTATTACTGGAATAATCTCTAAATTATTTTCCAATGCTAAATATAGATTACTAATAGTTTGTGCTTGTATACCTTGCGAAGCGTCTACTAATAATAGAGCACCTTCACAAGCGGCTAAGGCCCTGCTTACTTCATAACTAAAGTCAACGTGACCTGGTGTGTCAATTAAATTATAAGTATAAGTAACGCCATTGTGTACATAATTAATTTGAATAGCATGACTCTTAATAGTGATACCTTTTTCACGCTCTAAATCCATATCATCCAAAACCTGATTCATCATTTCACGCTCGGTAATCGTTTTAGTATGTTCTAATAAACGATCCGCCAAGGTACTTTTACCGTGGTCAATGTGTGCGATGATACAAAAATTTCTAATATTCTTCATGAAGGTGAGACTTGCTTTTAATTAAGAGAGTGCGTTTATGATGGCTGTAAATTCAGTGGCAACTAAAGAAGCACCACCTACTAGTCCTCCATCTACATCTGGTTGAGAGAATATTTCTTTAGCATTAGAAGCTTTAACACTTCCTCCATATAAAATAGAAATTTCATTCGCTACTGCTTCCCCATATTTACTTGCAAAACAAGATCTAATATAAGCATGTATATCTTGCGCCTGTGCACTTGATGCAGTTTTACCAGTACCAATGGCCCAAATAGGTTCATAGGCAATGACCACTTTTACGATAGCATCAATAGATAAATGAAATAAAGAATTTTTTAATTGCGCTTCTACAAAAGCATTTTGTGTTTCTGCCTCTCTAATTGCTAAAGGTTCTCCGCAACAAAATATGGGTGTACTACCAATAGCTAAAACAGCATTTACTTTTTCTGCTAATAATGCGTCTGATTCAGCAAAATATTCACGACGCTCTGAGTGTCCTACAACAATATGCTTCACACCAATGGATTCTAACATAGAAGCTGAAATTTCTCCCGTATAAGCACCCGCTTCTTTTTGATAACAATTTTGTGCTGCTACAAATACATTGGTTTTGTTTGCAAATTTTGCTAAGGCTAAAGGAATATAAATAGCGGGCACTGCAAAAATAGCTTCCTGATGAGCGCCTAATGAATAAGAACTAGCTACTAATTCATTTAATAAAGTATCTGCTTGAGCAAGAGATAAATTCATTTTCCAATTGGCTGCTGCTATTTGTTTACGCATAATAATTTACAGGAAGTTTAGTGGGCTATTGATGAGCGCTGCAAAGGTATTAAATTCAATCCTTAATTAGTGATGATTTACCTGATATAAATGCTTCAAAACCTGCTTTTCAGCCTCTGAAATGGAAAATCCTTTCAATTTTTTCCAATTATGGATATCTTCTATGGCTTTGTCCAATTGATAGCCTGGGATTATACCCCAAGTGAAATTGGGTATATGCTTAGGAAGTAGCCCATTTCCAAAGATATTGGCACTAACACCTATATAAGATCCTGTATTTATACTTGATTGAATAGCAAAACGGCTATAATCTCCTACCAGCATACCCATCTTTTGACCTACATTTTCCCATTCCCCCTTGAATTCATTCCACATCTGTATTTCCCCCGCTGTATTTTTAATGTTGCTATTACAAGTGCCCGCCCCCAAATTGCACCAATGACCAATAATACTATCCCCTAAATAACCCTCATGGCCTTTATTGGAAAACCCCATTAAAATGGAATTCTTAATTTCACCTCCAGCAATACAATAAGGGCCAATAGTGGTAGAACCATAAATACTGGTATTCATTTTAACCACCCCTTTTTTACCTAAAACAAAGGGTCCTCTTATTGATGTACCTTCCATTATAAGTGACTCATTTCCAATATATATAAACCCATCACTTGCATTTAAATTAGAACATAATACAGTAGCTCCCTTTTCTATAAAAATTTGGTCTTTATTAATGACATTATTAGTGGGGTCAATGGGCTCCGATTTTCTTTGACTAGCTACCCATTTAAAATCTCTCTCTATTAGTTTAGCATGGATAGTCAATAACTGTGACTGATTCAAAACAAGGGAAACCTCCTCCAATACAATGGGTGGCTTCTCAGCCAGTAGAATTTTGGAAATTTGTCTTTCCTTGGTTTTAGTGGCAATCCATTTTCCTCCAGCAGTCATCAATTTCTCTCCTTCATTTAGTCCATTTATAGCTTTCAATACACCCTCAGAAGGAATACAGGCCACATTAATAAAATAGAGCGATTCGTTATTTGTTAGAAATTCACTATCCTCATACAAAGCTTGTAAATAAGGGGCTGTATAAACTCCACAAGTTTCATTAGTATACTGCTCCCATCTTTCTTTAAAAGTAAAAATACCTACCCTGCAAGTGGCCAATGATTGAGTTAAGGTAAAAGGATAAAAATGTTCCCTTTCTGCGATATCTACTAAGATATATTGCATTGAATACTTTTGATAAATTTATTACTTGTAAAAGCATACAAATTTAGTCAAAGTCTTGTCAAAATCATAGCAAAGTTTAGTCAAAAAGGATAAGTTCCTAACAGATGTTCATTTTATGCTTATTTTTGAAGCCTAATACACTGACTATGCAATTCGGTACCTTCAATTATCCTGTTCCAGTAAATGAACCCGTATTAACTTATGCTCCAGGTTCTGCTGAAAAATTGGCTTTAAAACTAGCCATCGCTTCGCTAAAGAAAAAATCATTGGACATTCCCATGATTATAAATGGTAAAGAAATTAGAACCGATATAAAACAAGCCATTCATCCACCCCATGAAATAAAACATACACTAGGTTATTTTCATGTGGGTAATAAAAAAAATGTAGACCTTGCTATTAATTCAGCATTAAAAGTAAGAAATATATGGTCGAATATGAATTGGGAAGCAAGGGCACATATCTTTTTAAAAGCAGCCGATTTATTAGCGACTAAGTATCGTTTTGAAATGAATGCGGCCACCATGCTAGGTCAAAGTAAAAATGCATATCAAGCAGAGATTGACGCTTCTTGCGAGTTAATTGATTTTTTAAGATTCAATGTTCATTTTTTAAGTCAGATATATCAACAACAACCTATCTCATCACCTGGCATTCATAATAGAATGGAGTACCGTGGACTAGAAGGTTTTGTACTAGCCATTACGCCATTTAATTTTACAGCCATTGGGGGTAACCTACCCGCTTCTGCTGCTATGTGTGGTAATGTGGTAGTTTGGAAACCGGCTAATACACAAATTTATTCTGCACAATTATTTATGCGCATCATGAAAGAAGCAGGACTTCCAGATGGTGTTATTAATATAGTGTTTGTAGATGGCCCTACCATTGGTGCTACTTGTTTTGCGCATCCCGATTTTGCAGGTGTTCACTTTACAGGAAGTACAGGTGTTTTTAATTATATGTGGAAACAAATAGGAGAGAATATTTCAAAGTATAAAACGTATCCAAGAATTGTGGGTGAAACAGGTGGTAAAGATTTTGTAATGGTACATGAAACTGCCGATGTCGATACTGTAGTGACTGCACTTGCGCGTGGTGCCTTTGAATACCAAGGACAAAAATGTTCTGCAGCATCTCGTGCTTATTTACCCTCTAATATTGCACCAGTCATTAAAGAGAAATTAGTGAAAGCTATTAAGACTATGAAGATGGGAACGGTTGAGAATTTCTCTAATTTTGTGAATGCAGTGATTGATGAAAAATCGTTTGATAATATTGCTACATATATTAATCAAGTTAAAAAAGATAAAAAAGCAAAAATACTTGTAGGTGGAAATTATAGTAAGAAATTAGGCTACTTTATTGAACCTACTGTTATAGATACCACTGATCCAAAATACACTACTATGTGTGAAGAAATTTTTGGACCAGTACTTACTATTTATACTTACCCTGCAGCTGAATATGAAAAAACTTTAAAGCTTTTGGATAGCACTTCTAAATATGCTTTAACGGGTGCCATTATTGCTCAAGACAGAAAAGCCATTGAACTAGCCACTAAATTATTAAGACATGCTGCAGGTAATTTTTATATCAACGATAAACCAACAGGAGCCGTTGTTGGACAACAGCCTTTTGGGGGTGCTAGGGCTTCTGGAACCAATGATAAAGCAGGATCCATGTTGAATTTATACAGATGGTTAAGCGCAAGGACAATTAAAGAGACCTTTAACCCTCCTACCGACTATACTTATCCATTTTTAAAAGAAGCCTAAAGCACTGTTTTTTGCTCTATTTTATGGTAGAAAACAGTATATTTGCTGCTCAAAATTAAAGGACTGTGGCCCAAAAATTTTCTAAAGAAACATATCTCTATTGGTACGAACTAATGCAACTAATTCGTCAGTTTGAATCTAAGGCGGAAGAGATGTATAAAATGGCTGGAAAAATCAGAGGGTTTTTCCATGTTTATAATGGACAGGAAGCCATAGCAGCTGGCTGTATGACAGCTACTAACCAAGAAGACCCCTTCATTACTGGATATCGTGACCATGGTTTGGCCTTGGCTAAAGGATTGAGCCCTAACTCGGCTATGGCTGAATTATACGGAAAGGCTACAGGCTGTTCTAAAGGAAAAGGGGGCAGTATGCACCTATTTAGTAAGGAACATTTTTTCTTTGGGGGTCATGGCATTGTGGGTGCTCAAATTGGAACAGGTGCCGGTTTAGCTTTTGCAGAACAATACCGTGGTTCAAAAAATGTGGTATTATGCTTTTTTGGCGATGGTGCTGCAAGACAAGGTATGTTGCATGAGGTATTTAATTTGGCCATGCTTTGGAAATTACCAGTGGTATTTATTTGCGAGAATAACAACTACGCAATGGGTACTTCAATTGAAAGAACAAGTAATGTTATTGATATTTATAAATTAGCCGATGCTTATGAAATGCCTTCTGATAAAATAGATGGCATGACAGCAGAAGCCGTTCACGAAGCGGTGGTAAGAGCTGTGAAAAGAGCCCGTGATGGTGAAGGCCCTACTTTATTAGAAATGAAAACCTATCGATACAGGGGTCACTCTGTATCCGATCCTCAAAAATACCGTTCTAAAGACGAAGTGGAAGATTACAAAAATCAAGACCCTATTACAAAAGTACATAGCACCATTCTTGAAAATAAATTTGCAACAGCAGACGAACTGAATGCTATTGATGAAAAAATTGCAGGTATTGTGGAAGCTTCCGTAAAATTTGCAGAAGAAAGCCCATGGCCTGATGATAGTGAATTATTGAAAGATGTATATATTGATTCATCTTATCCATTTATAGTAGACTAATTTTTAATAAAAATATATGAGCGAATTACACCAAGAAAAACACCCTTTTGTAGATTTTGTAAAGAAAAATCAAAAAGTCTTAACCTATACTTTAACTGCTTTAGTAGTGGTTGTATTAGCTTATTTTGGCTATACAGAATTGTATCAAAATCCAAGAGAAGCTAAAGCTGCAGATACAATGTATACTGCAGAAAAGTATTTTGGTTTAGACTCTTCTAATTATGTACTAAACGGAGATGGCACCAATAAAGGTGTATTATATATTATAAAAGAATATAGTGGTACCAAGGCAGCTAATTTAGCTAAATACTATGCTGGTATTAGCTATTACAGAATGAACGATTATAATAAGTCTATTGAATATTTAAAGGATTTCTCTACTTCTGCTAAACAAGTACAAGCTATCGCTTACGGAACTATTGGAGACGCTTATTCCGATTTAAAAAAGAACGACGAAGCAATAGACTATTATAAAAAAGCAGGCGGTCATTTCCCAGAAGATGAAGGTATTTCTTCTGAATATTTATACCGTGCGGCCTCTTTATTAGAATTAAATGGTAAGGCAGATGATGCCGTTGAAATATATAAAACAATTAAGTCTAAGTATCCTAAAACAGATAAGGGATTCCAAGCTGATAAATTTATCAATAGATTGAAGGTTCAGCCTTAGTTTATTTTAGCTTAATTATTACATAAGTATTCTTATTTTTGGTACATGACAGTTCAGCTATTTATACCTTGTTTTATGGATCAATTGTATCCGCAAGCTGCTTTTAATACTATTAAAGTATTAGAAAAAGCAGGTTGTAAAGTAAAATACAATGAAAAGCAAACTTGCTGTGGTCAGCCCGCATTTAATGCAGGCTTTTGGAGTGAGTCCAAAGATGTATGCACCAAATTTGTACAAGACTTTGATGGCGCCGATTATATTGTAAGCCCTAGTGCCAGTTGTACAGGTTTTGTAAGAAATAATTTTGGTAAAATTTTCGAGAATAATGCCTTTCAAAGTCCTGCAAAAAAAGTAACTAATAGAATTTTTGAGCTTTCAGAATTCTTGGTTAAAATATTAAATGTAACCGACCTAGGTGCCAAATTTGAAGGCAAGGCTACTTATCACGATAGTTGTGCAGGTTTAAGAGAATGTAATATTAAACAAGAACCGAGACAATTATTATCGAAAGTGGCTGGTTTGGAATTAGTAGAAATGAATGAAGTAGAAACTTGTTGTGGTTTTGGAGGAAGCTTTGCGGTGAAGTATGATACCATTAGTGTATCAATGGCGGATCAAAAAATTGAAAATATAATTAATACTAAAGCCGAATATTTAATTAGCACCGATTCAAGTTGTTTAATGCATTTAGATGGCCGTTTAAAATTCAATGGTAATAATGTACAAATACTACATTTAGCGGATGTATTAGCGAGTGGGTATTAATCCCCTATTATTTTAGAAGCTTACTAAACTTTTAAATTACCTATCTTTAAAATTACTACACTTTCAAAACTATTTCCCTATGGCCTATTGGTTAATTAAATCAGAACCTTTCAAATATTCTTGGGATCAGTTTGTCAAAGACAAAAAAACATTTTGGGATGGTGTAAGAAATTATGGCGCCCGCAATAATTTAAGGTCAATGAAAAAAGGCGACCTAGCTTTTTGGTACCATAGTAATGAAGGCATGGAAATTGTAGGCATTGCTAAAGTGGTTAAAGAATCTTATCAAGACCCTACCACAGAAGAAACCGCTTGGTTAGCTGTAGACTTTGCGCCACATGAAAAGTTAAAACATCCTGTTAAATTATCCGATGTGAAAGCCAATACCAATTTAGCGAATATGGCCTTGGTTAAATTAGGACGATTATCGGTACAACCTGTTACAGATAAAGAGTGGAAGGAAGTAATGAAAATGAGCCAGGGTAAGTAAGTACCTTAATAATAATTGGGGGTATTACTTAAAAAATACATAGCCAATAAGTATGGCAATGACCACTCCTATTATATCGGCAAAAATTCCTGCCCATAAAGCATACCTTACTTTTTTAATGCCTACACTTCCAAAATAAAGTGCAATTATATAAAATGTAGTATCTGCAGAACCCTGAAAAATGGACGCTAATTTACCCACAAAAGAATCGGGCCCTTGGGTTTGAAATATATCTAACATCATTCCTCTAGCCCCACTCCCACTGAGTGGTTTCATGATAGCAACTGGGAGCGCTCCTATAAATTCTGTATTCATTCCCGTTAATTGAATTAAATAAGTAATAGCATTTAAAATATAATTCATGGCACCGCTATCTCTAAATACACGAATAGCCACTAACATAGCTACTAAATAAGGTATGATTTTAATAATTACCTCAAAACCATTTTTAGCACCTTCAATAAAGGCGTCAAATACAGATACTTTTTTATAAGCACCTCCTAGTATAATAGCTACAATAATAACTAGTAATAATCCACTACCTATTACTTTAGAAAAAATTTCTTTATTAGCAGAACTCAAAGAGTTCACTCCAAATAGTACACCCGCCATTATTAATATTAAACCTACTAACCAACTAATTAATACCTTATCCCATTTTAATTTTTGATAAAATCCTACCATTAATATGGAAGCCAAAGTAGTTCCAATAGTAGCTAAAACGCAGGGTATAAAAATACTAGCTGCATCTTGAGAGCCTGCTGCTAACCTATAAGATATAATGGTTAAAGGAATTATGGTAAGTCCACTGGTATGTAAAACCAAAAACATAATTTGAGCATTGGTGGCCTTTTCTTTTTCGGGGTTTAAACTTTGTAAACTCTCCATGGCTTTTAAACCAAAAGGAGTGGCTGCATTATCTAATCCTAACATATTGGCAGAAAAATTCATCACCATCTGGCCCATGGCTGGATGATTGGCGGGTACTTCTGGGAATAAACGACTCAGAAATGGATTCATCCATTTGGCTAGCTTTTGAATAGCACCAGCTTTTTCAGCAATATTCATAAGACCTAAGAAAAAGACCATGGTGCCTGCTAGTGGGAAGGCAACATCGATTACAGAGGACTTTGCCGAATCAAAGATACCATCGGCTAATAACTTGAAAATGGTCGTATCGCCCAAAAAAACTAGTTTACATAGGGCAATTATAAAGGCAATTACAAAAAAAGCCATCCAAATAATATTCAAGGCCATAATCTATTGTTTATGGTTCTAATATAGTCAATTTTGAGTTTAGAATTGTATTTTTGCGCTCTTAAAACAATAGAAATTATGGCTTTACAGGCAGGGATTGTGGGATTACCCAATGTAGGAAAATCGACCTTATTTAATGCAGTTAGTAATAGTGCAAAAGCACAGGCAAGTAATTACAGATTCTGTACCATTGAACCCAATGTAGGTTTAGTGGATGTACCTGATAATAGATTGCAACAATTGGCTGATTTAATTATTCCCAATAAAATTGTCCCTACTCAATTAGAAATAGTAGACATTGCTGGTTTAGTAAAAGGGGCAAGTAAGGGCGAAGGTTTAGGTAATAAATTCTTAGCCAATATTAGAGAAGTGAGTGCCGTGATACATGTGATCAGATGTTTTGAAGATGAAAATGTATTAAGAGAAGAAGGTGCTATTAACCCTATTGCCGATAAAGAAATTATTGAAACTGAATTACAGTTAAAAGATTTAGATAGCGTAGATAGGAAAATTCAACGCTGCGAGAAAATGGCTAAAACCGATCCTAAGGCTAAAGTGGAATTAGAAGTTTTACAAAAATGTAAAATACACTTAGAGCAAGGAAAAAGTATTCGTTCATTGGATTTGTCTAAAGAAGATAAACTAGCTATTGCAGATAGTTTTTTATTAACTGAAAAACCGGTTATGTATGTAGCCAATGTGGATGAGGCTTCCATGCATACAGGAAATAAGTTCTCAGCCATGTTGGTTGAAATGGCCAAAGCAGATGGTGCGGAAGTAATTGTAATGTGTAATAATATTGAATCGCAGATTGCAGAACTCGAAGACCCTGCAGATAGAGCGGTATTTATGGATGAATATAAAATGACTGAACCTGCTCTAAACCGTTTAATTCAGTCGGCTTATAAATTATTAAACTTGGAAACTTATTTTACAGCAGGGGTGCAAGAGGTACGCGCTTGGACTGTTGGCAAAGGCTGGAAAGCTCCACAAGCTGCTAGTGTCATTCACACCGATTTTGAAAAAGGTTTTATTAAAGCAGAAGTAATTGCTTTTGATGATTTTATTAAATTCAAAAGTGAAGCCGCTTGTAGAGAAAATGGGAAATTAAGAATTGAAGGAAAAGAATATATTGTGAAAGATGGAGATGTGATGCATTTCAGATTTAACGTGTAATTTTACAGTAGAGCAAAATAGTATACTAGATCAGATTAAATAGCAATGAATAAACAAGCCTCTATATTATTGGTTTTATTTACGACTGCCTTCTTCGCATGTAATACGGATAATAATGATGTGAATAATGAAAATGCCATACCTGCCCCTACTGCTATTTCTTACGAAGTCGTAAAGGTTTACCCTCATGATACAAGTTCTTATACACAAGGTTTAGAATGGTCTGGCAATAAATTATTAGAAAGTACAGGACTTGAAGGAAAAAGTTTTTTGCAAATGCTTGATTCCAATATGAAGCTAGTAGGTAGTAAAGTAAAATTAGACAAAGAATATTTTGGAGAAGGCAGTACTCTTTTTCAAGATAAAATTTATCAACTTACTTGGAAAAGTCATAAAGTTTTTGTTTATGATGCCAAAACATTCAAAAAGATAAACGAGTTATACTGGCCCTATGAAGGTTGGGGACTCACACATAACGATACCTCCTTAATTGTTTCTACTGGCGAAAGCAATATCTATTTTGTAGATCCCCTACATTTTGCCATACAGAAAACATTGGGTGTCTTTAATAACTATGGTTATTTGAGTAATATAAACGAACTAGAATATGTGAATGGTCAACTATTTGCGAATATCTATGGTCGTAACGAAGTAGTTGTAATTGATATAGTTAGTGGGCAAGTAAAAAGCAGTATCGATTTTACGAATATACTTTCTCAAGCGGGTGTAAAATATAATCCTTTAAGTATTGATGCTGGCTATGTACTCAATGGCATTGCTTATCAGCCTAATAAAAAAACTTTCTTTGTAACAGGAAAATGCTGGCCTGTTTTGGTGGAAATTCGGTTGCGTTAGAAATTTTGCTCTATTTTTTTTATTTCATAAATAATAGAGCTTCCTTTGTCTGCATTGCGTAAAGCAGTTAAATTGGAAATACAGCCAATGAAAAAAGCGCGCAACATTCCTAGCATTCCAGATTCTTTATATTTTTCACTTAGCAGGCTTACATAAAAGCTATCGAACCACATGGGCAGCTTTTGCACAATACTCATTTTATGTTTTTTGGCTAAATAATGCATCGACAAAGGAGAGAAATGATATAAATGTCTTGGTACATCATAGGCAGCCCAGTATTTTTTATAAAAACCTGCATCATAGCTTGTGTAATTCGGTACAGCAATGACAAGTCGACCATTTGGTTTCAATAATCTATGAAATATCTTCATATACTCATTTAAATCATGTACATGTTCTAATACATGCCATAAAGTAATCACTTCAAAACTAGCGCTGTCTAAATCATTTAGTTTTTCGATGGGTAGTAACTGAATATTATAATTTTCAAGTGCTTTATTTCTACTAGATTCATTGGGTTCTAAAGCAGTCACTTTCCAGCCTTTTTTAGACATTGAATGAGCAAATGCTCCAGTACCAGCGCCTACTTCAAGTAATTGACCCTTATGGCCTGTAAATAGAGATTGTACCCAATTCGTCTTCTGTGTAAGTGTAATATTTCTTACTTTATGATAGATTTGATTTACCAAGCCTTCTTTTGAATCGGTATGTGATATATAAGATGGGAAATTATAATAAGGTGTAATGGCTTCTTTACTTGGTGCTGGATCGGTATATTCTAATGTACAATGGGAACATTGAATAATTTGAAAATCTTCCCCTGTAAGTGAGTAATCCTTGGTATACAGTAATGTTGAAATGTCTTCTTTATTACAAATGGGACAAGGTGAAAATTGTTTATTATTTTCAAGCATATTTAAAAAGATTTAAATACTATAGCAGCTATGGCTATGATGGATAAAACAAGCGCTATCCATTGCCATTGAATAGATTTTTGTTTTTCCAATTCTTCATTTGCATTAATGGGACTAATGGTAATGTCTTTGTAATAATGGTTTGATGTAAAATTACTTACCCACGTATACTCGTTATTATTTTTTTCTACACTTCCTAAATTCCCAATAGATAAACTTGTCTCTTTCGCTTCAAAACTATTTTGTAAAAATTGGTCAAATTGAATATTTGCTTGTTCGTTAGAAATAGATAAAGCTTCTGACAAATAGTTATAAAAATGGGAGTTGGGTTTCTTTTTATCAGTTGAAAATAAAATAGTTACTTCGGGTGCATGTAAGGTATCTCCTATCCAACTTGCTGGCTTTTTACTCAAATGTAGTGTACCAACATTAGTAAGCACTAATTCATTGTTTTGTATAAAATATTGTTCAAGAATTTTTTCCATAGTTATTTATGAAACGAATATACGATACCAGCAATTAATTGTACTCCTAAAGAGGGATATTCTGCCCAACGTTGATACTTTTTATCTAATAAGTTCTCCCCTTTTGCCCAGGCCTTCAAGTGCGTGGTTAATTGATAATTAAAGGAGGCGTTTAAAACCAGCGTGTTCTTTAAATCATAAGCATTATTGGCATCATTTTGGAAGGAAGCGCCTGTCCAATATTGCATACCCCCATCTATTGACCATTTTTTTCTAGGAAACCAACTAAGCGCTCCATTAAGATTCAAAGGTAAAATCCCCCAAGCATTAGTATTTTCCTTGATGGAATTAAATTGAATATACTTAGCATTTGCTTTTAGAATAAATTGGTTGCTTATTTGATAACGCATGGAAGAAACAAATTCTAAAGTAACGGCTCTATTTTCAAATATAGGTTGGTATTGTAAACCCAAAAATTGCGATTTAGCTACATTATTGATTCTGTTAAAAAAAGGTATATTATGATAATCATTTAAAGATAACCCAAAACTATATTGTAATGATTTAGATGCATTAATATAAAGATCTAATGCCTTTTTCTCTTGGGTAGTAATTTTTAAAATAGTGGGTGCAGCTAACCATGGATTTATCATAGATAGACTAGCATAATTATTATTGGTTAAAATAGTTTGCCAATTAGCCACTAATAAATAATTAGTATCATTTAATTTTTTACTAAACTGTACAAGGGGAAATAAAGCAAATTCTTTAGTAGTGAAACTAGGGTTAACACCTACTTTAATACTAGCATTCCATTTATTTAGTTCAATAGAGGGTTGAATTATAAATATTGAATTAGTCTGATTCGCATAGTTGGTATGTGAATACTTATTATAATTATAACTAAAATCTAAATTAAATTTACCAGTACCTTTTAATGTAAAGCTTATTGGGTTGAACATTTCTACCCATATATTATTGGTAGAGGCAAGCCCTTTAAAATTTTCAAATTTAATAGTGGGATTAAATAGTTTATTTAAGACCTTATTACTAGAATTTTCATTCACCCATTTAATAGAAGTTCCAAACAGCGTAAAGGGTTGTGCGTAGTCTGCTAAGGATAAACTACTGTTATCTGGTACTAAACCAAACCTGTAGCGCTGCGTATTTTGGTAAAATGCTTCTGTTTGAATAGCATTATTTTGATTCATTTTTATATTACCAATATATGCAAAATTTTTATGGGTAAACTGCTGAAGATATTGAATACCATTAGATGTTTCAAAACTAGCCTCAAAGGCATGTGAATGCTTATTTTCATCTACTGCATTATAGCTAGCTTCAAAAAACTGATTGTTATAATTACCGAATCCAACTTTTAAATTAGTGGTATTAACTGGGAAAGAAGTCTCATTTTCTTTGTAAGATCTTGGGATTAAAGAGATAGGTCTATATTGAAAGCTTAAATTTTGAGTGGGTACTTGATAATTTAGCGATGTAAAAGTTGTATCGGTTTGATTCGCCGCTTTTGTGAAATTTAATTTTGCAATATTTTTAAGTTGTGGCTTAAAGGCTGAAATAATACTCACTTCTTTTTCAGGAATAGTATCGAGCTTGGGTGTTGCTATATTCTTGGTTGTTAAAAGTTTAGATAAATCGGCGGTTTCAATATTTAAATTAGCTGCATTTTTTCTACGCAGGACTTTATTGTTCATTTTATAGTTCGCAGTAATTTTACTTTTACTAACATTTTTTTTCTTACTTATCTTTTTACTTTTATTTGCCTTAGCAGATTTCTTTTTTTTATTAGTAGCTACTTTTTTACCGGCAGTAGTAATATTTGCCTTTTTCTTATTTGTTTGCTGGGCATTACCCACTGTTAAGAAACATACAATACAAATGAATAAAAAACTATATTTTAAAAAATACTTCATAATGGGTTATTTAATTGTTGGTGTTTCTGTAAGTTCTTTCAACTTTTGAGCAGCAACAATTTTAAGTGGTTCAATAGTGGCATTATCGGCCACACTCTTATAGGTAGCGATGGCATTAAATGTATCCTTCTGTGCAACATAAATATCTCCTAATAAAATATATGTTTTAGTGACCCAGAATTCATAAGAAGCTTGTTTTTTAATAATATCAAAAGCAGTTTTCTCCGCCAAGCTTAATTTATTTTGTAATAAATATAAATTGGCTAATTGGTAATGGGCTTCCGCTGTAATAACACTAGACCCGGTTTTAATTACTTTATTTAATATTTGAACTGCTGCACTAGTATCTCCCGCTATTAATTTCTGATGATAAATGGTCATATTGGCCATTTCAATATCATCCATGGCGCTATTTTTATCGGCTATAATTTGTAGAGCAATATTATTTGCATCTAACCATTTCCCAGCTTTATATTGGCATCTTAATAGACCTTTATTGGCTTCAGTACTATTTTCTTTCTGTGTAGCAATTTGTAATAATATAGAAAAATATTTTTCAGCTAAATCGTAATTTTGATAATTAAAATAATTTAATCGGGCGGCAATAAGTGCAGCTCTTTCAGCATAGGCATTGGGTGCTATATCTGCTATTTTTGAAAAATAAACCAAGGCAGTATCATAGGCTTGTTTTGAATAAGCTATTTCTGCCATTAAATGGGTGGCTTCTAGACTATACTTGCCATTGGGATATTTTTGTAAATAACTGCCAAAGCCTATGGCCGATTCTGTATATTTTTTTTGCTCATACTTAATTATGGATGCCCTAAATATTAAAGAATCTTGTTCATTGACTGTCAAAGGATGTCCATAATCGTTCATAAAATGAACGTATAATTCTGGGGTTTGATCCTCTATAAAAATATTACGAATATATTCAATGGCATTTTCACTTTCAATAGATTTAGGATAGGTTGCATATAATTCTTTGAAAGTATTAAGTGCCATTTGATTTTTATCCAAATTAAAATATACAATACCTAATTTATAATAGGCTTGAGGATAAAATTGTATCGCTGATTTATCTAAGCTAATTTTAGTTAAAGGCGCAATAGCATCTTGAAACTTTTCTTGGCTTACATAAGTATCTGCCAATTCCATTCTTGCATCATTTATATAAGTTGAACTTGAAAAAATTGTTTCGTAACCAGTAAGCATTTTAATTTTCTCGTTCACCTTCCCTATCCCACCTAATATAGTAGCTTTTTGTAAAAAAGCATAGTCAGCATAAGTCCAAGATAAATCTATGACATGCTGATAAGTTGCTAAGGCGTCATTCATTTTCTTTAACATCATTTGACAATCTGCAACTCTTACATAGGCATCTTGTTGAAAATGATCTAATGCTATACCTGGATCTATACTTGATATCTCTTTAAACTGTAAGAATGCTTTTTGATATGCTCCATTTTTTAAGTAACAATAACCTAATATATAACGGGCATTAGTAACATTGACTTCTCCATTATTTATAGGATCCAACATGTATTTCTGTAAATAGCTAATCGCATCGGTAACGAGGCCCATCTTATAACTTATTTCACCTAACCAAAAATGAGTAGCTGATAAATAATTGCCATTATAAGGGGCATTTCTTAACTGATTCAATAATCCATAAGCTTTTTCTACTTCCCCGTCATTGATATAATTACAGGATAATCCATATAAAATGGCCGAATATATTTTTAATAATTCAAGCGATGGAGTTTCAATTAAAACATAAGCCTCCAATGCCTGTTTGAAATTATTATTATAAGCTAAGGCAGTAATCCATAAAGATTTTGATTCTGTAAAGTAAATAGACTGAGGATAGTTTTCCATAAACTTGTCTAAAACAGTGACCGCAATACTGTACTCTTTTAGTTCTACTAGTAGCTTTCCATAATTGAATAATGAAATTTCTTTTTGTGCTAAATTGATACTTTTAGAAGCACAGAGCATAAAAGCATTTTTAGCTCCCTTTTTATCATTTACTTTTAAATAAGCGGTGCCCAATAAATACATACTATTTTGACCTAAGGAATCGTTCACATTGGCTAATTTCTTAAACCCTGCAATAGACTTTTCCCATTGTTGATCCTGGAAATAACAAAAAGAAAGTTGGTATAAATCTTGTACTTCCACATTGTCTTGTGCAGCCACATATTTTGCTAAGTAAGGAACCGCTTTTTGATATTGTTTTTTCTCAAATAATAAATGCCCCATTAACTGCTGTAATTGTAGGTTATAATACTGACCTTCTAATTGCAAAGCTTTTTCGCAATTGATCATGGCAGCGTCAATATCTCCATTGAAATAGTAGATCTGACTAATATAAAAGGGAGTTAAACTTGCATAAGCATCATTATTACCGGCAATTTCAAAACAAGCTAAAGCCAAGGGAAACTCCTTTTTTTGTAGTGCAATAAAACCCGCATAGTAATTGGCATCGGTATAAAAGTTCGATTGCTTCAGCTGTCTAATACTATTTAATAAACTAGTAGCCTTATCCCAATTACCTAATTTAAAATATAAATAGCCTTGTAGGAATTTCATGGTAATCAGTTCTTCATTGCTCAAATCGGCAATACTAACTTTATCAAAAGCATTCAAGGCCTCCTGGGTATTTTGTTTTTTAACATAATAGTCCCCTAAAAAAAAGTTCATTCTAGCAGTATAAATCTTGTTAGTAGATACTTTTAAATATTGAATGGCTAAATTTTCAGCGGCAGGTTTTTGTAGAACAAGAGACAAGTAAATGTAGTAGTAATTAATATCCTCTCCTATATTATCTTTTCTTATATTTTCTTGATTTGACTTAAAATGATAAGCCGATTGTATGTATTGAAAAGCAGCTACTGTGTCCTTTTGATGTAGTGCATTGATCCCTTTTTGGAAAACGGGGTCTAAAGGACTTGCATTTTGGCTATATTGAGCTTTTGCATGAAATACAAAAATCATTAATATAAAAAGACCCCAGATTCTACTAGTCAATGATAACATGCTGCTTGTTTATTAATTACCTAAAATTACGCTCTACTTATAAAACGAAGCTTATTTACCCCTTATTGTGGAAAAACAGAATTCATTCGTAAATTTGTCAACAATAACAATAAAACATGTACGAATTCAACTCCCAGGTAAGAGTAAGGTATGCCGAAGCCGATCCTATGAATGTGGTTTATTATGGCAATTATGCCCAATATTTTGAAGTAGGCAGAGTAGAAAGCTTAAGAAACCTAGGCATAAGCTACAAAGGCATTGAGGATATGGGCATTATGCTACCTGTAGTGGAATTAAATATTAAGTATTTGAGACCTGCCAAATACGACGACTTGTTGACTATTAAAAGCCAGATCAAGGAAATACCGATAGATCATAGAATTGTATTTGATCAGGAAATTTATAATGAGGAAGGGAAATTATTAACCATTGGTAAAGTGAAGCTTTATTTTATGGACAGTAAACTGGGAAAAAGAGCTAGTATGCCAGCTACTATGCTAGAAAAACTAAGCGCTTATTTTAGATAAAAACCGCTGTTTTTTAGTTTACTTTGCACCCTATAACCCCGATACAATGAACCTTATTCAAGCAACTATTATTACTATCGGAGACGAGTTATTAATTGGTCAAGTAATTGATACAAATAGCGCCTTTATTGCGCAAGCACTATTTAAAATTGGCATACCTGTTAACAGTCGAATTGCGGTGGGCGATAACAAAAAAGATATAATTAATGCCTTAGATACAGCTTCCCAAAAAAGTAAAATAATTATACTCACCGGCGGTCTTGGGCCTACAGCAGATGATATTACCAAACCCCTACTCAATGAATATTTTGGGGGCAAAATGGTTGTGCATCAACCTAGCCTTGACCATATCACTTATATTTTTGAGACCATCCATAAAAGACCCATGATTGAGCGAAACCGAAAGCAAGCCGAAGTGCCTGATGTTTGCGAAGTTTTATTCAATGAAAAAGGAACTGCTCCTGGAATGTTATTTAAAAAAGAAGGTGTTTATTATTTCTCTTTACCCGGTGTGCCACACGAGATGAGATGGCTAACCGAAAATCAAGTGATACCAGTTATACAAAAATCATTTACCACCAATTTTATTGCGCATAAAACTCTTTTAACGGCAGGTATTGGAGAATCCTTTTTAGCAGAACATATTGCCCATTTTGAAAAGGCCTTACCTGCAAATATTAAACTTGCCTACCTACCCAATATAGGTATGGTTCGTCTTAGATTAACTGGGTCTGGTCAAGATGAAAAAGTACTAGCAAAAGAAGTGAATGCTCAATTCGAGGCTTTGAAAGAGGCCGTTAAAGAATATTTAGTGACCGACGCTGATGAAACCATGGAAATAGTGGTGGCTAATTTATTAAAACAAAGAAAGCAAACAGTGTCCACTGCCGAAAGCTGCACAGGTGGTTATATTGGCCATTTATTATCCAAAAATGCAGGCTCTTCTCAGTTTTATACAGGAGGCATTATCAGTTATGATAATCGAATCAAAACAGAGTTTTTAGATGTTCCTACTGAAATCTTACTAACAGTGGGAGCAGTAAGTAAAGAAGCGGTAGAACAAATGGCCTTAGCGGTTAGAAAAAAAATGAATACAGATTATGCTATTTCGGTGAGTGGTATAATGGGGCCGAGTGGCCAAACCGATGAAAAGCCATTGGGAATGGTTTGGGTGGGTGTGGCAAGTAAAGAAAAAGTAGTTTCTAAAGTATTTTATCTAAGGTTTGACAGGTTAAGGAATATAGAAGTAACGGCTAATCAGGCTATAAATTTACTTAGGTTATTAATAATCAATAAGATTTAGTCTTATTTTTGCTAAAATTAACTCATATGCCAATTGTGGATCTAGTTTTACCTAAGTTGGGTGAAAGTATCATGGAGGCGACCATTTTAAAATGGCACAAAAAAGTAGGTGATACTATTCAACTAGATGAAACACTATTGGATATTGCTACCGATAAGGTAGATAGCGAGATTCCTTCCACAACAGAAGGTACCATTACAGAAATATTATTTGAAGTCAATAGCGTCGTTCCTATTGGAACAGTTATAGCAAGAATTAGCAACACTAAGAGTGCTGCTGCTCCTATTTCAGAAAAGATAATAGTTCCTATTACAGAAAATATAGTAGCACCCAAAATTGAAAGCATTGTAACTAATGAACCTAAGGTTAATGTAGAGGTCCCTTTTGTACCAGCAGTCACTATTCAAAAAGAAATTATAGTAGATAACAAGGTTAAAGCAAATCCAATTGTAGAAGCTAAGTTTTATTCCCCCTTGGTTTTAAATATTGCTCAAAATGAAGGTGTGGGCATGGATGAATTACAGCATATTAATGGTACAGGAACCAATGGAAGAATTACCAAGAAAGATATTTTAGATTTTATTGCGCGCAAAAAATTGGGTATTCACTTACCAAATCCAATTTTAAGCGAGGAAATTAAAATTGAAGAATTTAAAGTTCAGGAAATTATAAAAGAGCCAACAGTAAACGAACCTGCTACAAGACCCTTACTCAATAAGCCATTAGATGTATACGAAAATACAAGTTCTAATTTCTCTACTTCTTCCAAACTAGCTAATCCTAATGAGGTTATTGTGACAGGAGCCACTGAAATTATTGAAATGGATCGAATGCGTAAGCTCATTGCGAAGCATATGGTGGATAGTGTTCAAACTAGCCCGCATGTAACTTCTTTTGTGGAAGTGGATGTAACCAATATGGTTGTATGGAGAGATAAAGTAAAAGAATTATTTGAAAGAAGAGAAGGCACCAAGATTACTTATACCCCTATGTTCTTAGAATCTATTGCTACTGTGCTTGAGCAATTCCCAATGGTTAATTGTAGTTTAGAAGGCGATCAAATTATTCTTAAAAAAGATATAAATATTGGAATGGCCACTGCCCTACCAACAGGTAATTTAATTGTGCCGGTTATTAAAGGAGCCAACCAATTAAGTATTGTAGGTATCACAAAGGCTGTTAATAATTTAGCACAAGCTGCTAGAAATGGTCAATTAAAACCAACCGATACACAAGGGGGTACTTTCACTGTTACCAATGTAGGTTCTTTCGGAAGTATTATGGGTACCCCTATTATTAATCAACCTCAAGTAGCTATTCTAGCATTAGGCGCTATTAAAAAAAGAGCCGTGGTGGTAGAAACACCATCTGGCGATGCTATACTAGTGCGTCATATGATGTTTATTAGCATGAGCTATGATCACCGAATTGTGGATGGAGCCATGGGTTCCAAATTCTTATCCGCTGTGGGTAAAGAAATTGAAAATTGGGATCCCAATAGACAGTGGTTTCAATACGTTTAATAATTCAAACCCCAGGTTCTTCCTTTCATTACAGCAGGCACCCCTTTAGATAACCATTCTGGCATCGGAGCACCTTTTAAATAACTATCAAAGAATTGTTGTTCTCTTATTTGAATATCTTTTCTATTTCTACGCTCTACTAAATTATGGGCTTCGTTATTATACACTAATAACCAAACCTTTTTATTCAAGCGCTTCATATCACTATACATTTCAATACCTTGATACCAAGGCACTGCATCGTCAGCGTCATTACTCATAATCACTAAAGGTGTTTTAATATTAGGCAAAGAGAATAATGGAGAGTTCTTAATATATAAATCGGGTCTTTCCCATAAGCTTGCGCCTAGTCTTGTTTGTGATTTTTCATATTGGAATTGACGACTAATACCCGGGCCCCAACGAATACCAGAATAAGCACTCGTCATATTCACCACAGGCGCTCCTGCCCAAGCTGCAGCATATAAATTAGTTTTTGTAATCAAATAAGCAATTTGATAGCCACCCCAGCTTTGTCCTTGTAAGCCTACCTTGGTGCTATCCACAAAACCTTTTTGTATCATGGCTTATCAAGGCGGGGCGCCTTATACCCCATATGATAATAACTTAAGTAAATTAAATTTTGCCACCTTAGGCACAGGCATATTTGACTACTCTAAATTAAACACCCTACGCAATAGACCCTTTCAATCAAGTGATTTAAGAATAGATAAAAAATATAATTATAAAAAATCGACATTTGATTTTTATATAGATATTACAAATTGGTATGGGGCTAAAACCGTATCTCCTCCCTATTATATATTTTCTTATGAGGCAAATGGAAATTTTAAAACAACAGATGGTTTAGCGCTTAAAAAAGATGGATCTAACGCCATACCTTCTTTATACGAAAACAATACCATTTTTGTTACACCAACAGTAGGCTTTATTTTTGAGTTCTAATTATTGTCTAAGTAAATTTTAATTGCGCCTTAATCAAATTTAGGTTTGGTGAATGCGGTGCTGTTTCACCACCCTTCTCATTTGTATAATTACAGATAGCATTATACATGCAATACCTGTGTAAAAACTAAGTCCTAATTGTTTTTGTTCTTTAAAAAGGATAAAGGCTAAAATAATACCATATACCGGCTCTAAGTTTAATGTTACATTCAATGTAAAGGCGCTGATATGTTTTAAAGAAGAAAGCATAAGATGTGTTGACCATACAGTACAGCCTATGGCTAATATTGATAACCAAAACCAGTCCATAGAGGTTGGTATTAAACCTATAGGATTAAAGCCTGTATTATATCCTAGCAATAATACCAAAGGTAGTAAAAATAATAAGCCCCCTGTCATTTCATAGGATTGAATGGTCTGTACATCAATATGACTAGTAAATTGTTTATTAATGATAGAAAAAATGGCTGCAAAAAATGCAGAACATAATCCTACAATAATTCCAAGTCTAAACTGAGTATCAAAATGAAAAATGAGTAATATGCCTAATAAACTTAATAGTCCTATCAGTATTTCATTAAATTGAAATTTAGTATGTTTCCATAATGGTTCTAAAAATGAACTAAACAAACTAGTACTAGAAAAACATACTAAGGCAATAGATACATTGGCTAGTTTAATACTTTGGTAAAAACAAACCCAATGAAGTGCAATAATAGCACCTGTGCCTAGCAAGGAAAGTTTAGTTTTAAGATTATACGAATGAATGTTTTTTCTAAATAAAGCCAATACCCATAACACAATAACGGTAAGTAGTATTCGATAGAATACTAAAACTAAGCCATTGAGCTTAATTAAAAAACCTAAGGAACCAGTTAGTCCCGCTAAAAAAACGAAAATATGTAATTGTAATAAGGCCTTCTTAAAAGTTGACACGAATACGCTTTATCATTTTAATAAAACTTCCAGTGGTTGACTGCCACTGCATATTTAATACACCTAACATCGCTTCTTTAATAATACCCTTGGACATTTTACTATTACCAATTTTACGATCGACAAATGTAATAGGCACTTCTTTAATCTTATAGCCTAATTTCCATGCTGCAAATTTCATTTCAATTTGAAATGCATATCCAATAAATTGAATGGAGTCCAAATTAATATCGGCTAGTACTTTGTTCTTATAACAAATAAAACCAGCTGTAGGGTCCTTTATAGGCATGCCCGTAATTAATCTTGTATATGCCGAACCTCCAATACTATAAATTCTTCTATCTAATGGCCAGTTTTCTGTTTCACCCCCTTTTACATATCTACTTCCAATAGAAACATCTGCTCCTATTTCTTCACAAGCAGCTAATAATCGGTCTAAATCATTGGGATTATGGGAAAAATCAGCATCCATCTCAAATATATAATCGTAATTTTTTTCTAAAGCCCATTTAAAACCTTCTATATAGGCAGTACCTAAACCTAGCTTGCCATGTCGTTTTAAAATAAATAATCGTTCTATGAATTTTCCCATTAAAGATCCTACAATATCCGCTGTTCCATCGGGTGAATTATCGTCTATGATTAGGACATGATAATCTGAAGAGAGTCCAAGTACTGCATGTAAAATAGCAGAGATGTTCTCTTTTTCATTGTAAGTTGGTATTAAGACTATTTTTTTCACTATAAAACTGGGGGCTGTTCGTATAAAAATACGAAAAAAAGGCAAAAAACTAATTCCTACTTATGCAGAATGGACTTATTGAGAATTTCAGTCAATTTTTGCTTGGTATGAAGGGCAAAATCGCCTTTCATCATCCAATCATAGTATTGCGGTTCCTCCTTAAGTACTTGAATAACAGGCTTGCCCTTGTGTTTACCAAAATTAAAAACTTCTACCCCATTTTCAAATACAAAACGGCGTGCAAAATCAATAATTTGATCTTCTCCCGTAAATTTAACAATAGATTCTACTGAATTTCCAATTTGAGGGTATTTCTCAAGCTGTGCTTCTAAAATTTCCCAAGTAGCAGTAGCATCCACTTCAGCACTATGGGCATCTTCCAAATTTTTATTACAATAAAATTTATAGGCAGCTGTTAAGGTTCTTTGCTCCATCATATGAAACACTTTCTGCACATCTAATAATTTTCTGTTTTCAATATCGGCGCTAATACCCGCTCTTAAAAATTCTTCATTTAACATGGGAATATCAAATCTATTGCTATTATAGCCTGCTAAATCTGAAGCTTCAATAAACTGTTTTACTTCATTCGCTATTTGCTTGAAACTGGGTGCGTCTTTCAGCATCTCATCAGATATACCATGCACATCAGATGCAGCCTTCGGAATAGGCATTTCTGGGTTCACTAACTTTCTTTTTACTTGCTTAGTTCCATCAGGCATAATTTTTACAATAGCAATTTCTACAATTCTATCGGTACTTACATTAATGCCTGTAGTTTCTAAATCAATAAAACAAATAGCCCTGTTAAGTTGTAAACGCATATAATTTATTATAAGTGTAAAGTTAGTTAATCTTACTAACTAAAATCATGATTAGATATTTATTTAGTTCCCATTTAATGCTTAAATTTGCTACCAAACTTAGACCTTATGCAATGGAATCCCATAGTTGATAGCAAGCAGATTGAAGCCATAAAAGCTGCCTCTTTTAACAAACCTCAATTGATTTTAAAACATAGTACCACTTGTAGTATAAGTAAAATGGCTCTTGCTAGATTAGAAAGAGCAGCTACGCCTAATAATGTAGATTTTCACTTTTTAGACTTATTAAATTATAGAAATATTTCAAAAGAAATTGCCGAAAGCTTTGATGTGTCCCACGAATCACCGCAGGTATTGTTAATTAAAAATGGCTATTGTGTTTACGACGAAAGTCATGGAGGCATTCAAATGGAAGAAATAGAAGAACAGGCAGTTCAAGCTTAATAAATTTTATACAAGCTCAATCACCATCGCAGAAGCACCACCACCTCCATTACATATAGCGGCTGCCCCATATTTTGCTTTATTCTTTTTAAGAATATGAATTAAGCTTACCATAATTCTGGCTCCACTACATCCCAGTGGATGACCTAATGCCACTGCACCACCATGTACATTTACTTTACTAGCATCTATTTTTAAAATTTCTGTATTCACAATACCCACTACTGAGAAGGCTTCGTTAAATTCAAAAAATTGAATATCGTTTATTGTTAAATTAGCTTTCTTTAATGCTTTTGGCATTGCTAGTGAAGGTGAAGTCGTAAACCATTTTGGATCTTGTTCTGCATCGGCAAAACTTTTTATAATAGCAATGGGCTTTATACCTAATTCATTTGCTTTAGCCGCACTCATTAAAACAACGGCAGCTGCTCCATCATTCATAGTGCTTGCATTGGCTGCTGTAACGGTTCCATCCTTACTAAAGGCTGAATTTAATTGAGGTAGTTTATCAAAATTTACTTTTGAAGGCTCTTCATCTTTATCTATAATAATGGAGGATCCCTTTTTTTGTGAAATTTCAACAGGCACAATCTCATCTTTAAACCAACCATTTTCAATAGCAGCTTGCGCTTTTTTATAACTATTCACCGCAAAAGCGTCTTGCGCTTCTCTACTTACACTGTATTTTGTGGCACAGGCATCTGCAAAATTACCCATGGCTACTTTATCGTATACATCTACTAAGCCGTCTTTTGCTAAACCATCTTGCATTACTGTATCACCGTATTTATTACCCCATCTTTGGGTGGTATTATAAAAAGGGACATTACTCATGCTTTCCATTCCACCTGCTATAATTACATCGGCATCGCCTAACATAATATTTTGAGCAGCAATGGCAATTGACTTCATTCCACTAGCACATACTTTATTAATAGTGGTGCAAATAACTTTATCGGGAAGCCCCGCCGCTTTAGCAGCCTGTCTTGCTGGCGCTTGACCCAATCCAGCTTGAATAACAGAGCCCATAATTACTTCATCGATTAAATCTTTAGATAGTCCTGCTTTCTCTAATGCTCCTTTAATAGCTATGCCTCCTAAATTGGTTGCAGAAATACTACTAAGACAACCCCCAAAAGAGCCAATGGGTGTTCTTACTGCGGCCACGATATAGACTTCCTTATTCATACTTAAAAGTTTAATTCTATTATCTAATGCATCCTATATAATATATGTAAATACATTTATGAAGTGGGTAATACTTCATTTGGAGCATCTACAGTAATCTCTGGAATTAAATGTATCCCATCCTCTTCAATACTTATTAATTTTAATTTATACAAGATCCCTACATTCATTTTAAAGGCTTTTTTACTCATGCCAAAAAATGCATAAATATCGTCAGGGGCTGATTTGTCATGGTAAGGCAAGAAACCTTTATGTGATTTTAGCAAACTCATAATTTTTTGATTGTCATCGGCTAACTTTTCGCCCCCTTGTTTACCTAATCCAATATCTAATTTATTGTCTTCTCTAATTTTCTTTACAAAGGCTTCATCAATAAGTTGACCAATATGTAAATGCGTAAATACTTCGTTTTTATATACTAAACCTTGGTGCACTTGATTCACAATGACTACATACCCAATTTCTGATTCTCTATATACTTGTATTTTAACTTTTTCGCCCTCTTTAACGGTTAAATGGTCGTTGCTAATTTGTTTGTCAATTTTTTCCGTTGCAGCTACTCTTCCAGTTTGTGCGTCAATATATAGTTTCACTAAATACTTACCCCCCAAACGCATAGTGGATAGTTGTTGAGAGACAGGTACAAAAACATCTTTCATTAAACCCCAATCTAAAAAAGCACCTTGTGAAGTTACTTCTACTACTTTTAAAGCAGCAATATCCCCTACTACTGCAAAAGGTTCTTGGGTAGTGGCAATTAGCCTGTTATCAGAGTCGTGGTAAACAAATACACTAATGGTATCTCCTATTTGTAAGCCTGAAGGCACAAAACGTTTTGGAAGTAAAATACCTTCCCCACCATCATCCATATAAAAACCAAAATCAACTTTTCGGTCTACACGCATCAAATTAAACTGACCTACATTTATGGTTGACATGATTTCTATTTTTAATTAAAACAATTCTGGTTGTGAATCGTTGGGGTCTTTTATGACTACTTTATTTTCCCAAGCCATTTCAACGGTTTTAGAGAAGTCGACTAATTTAGTACCAATGGCTTTCCAACCCATTATATCCACCATCTTACTCACTTTGAACTTCGTCTTCCTTACCTGAGTGCCTCTTCCCGTATGAACCGCTAATATGGGTTCTGCAAATGTTGATACAGCCTCCACATAATTACCTGCTCCTTCTTTTATAAAAGAGAAAGGTGTTTTTAAAGTAGTGGTTTCAATAAGGAAGCGTTTAATATTAAATTGTAATTTATCCTTATCTAAATAAACAGCGGTTACAATTTTTTCTGGATCAAACTTCTCCATAAAAATTACTTTTTCTGGGTCGAAACGTTGACTTTGTTCTGTATCGGTTACTTCATAATTACCATCCTTGGTAATGACTAATAACTTCTCATCTTCAAAGGTACCCAAATAAATCCCTTTCTCATCGGTATTTAAACGGCCAAACTTGTCATCAAACCATAATTTACGACCCGTTAAGGTACTTTTACCTGCTTCTTTCAATTTAATCGCCTTTACTGGATACTTAGTTACCTGATTGCCCACACTACTTCTTCCTTTTACTTCCAAGGTATCAAAAAGAAAGTCGAACTCTTTAATACGGGCAGAGCAGTTGGGACTTAATATCACTTTCACCGATTCTGCTTCCCCATTCATATTCACGGACATATAATGCACTTTAGATTTCTCTGTGCTCTTGGCTAAAAAATATTCTTTATCACGGGTTACACCAGTTACATTAAATCGTTTAGCATAGGTAATGCTAGATGCACCATCCGAATAAACCATATTATAGGTAGTGCGCTCATCATTTTTTTGGAAGACGGCTGCATGTATAATATCTTTTCCAATAAATACTTTATCAGAAACCTTTACCACTTTCATCACACCCGATTTAGCAAAGGCAATAATATCATCATAGTCGGTACAATCAAATAAGAATTCATCTTTTTTCAAACCTGTGCCTACAAAGCCTTCTGCTCTATTAATGTATAATTTAGTATTGGCAATCGCTACTTGCTTTACATGGATAGTATCGAATTCTTTGATTTCTGTCTTACGCTCCTTTCCCTTACCATATTTCTTAGTTAAGTTCTCATAATAGGCCACACAATAATCCACTAAATTGGCTAAATGATTCTTTACTTCTCTAATTTCTTCTTCAATGGTTTTTATTTGCGCATTTAACTCATCTATATCTAACTTATAAATTCTTCTAACGGGCTTATCGGTTAATTTTAATAAGTCGGTACGTTCAATGGTTTTTTTAAATTTCTTCTTGAAAGGAAGAAAAGCATCGTTAATAGCATCAATCACTTTATCCCAGCTAGCATGTTTCTTTTCAAGCTCCTTGTATATTTTTTCTTCAAAGAATATTTTTTCTAAACTGGTGAAATGCCATTTATCTTCTAATTCTTTTAATTGAATTTTTAATTCTAATTCTAATAAACCCTTGGTATGGTCTACCGAATGACGCAGTAAATCCGAAGCACCTAAAAACTGAGGTTTTTGACCAACGATTACACAGGCATTGGGTGAGATACTTATTTCGCAATCGGTAAAAGCATATAAAGCATCTATAGTTATATCTGGAGAAATACCGACCGCTAAATCAATTTGAATTTCAACTTCTGCAGCAGTAACATCGGTTACTTTTTTAATTTTAATTTTACCCTGATCATTAGCCTTGGTAATACTTTCCATTAATTGAGTAGTGGTTACGCCATAAGGAACGTCTTTAATAAGTAAAGTTTTTTTATCGAACTCTTCAATATGTGCTCTCACTCTTACTTTGCTACCCCTTCTTCCATCATTATAATTACTAACGTCAATCATGCCCCCTGTTTGAAAATCGGGTAATAATTGAAACTTCTTTCCTCTTAAATGTTTTATAGCAGCATCGGTAAGTTCAATAAAATTATGTGGTAAAATTTTAGTAGATAAACCTACTGCAATACCATCGGCTCCTTGTGCTAATAATAAAGGAAATTTCATGGGTAGTGTTACAGGTTCTTGCTTACGACCATCATAACTTAAAGCCCAATCGGTCGTTTTACCATTAAAGGCTACTTCTAAAGCAAACTTGCTCAGTCGCGCTTCAATATATCTAGCGGCTGCTGCATCATCTCCAGTTCTAACATCCCCCCAGTTACCTTGGGTTTCTACTAACATATCTTTCTGACCAATATTCACTAAGGCATCTCCAATACTTGCATCTCCATGCGGATGATACTGCATACTTTGACCAATAATATTAGCCACTTTATTAAACCTGCCATCATCCATTTCCTTCATGGCATGTAAAATTCTGCGTTGTACTGGTTTTAATCCATCTTCAATAGCAGGTACAGCGCGCTCTAATATTACATAAGAAGCATATTCTAAGAACCAATTTTTATATTGACCCTGAACACCTGACTCATTTTCTGTAACTCTACTTAAATTTTTCTCTTTTGCCATATTTAATCTTCTTTAGAGACGGTAAGTATCTTCACTACCTTCTGCTAAACTATTTAATTCTATAAAAATAATATCTGTTAGCGCCTTTACTTCATGCCAAACATTGGCTTCAATAATTACTCTTGAAGGTGCTTCAACAGTAATTGTATCAGAAACATTCGTCTCTAAATTCTTCCAGTTCATTGTAATAGACCCTTGCACGAGTAACATTTCTTCAGGGTTCTTGCCTGGCGACTTCCCTTTATGATAATGTTGCCCACTAATAGTACCAGCCTTTCTATAGACCAATAAAAATTCTCCTGTTCTATGGGTGCTAAAATAGTGAAGTGCCCCACGTTCATCTATTGCTTTCACCTCTATTGTAGAAACGCTTACACTCATTTTATTATTTTAAACAACTTTATCTTATTATTCTTCTTTATTAACTCTTTTCCTATCCTTCTTATTAATTTACTCATCTGCAACCACGCTTGATCCTCCTGGCATTTGCACTACAATATCCTTCCAACCTTTTTGCCAATTACCCGCAAAAACAATTTTCCCCATTTCAGACATGGCTTTTAATCTTGATACAATAAAAGCATCTCCAGTTTTAACTTTCATTTTACTTATAATATGCGCTAGTGCA
The DNA here is from genome assembly GCA_007280515.1 of Sediminibacterium sp. Classification (GTDB taxonomy): domain Bacteria; phylum Bacteroidota; class Bacteroidia; order Chitinophagales; family Chitinophagaceae; genus Sediminibacterium. The sequence continues at coordinate 127,945 of QYPL01000004.1, forward strand.
CTTGGTAGTTTTTGTGCATTTTTAGTAAGTAATGAAAAAATGTCTTTATCATAAAAACTTACGGGCATACTTAGTAGTTTCTTACCGCCTTCTAAAAAACGAACTCCCTCATTTTCTTGACATAATTTCTTCCACTCATCTGGATCAATCTCAAATTCACTTAAAGTTATGGGGCGCGCTAATTTTTTAGCTTTTAAAAATTCCTTGGGTTGTATTTCACTTAAGTGGGTGGGGTAAAATAATTGTCCTTTATCATTTAAAAAAGGAAGGTTATTTAAATACAGAACTTGTAATCGACCTTGGTAAAGTTTCAACTGACTCATTAACCAATAATAACCGCAAACATCATGTGCATTTTGTCCCATCCAAAACCAAACTTCCTCTTCCGGGTTTTCTTCTAAACTTTGAATAAGTTCATGTACCGTTAATTTATCATCAACAATAGTTAATTGTTCTTCATAGGGAGAATGTTCCAAAATATTCTTCCACCAATCACGTCTTGGCTGATAACCTTCCGTTTCATAAATATCTAATAATGGGCCCACGGCATAGTCGTCCTTTATTTCAATGACCTTACCTGCCATAGACTCATCTAAGGCTATGGCTGCTTCAATAGAAGCTATATCTGCTGTATTAAATACTAAGTGTATCATGCGCTTTATCCAATTCTACTTTTAAATTATTGATAATAAAATCCTGTCTCTCTGGGGTATTCTTACCCATATAATATTCTAATAAATGCTGAATATGATCTCCTTGTTCTAAAATAACCGGATCTAATTTTATATCTGCATTAATAAACTTTCCAAATTCTTCTGGACTAATCTCTCCTAGACCTTTAAACCTAGTAATCTCAGGCTTAGTGCCTAATTCTTTAATAGCAGCTTGCTTCTCAGCTTCATCATAACAATAAATAGTTTTTTGTTTATTACGCACTCTAAAAAGTGGAGTCTCTAAAACAAAAACATGGCCCTTTTTTACTAGGTCTGGGAAGAACTGTAAGAAGAAAGTAAGAATTAATAAACGAATATGCATTCCATCGACATCGGCATCAGTAGCAATGACTATTTGATTATACCTTAAACCTTCTAAACCTTCTTCAATATTTAAGGCGTGTTGCAGTAAATTAAATTCTTCGTTTTCGTATACCACTTTCTTCGTTAAACCAAAAGCATTTAAAGGTTTACCCCTTAAACTAAATACAGCCTGCGTGTCTACATTTCTAGACTTAGTAATACTTCCACTGGCAGAATCTCCCTCTGTAATAAATAAAGTACTTCCTTGTTGTAAGGAAATGAACATTTCTTTATTCTTGCTAGGTAAATCGTCGTTTAAATGCACACGGCAATCTCTTAATTTTTTATTATGCAAATTAGCTTTCTTGGCTCTTTCATTTGCTAATTTTTTAATACCTGCTAATTCTTTTCTTTCGTGTTCGTTTTGTTCAATTCTTTTTTTAAGCGCTTCCGCTGTGGCTGTATTTCTATGTAAAAAATTATCTAATTCTTTGGCTAAAAATTCAGTGATAAAATTCTTCATACTTGGCCCACCATCCGCTACATTCTGCGAGCCTAATTTTGTTTTGGTCTGACTTTCAAATACAGGCTCTTGCACTCTTACAGAAATAGCAGCTACAATACTGGTTCTAATATCAGAAACGTCATAATCCTTCTTATAAAAATCACGGATCACTTTTATATAGGCTTCTCTAAAAGCCTGCTGATGCGTTCCCCCTTGTGTAGTATATTGACCATTGACAAAAGAAAAAATATCTTCTCCATAATCGTTGTTATGAGACATGGCCACTTCAATATCTTCTCCCTTTAAATGTATAATAGGATATCTAAGTTCGTCCGAATTGGTTTTTCTTTCGAGTAAGTCTAATAAACCATTTTTACTAACATACTTTTTATCATTAAATAAAATACTTAATCCTGCATTTAAATAACAGTAGTTCCATAATTGACCATCTATATATTCATGTATATAGTGGAAGTTTTTAAACATAGAAGAGTCTGGTGTAAATACCACTAGGGTTCCATTGGCTTCTGTTGTTTTGGTTTCTTTTGTTTCTTGTATTAGTACTCCTTTTTTAAAACTGGCTGTTCTTTGTTTACCTTCTCTAAATGCGGTTACTAAAAAATCTTCACTTAAAGCGTTCACTGCCTTTGTACCCACTCCATTTAAGCCCACCGATTTTTGAAAGGCCTTACTATCATATTTAGCACCTGTATTTATTTTACTTACAACATCTACAATTTTTCCAAGAGGAATACCACGACCATAATCTCGAATGGTTACTTCTTTACCTACTATACCTATTTCAATTTGTTTACCATAACCCATGGTGTGTTCATCGATACAGTTGTCGATAACTTCCTTCATGAGTACATAAATACCATCATCAGGAGCTGAACCATCTCCTAATTTACCAATATACATGCCTGGTCTTAATCGTATATGTTCCTTCCAATCTAAAGACCGAATCGAATCTTCGTTATACTCTGATGGAATCTTAGTTTCTGCCATAATTATCAATGCTTTAGGGGCATAAAAAGGCCCTTGTCTGATTGCAAATCTAATGAGCGTGGTGGTTACCCCAATTTTACTTTTCACCAATTGCCCTAATTATGTGGATAAACGATTATTCTCTTATCTTTAAAGCATCAAAACAGACTCAAAATACCCCATCACCGACCTTTCTTATATAAAGTTGAAGGCAGTTGAATTATGCGTGGAAAACGATCAATTCCAAGCATTTCTGACTGAAATAGATACTGAAACCATTGATGAGGTAGCATTCTCTTTGTCTGAACAAATTACTCCTCAAATTGACTGCACCAGCTGTGGAAATTGCTGTAAAAGCTTAATGGTAAATATTGACGAAGCAGAAGCTTCTAATTTGGCTAAACATTTAGGAAAAACGAGGGAGGCATTTGATGAAGCCTATATTTCTAAAGGTGAATCGGGGCGAATGGTCATAAACTCCATACCCTGTCATTTTTTAGTGGGCAATAGTTGTTCAGTTTATGAACATCGATTTGCTGGTTGCAAAGAATTTCCTGCCTTTCATATCCCTGAATTAAAGAAAAGAATGTTTACGACTTTTATGCACTACGACCGTTGCCCTATTATTTTTAATGTGATCGAAAATTTGAAGTTAAATTTACATTTTAAGAAATTGGAAAAATAAATAATGAGCATTCAATTTGGCATAGATAATTTACTGGCACTTGATCCAAAATGGAAAACAAAAAAGATTGCTTTTCTCACCAATGATGCTGCCACCACTTCTAAAGGAATTTCTAGTAGAAAGGCTTTAATAGACGCCGGATTTAATATCGTTCTATTATTTTCACCAGAACATGGCATAAGTACAAAAGGAGAAGATGGTCATAAAATTAAAGATCAGGTAGACCCTCTTACTAAATTACCTATCATTAGTTTATATAATAAAAAATTATCACCCACTAAAGATGATTTAAAAGGTATTGATGTATTATTATTTGATATACCGGATGCAGGCACTAGGTTTTACACCTATTTGTGGACGATGAGTTATTTTATGGAAACAGCTGCTACATTCAATTTGCCGATATATATATTAGACAGACCGAACCCATTAGGAGGTATGTTTAATTTAGTTGAAGGCCCCATGCTCGATAGTTCGCTGAGTAGTTTCATAGGAAGGTTTTCAATTCCTATAAAACATCAATCTAGTTTTGGTGAATTAGCTAAGTATTTTAATGAAAGCCAAAACTGGAATGCCGATTTAAAAATAATTCCCTGTAAAAATTTAAAAAGAGAACATTTATTTTTTGATTGGAATTATAAGTGGGTAAACCCCTCGCCTGCACTTCAAAATTTCGAAGCCTGCTTACTATATCCTGGACTTTGTTTATTTGAAGCCACCAATGTTTCGGTGGGAAGAGGCAGTGACTATAGTTTTGAATGGATTGGCGCTTCTTGGTTTAACATGCCTGCCATTGTAATGGTTTGGCAGAATATTTTAAAAGACGATATTAAAATTGAAACACTTCGATTAACCATGTTAATTGATAATGAAATTGAAGATATGAAAGGCATACGCATTAAAGTCATTGCCCCTAGCGCATTTAATCCGGTGTTGACAGGGCTTATATTACTAAAGCTTATAAAAGATATTCACCCACAAGATTTTAAATGGCAACCCTACCCAACAAATGTAAATCCTAGTGGCGCGAATCATTTATCTTTACTATTAGGTATACCAGATGCTGAAAAAATATTTGACCTACCCCTAAAAGATTGGTTAAACAAAGTGGTATCGGCTTTAAAAGTATCTAACTGGGAAAAAACAATGCAGCCCTACTTACTTTATGATTAATGAATCAAATATGAAAAAAACATTTTTTCCTAAAACCATTAGATGGACATTATTATTAGGGATAGTCTTTTTGATTCTAATGACTATAATGAGATTTGTTTTTATTTATTTTTTCAGGGCTACTCTATTTTCAGAAAAAGATTTAACTGCTTCCTTTATTTTAGGTGCTAGATATGATTTAAGATATATATCTATTGTGATGGGGGTTATTTTATTATTTTCCTTTATAAAACCAATCGACCCCTTCAATACTAGATTAGGAAAAAAAATAGCTATTTCCATTTGGGTGCTATTGGTATCCCTTTTAATATTTTTTTATACAGCCGATTTTATTCATTTTGCCTACGTTCATCAAAGACTCAATGCAAGCATTTTAAGCTATATCGATAACCCGCTTATATCTTTACAAATGATGTGGCAGTCCTATCATGTTATAATTATATTTATAGCTTTTATTTTGATTGAATTTGTTTTGTATAAGTTTATTTCTTTTACTTACTTTTTTAGTAATAAATATACATGTACTTTAAATGGTTGGAAAAAATGGAGTATTCAAGTATTGTTTTTTTTAGTGCTAGTATATAGTGCCATTGGAAATATAATTTATGAAGGTGGTCAATATCCACTAAGATGGAGTGACGCCTATAATTTAGGCAGCGATTATAAAGCCAATCTGGCCTTGAACCCCATGCAATCTTTTTTTAGTAGTCTAAATTTTAGAGCTTCCAAAATAGACACTGATTTAATTAAAAATAATTATAGTGTGATGGCTCAATACTTAAACATACCTAATAATGAACAAGATGCTCAAAACCTTCAATTTTCTAGAAAAAATACAGCAGTAGAAATTGATACAGTAGCACCTAAAATTAAAAATGTGGTATTAGTTATATGTGAATCGTTTTCTGCTTATAAAAGCTCAATGATGGGTAACCCTTTAAATACCACACCCTATTTCAATGAAATGAAAAGACAGGGTATCTATTTTAATAGGGCCTTTTCTCCTGCCTATGGAACTGCTAGAGGTGTATGGGCAGTTTTAACTGGCACACCAGATATATTAGAAGGGAAAACTTCAAGCCGTAATCCTTTAGCAGTGGATCAGCATACTATTATCTCTGAATTTAATAATTTTGAAAAGTATTATTTTTTAGGTGGTAGTACAAGATGGGCAAATATTAAAGGAGTATTAAACAATAATATTAAAGATTTAAAAATTTATGAACAAGGTAGTTATCAGTCAACTGAGATTAATGTTTGGGGCATTAGTGACAAGGACTTATTTATGGAGGCTAATAAAACTTTAAGTAAGAATAGTAAACCATTCTTTGCCATTATTCAAACTGCCGATAACCACCGCCCTTATACCATTCCTGCTGAAGATTTAAAAGTATTTATTAAAAAAATAGTACCCAAGGATTCTTTATTGAAATATGGTTTTGAAAACAATGACGAGTACAATGCATTTAGATATACCGACTACTGCATTGAACAATTTATAGAGGCGGCTAAGAAAGAAAAATATTTTAATGAGACTTTATTTGTATTTATTGGCGACCATGGTATTAAAGGTGATGCAGGAACAATGTTACCTAAATCTTTTACAGAACAAGGTTTAACGAATATGCATATCCCTTTCTTATTTTATGCTCCTACTATCTTAAAAGCAAAAGAGTACAGCCTTCCTGTATCTCAAGTTGATGTTATGCCAAGTATAGCATCTCTTTGTAATATCCCTTACACCAATACGACTATGGGTAAAAATGTATTTACCACAGTGCAGCAAAATAAGAATACGATACTTTTATACGACGATTTTAATCAACAAATTGGAGTGCTCAACAATGAATATTACTACGGGTATCAATTAAAAAACCCGAATAAGCCTATATTTGAAAGCGTTCTAAACAATGCTGTGGTTAAAAACGATAGCGCGCGAAAACAAATGGATATTTTAACAAAAACGATGTATGAAACATCTAAATACATGTTAATACATAATCAGAAACTAAGTTCGAAAAAGTAGTTGCTATTTATATTAAATTCAGATCTAATTGCTAGCACTAAATTTATGATACGCTTTCTGGTAATTCCTTTTTCTCCACTCTTTTAGTACCCGCATATAATTCATATTCTAATAACCTGCAATCAATGGTGGCATTGTAAAACTCTATTCGTCTGCTTGGTTTTAATCTTACTTTTTTAGCTAATTCTAAATTACCTGTAAATATATAGCCCGTGTACCCTTTGCAACTATTTTTAAGAAAGTCGCCCATTCTTGCATAAGTGGCTTCTAATTCCAACTCCTCCCCTAAACGCTCTCCATATTCAGGATTAAACATAACTACAGCGCCGTTAGTATTGGAAGGAACATTCGTCTCTTCAAAATCACAGTCTTGAAAATATATTAAGTGGTCAACTCCTGCCATAGTAGCATTGGTCTTTGCCGTTTCAGTGGCGCGCTTACTAATATCAGAGGCTATAATTTGTAGTCCGGGAATTTTAATAATTTGTTCTTTCAATTTTGCATTTTCTACCTCGTATATTTCTCGTTTATAACCAAGAATATGCATAAAGGCATATTGAGTTCTTAATAAGCCTGGAACTCTATTAGTAGCAATAAGGGCTGCTTCAATAGCCAAGGTACCTGAACCACACATTGGATTAACAAAGGCTCCTTTTCTATCCCACTTAGTAGAAAGTATGGTAGCTGCTGCCAATGCTTCTAACATAGGAGCAGTCCCCGGTAATTTACGATAACCATGTTTAGCTAATGTTTCACCAGAGGTATCTAAAAACACTTCTGCTTCATCATTTTTCCAAAATAAATAAACCACTGCGCCTGCTAAATCAGAACCAGTGGAAGGACGTTGTTGAGTGACTTCTCGCATTCTATCTACAATGGCATCCTTTACTCTTAAATTCGCAAACAAATTCGTAGAGATAGTGGGATGAAAAACATTACTAGTAACAGAAAAATAGCCCTTTGGGTCAATTACCTTTTCCCAACTAATGTTCACTAAATTATTATAGAGCTCGTTGGGGTCATTACAAATAAATGACTTTATAGAATACATTACCTGACTAGCGCATCTTAAATTCAAATTCAACTTAATACAATCCTGCACAGTACCCGTTAGTTCTACCCCCGTTTGAAAAATTCTGTCGGGTGTAAAACCTAAGGCAAGCACTTCTTTACTCAAAGCAGGTGCTAACCATTTATGACAGGTGATGATAATTTTATTGGGGGTCGTAAAAACTTGCATAAAACGAAGGTATTTTAAAAAAATGCAAAAGGGCTTCAATTGCTTGAAACCCTTTGTCTTATTCTGTGGGGGCACACGGGTTCGAACCGCGGACCCTCTGCTTGTAAGGCAGATGCTCTAAACCAACTGAGCTATGCCCCCTTTTGAGGATTGCAAAAATAAGGTTCAGGAGGGAAATACCCAAAAAAAAGGTGATTTAATTTAATTGAACAGCAGGAAGCCTAGTAGATTGACTATCATATACAAAAAGCTCCACTATTTCATAGTTCCAGTACTTACTTAAAGGCGATTTATCCAAGATATCTTTAACTTCTTTTTTGGTATTGGCATTAATCGTAATCCATGAATTTTGTACTTCCATACTTACAGCATAAGTATCTATGATACCCTTATTCAATAAATAATTGATATAAGTACGATGCGGTGGTACTAAAGACATAAAGTTCTCATCCATTTCAAAAGAAATAATAGCTTGGAATTTTTTCATGTTCTATCTAAACTTATAATAAACTTTTACTAAGGTACACTAAACATTGAAAAATAAAAATCATTTTTAGGGAATACTATAATAACCAATTCTTCCACCCCCACCTGCTAAAAAAACAGCTTTTGTAGTAGGTTGTTTACGAACTACATGGAAGCTTTCAGTTAATATTAAATCCCAATTTTTTCCTTTGTTTTTTGAAATATCTACCCCTGAAGTTCCGCAAGCTATTAAAATGGAATTCGTTACATATTCAACCCCTGATCTATACCCATTAGGGTGTCCGATATACTTATCTATTACCCATGATGATTTTCTTTTTGATTGCCCTTTTTGATTGCTATTAAGTTCTTCCATTAATTTCAAACCAACAGCATTTTCTAATCGACTGGTATCTTTCATAAAATCGCCACCTACTATCATTATATTATTTCCGTTGGGTGATATGGCCATACTATTAGCACCCGTCGATTTTCCGCCTTGTATAATGGGTATATTCATGGCTTCTCCATTTATCCATAATCTGCTTCTTAAACCTCCTGAAACTAAAAAATCTTCATTAGTAAGTTGTGCAATATTAGAACCACTTGAAGCAAAAAAAGCTTCCCCTTTTTCTAATGGCGTTTTAAAATAATTAGAAGATACTTCATTCCAATGTTCTCCTTTATCATTGGTACTTAATAGAAAAATAGTATTACCAATTGGATCTCCTACTACTAAACCATTCGAGGCATCTTTAAAATGAATGGCATCTAAAAACATGAGTGTATCGGTATTTTCATATACTTTATACCAAGAAGTTCCGCCATCTTTTGTTTTTAATATTATAGCAGGTGCGGCTACAGCAACTATAATAGCTTGCTTATCATCCCAAGCATGAATGGATCTAAAATCCCTGGTCTCATAGCCTTTAACTTGCATCCATTCAAAATCGGTTCCGCCATTTACCGATCTAGCAATACTTCCTTTAGATCCACTAGCCCAAATAGTATTTAGATTGGGTACAGCTAAAGCTCTAATACTTACTCCTTTTTTCTGAGTAAGTATTTTTATGGAATTATTACCCGAATTTTGCGCAAAGCTATTTTGAAATAGCAACAAAAAAGCAAATAAAGTAATGAAGGCTTTTTTCATACGAATGTTGTTTAATGACTTAAAGATACAATATGATACCTTATTGGATGAGTAGAACACAATTAATGTTAGGAGACGAACAAGTTGAGAAATTAATGCGTAAAAATGTACTTATTATTGGGCTTGGTGGCGTGGGAGGTATTTGTGCAGAAATGATTGTGAGAGCCGGCATTGGAAAAATGACTATTGTAGATAATGACACTATTGATGATAGTAATATTAATAGACAAATTCCAGCGCTTCATTCCACTATCAATAAGTCTAAAGCGCAGGTTTTGGCTGCAAGATTATTGGATATTAACCCCTTACTTGATTTAACGGTCTTAGAAGAATTTGTGGAAGACGAATCAATGGTTGCATTAATTGAAAAAGAGCCCTGGCATTATGTGGTAGATTGTATTGATACTTTATCTGCTAAAGTAGATTTAATAAAAGGTTGTATGGATAGAAAATTAAATATTGTAAGTTCTATGGGTGCTGGTGGAAAATTAGATCCTTCACAAATTAAAGTCACCGATTTATCCAAAACCTATGAATGTAATTTAGCGCGCTATGTTAGAAAGCGTTTGCAAGCAGTAGGCATAAAAAAAGGCTTAAAAGTGGTATTTAGTTCTGAAAAGCCCGACCAATCTCGTATCATTGAAACAGAGAATGCATATCCCAAGAAGTCTATTATTGGAACTTTAAGCTATATGCCTGCTATTTTTGGTTGTACTGTGGCCTCCGTTGTGATTAGAGATTTAATGGCAATAGATTGATTTATAGGTCTATTTTCTTTGAAATCAGGCTTATTTTTCATTAAATTTGCAGCCTAAGAAAACAAGAGGTTCGGTAGCTCAGCTGGATAGAGCGTCATCCTTCTAAGATGAGGGCCATTGGTTCGAATCCAATCCGAATCACAGTTTTTACACGAAAAACACATAAATGTTTCTAAACCAACGCGTTTAGGAACATTTTTACTTTTGGGCTACTCCGAAATACTATTTAAAGTCTGTTTATTTTTAGCAACTAATTTAGCAGGTCTATTTTCTAAGTGTTATTCATTATTTTCTATTCCAGACTCCCTCCTATTTATTTTTATTAAAACAGCTAAAAACATCATTTTTCAGCTAAAAGCAAATATTTATTATAAAATATAAGTTATGATCAGATTAAATTATTACCAACTATTATCAAAAGGCAATAAAAAAGATAGAGGCCCAATATATCTTAAAGTAAAAGGCTTAGATAAAAGACTAAATCTATCAGTTGGAATAGTAATTAATTCAAAAGATTGGGATAAAAAGAAAGAAAGAGTCAAACCTCAGCATCCTCAGGCATATTTCTATAATAACAAAATTGAATCTTTAGAAAAGCAAATATGGAGCTATTTAGAAAAACATTCTAAAGATGGAAATGCGATTAATACTCCCCTGTAAATCGTCAGCATAAAGTGGACTAAAAAAGGTCTAAATTAGTAGAGCGTTTCCA
>QYPL01000020.1 GCA_007280515.1 Sediminibacterium sp.
CAGAAGCTGAAAGAGTAAAGTATGATAAAGTGTATGATGGCACTTTCGTACAAATTTCTGATGGAGAAATCATGAATGGATTAGTAGTTGCTTTAACTAAAACAGATGTTGTAGTAAACATTGGTTTTAAAAGTGATGGCTTAGTTTCATTAAATGAATTCCGTGACACCAATGGTGTGAAGACAGGAGATACAGTTGAGGTAATGGTAGTAGAAAAAGAAGACCGTGATGGTAATCTTCACTTAAGCCGTAAGTCTGCTCGTATTTACCGTGCTTGGGAAAGAATTATGGAAGTACATAAGACTGGTGAAGTTGTTACTGGTTTAGTGACTAGCAAAACAAAAGGTGGTTTAATCGTTGATGTATTTGGTATGGAAACATTCTTGCCAGGTTCTCAAATTGATGTGAAGCCCGTTACAGATTATGATCAATTCGTAGGAAAGACAATGGAATTTAAAGTAGTGAAGATTAACGAAACTATTAAGAATGCCGTTGTATCACATAAAGCCTTAATTGAAAGCGATATCGAAGCACAACGTGCAGAGATCATGAGCAAATTAGAGAAAGGTCAAGTATTAGAAGGGGTGGTGAAAAACATCACTGACTTCGGAGCATTTATGGACTTAGGCGGATTAGATGGTTTATTATATATCACCGATATCTCTTGGGGTAGAATCTCTCACCCAAGTGAGGTGGTTAAATTAGATCAAAAAATTCAAGTGGTAGTTTTAGACTTTGATGATGACAAAAAACGTATCAGCTTAGGTTTAAAACAATTAACGCCACACCCTTGGGATGTATTACCACAAGTATTATTAGAAGGTAGTGTTATAAAAGGTAAAGTAGTGAATATTGAAGACTACGGTGCTTTCTTAGAAATTCAACCAGGTGTTGAAGGTCTTGTACACGTATCTGAAATTACTTGGGCTAACACGCCTATCAATGCTAAAGAATTCTTCAAATTAGGAGATGAGCATGAAGCGAAAGTGGTCACCTTAGATAAAGATGCGCGTAAGATGAGTTTGAGTATTAAACAAATGTCTCAAGATCCTTGGAGCACTATCGATAATAAATTCCCAGAACAAAGCAAACATAAAGGGCTTGTAAAAAATATCACTCCTTATGGTGTGTTTATTGAATTAGAATCAGGCATTGGTGGAATGATTCATATCAGCGATTTAAGTTGGTTGAAGCGCTTCAATCACCCTTCTGAGTATGTGAAAGTAGGAGAGTCAATTGATATCAAAATTTTGAACATCGATAAAGAAAATAGAAAACTTCAATTAGGACATAAGCAATTAGAAGAAGATCCTTGGAATGCATTAGAGCAAACTTTTGCAATAGGATCTATTCATGATGGTACCATCAGCCGTAAGGATGAAAAAGGTGCAATTGTACAATTGCCACATGGTCTTGAAGGTTTTGCACCTAATCGTCACTTAGCGAAAGAAGATGGCAAACAAGTTCAAGCGGAAGAAACATCGAAGTTCATGGTGATTGAATTTGATCGCAATGAAAAGCGTATTGTGGTTTCTCATGCAAGAATTTGGGAACAAGCTATCACTGAAGAGAAAGAAGTAGCTAAGAAAGAAGCAAAAGTGGAAACGGAAAAGACTAAAAAAGCAGTGAAAGCAGTTCAAGCTAAAGTGGAGAAATCTACTTTGGGTGACCTAGGTGCTTTGGCTGAAATTAGAGCTAAAATGGATGACGATAAAGCAACTGGAAAAGACGCTTAATCTAGTCTAAGTAATTGATATAGCCCCGTTTAGCGATGCTATGCGGGGCTTTTTTTATAATAATCTTAACGCCAAAGCCCCCAATTTGGACGATTTTAGTCATAAATTGAGGATTATTAGTTAAATTCGCAACCCTGTATGAATAGAATATTTATTGCTTTTTGTCTTGTTTTGGCCTTGTCGTCTTGTACTTCAAAATTCCAAAAAATTTTAAAGAATAAGGATACCGATTATAAGGTAAAAATAGCCGAGAGTTATTTTTTACAAAAAAAATATTCTAACGCACAGCAGCTCTTTGAATCAGTAATGCCTTTTGTGAAAGGAACACCTCGCTATGAAGAATTATATTTAAAATTTGCGAACTCATATTACTTTGATAAAGATTATGAGAATGCAGAAAATTTATTTAAAACTTTTGTCGAGTATTTCCCCAATAGTCCAAGAACGGAAGAAGTGGATTATTTAAGAGCTTATACTTATTTTAAGCGTTCACCTAAAGCAGAGTTAGACCAAACTACGACGAATAGAACCATTCAATTAATGCAACAATTTATTGATGGCCATCCTACTAGTACAAGAGTAAAAGACGCTACTGAAGTAATTGATGCCTCAAGAGCAAAGCTAGAATTGAAAGATTTTAAAACTGCCACCTTATATTCAGACCTTGCACTATACAGAGCAGCAGCTATTTCTTATAGTTTATTATCCGATGGTTATCCTGATTCAAAAAATGCAGATAAGTATAAACTACTTACTTTAAAAGCTTATTATCAATTTGCTGAAAATAGTTTTGTAGATAAGCAAAAAGAAAGATTCGATAAAGTGGTACTAGAGTACAATGATTTTGTAGACCGTTACAGCGACAGTCCATTATTGGGGGAAGCAAAAAAAATAAAGAAACAAACAGATAATTTTTTAAATTTAATAAAATGAGTAAACTAAGAAGAAATATGGGTGCCAACACCCCTTCTGTTGTAGAAACAAAAAGTTTAAAAGCTTTAAAAGCGAAGACGGGTAATTTGTATGAGTCTATCTCTATTATCTCTAAGAGAGCCAATCAAATTAGTATTTCTGTAAGAGAAGAATTGCACAGTAAATTAGAAGAGTTTGCTAGTCATACCGATAGCTTGGAAGAGATACATGAGAACAAAGAACAAATCGAAATTTCTAAGGCTTACGAGCGTATGCCTAATCCAGCAATTCTAGCTACTGCTGAATTCATCGATGACAAAATATATTATCGTAAAAACGAAGAAAGCGACTTATTCCGCTAGTATTTGCTTCTACAAAATTAAAAACGTTCCGGAACTATTGAGGTATCGGGACGTTTTTGTATTTTAGGGTTAAATAGGCAGGCTATGTTTAAAAAAATATTATTCACTATTTCTATTTGTATTGTTTTTGCTTCATCATTGCATGCGCAGGAACTATCCGCCACTATTACTATACAATCTAGTAAAGTAGACAATCAAGTAGACTCTAAAATATTTCCTCAATTACAAATTCAATTAAAAGATTTCATCAATCAGCGTAAATGGGCCAACGACGCTTTTTCAAACGAAGAAAAAATTGATTGTAGCTTTTATATTACGATTGAATCTGTGGCCTCTCCGGGCGTATACGATGCCAAATTAAGTATTGTTTCCAATAGGCCTGTTTTCAATGCTAGTTATAGTAGCTCCGTTTTAAATATGCAGGACGCTAAGTTTACTTTTAAATATCAGCTTTCTCAGCCTATTGAATTTAATGAAAATAGAATTCAAGGTGCCGACCCCTTGGAGTCTAACTTAACTGCCACCCTTGCCTATTATATTTATATTATTTTAGGTCTTGATTATGATTCTTTTGCACCAAAGGCCGGCATGCCTTATTTTAATAAAGCACTCAATATAGTATTCAATGCCCCAGAGGGCAGTGGTATTACTGGTTGGAAAAGCTATGATGGTCAAAGAAATAGATATATTTTGATAGATAACTTAACCAAGTCTGGTAATGATAAAGTGCATGATGTTATTTATAGTTATTACAGAGACGGTTTAGATCAAATGACAGATAAGCCAGAACTAGCCAAGAGTAATATCTTAAATGCTTTAATTAACTTAGAACAGATGAATGAAGGTGCTGTGAATGGTATGCTAATTCCCATATTAATGCAGGCTAAATTTTCTGAAATCGTAGGTGTTTTTAATAAATCAGATAAAGCGACTCGAAAACAATTACTTACTACTTTATCTTCCTTAGATATTGCTAATATTAACAAGTATAAAGAAAAGCTGGAATGAAAAAATGGATAATACTTTCTTGCATTTTATGCGGCTGTCAAACAAAGGCAGCTAAGGATAAGCGTGTTGATAGCAGAACCATGCAAACAGTGGTTTGGCAGTTAATGCAGGCAGATGAGTATTATACGAGGGTTTCTGTGGTAGATAGTGCTTGGAAAGCAGATAAAAAAAATATCGAATTTTACCAACAAATCTTTGATTTAAATAAGGTAGACAGAGTTGAATTTTATAATACCATCGATTACTTGCAAAAACACCCCATAGAATTTAAAGAATTAATGGATTCAGTCAATGAGCTTTCGAAAAGAGAAAAAAAATAGGAGAATAAAAGACACTTTAAACTAGAATTCGGTAAAGAATTTTTACTTTTAGGTCGTTAAAAATTAAAACAAAAAAATACAATACATCATGAGCAATTTAATGGGTAAACTAGCACCAGCTTTTACACTTTTTGATACAGAAAAAAAAGCGGTAAACTTGGCAGATTATAAAGGTAAAAATGTAGTCATCTTATTCTTCCCTTTAGCTTTCACAGGCGTTTGTACTGCAGAATTGTGCAGCATCAGAGATAACATTGGAACCTACAATACTGCCAATGCAGTGGTATTAGGTATTTCTGTAGACTCTTTATTTACTTTAGGTAAATTCAAAGAAGAGCAAAAATTAAATTTCTCTTTATTAAGTGATTTTAATAAAACAGCTATTGCTGATTATGGTGTTAAATACGATGTGTTCCCTGCTTTTGAAATGCAAGGAGTAAGCAAGCGTGCTGCCTTTGTAGTAGACAAAGAAGGGGTTATTCAATATGAAGAAATTTGTGCAACCCCTGGTGACTTACCAAATTTTGAAGCTATTCAAACCACTTTGAATAAATTGAACTGAAGAGTCGCTAATTGTTAGGGCTTTATAAAATATAAGCCCAAACAATTTTGACCTCTTATGATTTTTAAAAAGGGTCCCGATACATCGGGACCCTTTTTCTTTAGGTTAATTTTTATAAAACGTAAATTTATCGATCACAAACTTCTACAATTAAAAACTTTAAGTAGTGTGTATTTTCCATACCCCAAATTATAGGATGGTCACTAGACTGTGATTGATAAGTGACCTGACGTATTCTTTTCTTGGCATCCCAGGCAGCCATTTGTATAGTCTCTAAAAATAATTCAGGGCTCACCAGGTTGGTACAACTTGAGGTTACTAAGAAACCACCATTACGAAGCATTTGCATGCCTCTTAAATTAATTTCTTTATACCCTGTAATGGCTTTATCAATATTATTTCTGCTTTTTGTAAAAGCAGGAGGGTCTAACATTACTACATCATATTTTCTGCCTTCTTTGCCCCATTTTTTTAATACATCAAATGCATTCATGGCTTCAAACTTTACAATATGCTCTAGTTTATTTAAAGCCGCATTTTTATTCGCCTGTGCTACTGCCGATTCTGAAATATCAATACCCAAAACCGATTTTGCTCCATAATGGGCGGCATGTATTTCAAAAGTACCTGTATACGTAAAGGCTCCTAACACATCGGCGCCTTTTACAATTTCTTTGATAGCCCTACGATTATCTTGTTGGTCTAAAAAATAGCCTGTTTTCTGTCCTGTTTCAATGTTTACATAAAACTGTAAATCATTTTCCTTAATAATTATTTCAGTAGGGAAGGGTTCCGTTAAAAAATCTTTTACTTGCTTTAGTCCTTCTAATTCTCTAACAGGTACATCGTTTCTTTCATAAATTCCTTTAGGGCTAAATATTTTTTGAATGGCATCCACAATGGCTGGTTTCCAAATATCAATACCCAAGGATAAGGTTTGCAAAACAAAATAGTCATTGAATTTATCAATAATTAATGCGGGTAATCCATCGGCTTCTCCAAATACTAGACGACAGTTTTCGGTATAACCCAACTGTTGTCTATAGGCCCATGCAGTTTTTATTTTTTCATAGAAAAAGGGGGCATCAATTTCCTCTCTTTTTCGGGTAAGCAATCTTATAATAATCTGAGAATTGGGGTTGATATAGCCCCTGCCTGCTAATTGGCCATCAAAGAAGTAAACCTCTACAATATCTCCAGGTTCAATAGGCCCTGCAATACGGTCTACCTCGTTATTGTAAATCCAGGGGTGACCCTGGGCAATTCTGGGGTTAATTTTCTTGTTTAAATACACCTTTGTCATGGCACAAATATAGCGCCCAAATGAGTGACAACTTGTGCCTATTTTAGGTCTATTTCTGTCAATTTTGCTCTATTTGTTGATTTGGCAATATTTTTGGGAGATATTTGTAACAATATGAAAACTATGGAAGACAAAGAATTGGAAACTAAGGATCAAGCCATTGATGCTCAAAATGAGGCCGAAAACAACGCCGAAACTGATCCTGCTTCAGAAGAAACGCCCCTGAGCGAACTAGACCAATTAAAGCTAGATTTTGCCGATCAAAAGGATAAATACCTGCGTTTAATGGCAGAATTTGAAAACTTTAGAAGAAGAACTGCCAAGGAAAGATTGGACCTCATTCAAACAGCTGGAAAAGACGTCATTGTTTCTATGTTAGAAGTGATGGACGATTGTGATAGAGCAGAAAAACAATTAAATAGTGCCGATGATATTGCTGTACAAAAAGAAGGTATTCAATTAGTGTTTAATAAAGTGAGATCTACTTTGCAATCCAAAGGAGTGACTGCCATGGAAAGCTTACACAAGGATTTTAATGTTGAACTACATGAAGCTATTACAGAAATTCCTGTTACCAATAACAAACAAAAAGGGAAAGTAGTAGATGAGATTACTAAAGGTTATTTTTTAAATGATAAAATTATCCGCTTCGCAAAAGTAGTGGTAGGAAAATAAAATTCGACTATGTCAAAAAGAGATTATTACGATATATTGGGCGTCACGAAATCTTCGTCAACGGATGAAATTAAAAAAGCATATCGTAAAGTGGCGATGCAATTTCACCCAGATAGAAATCCGGGAGATAAAGCTGCGGAAGAAAAATTTAAAGAAGCAGCTTCTGCTTACGAAGTTTTAAGTGATGGAGATAAGAAAGCTAAGTATGATCGATTTGGACATGCAGCATTTAGTCCAGGAGCTGGCGGCGGTGGAGGATTTAGCGGTGGTGGAATGGATATGAATGATATATTTAGTCAGTTTGGAGATGTATTTGGAGAAGATATGTTTGGTGGATTTTTTGGTGGTGGAGGAAGTCGATCAAGATCTTCAAGATCGAGAGGGCAAAGAGGAAGTAACTTAAGAATTAAGCTTAAGATGAACTTTGAAGAAATTGCGAATGGAGCCAACAAGCAAGTAAAAGTAAAAAAACATGTTTTATGTACTACTTGCGGAGGGAATGGTGCAAAAGATAAAAATAGTGTGCAAACCTGTGGCACTTGTAATGGAGCAGGTCAAGTAAAAAGAGTAACTAATACTTTTTTAGGACAAATGCAAACGGTGAATACTTGTCCTACTTGCAATGGAGAAGGTAATACAGTGACTGCTAAATGTAGTCCTTGTAAAGGGGAAGGTCGTGTATATGGAGAAGAAACTATATCCATTGATATTCCTGGTGGTGTGCAAGATGGAATGCAGTTAAGTATGTCTGGAAAAGGTAATGCGGGTGAGCGTGGTGGAAGTTCGGGTGATTTAATTATCATGATTGAAGAAGAAGCACATGAGAGTTTACATCGAGATGGATTAAATGTTTCATTTGATTTATATATTACCATACCTGATGCGGTATTTGGAACAAGTGTAGAAGTGCCTACCATTGATGGTAGAGCGAAAATTAAAATTCCACCAGGTACGCAAAGTGGAAAAGTATTTAGGTTAAAAGGAAAGGGTTTTCCAGAAGTGCAAGGATATGCGAAGGGAGACCAACTCATTAATGTGAATGTATGGACACCACAGCATGTAAGTGCAGAGGAAAAAGCTATCTTAGAAAAGATGCAGCAAAGTCCCAACTTTCAGCCTAAGCCTACAAAGTAATTTTATTTTAATTGGTAGATATCTTTTGAGTTTCTGCCTAGTCCATCATAGTCAAGGCCATAGCCTACTACAAACTTATTAGGTATATCAAAGCAAGTATAGTCTACTTGTACAGGAAATTGTAAAGCCTCTTTTTTATTTAATAATACAGCAATTTTTACCGAGGCAGGGCCACTTGAAAGTAGTTGAGGTAAATAGTGGTGCAAGGTTTTACCTGTATCAATAATATCTTCTAAAATAATAATATCCCTTCCACTCACATTGGCTTCAAGGCCAATGGCAGTAATGACATTGCCTGAAGAAGACATGCCTTTATAAGAAGCTAGTTTAATAAAGCAAACTTCGGCTTCAATAGTTATTTGTTTAAATAAATCGGCAGTAAACAAAAAGGAGCCATTCAAAATGGATAAAAAAATAGGTCTTTTGCCTGCATAGTCTTTATTTAATTGCATAGCTAATACAGTAATTTTTTCTTGAATTTCTTTTTCGCTTAAGTAGGGAACAAATTCTTTATCTAATACTTTAATACTATTCATAATTAATTATTTTTTTTTACGCTTAAAAAAACTAGGGGTATTTATACTTTTTATGGGAGCTGCACTTATTTTAGGCGCTTCATTGGTTTTGAATAAAACTAGGGTAGATCCTACTACTAATGTTTTATCGGTCACACCTGCGTTATAAGTTTGCAAGTAATTTAACTGAATGCCTTCATTTTGACTAATCTCATATAAGCGCTCGCCCGCAACTACCAAATGTACCTTTTTATTTATTTCTTTTCTTTTGGGTACTAAATACAGAATCTGATCTTTAGCAACTAGGTCTGTTTCAGCTAAATCGTTATAGCTATAAAGTTTATATAAGGCTATATTATAAGTATTGGCAATATCTAAAAATGAACTACCTACTGTTGCGTAAATAGCTAATAGTTGATTGGCTTTGAATTTTCCTTTAGGGTATTCAATTTTTAAAACAGTATTTTCTGTTCGGGTAATTAGGGAACTTGTATCTTTTTTAGAAAGGCTGTCTTTAGAAAACTCTATGGGTATACTACCAATTCTATTCATGGTATTGGGCGCAGTAATTTTTATAGCATCTGAGCTACTTATTCCTTTTACGCTAGAAAGCTGAATGGTATCTACTACATTTATTTTTATTTGACTTAGGGTATCTTCCGTTTTTTTAACTGAATCAGCTGCTATAATGGGCTCGATGGCTTTACGCGCTTCTACTTTTTTACTTGTATCTACTTTTAGAGTAGGGGTATCGTTGTCATAAATGCCAAGTTCAGGAAAATTAAATTGAGAAAGTTCGAAATCATTAATGACTTTAAGTAGTTTCTTAGGGTAATCCGAAGCAGTGGCATAACCTGCTTTTTTAAGCCCGTAAGCCCAAGCAGAGTCGTCTACCGGGTCAAGTTCAAATAATGGGGCGTAATTAGGTCTGGTTTTTAGAAAATTAGAATGATCAATAAAAGAAGTATTCGAATTGGGGTAAACCCTGAAACATTCTTGCTTTGAATCATCATCCTGGTAAGTCGTTTCTCCTTTCCAGTCAGTTTTACATTTAATACCAAAATGATTTTTAAAATTTAAAGCCAAATTGCTTTCACCGCTATTGGATTCAATAATGCCTTGCGCTAAAGTAATAGAAGCCGGTATACCTGTGCGCTTCATTTCGCTCACAGCAATATCTTTAAACTGGTCAATATATATTAAGGTAGCCGTTTTCTGTGCTAGGGTGGTTAGGGGTAATGTAAAAAAGAAGACTAAAGCAAGCTTACTTATTTTCATACTATTATTTTTTTCTGATTAAAGTTAAGCCATCTCTAATGGTTAACATCACTTGTTCAGTACTTGGGTCTGAAAGAACATGCTCGTTAAAAGCCTGAATGGCCTTAGCACTTTTACCTTTTATTGAGTCCTCTAACACCTCTCCATGAAAAAGTACATTGTCTACAATAATTATTCCTTTATCATTTAATAGGGGTAATACCAAATTATAGTAATCGATATAACTAGTTTTATCTGCATCAATAAATATAAGGTCCCATTTTTTATTTAGGGTTGGAATAATTTCTTTAGCAGCACCTACATGCATGTACAGTTGTTTGGATCTAGGATTAATATCAAAAGCAGTTTGCGCTTTTTTTGCGTCTTCTTCTCTTAATTCAATAGTATGTAATTCTCCATTGTCGGTTAAACCCTCCGCTAAACATAAAGCACTAAAACCAATAAAGCTTCCAATTTCTAAAATATGGGTGGGCGATAACATTTTACTTATAAAGCTTAAGAAGCCTCCCTGGGTCCAACTACTTTGTAAATGGCCATGTTCATGGGTCGACAAAGTTTCCTCGTATAAGCTTTTTAGATAACTAGGAGTTACATTAGAATATGCTTGAGTATAGTTGTTCGCCAATGGGTTAATAAAATCCATGGAACAAAGGTCTATTTTTTTTCTGTATTTGGCCTTGAAATTAACCAAAGACCTATAAAGGTGAGTAGACCATTGATAATGAGTAGCTCTTGCCCAATTCTGAAGTTTCCAAATAGAAAGGCTTGGGCGTAATCTAGCAATAAACATAACAGAGGGGCTAGAAAACAAGGGATAAACGACCATTTGTCCACTAGTTTTCTTTTAGTAAGTATGCCAAAAGCAAATAAACCTAATAATGGGCCATAGGTATAAGAGGCAATTTTTAAAAGTAAATCAATAATACTTTTATTATCAATCCATTTAAACACTAGTACTATTATTAAAAACAAGAAGGCAAAACCTAAATGTACTCTTTGTCTAATTTTTTTCTTTTGAGCTTCATCCCAGTCTAAATTTCTTTGCATACCTAATAAGTCAATACAGAAACTAGAAGTTAAGGCGGTAATGGCTCCGTCGGCAGAAGGGAATAAAGCTGATATCAATGCTAAAATAAAAATAATAGAAATATAGGGAGGCATATGGTAAAGCGCAATACTTGGAAATAAGTCATCACCGGTAGCCATAATATTATTTTGTGCAGCATATAAATTTAATAAACCCCCTAAGAATAAAAACAAACTAATCACCAATAACATAGTGAAACCAATGGTCACCATATTTTTTTGGGCATCTTTCAAAGTCTTTACCGAAATATTTTTTTGCATCATTTCTTGGTCTAAGCCTGTCATGGTAAGTGTAATAAAGGCACCTCCTACAATTTGTTTTAAGAAAAAGGTTTTACTATTGACATCCGTATTAAAAACAGTCGCAATGCCTTTCACTTGCATAGCCTGCAATGCATCTGTTACCGATAAATGTAAATTGCTTAAAATATAAATACTACATATGATTAACCCCATTAACATACCTGATGTTTGCAGGGTGTCGGTCCAAACAATGGTTTTTACACCTCCTTCATAAGTGTATAGTAAAATCATAATTAATATAACAAGGGTGGTGGCCCAAAAAGGTACACCCAAACTATCTAAAATAAATACTTGTAAAATTTTTACCACTAAATAAAGCCGGGCGGTGGCGCCTAGTGTTCTTGATAAAACAAAAAAGGAGGCCCCGGTTTTATAGGCATTAAAACCCAATCTTTGCTCTAAATAATGATAAATAGAAGTGAGGTTCAGTTTATAATAAATGGGTAATAAAACATAGGCGATAGTAAGGTATCCGATTAAATAACCAAGGGTAATTTGTAAATAATGGAAGGCGTCTTTACCGACAGCGCCAGGAACACTTACAAAGGTAACACCGCTTAAAGAAGTGCCAATCATACCAAAGGCCACTAGCATCCAATTACTATTTTTATTACCTATAAAAAAAGACATATTGTTACTATTCTTTCCAGCAATCTTCGCCACTCCTAATAAGATACCAAAGTAGATGATTATAAAAATAAAAAGTAA
The DNA here is from genome assembly GCA_007280515.1 of Sediminibacterium sp. Taxonomy (GTDB): domain Bacteria; phylum Bacteroidota; class Bacteroidia; order Chitinophagales; family Chitinophagaceae; genus Sediminibacterium. The sequence continues at coordinate 11,903 of QYPL01000020.1, forward strand.
ACTAGCGCTCATAGACAGGGTTTGAGTGGGCAAAGTAATAAGAATCTTTGAAATAATTAGCTAAATTGTATCTATATTCAAGTTAAAAATTAGTTTTTATGAAAATCAAGTCCCTTACTGTTTTCTGCGGTTCAAAATCTGGGAAGAACACTAGTTTTTTGACAGCCGCAACTGCATTAGGTAATCTCTTAGCTCAAGAAAATATTGAATTAGTGTATGGGGGAGGAAATAAAGGTTTAATGGGTGCCTTAGCCAATGGATGTCTTGACCAAGGTGGAAAAGTTATAGGTATTATGCCCAAATTATTATTAGAATGGGAGGCGCAACATACTGGACTTACTGAATTAATTATAACGGAGACGATGCATGAGCGAAAAAAAATACTTTATGAAAAAGGAGATGCCGCCTTAGTACTTCCTGGTGGTATGGGCACATTAGATGAATTATTTGAAATGCTCACTTGGAATAATTTAAAAATACATAGTATGAAAGTATTCATACTTAATATTGATGGGTATTATGATTTCCTTATCCATCTTTTAGATAAAATGGATACAGAGGGCTTTATGTATGACAATTGGAAAGAAAGAATAATTGTTTGTACCTCTGTGGAGGCGCTTAAGCTTCATCTTTCTTAACTTAAGTTTTTACTATCTTAATTCTCTATTTTTTTAATCCGCTTTTTTTTCTAAAAATAGGGAAACCCGCACCTGCTCTAATGATGGGTTGGGCCCTTGTTTGACCAATTCGGTAGGGAGATTGCGCTGCGTTTAATAAGTCTATCATTACAGAAAAATAAGACATACCATTTGCATTATGTGTGCCATAACCAATGCCACCTAATAAACTAGTGGCACCATAACTTGTACTAGCTTTTACACCATTACTATAATTATTGGCAGAAGTCCAAGTTCTATTGTATTCTGGTTGTATTTGAACAAAGAATTGTTCAACAGGCCATACTCTAGCAAATACACCCGCACCTAATTGAAAGTTTTTAATTTTTTCATTTGAGCCTAATGAAATACTAAAAGAAGAATAGTAGATATTGGCAATAATACCTGCGTCAATGTATTTATTATAGCTTTTTAAAATCTCAGGATTAAGACCGAATTGAAAAGAGTTCATTCCTACACCTAGTAATAAACCCCCACCAAATAAAATAGGCTTTTCTTCTTCCAATACTTTTTGAGTTTGAATAATATTTTGAGCTTGGGCTAAATGGCTAGTAAAAGCAAAACTTAGTATAAGAAGGGAAACAAGTAGTATAAAAGATTTTTTCATAAGGAGAATAGCCCTCTTATTTTTTTACATCAAAAATTTTACCAGCATTTAAAATATTATTAGGATCAAATAATCTCTTAATACCCTTCATTAATTCCATCGTTACATTGTCAAACATAATGGGCATAAAAGATTTTTGGATAATACCAATGCCATGTTCTCCACTAATAGTACCCCCAAGAGATTTTATCAATTCGAAAATTTTAGTAAGGATGGTTTGTATCTCTTCATTTTCATAACTCTTTTTGTACTTAGGATGGTTAATTCTAATATGCAAGTTTCCATCTCCTGCATGACCATAAGAAACAACTTTGAATCCATTTTCAAGGGCCAATGCTCTGACTCCTTTTATTAATTTGGGTAATTCAGCTCTGGGTACCACCGTATCTTCTTCAATGGTATAACCTGCTGCTACAGAGGCTTCACTTGCCTTTCTGCGTATTTTCCAAAGTTCATTTTTTTGTTGGGCATCATCGGCAAAATACAATTCACCCACTTCATAGTTGGCTAAGACTGCAGCAATGGCTTCCATGTCTTTCATCAATACATCTAGATCATTGCCATCCACTTCAATAATTAAATGCGCTTCTAAGCCTTCCGTAATGGGAATGGCTGTGCTTTCACATAATTTACTAGCTAATTTTATAGATTCAATTTCCATAAGCTCCATGGCACTAGGCGTAATACCTGCTCTAAATATGGCACTCACTGCTTCACTTGCTTTTTCCACACTATTAAAAGGAGCAAGCATTAATAAATCAAATTTTGGATGCGGAATTAATCTTAAAACAATTTTAGTAACAATACCCAAGGTACCCTCACTACCTACTATTAACTGAGTTAAATTATATCCTGTTGCATTTTTTAAAACATTGGAACCTGTCCATATAATTTCACCAGTAGGTAAAACTATTTCTAAGTTTAAAACATAATCCTTCACAACACCATATTTCACCGCCTTAGGCCCTCCGGAATTTTCAGAAATATTACCACCAATAAAACAACTTCCTTTACTGGCAGGGTCGGGAGGATAGAACAAACCTTTTTCTTTGACTATATTTTGTAAAACTTCAGTGATGACTCCAGGCTCGGTGGTGACTTGTAAATTTCTTTCATCAATTTCTACAATGGAATTAAAACGTTCCATAGAAATAAGCAAACCGCCCAAATGAGGTAGAGCGCCACCTGTAAGTCCAGTGCCAGCACCCCTCGGTGTGACAGGAATTAAATGTTGGTTACAAAGTATTAATAATTTTGAGATTTCTTCAGCAGTTCTTGGCTTTACTACTACCTGTGGTGCGTAATGTAATTTTTCCGTTTCATCACTGCCGTATTTAGCAAAGCTTTCTTCGTCTGTAAAAAAGTAAGTAGCCCCTACAATAGACTTTATTTCTTCTAATAGGGAAAGGGTAATATTATTCATACCAGTCAAATAATTTTTAAATGGGGTATTTAAAAAAGTCCATAAAGCATACCATCCACTTTGCTTATAATTTCGCCTAAATCTTCTTCTGATTCGCCAAATTTATTTTTATCGCAGTCAATAATTAAAATAGGACCTTCTTTATAGCCATCCACCCATTTATTGTAGTACTCGTTTAATTTTTTTAAATAATCTAAACGAATGTTTTCTTCATATTCTCTACCTCTTTTTTGAATTTGAGATACCAAGGTAGGTACAGAGGCTTTTAGGTAAATGAGTAAGTCTGGAGGTTGTACCATTGTTTTAATGGTGCTAAAAAATCCAAAATAGTTATCGAAATCTCTTTTGCTCATTAGGCCCATTTCGTGCAAGTTGGGTGCAAAAATATTTGCATCTTCATAAATGGTTCTATCTTGAATGACTGTTTCAGTTCCTCTTTGAATTTCTAAAATTTGGTTCAATCGGCCATGTAAAAAATAAATTTGGAGGTTAAAACTCCAACGCGTCATGTCGTCATAAAAATCCATCAAGTAGGGGTTATGGTCTACGTCCTCAAACTGAGGAATCCAACGATAATGCTTACTTAACATTTCAGTCAAGGTAGTTTTACCCGCTCCAATGTTTCCTGCAACTGCAACGTGTTTTGGTTTTTTAGCTTTTGCCATGGTCGTGAAAATACAAAATAGTTTAGTACTATCTAATCTTTGTTGATAATTAATTTGTCTTGTTTAATAATCCATCCCAACGGCCTTTCTTACAATGGACAAGGTATCAGTGGCACTTGCTCTGGCTTTATCTGCCCCTTGTCTAATGATCTTTATAAGTAATTCTTTGTTGTTTTGTAAATCAAGCGCCTGATTACGAATAGGTTGAATAAATCTAACCATATCCTCGGCCAATTGCTTTTTCATATCTCCGTATCTTATGATACAATTCCCCTCACTGCTATTATTGAAATCATCTTCAAATTTTTTCACTGTATCGCTACTACTGACTAATTTCATTAAGGTAAATAGGTTCTCAATATAATCGGGCTTCACTGAATTAGGTGTAAGGGGCCCTTGATCGGTTTTGGCTTTTTTAATTTTATTTCGAATGGTTTCGTCTTCGTCTGCTAAAAACAAAGTGGTGTTTTGGTTTTCGCTCTTACTCATTTTCCCATTGCCATCAAGGCCCAATATTTTTACCAGTTCGCTATTATAATTAAAGGCATAAGGTAAAGGAAAGGTTTCACCGTATCTGTAATTAAAACGTTCTGCAAAATTACGGGCCATTTCTAAATTTTGTTCTTGGTCCTTGCCCACTGGCACTTTCACTGCACGGTGTATTAAAATATCAGCTGCTTGTAAAACAGGGTAGGTAAGTAGTCCTGCATTCACATTTTCGGGTTGCATGCGCACTTTGTCTTTAAAAGAGGTAGTCTTTTCTAATTCTCCTTTATAAGCCAACATATTTAAATACAAATATAATTCTGCAATTTCAGGAACATCGCTTTGTACATATAAAGACACTTTTTCTGGGTCTAGTCCACAAGCAATATTTTCAGCCACTACTCTTAGTACACTTTCTTTCAAAGTTTTGGTATCGGGATGGGTGGTTAAGCTATGCCAGTTGGCTACGAAAAAGTAACAGTTGTATTCATCTTGCATACGTACATAATTACGCATAGCGCCAAAATAATTGCCTAGGTGCAAGAAGCCTGTAGGCCTAATTCCGCTTAATACAATTTCCTTTTTCATAGAACTGCGAAGATAATGAATCAGGAACCCATTTTTTGCCATCTTTTTGGGATATTTGTACAGAATTTAAAAATATTTAGTTTGTCAACAGCTTCTCTTTTATCTAATCCCATTGAATACCTTAAAGGGGTGGGCCCTTTGAGGGCTGATATGCTTAAAAAAGAGCTGAGTTTATTCACTTTTAACGACCTACTGCATCATTTTCCGTTTAGGCATATCGATAAAACCAAGGTGAATACCATTGCCTCCATTACGCCCGATATGGATTTTATACAAATAAAAGGGGTCTTACAAGGCATTGATATTATTGGTGTAAAAAGGTCGAAACGCTTGGTGACTCAATTAAAGGATGAAACGGGCAGTATTGAACTGGCCTGGTTTCAAGGAATAACCTGGGTGCAGAAAAATATAATAGAGGGCCAGGCTTATTTAGTATTTGGAAGGGTAAGTTTTTTTAATGGTAAGCCTCAAATGGTGCATCCTGAAATTGAACCTTATGTGGCAAGTACGATGGCGCAAAAATCTTTATTAGAACCAGTTTATTCTACCACCGAAAAATTAAAGGCGCGCGGACTCAATGCCAAACAAATTGGCAAACTCACGCAAACTTTATTTCAACAAATAAGTGATAGAGATGTACCCGAAAATTTACCTAAACATTTATTAGCAAACAGAATGGGCAGATGGGAGGCCTATAGACAAATACATTTTCCCACCTCACAAGCGCATTATAAAAAAGCAGTAGACCGACTTATTTTTGAAGAATTATTTATAGCACAAGTAAGACTTAATTTAATAAAAATAGATAGACATAAAAATAGCAAGGGGCAATTGTTTGAAAAAGTAGGTACTTATTTTAATACTTTTTACAGCAAACACTTGCCTTTTGAATTAACAGGGGCGCAAAAAAGAGTCATCAAAGAAATTAGACAAGATGTTGGCAAAGGTTATCAAATGAATAGACTCCTGCAAGGTGATGTAGGTAGTGGAAAAACCATGATTGCACTACTTGCTATGTTAATTGCTGCTGACAATGGTTTTCAAAGTTGTTTAATGGCACCTACCGAAATTTTAGCAGGGCAGCATTATGAGAGTTTAAAGGAATTGTTAAAAGAAATGCCCATTGAAATTGCATTATTAACGGGTAGTACTAAAATTGGAGAGCGTAGAAGAATTTTAAAAGGATTGTTAGAAGACGATATACATTTTGTAGTAGGTACACACGCTATAATAGAGGATATAGTTCAGTTTAAAAATTTAGGATTAGCAGTGATTGATGAGCAGCACCGATTTGGCGTGGCACAAAGAGCAAGGCTTTGGAAAAAATCAACTATACCTCCGCATGTATTAGTCATGACGGCAACACCTATTCCTAGAACATTAGCCATGACGGCTTTTGGCGATTTAGATTACAGTGTAATGGATGAACTACCACCCGGTAGACAACCTATTAAAACAGTACACCGTTATGAAACATCAAGGGCCAGTGTCATGGATTTTGTTAAAACAGAAATTATAAAAGGAAGACAGGCTTATTATGTATACCCCTTAATTGAAGAAAGTGAAAAATTAAGTTTTGAAGATTTAATGCAGGGCTATGAACAAGTGAAAAGTTTTTTTCCAGAACCTACTTATAAAATTAGCATGGTGCATGGAAGACAAAGCAGTGTAGAAAAGCAAACCAATATGCACCGCTTTAAAACGGGGGACACACAAATATTAGTGGGCACCACAGTCATTGAAGTAGGGGTGAATGTGCCCAATGCAAGTGTGATGGTCATAGAGAGTGCGGAAAAATTTGGCTTATCACAATTGCATCAATTAAGAGGAAGAGTAGGTAGAGGTAAAGAACAGAGTTATTGTATTTTATTAAGTAGTGTAAAAGCAGGTAGAGAGGCGAAGGAAAGATTAAAAATAATGTGTACTACCAACGATGGTTTTGTAATTGCTGAAAAAGATTTAGAATTGAGAGGCCCTGGAGATATTGATGGTACAAGACAAAGCGGTGCTTTGAACTTTAAATTAGCCAATATTATTAATGATAAAAAAGCATTGGAAGAAGCAAGAATAGCGGCTTTCGAGCTATGCGAAAAGGATCCTACCCTTCAACTGCCTGAAAATGCAGTGGTTAGGAGTTTTTTAATAAGTCAAAAAAGCAAAATTGGCTGGGGTAAGATCGCCTAAAGGATTCATTTTTTAATTAACTTGCCCTTATTAATTAATAAAGTTTTTATTATGAAATACACAGCCTTAGACTCCCAAATATTTATTCAAAATAGAAAGCGTTTTGTATCCAAAATGCAAAAAAATAGTATTGCCATTTTTGTAAGTAACGACGAATATCCCTTAAATGGAGATGCCTTACATGACTTTAAACAAAACACTGAATTGTATTGGTTATCGGGTATTGAGCAAGAGGGTTCCATGGTTATTTTATTTCCAGACAACCCCGATCCAAAATTTAGAGAAGTACTAGTGCTAGTAAGACCACAGGAGTTAAAAGAAATTTGGGATGGTAAAAGATTAAGAGCCAATGAAGCCACCTCTATTTCTGGAATGAAAACCATTGTATGGGTAGATGTATTAGATGGTATCTTACAACAGTGGATACATTTAGCCAATGCCATTTATTTAGACTCAAATGAAAACGATAGAAAAAATAATTTATTAAGAACCAGTGAATACCGTTTTATAGATGAAATGAAAGCAAGGTATCCACTACATAGTTTTTGCAGAGCTGCCACCATTATGAAAGAATTGCGTGCAGTGAAAACTAAAGAAGAAGTGCAAGTCATTCAAAAAGCGATTGATATTACCGAAGTGGCTTTTAGAAGGTTATTGCAATTCATTCAGCCAGGTGTGAAGGAATATGAAATTGAAGCAGAAATTTATCATTCATTTTTATCTCAACGAGCCACAGGAGTAGCTTACCATAGCATAATAGCGAGTGGTGATAATGCAAGAACCTTACATTATATAAGTAATAACAATGTATGTAAGGACGGAGAATTAATCTTGATGGATTTTGGTGCGGAGTATGGTGGCTACTGCGCCGACTTAACTAGAACCGTTCCTGTGAATGGCAAATTCACTAAAAGACAAAAACAAGTATACAATGCTTGTTTGCATCTGCATGATTATGCAAAGTCTATTTTAAAACCTGGTATTAGCATTGTAAATTATACCGACAAAGTAGGAGAGGAAGCAAGTAAGCAATTTTTAAAAATTGGTTTAATAAGCAAGTCAGATGTAAAAAATGAAGATACAGGAAACAGGGCCTATAGAAAATATTTATACCATGGTATATCGCATCATTTAGGAATAGATGTGCACGACTTAGGAACAAGAACCGCTCCTATTACAGCAGGTATGGTATTTACAGTAGAACCGGGTATTTATATCAAGGAAGAAAAAATGGGCGTGCGTATTGAAAATAATATTTGGATTACCAAAACAGGTCATCAGGATTTAATGAAAAATATACCTATTAAAGCTGAAGAAATAGAAGCCTTGATGCGAAGAGTAAAAAGCGGTAAAAAATAAAAACGAAGATGAAAAAACAGATTCCTAATTTAATTACACTGCTTAATTTATTTTTTGGCTGCCTTGCCATTCTGGTTAGTTTTCAATCGGGCACTATGGCTACCTTAGATGAAACAGGAGCAATGGTTATTGAAATTCCAGAGCAAATATATTATGCGAGTATGTTTATAGGACTAGCAGCTGTAGTTGACTTTTTTGATGGTTTTGCTGCTCGTTTATTAAAAGTAAATTCTGAATTAGGAAAGCAACTCGATTCACTTGCAGATGTAGTAAGTTTTGGAGTGGCGCCTGCTTTTATTGTTTTTCAATTCTTAAGACTATCCCTTGCTTCCGATATCAATGCCTTATCGCACACAACTATAATGATGGCGCCTGCCTTTATTATAGCTTTAGCAGGAGCCTACCGTTTAGCTAAATTCAATATCGATCCAGACCAATCCACTTATTTTAAAGGGGTGCCCATACCTATGATAGGCATTTTAACAGCAGCCTTTCCACTAGTGTATTGGCAGTCTCAAACTACTATTTTCTCTAAATTATTATTGAACCCAACATTTTGGTATATCTATATAATTATAGTTTCTTATCTGATGGTGATGGATAGACCCATGCTAGCTTTGAAGAGTTTAAGTAGCAAGAAGAAATTAATACTACCCTTAGCCTTCGTAGTAGTAGAAACCATTATTTCTGCCTACTTTTTTAAATGGATGGCCATCCCATTTGCCTTTATTGGCTATTGCTTAGTATCTTCGTTTTACAGAAAAACAATCACTCAATAAAATTCGTATGACATTTCAAGTTCAAATTAAAGTAATGCCTTTGAAAGATTTATTAGATCCTCAAGGAAAGGCAGTTTTAGGGGGTCTACATAATTTAGGTATGACAGGTGTACAAGATGTAAGAGTAGGAAAACATATTACATTACAAATTGAAGCAGCTAACGAAGCAGCCGCCAAAGAAATAGCAGAAACGGCTAGTAAGCAATTATTAGCCAATGCAGTAATGGAATATTTTGAAATTGAGGTTCTTAAGTCCTAGATTCTTTTAATTAATTTTTTAATTATTTCCATGTTATATATTGTTCCTACACCTATTGGAAATTTAAAAGATTTTACTTTCAGAGCAATTGAAGTACTTCAAGAAGTAGATTTTATTTTATGTGAAGACACGCGTACTTCTTCCAAGTTATTACAGCATTATAAAATTCATAAGCCACTGACGCCTTATCATCAACATAATGAGCATAAGGTGGTGGATCATTTAGTTCAACAATTACAAACAGGTAAAAATATTGCTTTAATTACCGATGCAGGAACACCCGGCATTTCCGACCCAGCCTTTTTATTAGTACGTGCTTGTAAAGCGGCTGGAGTGGCTATTACAAGTTTACCCGGTGCTACCGCCTTTGTACCAGCACTAGTGAATAGTGGTTTACCTGCTACTCGTTTTATATTCGAAGGTTTTATTCCTTTAAAAAAAGGCAGAAAAACTTTAATGGAATCCTTGGCGAACGAAGAGCGTACCATGATATTTTATGAAAGCCCTATGCGCTTAGTAAAAACATTAGAATTATTTGCCACTCATTTTGGGGCCGATAGACAAGCCTCTGTAAGCAGAGAACTTACCAAAATTTACGAAGAAAATATTTCGGACTCTTTAGCCAACTTAATTACCCATTTCTCTTCCAAGCAAGTGAAGGGAGAAATTGTGATAGTGGTCGACGGAAAGCAATAGCATTTCCTATAGCTCAATTTATATAATAATTAGTAAATTTCTAATTAATGAATTAAATTAGCTTCTTAATTCAGCCCTATGATAAAGAAGTCAATTCTATCTGTTCTTGCATTTATTTGTTTTGCAAATCTTTCTAATGCCCAAGCCGATCGTTGGCAACAACGTATCGACTATAAAATTAAAGCAGCCCTTGACGTTACTACTAATATAGTGAAGGGAACAGAAGAATTAATATATACCAATAATTCACCCGATACCTTGCGCAAAGTATATTTCCATATGTATTGGAATGCCTTTCAACCTAATTCTTCAATGGATATTCGTAGTAGAGAGCTTGGAAAAAATTTATTAAATTTTAAGCGTGGTTCTATTACTGCCTCTAATGCAACTATGTTAGGTCAAGAAGCTTCACAAGATTGGGATAGAAGGGTAAGAGACCGTATTCAAAAATTAGCACCTACTGAAATAGGTTATCAAAGAATAAGTCAAATTTTAATCAATGGTAAGGCTCAAAAATTAATAGAACACGAAACTATCTTAGAAGTACAACTAACGCAAGCCATTGCACCCAAAACCTCTATTAAAATGAACTTGCAATTTGAAGCGCAAGTGCCTGTACAAATAAGACGCTCTGGCCGTGACAATGCAGAGGGTGTGCGTTATTCCATGAGTCAGTGGTATCCTAAAATGGTAGAATACGATTACCAAGGATGGAATGCCAATGCTTATATAGCCCGAGAGTTTTATGGTGTTTGGGGCAATTATGATGTGACATTAAGTTTAGATAAATCTTATATGGTAGCAGCTACGGGTGTTTTACAAAACCCGAATGCAGTCGCCGACAAATTTGGTAATCTTAGTTGGAACTTTAAAGGAAACAATATTCACGATTTTATGTGGGCTGCCGATAATCATTACAAGCATTTATCTAAAGAAGTGCGTAAGGGTTTAACCTTCCATGTTTATTTCAAAGAAAAAAATGCTTCTTCTGATAGCGCCTGGGCCAATGTTTTATGGGCTGCAGAGAAGGCCCTGCCTTATATGGAGAAAAAATTTGGAGCCTATCCTTATCCTGTATACTCTTTTGTACAAGGAGGTGATGGGGGTATGGAATATGGAATGGGTACTTTGTTAAAAGGGCCTGGTCTTGGAACAGTGTTTCATGAGTGGATGCATAGTTGGTATCAACATATTTTAGGTACCAATGAAAGTTTATTCCCTTGGATGGATGAAGGCTTTACCTCTTATGCAGAAGACGATATCTCTTATTGGTATAATAATAATTATGCTTTAGTATCTCCTTATATCAATGAAAAAGAAAAAGCAAGATTAAAAGCGGAGATAGAAACTGCAAAAACGCAACTACCCGCCATTCAATTTGGTAATTATGCAGGTTATTTAACATTGGCTAAAAGTGGTATTGAAGAACCTATGAGCACACACTCCGATCATTATAATTATAATTATTCTTATAGTAGTGCTGCTTATTCAAAAGGGGCTACTTTCTTAGGTTTATTAGGTTATTTAGTGAGCGATTCTGTAAGGGACATTGTTTTAACGAATTACTATAATACTTGGAAGTTTAAACATCCTAATGCTAATGATTTTACAAGAGTGGCAGAAAAAACTTCAGGACTTCAATTACAGTGGTTGAAAGAATATTGGGTAAACTCTACAAAAACCATTGATTATGGTTTAAATAATATTGAAGTAAGTGCGAATAACGCGAACGCCATTATTAGTATTCAACGTAATGGTAAATTCCCTATGCCTATTGAAGTACTTATTACCTATAAGGACGGTACTAGTGAACTACATTATATCCCACTAGATTTAATGTTAGGTACTAAGCCAGCAGAGGGTAGTGTAAATAGAATAGTTCATACAGAATGGCAGTGGGTAGCACCTAGCTATACTTTTGAAACAAGTAAGCCGCTGTCTGCACTAAAATCAATTGAGATTGATCCAAGCCAACGCATGCCTGATATTAATAGAAGTAATAATAAATTAGAGATACCTAATTAGCACAAATAGTTTTTAAAGAAAGCCTTAATTATTTCATCGAACGAACTTTCGAGCACGCGCAGAGAGAGTGAGAGGGAATAATTAAGGCTTCTTTACTTGTATGATAAACTTCTCTTCAAAATAAGCTTCTTGAAAAATGTCATGAATTGACATCATTTTAGGACGCAGGCCACTTTCAAAAATTTCTTGGTGCAAGTCTCCACCTTTTAAACAAATCAAAGCATTGGCTTGATCGGGCTTTTTATGTAATATAGGTCCGGCCCATTTCCATAAATCTTTTAAGGGTGCCACGGCGCGACTAATGGCGTAATCGAATTTTTTATTCTTAATTTCTTCTACGCGCGTATGTTTAGTGGTAATATTTTTAATACCCGCTATTTCACAAACGGCGTCTACTACTTTTAATTTTTTAGCAATACTATCTACAGCTAAAAATTGTACTTCAGGAAAAAAGATAGCAAGGGGTACGCAGGGGAAACCACCCCCGCATCCAATATCAATTACCTGTGTGCCTTTCTCCCACTCGGCAATGGCTGCAATACTTAATGAATGTAAAATATGATGTAGGTAAATATGATCAATGTCTTTTCTAGAGATGACATTAATTTGACTATTCCACTCTTTGTAAGCAGGCTCAAGTGCTTCGAATTGACTTAACTGCTTAGGCGTGAAATCGGCAAAGTACTTGGTAATTAGTTCCAATTTTTCTGTGGGGCTTTCCATACACTAGGCAAGGTAAATAAATAATAGAAGATAGACCAGAAATCAAATAAAATAAACCAGGGCCATAGGTCTAGTTCATTGAGTTTTTTCATAGTGCTTCTTAAAATAGTGCCTTGTATAAGCATTCTAATGCTCCATAAGGAAGCTAATAAAATATATTCTTTGGTAAATATAATGGCGGTAATTAAAATGGGGTATACTAAAAACTGACTAATAGCATAAAAAGCAAGTAGGGTAGCATGAGATAATTTATAATACTTGCTGGTGGTATAATGCCTGTACTTTTGATTCATCCAATCGTGCAAGCTTGTTTTAGGTTCACTTAAAGTATGCGCATCTTTATCAATGACAATGGCAGTATTATATTTATTGGCTACTTGGTTAATAAATAAATCGTCGTCGCCACTAGGCATTTGATTAATGGAAGAGAAGCCTTTATTGCGAATAAACACCTCTTTTTTATAAGATAAATTTCTTCCTACACCCATATAAGGCATACCAGCTAAGGCATAAGAAAAATATTGTAAGGCGGTTTGAAATGTTTCAAAACGAATAAGCTTATTTATTAAGCCTGGCTTCTTTTTATAAGCGCCATAGCCTAGTACAATTTCAATACCCTCGTCATAACCATCTTGCATAAGGCGCATCCAATGTTCACTTGCAGGCACGCAGTCGGCGTCTGTTAATAGTAAGGTTTCATTTTTTGCCGATTTAATACCAATAGACAAAGGAAACTTTTTTCCATTGATCATTTTAGCTTCTTGAGAAAGTAAAACCGGGTTTAAATTCTTAAACGATTTTTTAAATTCTTCTAATAAATATTTTGTTTCATCCTCAGAATTATCATTCACTAAAACAATCTCGTGTGTGGTGTTATACTCTTGTACTAAAACACCCGGTAAATTATTGGCTAAATTAGCAGCTTCGTCTCTTGCGCAAATCACCACCGAAATGGGATGTTCCATATGTGTTGCCTTTTCGGGCTTCTTATAAATAGCTAATCTAAGAAAAAAGTATAGATAATAAAACAGCTGCATAGCAATGACGCCTATAAAACTGCCTATCAATATGTTTGATAGTGGAAGGTTAGTTAACATGATACAAAAGTATAGCATGCACCTTCAACTACTTCAGTAGGAGATTGAATGTGGAAAAATAGCCCATTTGACCTTACCTTTGCGCCATGGCGGCACTTCAATTTAACTTAGCATATCAAAGCAAAATAGGGGCATCAAGGGCAGGTACCATTACCACCGACCATGGTGAAATCCAAACCCCTATATTCATGCCTGTGGGAACCATTGGTTCTGTAAAAGCAGTCACACAACAGCAACTTAAAAAAGATATCAACGCGCAAATTATTTTAGGTAATACTTATCATCTTTATTTGCGACCAGGAACAGAAGTAATGGAGGCTGCTGGTGGCTTACACCGTTTTATGGGTTGGGACCGACCTATCTTAACCGACAGCGGCGGCTACCAAGTTTTTTCATTAGCATCGAATAGAAAAATTAAACCAGAGGGTGTTTTATTTCAATCGCATATTGATGGCAGTAAGCATTTGTTTAGTCCTGAAAAAGTAATGGATATTCAAAGAAGTATTGGTGCAGATATTATCATGGCTTTTGATGAATGCCCTCCTTATCCTAGTGAATATGAATATGTGCAAAAGAGCATGGATTTGACTCATTTATGGTTGGATAAATGTTTTAATAGGTTAGCAGAAACGCCCGATTTATATGGTCATTCGCAAAACTTATTCCCCATAGTGCAAGGAGGTACTTATGCCGATTTAAGAAAAGCATCCTGCGAATACATTAGTTCAAAAAATGCAGTGGGTAATGCTATTGGGGGATTAAGTGTGGGAGAGTCAGAACAAGAATTATATGATTTCACACAATTATGTTGTGAAAATTTACCAGTGAATAAACCTAGGTATTTAATGGGTGTAGGCACCCCTTGGAATATTTTAGAAGCCATTGATTTAGGCGTTGATATGTTTGATTGTGTCATGCCCACACGCAATGGTCGCAATGGAATGGTATTTACTTCTCAAGGCGTTATTAATATTAAGAACAAACAATGGGCCAGTGATTTTTCACCATTGGATCCGGGACTACCCAATGAGCTAAGTCAATATTATACAAAGGCCTATATGCGCCATTTATTTATGTCAGGTGAAATATTAGGTTTACAATTGGCTAGTATTCAGAATCTATCTTTTTATCTTTGGTTAGTAGGCCAGGCAAGAGAACATATTATAGCAGGTGATTATTCCAGTTGGAAAAAAACAATGGTGGCGCAAATTAGTAAACGATTATAAATCAGTTTATCAAGATTATAATAAAGTAATTAATAAAGATCATTTGAAAAAATTAGATTGGTACATATTAAATAAGTTTTTAAAAGTTTTCTTTTTCTCTATCTTTTTATTTGCTGTCATTGCAGTAGTAATAGATGGAAGTGAAAAGACAGATGATTTTGTACGCTCTGGTTTTTCTGCAGGTGAAATTTTTACGCATTACTATATTGGTTTCATTCCACATATTATTGCATTACTATTTCCTTTATTTGTTTTTATAGCGGTGATATTTTTTACTTCTAAAATGGCAGGGCAAACTGAAATCATTGCTATACTGGCTAGTGGTACTTCTTATAATAGATGGTTAAGACCCTATTGGATGGGGGGAGTTTTATTAGGTTTATTTTTATGGATATCGAATTTGTATTTTATTCCCAAGGCCAATATTGTTAGAGGAAGTTTTGAAGCAGCTTACGTCGATAACCATTCGAGTTACAATGCCTTAATTCAAGGTTCCACCGATATTTATTTTAAAGTAGACTCCTTTACCTACGCAGGTATTTATGGATATGATACGGCAGCTAAAAGAGGGAATAATTTTTTCATTTATAAAGTAGAGGGAGATAAAGTAAATTATAATTTAAGAGCAGAAACTATTTTATGGGATACCATCGTAAAACAATGGGCATTAGCAGAAGCAATAGAAAGAAATGTTTTCAATAATAGAGAACAGATAAATTATGTTTCATCGATGCATAAAAAATTTGGTTTTCTTCCCATTGATTTAGAGAAAGACAAATACACTAAGGATAAGTTAACCACCCCTCAGTTGATCAAACAAATTAAATTGGAAGAAATTAGAGGGTCGGAGGTCTTAAACGAATTAAGAATTGAAAGATATAGAAGGGATGCCACCCCCATTACTGTATTATTATTAACCTTAATTGGAGCCATTATTGCGGGTCATAAAGTAAGGGGAGGATCTGGCTCCCACCTAGCCCTTGGCTTTATTATAGCGGCCCTATTCATTATTACCGACAGGTTCTCTACTATCTTCTCCACCAAGGGCAATTTACCCCCCTTATTGGCTGCCTGGATACCCAATATTATTTTTGTATGGGTGGTATATTATTTGTACAAAAAAGCAGCTAAGTAAACCTTTTTTTGAGTTAACTTTGTGCCGAAATTTAAACGGTTTTCAATCACAATATTTTGGTTATGGAAGAAATTAAAGACAAGTTTAGTGTTAAAGCCACTGCAGCTATTTTGGAGATTAAAGAAATCATCAAAGAACATGGTGATAAAAAAATTGGTGAAGTAACTTTATCACAAGCCTACCAAGGTATGCGTGGTATCACTGGACTTGTTACAGAAACAAGTTTATTAGATGCGCAAGAAGGAATTCGTTTCAGAGGTTTTAGCATTCCTGAATTACAAGCAAAATTGCCCAAAGCACCAAACGGTGATGAACCCTTACCAGAAGGTTTGTTTTATTTAATGATGATTGGAGAATTACCGGCAGAGAGAGATGTTAAAAAAGTTACGAGTAATTGGCAAAGAAGAAGTCATGTGCCAACACATGTATTTGATGTAATAGATGCCTTTCCTATAAACAGTCATCCCATGACCATGTATGTGGCAGCGGTAATGGCATTGCAAACAGAATCTAAATTTGCACAAGCCTATGCCAAGGGTGTGAATAAAAAAGATTACTGGCAATATACTTACGACGACTCCATGGACTTAATTGCGCGTTTACCAAGAATAGCAGCTTATATCTATAGAAGAAAATATAAGAACAACCAACATATTCACCCGAACGGATTATTAGACTGGGCAGGTAACCTTGCCTATATGATGGGCTTTGAAGATGAAAGCACTAAAGAATTAATGAGATTATACATGACCATTCACGCCGACCACGAAGGGGGCAATGTCTCTGCACATACTACACATATAGTTGGTTCTGCATTAAGCGATCCTTATTTAAGTTATGCTGCAGGTATGAATGGTTTAGCAGGTCCTTTGCATGGCTTAGCCAATCAGGAAGTAATTAAATGGATTTTAGAAATGCAAGAAGCTATTGGAACGGATGAACCTAGTACTGCGCAAATTGCTGAATATGTTAAAAAAACTTTAGCGGAAGGAAAAGTAGTTCCAGGCTATGGCCACGCGGTATTAAGAAAAACCGATCCTCGTTTTACAGCACAAATGGAATTTGGTAAAAAACATTTAGCGGATGATAAACTAGTGAATACGGTTTGGAAAATTTATGAAACAGTGCCACCTATTTTAGAGTCATTAGGGAAAATAAAAAATCCTTGGCCGAATGTGGATGCACATAGTGGTGCCTTATTAGTACATTATGGTATTGTTGAATATGAATTTTACACTGTCTTATTTGCAGTAAGTAGAGCCTTAGGGGTTTTGGCAAGTTTAACATGGGATCGTGCATTAGGCTTCCCATTAGAGCGTCCAAAATCGGTTACCACAGAAGCAGTTAAACTTTGGTTAGACGGTAAAGGAGAAATTTAGCGTTTAATTCAATAGGGGAATTAGCTCAGTTGGTAGAGCGCTTGCATGGCATGCAAGAGGTCAGCGGTTCGAACCCGCTATTCTCCACATTTTAATTTATTTTTTCCAATGCCTTCTATTTTCAGGCTTTTATTTATTCTACTATTTTCAAGTATCTCCCTATTTTCAGTTGGGCAACAGCCTGCTATTTTAATTAAAGTAGTCGATGCTAAAAATAATCCTGTTGGATTTGCAAATATTTCTATTCTAAGTAAAATAGATAGCACAAAAACTACCAATGCGATTACAGATAGTATTGGCATTACAAAAATAAACCTAGGACCAAAAGCTAGTTATACCATTAGAGTATCGGCCATCGGATATAAGAAGTTTAGTAAAGACTATTTTATTAATGAACAAACCTCTATTGCCATTAAACTTACTGAAGACCCTACCCAATTAAACGAAGTAGTGGTAAAATCTTCTAAGGCCTTAATTCGTCAAGAAGATGATAAGTCGGTAGTAGATCCGGAGGCTTTAGCTGCCAGTTCAACCAATGCCTATGAAACAGTGGAGAAAGTGCCTGGTGTTTTTATTGACCAAGATGGTAATATCTATTTAAATGGCCTTTCACCTGCAGGGGTGCAAATAAATGGGCGCGATTTAAAAATGAGTGCTGCTGATATTGCCATTTTATTAAAAAGTTTACCGCCTAATGCCATTCAAAAAATTGAATTAATAAGAACACCCTCTGCTAAATACGATGCCTCGGGTGGCGGGGGACTTGTGAATATTATTCTAATGAAAGGGGTGAAAATTGGTATCAATGGCTCGGTGAATACAGGGTTTTCACAAGGTGTATATGGCAATCAATACTTAGGGTTTAACTTGAATAATAATAACGATAAACTAAGTTCTTATGTGAATGCGCAGTATGGCAATAATAATGGCTATACCACTACCAATTCAGATAGAATATTAAACATTGATTCAGCATTAAGACAAGAAGCAAGAGCAGTCTCGCCCAATAATTATTTGAATTTGGGTTATGGTTTTGGAAAAACTATTAAAGAAAAATGGGAATTGAATTATGATGGAAGAATGAGCCAAAACAAGTTTGATAATACAACTAATAGCCAGTCTTACTTACATCAAATTTCCAGTAATCAAAATACAGGGAATTTGCAATCTTATGTTAACAATAAGGGGACGAATAATTTTATGAATCAATCCTTTCGAGTGAAGTTAAAATTAGACACCGTGGGCGGAGAGTGGGTGAACGATGTATCTTTTACTTTTTCAAAAAGTAGTACCGATCAAAATTATTGGAATTTATTATTATCGAAAAATACGAGCACAGGAGGTGATGGAGATTATGGTAATGATAGAAATTTTTTCACCTACCAGTCCGATATTAGAAAAAAAATAAGAGGTATTACTATTGAATCGGGCGTTAAAGCTTCGGTTTTAAATTTTAATAATAAATCTAATTATACTAAAAATACTGGGGGTTTAAAAGCACCCGATCCCTTTCGAACCAGTAGTTTTAACTATACAGAGCAAATTAATGCGGCCTACTTACAAGGGTCTAAAACCTGGGGTCCAATAGTTTTAAAAGTAGGTTCAAGGTTGGAGCAAACCATTATGCAGGGGCATCAATACATTCCAAGAGACACTAGTTTTTCAGTGAATAGAACGGACGCATTCCCTTATGTGTATTTGAGTAGAAAAATTTTGATGATTATGAATTATGAATTGAGAGGTTTTTTAGTGTACCGAAAAACCATCAGTAGACCTTCTTATGATTATTTAAACCCCTTTGCAAAATACATCGATCCCTTTTTATATGAAGTAGGTAATCCTAATTTAAAGCCTCAATTTACAAGTAACTATGAGGCCAATATTAGTGTGGACGACAAGCCTTTATTTGCTTATGGAGTCAATGAAACCACCGATATCTTTACCAATGTAGTGTATCAGTCGCCTATTAATAAACAAGTGAGTTACCGTACCTATGATAATTTAGGAAAGAGTAGAGAAACTTATTTTAGAATTATTGGAGTCATTCCTCCGGGTAAGAAGTTTTTCGCAGTACTAGGAACTCAGTATAATAGAAATAACTATAATGGATTTTACGAAGGTAAACCCATTGTTTTTAACAGAGGTACTTGGTCTGTATTTACTTTTCAATCCTTTAAGTTAGATGGGTTTTCAACCATGACACTGAATGGTTTTTGGAGATTCAAAGGACAGCAACAATTTTATGAATTGTCCGATTTTGGAACTTTGAACGCCACCATTAACAGACAATTTTTAAAGAAAAAATTAACTATTACCGCCAGCTACAACGACTTCTTATTTACCAGTAACAATCATTTTGAATACCATCAAGGAACACAGAATGCAACAGGTTATAGAGAGTCGGATTCAAGAAGAGTAGGAATTTCTCTTCGTTATAATTTTGGTATCAAGCCTAAGGAGAATAAGATGGACATGCTAGATCAAGGTAGTGCTGAAAGAAACTAGGTTTTATTTAGTAACCTAATTTTCTGTATTCATCTTCTTAATGAATCTTATTATTTAAAATACTTACTTACCTAGTTGTTCTATTAATGCAAATACAGTCATTGAGCCCATTGTTAGCACTACCATCCAGCCCATCATTTCAATCCATAGTGGGTATTTAAATTGTTTTAAGATGGGTAATTTTCTTCCTGCAATTAACATAATAGCTAAGGCAAATGGTAAAATAAATCCATTCACTAAACCTGCCATTAATAAAAGCTCTTTAGGTTTACCTAAAATAACAAATAAGGAGGCAGATAAAATAATAAATGCAGAAATAGCCTTACGCTCGTTTTGGAGCAGTTTAATTTTTGTATTTTTTATAAAACTATAAGATGTATAAGAGGCGCCTATGACAGAAGAGATAGCGGCGCTCCATAAAACAATACCAAAAACAAATAAGCCCCATCTTCCTGCAGCCGATTCGAATATAGTGGCAGCGGGATTATTTTTATCTAAATGAATTCCTTGGCTAACAATACCTACTGCTGCAAGAAATAAAATATAACGCATAAAAGAAGAAATTAAAATACCTCTGCTTGCGCTTTTGGTAACAAACTTAATATGTTCTGTGCCTGAGATACCTGCATCAATTAACCTGTGCGCGCCAGAAAAAGTAATATAGCCACCCACCGTGCCGCCTACAATAGTTACAATAGCAAGTAATGAAATTTTTTCTGGAATAAAACTATGGTGCACGGCTTCTAAAATAGGAGGGTGTGCTGCGTATACAATAATTAAAGTAAGCCCAATTTTTATAATGCCTAAGATTTTAGTAAGTTGGTCTAGCATTTTTCCAATTTCTTGAATCCAAAAAATGATAATGGCCACCAGGCCACTTATAATAGCACCTTTGGCAAATGAAATACCTGTTAAAATATTTAAGGCTAGTCCGCAGCCAGCAATATTGCCAATATTAAAAGCAAAGCCTCCGAGAATTACTAAAATAGAAAGTAGATGACCTAGTCCTGGAAAAACTTCATTGGCAATTTCTTGGGCACGCATACCGCTTAAGGTAATGGCTCTCCAAATATTTATTTGTGCACCAAAATCTAAAATAATAGAAATTAAAATGACAAATCCGAAACTGGTTAATAATTGTTCGGTATAAAATGAAGTTTGTGTTAAAAAACCGGGACCAATAGAAGAATTCGCCATTAAAAAAGCAGCCCCCAAACCCAGGCCTGTCATGGAAGGTAGCGGACGGCCTTGATTAAGCTTGTGTAATTTCAATCTGATTATTTTTTAAACTAGTATGAATAGCTTTGGCAAATTCAACAGCATTGATGCCGTCTCCATGAATACAAATAGTATCTGCTTCAATTTCAATGGGGTCGCCTTGAATGGTATTTACTTGATGCTTTTGTACAATCTCTAAAACTTGCTTACAAGCCTCCTCTACTTCATGAATCATGGCATGCTCTAAATACCTTGGTGTTAAATGCCCGTCTAATTGATAAGTTCTATCGGCAAAAACTTCATTCGCAAATGGCTGACCTATTTTTTTTGCTTCTTGAATAGTTTTACTTCCACTTAATCCATAGATAATAATATCGGAATCGATAGCTTGAATGGTTTGAATAAAAATTTTACTTAAGCCTGCATCTTTAGCACAATCATTGTATAAAGCGCCATGCAATTTGACATGATGCATTTTAGCACCTAAAGGAATGGCTACTTTTTCAAAAATATAAATTTGTTCAGCGATAAGTTCTGCCATTTCTAAAAGAGATAGCATTTGAGAAATACGACCAAAATTTTCTCTATCAGAATAACCAGGATGCGCACCCACTGCCACATTATGCAGTAAGGCTAACTCAATTGTTTTTTTCAGTGTATCTAAATTACCTGCATGAAATCCGCATGAAATATTGGCACTACTTATATAGGGCATGATTTGAGCTTCATTGCCCATGCCTTCGCCCATGTCGCAGTTAAGATCTATGGATGAATTTTTTTTCAATTTGTTGATATAATTTATGCGCAGTATCAATTGTGGTTTCCCTAAAATGAATACTTGTTTGATTGGATACTTGCGCAAGCCTAGGTAAATCTACCAAAATAATTTGACCCAAATTAGCATAGCCGCCAATGGTCTGGTGGTCGGCCATTAAAACCATCAGCTCTCCGTTAGGTAGTAATTGTAAAGTACCTCTGGTAACTGCTGCCGATAAGTATTGATTGGGTTTATTAAGTTGAAGCAAAGCGCCCTTGAGGGGGTAGCCCATTCTATTAGCCTGCCTACTAATATGATATTCAGTGCTTAAGAATACTTTTTGTGCTTCCTGAGTTAAATCATTCCAAGCAGGCCCTGTTATGAATTGAAGGGGGGCAGTAGAAAATACATGGCTTTGAATTTCTTGGATAGTTGTAGTTCCCCCTTTAAAAACTTGTAGTTGATTTGAACTATTTTTTAATGGCTGCTCTGAAGCCTCCCATTCAAATTGAGCGTCTTTTTGAATGCTATTTGCAAAATAGCTATGACTATTTAACCAGGCTTCTTCTTTTATTTTTCCTTGAATGGCAACATAAGCAACTCTTCCTTGTAAAGGTTTTAAAAATTGCAAAACATCATTTTCTTTTACTTCAATGGGGGTATATAAGGCAATACTTTTTTCATTCAGTAAGGGTACAAAATTAGCACCACTAATACAAATGGTATGGGCCTGCGTAAAACTAAAACTGCTTGCTGGAAAATGAATTTCAAAAACAGGGGCATTGATAGGGTTGTTTAAAATATAATTCGCCAACCTCGCCGATTGATAATCTAAATAACCATTCGCTTGAATACCTAAATGCTGGTAACCGTAGCGACCTATGTCTTGGATCGTATCTGCAATACCTTTTTTTATAATTTGAATGGCCATAAAAATTATTTATATTCATTTAATTTTTTAAATTCTGAAAAAGAAATAGGATAAAATTGTATTCGATCGCCTGCTTTTAATTTTCCTAAAATAGCAGGGTCCTTATCAAAAATTTTAATAGGTGTTCTTCCAATAATTTGCCATCCGCCAGGAGAATTCATTGGATAAATACCCGTCTGCATGCCAGCAATACCAACACTTCCGGCCTGTACTTCTTTTCTAGGCGTAGCATGTCTTGCAATTTGAATAGATTCATTTACTTTACCCATATAAGCAAATCCGGGTAAAAATCCTAAGCAATATACCAGGTAAGTTTCTTCAGTATGTATTTGAATAATTTTCTCCATAGAAATTTTATTTTTGGATACTATATTTTCTAAATCAATACCCAATCTTTCATCATAACAAACGGGAATTCGAATTATTTTTTTAAGTGCTGTAGAACTATTTTTTTTAATTAAATTATTATTTGTTTTTATTTTTTCTGCAGCATTTTTTATAGTACTATTTGTAGCAGCACTATTGAATGCTGTTAACATATCGTTCCCGAACTCAAATACAGATTGATTATTTTTGACTGTAATATTATTTTGATAAAATAAATCAATATCATAAACAAGTGTAAGTGTATGATAAGAGGGAATTAATTCTTTTATAAAATCAAAATGAAATGTTTCAATATTTTTTTTGAGTGTAATTATTTTTTCTATAATTGCTTCGCTCATTTTTTCTTCTAATGAAAAAACAAGGGCATGGTCTCCCAGTATTTGAAGCTTCCAATTAATATTTTCAAAATTTGTTTTCATGAGGTCAAAAGATAGGAAAAAATCAAAAATGAGGCTAAATTCAAATTCTTAGACTTAGTTCTACTAAAAAAGCCCAAAAATGCCCAAAAAACTAATGAAATTGACCTGCTGTATGTGTCAATTATACATAATTAATAATAATGGTTAGTGTATAAATGACACATTTTCATAAAATGTTCAAAAAAACTGAGTTAAAGAGTTTGTGATGTTAAAAAACTGTTATATTATTGGGTTACGATTGTATAAAATTTTAAAATCAAACCCGAACACTATGCTAAAAATTCTACGTTTAATTACGGTTCCTTTGTTACTATTGGGCCTTGTTGCGTCTGCGCAAACAAGAACCATCAAAGGACAAGTAGTTTCAGCTACAGACGGTAAAGCCGTTGCTGGTGCTACTATTTCGGTTAATGGACAAAAAGTCTCTGCTATTGCTAGCGAAGATGGTTCATTTACTGTCAATGCTTCTGGTAATGCTACTTTAACTGTAAAATCTGTTGGTTTTGCAAATAAAACAGTAACTGTTGCTGGAACACAAAGTTCAATCAAAGTTTCTTTAACTGAGGAATCTTCTCAATTAAATGAAATTGTGGTTACAGGTTACACTGCTCAGAAAAGAAAAGAAATTACTGGTAACGTATCAGTAGTTAGTGTAAAAGACATGAAAGCAGTGCCTTCTGGTACTGCAGAACAAATGTTGCAAGGTCAAGCCGCTGGTGTTACCATCATCGGTTCTGGTAGCCCAGGAGAAGGAAGTGCCGTTTTCATAAATGGTATATCATCTTTTGGTAATGCAACTCCACTTGTAATTGTGGACGGAGTTCAATCTGCTCCTGGTGATCTTAGTTCTTTTAGTAACTTATCTGCAAACGACATCGAATCAGTACAAGTATTGAAAGATGGTACTGCAGCTATTTACGGAGCGCGTGGATCTGCGGGTGTTATTATTGTAACCACTAAAAGAGGTAAAGGAAAACCAACTATTACATACGAATCTTACACAGGTATTCAAATGCCAAAAACAGGAAACGTTTGGAATAAATTGGATCCTCAAGGTATGGCTGATTTAGCTTTCTTAGCTGCTAAGAACTCAGGACAAGTAGATGCTCAAGGTAACGTATCATCTGGTCAATATGGAACTGGTAAAGTAGCAATCTTACCTGACTTTATTAAGGCGGGTTCTAAATCAGGTGTTTCTGCTTCTGATCCTGCAACTAACCTTGCATTATATAACAACAACTATTCAAAAGGTGGAATTTACTTAGTGGTTCCAGCGAATAAGAAAGGTACTGATTGGTGGGATGAATTATTTGACCCAGCTCCTATGACAAGTCATTCAATTACTGCATCTGGTGCACAAGACAAATCAACTTACTTATTCTCTTTGAACTATTTTGATCAAAAAGGTACTTTGTTAAATACTTACTTGAAGCGTTACTCAATGAGAGCTAACACTACTTGGAATATTAAAAACAATATCCGTATTGGTGAAAACTTACAATTGTTCTACAAGTCTAACCCAAGAATTGGTAACAACCAAGAGGGTAATGCTGTAAACAATACTGCATGGGAACAACCAATTATTCCTGTATATGATGCAGGTGGTGGTTTTGGTGGTACTGCAGGTAGTAACTTAGGTAACTCTTCTAACCCAGTAGCTAATCAAGTACGTCAAAAAGATAATGTAAACCATGAATGGAATATTCAAGGTGCTGTGTTCGCAGAAATTGATTTCGCGAAACATTTTACTGCAAGAACACAATTTGGTGGAAACTTGGGTAACTATTATGGTTTCTATCATAACTACCGTTCTTATGAGAACGCTGAAAATGGTTCTTCTAATGGATACGGTGAGTACGGTGGTTATAACAATAACTGGAACTTCACAAACACTTTGTCTTACTCAAATACATTCAAAAAAGACCACAGATTAAATGTCATTGCTGGTTATGAGTCATTAAAAAATCAAGGCCGTCAAGTGGGTGGTTCTAGAGTTAACTATTTCTCTGATGATGTAAACTACTTAAGTTTAAATACAGGTTCTCCTATTGGACAAAACAACTACTCTGATTTATACAAGATAACTACTAATTCTGTTTTTGGTAAAGTAGACTATGGTTTTAGAGACAGATACTTAGTAAGTTTAACTGATCGTTATGATGGTAGTTCAGTATTTGGACCAAACACAAAACATGGTAACTTCTGGTCTGCTTCTGCTGCTTGGGTAGTTTCTAATGAAGATTTTTTCAAGAACGTTAAGTTTATCAATACTTTAAAAGTACGTGGTAGTTATGGTCTTCAAGGTTCTATTGCGAACGTAGGTCCATTAAACCAATACACTCTTTATGGTGGTAGTGGTGGATCTTCTTACTATGACTTAAACGGTACTTCTAACACTACAGTTATGGGCTTCTATGCAACTAACTTAGGTAACTTAAGTACAGGTTGGGAGAAGTCTAAAACATTAGACTTTGGTTTTGAAGCTTCTGTTCTAAACAATAAGTTAGACATCAGTTTTGATTGGTTCAAGAAAAATATCGAAGGTTTATTATTCCAAGACCAAGCGCCTGCTGTTGTGGGTGTAGGTTCTTCTTTACCTCAGGTTAACATTGGTGATATGGAAAACACTGGTATTAATTTGAGTTTAAATTACAGAGGAAAAATAAACAACGATTTAAGCTATACTGTAGGTGCTAATATTGGTTCTTATAAGAACATGATTGTGAACATTCCTGGTTCTGCTGGTTTCTTTGAAACTGCATACACGCACAATACAGGACCACAAATTAGAAACCAAATTGGTCACCCAGTAAGTTCTTTCTTTGGTTACAAA
This sequence comes from Sediminibacterium sp., assembly GCA_007280515.1. Taxonomy (GTDB): domain Bacteria; phylum Bacteroidota; class Bacteroidia; order Chitinophagales; family Chitinophagaceae; genus Sediminibacterium. The sequence goes on from QYPL01000020.1 coordinate 38,261, forward strand.
ATTGCTGGTATCTATCAATCAGCTGCTGATGTAGCTGCTTGGGCTAAAGAAACAGATGCTGCTCCAGGTCGTTTCAAATATGAGGACATTAACAAAGACGGAAAAATCGATGATAATGACAGAACTTTCTTTGGTAATCCAAACCCTGCGTTTACTTTAGGTATCAACTTAAATGTAGCGTATAAGCGTTTTGATGTATCAACAAATCTTTATGGTTCATTCGGTAACGATATCTTAAACGAAACTCGTTATTTCCAAGATTTCCTTCCTCAGTTCCAAAATTCAAAAAGTATTCCAGTGTTAACTGAATCTTGGTTACCTACAAGACCTAGTACAAAATGGCCTATTACTGAAAACAACTCTTACTTTAGTACAAATGGTGTAATTAACAACTTCTATGTAGAAGACGGTTCATACTTGAGAGTTAAACAATTAAGTATTGGTTATACCATCGATCCAGTTACATTGAAAAAATATGGTATCGACAAAGCACGTGTTTATGTTCAAGGTGCTAACTTGTTTACTTGGACTAAGTATTCTGGTCTAGATCCTGAAATTGGTGGTGGTACTGCTAATTTTGGTGTTGATCATGGTAACTATCCTCCGATGAAAACATTTAACGTAGGTATTAGCCTTACTTTTTAATTTAATAAACAAAAAATTTAATAAATAAAAAATTTGAAAAATGAAAAAATATAATTTTAAACATATAATGCCAGTGGTACTTTCTTTCTTGGTTATATTATATGCTTGTGATAAATCATACCTAGAGGTTCCTGCAGCTGGTGCATTAAGCCAGGATGTATTAGCGAACAAAATAGGTGTAGAAGCCCTTTTAGTGGGTGCTTATTCTTTGTTAGATGGAGAGGGTAGTTCTGCAGGTACCAACAATGGTCCTTGGGCAACTTCTTCAAGTAACTGGGTATACGGTTCTGTTGCGGGTGGTGACGCTCACAAAGGATCTGATCCAGGTGACCAAAACTTGATCACTCCAATCGAGCAGTGGAATGCAACTGCGTCTAACGCATACTTAGACCAATTGTGGCAACAACGTTATGATGGTGTTCAACGTGCAAATGAAACTTTAAGAGTTATGAAATTAGCTAAAGATATTTCTGCAGCTGAAGTTACTCGTATCTCTGCTGAAGCAAGATTTTTACGTGCACACTACCATTTCGACTTAGCAAAATTCTTCGGTAACATTCCTTATATCGATGAGTCAATTACTTATGCTGCTAATAACTTTTTAGTACCCAACGGTGGTAAAGATGCTGCTTTAGCTAAAATTGAGGCAGATATGGCTTTTGCTTATGCTAACTTACCTGAGACAATGTCTTCAGTAGGTCGTGCTAACAAGTGGGCTGCTGCTGCTTACTTAGGTAAAATTTATATGTTCGAAAAGAAATTTGCTGAAGCTAAAACTGTATTAACTGCAGCTATTGCTAGCGGTAAAACTCCATTAGGTGTTAAATATGCATTATTACCAAAATTTGGTGATGTGTTTGATCCAGCAAAAAAGAATGGTTCTGAGCATGTGTTCTCTGTACAAATGACAGTTAATGACGGTACGGGTGCAGCTAACGCTAACGCTGGTGACGCCTTAAACTTCCCTTATGGTGGAGAGACAGGATGTTGCGGATTCTTCCAACCTTCTTTCTCTTTAGCAAATGCTTTCAAAACAGATGCAAACGGATTACCTTTATTAGACGAATCTTATTTCTCTAATCCATTGAAAACTGACCAAGGTATTTCTGCTGATAAACCATTTGAACCAGATGCTACAACTCCATTAGATCCTCGTATTGACTGGACAGTGGGTCGTCGTGGTGTTCCTTACTTAGATTGGGGTATTATGCCAGGTTCTACTTGGGTAAGAGACCAAGGTACAGCTGGACCATACGAGCCTTTGAAGCACTTATTTAGAAAATCTCAAACTGGTATATTTACCGATGGTTCTTCTTGGACTAACGGTTTCACTGCCAATAACTATCCTTTATTACGTTTTGCTGATGTACTTTTATTAGCTGCAGAAGCTGAAGTAGAAACAGGTGGTTTAGAGAAAGCTAGAGAATATGTAAACATTGTTCGTACACGTGCTGCAAACCCAGATGGTTTTGTAGGACCTAAGAATAATGCTGGTTTAGTTTCTAAAACTAACTATCAAATTAAAACTTACACTGCAGCTTGGACTGATGCTGCTGTTGCAAGAAAAGCTGTACGTTTTGAGCGTAAGATTGAATTAGCTATGGAAGGACACCGTTTCTCTGACATTACACGTTGGGGTATTGGTACAACCGAGTTAAACAACTATTCAGTTCAAGAAACAGCTTTAGGTTATACACAAATTAAAGGTTCAACTTACAAAGCTGGAAAGTCTGAGTACTTACCTATTCCTCAAACACAAATTGACAAATCTGTGAAAGACGGAAAATCGGTTTTAACTCAAAACCCTGGTTACTAATTGAACTAACTTAATAAGTTACTCATATAAGAGTCCCGCCCGAGCAATCGGAGCGGGACTCTTTTTTTTGCGCATAGCCCCTCAAAAACAATTTCTTTAGTATCTTTATTTACCTATAAAAAACCAATATTTACCAGGTTATTTAACCTAATTTAAAATAAAATTTAATGTTGCTAAGGAATTCTTTTTTTGGTCTATGCCTATTTTTTTTAAGTGCTTGTTCTATTAAAAAACCACTATTCGAATTAGTAAAATCTAGTAATTCGGGAGTGCATTTTAATAATGAAATTATAGAAAACGATTCACTGAATGTATTGGACGTTTCTAATATTTATAATGGAGGTGGGGTTGGTGTGGGCGACTTTAATAAAGACGGCTTACCTGATATTTATTTTACAGGCAATAAAGTGTCGAATAAATTATACCTCAATAAAGGCGATATGCAGTTTACTGATGTAACTGTAGATGCCGGTGTAACAGGCGAGGGCAGATGGAGCAGGGGTGTTTCTGTAGTGGATATTAATAACGACGGCTGGCCCGATATTTATGTTTCTGTGACCTTAGACAAAGACGTGAATAAGCGAAAAAACTTATTGTACATTAATAAGGGCCTTAATAAAACGGGTGTACCCAACTTTAAAGAAGAAGCTGCTGAATATGGACTTGCCGATACTTCTTTTTCCACCATGGCTAGTTTTTTTGATTATGATAAGGACGGAGACTTAGATATGTATTTAGTGGTGAACGAGATTAAGGACCCACATACGCCCAATGTATTTCATCCAAAGGACCAAGACCCTGCTTATTTTAGTTCCAGTAAATTATTTCAAAACAATTACGATTCTACCTTAAAGCATCCAGTTTTTACCGATGTATCTGCCAAGGCAGGTATTGTTCGAGAAGGCTATGGCCATAGTGTTGTGGTGACCGACATTAATAAAGATGGCTGGCCCGATATTTTTGTAACCAACGATTATTTACCCAACGATTATTTATGGATTAATAATCAGAATGGCACTTTCACAGAGCAGTTATCGGTTTATTTCAAACATAGTTCCGTGAATTCAATGGGGGTGGATGTAGCCGATATAAATAACGATGGCTTATTAGATTTTCTTACTTTGGATATGAATCCAAGAGACAACTACCGTAAAAAAATGATGCTGAATCCTAATAGTTATCAAACTTTTCAGAACAGCGATTTATATAGATACAATTATCAGTATGTAAGAAATACTTTACAAATTAACCAAGGTCCTCGTGTGAATCAGAACGATTCTATTGGGGCACCCATTTTTAGTGAGATAGGTTTTTTGTCGGGCATTGCAGAAACCGATTGGAGTTGGACTCCTTTATTAGTAGACTTTGATAATGATGGCCGCCGTGATTTAATTGTCACCAATGGTTTTCCTAAGGATGTCACCGATCACGATTTTATAACTTATCGCAACAAGGCTTATAGCTTTGCCACCAAGGCGCAATTATTAGTAGAAATACCTGCTATTAAAATTCATAACTATGCTTTCAAAAATAATGCCGATTTAACTTTCACAGATGTTACCACCGACTGGGGTTTAAAAATGCCTACTTTTTCCAATGGAGCAGCCTACGCCGACTTGGACAACGATGGTGACTTGGATTTAATTATAAATAATATCAATGACGAGGCATCTATTTATCAAAATAAAGAAAGACAACTAAATAAAGAGACAAGTCATTTCTCACAAGTAGTTTTAGACGGGTATGATATAAATAAAAATGGCATAGGGGCATTTATTAGTATTTTTTATGACAAGGGTCAAAAACAAGTATGGGAAAACACACCCTACAGAGGTTATTTATCATCGGTTCAAAATATAGCGCAATTTGGTTTAGGAAAAATAAATGCCATTGACTCTATTAAAGTACAATGGCCTACAGGTGAAATGCAGGTAATAAAAAATCCAAAGGTAGATGAGAAAATTACTATTGCAATTGATGAAGATAGTAATCTACCCTATAAGGAAAATAATATTTTTGCAACAGGTAACTTATTTAAAGAAATAACAAACGAGCTGCAAGTTCATTACATACATCAGCAAGAAGATTTTGTTGATTTTAATATTCAAAAATTATTACCCCATAAATTTTCTGAGTACGGACCTGCCATTGCAGTGGGAGACATCAATGGCGATGGATTAGATGATATGATTTTAGGTGGAGCAAGTCATTATAGCGCTCGAATTTTTGAACAACAGATTAATGGAAGTTTTAAACAGTCTTCTTTGCTATCTAATATTACCTATTCAGGCAAACCTAATAGTGACCAGGGATTATTATTATTAGATGTAGATGGAGATGGTGACCTAGATGTATATATTACCGCTGGTGGCTATGAGTTTAAAACCAACGATAAAAATTATCAAGACCAATTATATATAAATAATGGTAAGGGGGTATTTACTAAAGACACAGCAGCCATTCCTGTGAATACCACTAGCAAATTATGTGTAAGAGCTGTTGATTATGATAAAGATGGGGATCTTGACTTATTTGTATCTGGAAGGGTAGACCCTTGGAACTATCCTAAACCTGTTTCAAGTTTTATTTATAGAAACGATAGTAAAAATGGCAAGGTAAAATATACCGATGTAACAGCATCTGTGGCTAAAGATTTAAATAAAATAGGTTTAGTCTGTGACGCCTTGTTTACCGATTTTGATAACGATGGCTGGCCCGATTTAATACTAACAGGAGAGTGGATGCCCATTAGTTTTCTAAAAAATGAAAAGGGAACCTTTAAAAATGTAACTAGCACAACAGGTATTAATAACCAAGTAGGTTTATGGAATACCATTACATCGGGCGATTTTGATAACGATGGCGATATGGATTATGTAGTAGGCAATACGGGAAGAAATTCTTTTTATAGAGCCTCTGATTTGTATCCTATTTCTATATATGCTAAGGATTTTGATAATAATGGAAGTTATGACGCATTTCCTACATTGTATTTACCTACTAGTCATACCGACGAAGTGAAAAAAGAATACCCAGCACAAACTAGAGACGATATTGTGAAGCAAATGATTGGCATGCGTGCTAAATTTCAAAATTATAAGACCTATGCAACAGCCACCAAGGATCAATTGCTTTCAAAGGAGCAGTTGGCAGCAGCCCAAGTGGTAAAAGCTAATAATTTAAGTTCAAGTTATTTACAGAATAAAGGAGGTGGCAAGTTTGAAATGACGGCTTTACCTATACAAGCACAGTTCTCGGTATTAAATGGCATGCAGGTAGATGATTATGATGGAGATGGTAATTTGGATATACTTATAAATGGTAATGATTATGGCACTGAAGTATCTGTAGGAAGATATGACGCCTTAAATGGTCTTTTATTAAAAGGAAATGGCCAAGGGCAGTTTGCGCCTCTAAGTATATTAGAGAGCGGTATATTCATTCCAGGAAATGGAAAGGCCTTAGTGAAACTAAAGGGTGCAAAGGGAGGTTATTTAATAGCAGCTTCTCAAAATAGAGGGCCTTTAAAAATGTATGAGCTGAAAAAGAAGACAAGCATAGTAAATGTGCAGCCGGGTGATGCAAGCGCAATTATTGAATATACCAATGGCAAGAAAAGAAAAGAAGAGTTTTACTATGGGAATTCATTCTTGTCTCAATCGGCCCGGTTTATAAGTTATAATGAAAAAGTAAAAATGATAACAATCATAGACCAAAAGGGGATAAGTAGAAAAAAAATTATTAAATTAGACGCATTCGAAAAAATTAAATTAAAGTAAAATGAAAAAGATTTTTAACACATGTTGCAGTCTACTATGGTTGGTATTTTTTCTTATGTCTTGTTCTCAAAATAAGCCCGCTGCTTTAAATGAAGTGGACTTACTTATTAATAATGAAGATCAATTAACGCAGGTAATCATATATGATGTATTTACCCCGCCAGTGGCTAGTCGCATTTATGTGTATTCTTCTTTAGCTTCTTATGAAGCTATTCGTTTTGCCAAAGAGGGGACAAGCTCTATTGCAGAAAAATTAAACGGCTTTGGAAAAATGCCAGTACCTGAAAAAGGAAAAAATTATAATTTTTCATTAGCCGCTACCAAGGCTTTTTTTAAAGTAACTAGAAATGTAAAAGTATTTTCTGTCGATTCATTGACAAAATACGAGCAGTCGGTGTATGATAATTACAAAGCCAACATAGATGAAGCCACTTATAAAAATTCAATGGCTTTTGGAGATACGGTAGCAGGCGCTATTTTAGCTCGCGCAAAAAAAGACGGCTATGCTATTTCAAGAGGAAAACAAAAATATTTAGGCAGTAATGAACCTGGTAAATGGCGCCCTACACCTCCCGACTATTTAGACGGCGTAGAATGGTGTTGGAATACCATGAAGCCCATGGTACTTGATTCTGCTTCACAGTTTATGCCTAATCGACCTCCAAAATATGAAACAAAACCGGGTACTACTTTTTATGGTATGATGAAGGAAGTATATGATATCAATAAAAATTTAACAGACGAACAAAAACTAATTGCCAAGTATTGGGATGATAACCCTTTTGTAATTGAGCATGCAGGTCATATGATGTTTGGTAATAAAAAAATTACACCAGGTGGCCACTGGATAGGTATTACAGCACAGGTAGTAAAACAAGCCAATGCAGATGCTGTAAAATCGGCTCAATCATTTGCTTTAACAGCTGTGGCATTGTATGATGGTTTTATTTCTTGTTGGGATGAAAAATACAGAAGTAGTTATGTAAGACCTGTTTCTGTGATCAATGAATTATTGGATAAAAATTGGGCGCCTTTATTACAAACCCCTCCTTTTCCTGAATATACAAGTGGCCATAGTACTATTACTGCATCGGCAGCCACTGTGCTTACAAAATTATATGGAGAAAATTTTGCTTTCGAAGATTCAAGCGATTATCACTACATCGGATTAAAAAGAAAATTCAGTTCTTTTCAAGCTGCCGCATCTGAGGCCTCTATGAGTAGAGTGTACGGCGGTATACATTATGTTTTAAGTGTGAATACGGGCGCTGAGCAAGGAAAGAAAGTGGGGGGCTTAGTGGTAAAAAAATTATTAGAATAAATAAGTATAAAGAAATAAAATCTAGAGAAATAAAATTTAAATAAATATTTTTTCAAACTTATATAAATTTAAAGTCATAAAATTATAATCAAACAATGTCTACAAAAAACCAAACTTACGATGCCATTGTCATTGGCTCAGGAATTAGTGGAGGATGGGCTGCTAAAGAACTTTGTGAAAAAGGTTTAAAAACACTAGTGCTTGAACGTGGCCGAGATGTAGTGCATTTAAAAGATTATCCAACGGCTACTAAACATCCTTGGGAATTTCCACATAGAGGAGGGAAGACCATCGAGCTTGTAAAAGACAATCCTATTGTAGACAGGTGTTATGCTTATAATGAAACCTCTGCTCATTTTTTTGTAAAGGACAATGAACATCCTTATGTACAAGAAAAACCTTATGATTGGATTAGAGGGTATCAAGTAGGAGGAAAGAGTTTATTATGGGCGCGTCAAACACAAAGGTGGAGTAGATATGATTTTGAAGGACCTGCTAGAGATGGATTTGGGGAATGGCCTATTACTTATGATGAATTAGCGCCTTGGTATAGTCATGTTGAATTATTTGCAGGTATTAGTGGTAACTATGATAAACTAGAAACTTTACCCGATAGTGAATTTTTACCTGCCTGGGAAATGACTAGTGTAGAAAAAGGCATGCAGTCTAGCATTATGAAAAAATTTAAGGACCGAAATGTAGTGCAGGGAAGATGCGCGCACTTAACAGTGCCTAAACCCATACATATTGAGCAAGGTCGTCAGCAATGTCAAGCGCGTTCCTTATGTGAAAGAGGCTGTCCATTTGGGGGCTATTTTAGCTCTAATGCCTCTACTATACCTTGGGCACAGAAGACAGGTAATTTAACCCTGCAGACCAATGCTGTAGTGCATTCCATTATTTATGATGAAGCTAAACAGAAAGCCACTGGGGTAAGAGTAGTTGATAGTATTACTAATAAGATGACAGAATATTATGCTAAAATAATTTTCTTAAATGCAGCCACTTTAAATACGAATTTGATTTTATTAAATTCTACTTCAAAGCGTTTCCCGAATGGCTTAGGCAATGATAATGGTTTATTAGGAAAATATGTAGCCTTTCATAATTATAGAGGTAAGTTATCGGCCACCATTGATGGACCCATGGATGAATACTATTATGGTCGTCGTCCTACACAACCCATGATGCCTAATTTTAGAAATGTACATAAACAAGAAATGGAATTTCAAAGAGGCTATATGACTTTCTTTGGTGCAGGTAGAGGTCGCGCTCATGCAGAAGGCTTGGGCGGTGAATTTAAAGATGCTATTACTGAACCAGGTAATTGGTATGTATCTATGATGATGCAAGGAGAAACCATTCCTAAGAAAACCAATCATGTAAGGTTAAGTACCGATAAAAAAGATGCATGGGGTATCCCTCAATTAATTACTTCAGTGGATTATGACCAGAATGATGTTTTATCTATGAAAGATTTTATTCAAACAGGTTCTGAAATGTTGGATGCAGCAGGTTGTAAGAATATAACTTCTAATGATACTAAACAAGCACCTGGTTTAGATATTCATGAAATGGGGGGGGTAAGAATGGGAAAAGATCCTGCTACTTCTTTATTAAATGAACATAATCAAATGCATTTATGTAAAAATGTTTTTGTTACAGATGGTGCTTGTATGGTAAGCACAGGTACACAAAATCCTTCCCTTACATTTATGGCCATTACAGCCAGAGCTGCTAATTATGCAGTAGAAGCTCTAAAGAAAATGGAAATATAAAATAAATAAATGCGAAAATTAAACTGGTTTCTAAATGTTATTTTACTTTTTGTAAGTATAGTAGCTGCAAATTTATTTACTGCTAATTTTTTGCAGGCGCAACAATGGACTAGTTCTGCTGATGGTAACTTGCAATTTGCTAAAACTTCTATTAAAAAACTAAATGCAAATTCAATACCTGAAACTGCTATCAAAATTAAAGTGGATGCCGGTAAAACATTTCAAACTATGGAAGGTTTTGGCTATGGTTTAACAGGGGGTAGTGCTCAGTTAATACATGCCTTACCCAAGGCTCAAAGAACTTTATTATTAAAAGAAATTTTTGGTCAATCTGAAGCGGACCTAGGTGTCTCTTATATTAGAATTAGCATTGGCGCTTCCGATTTAGACGGCCAAGTATTTAGTTATTGCGATTTACCTAAAGGTGAAACCGATTCTGCACTCACTCATTTTTCATTGTCTAAGGATACGCTTCACCTTATTCCTATTTTAAAAGAAGTATTGGCTATTAACCCTTCGTTAAAAATTATGGCCTCTCCTTGGAGCCCTCCTGTATGGATGAAAACCAATGGCATATCAATGGGTGGGCATTTATTAAAAAAATATTATGGGACTTATGCTAATTATTTTCTGAAATATATCAAGGCCATGCAGGCGAAGGGTATTACTCTTCACTCCATTACTATGCAAAATGAGCCTGAGCATGGAGGCAACAACCCCAGCTTATTAATGGATGCCATTGAACAAACTGAATTTTTAAGAGATTATTTAGGCCCTCAATTAAAAGCAGCCAAAATTAATATTGAAGTAGTTTTATATGATCATAATGCAGACCATCCTAATTATCCTATTGCTATTTTAAACGATGCCAAAGCAAAATCATTTGCAGCTGCTACTGCCTTTCATTTGTATTTAGGTAAAGAAGAAGCATTGTCAGAAGTACATGCACTTCATCCCGATAAAAAAATATATTTCACCGAACAGTGGACAGGGGCCAAGGGTAGCTTTGACGGCGATTTTCTCTGGCATTTAGAACATATTGTCATTGGTACTATTCAAAATTGGAGCTCAGTGTTATTAGAATGGAATTTAGCCAATAATGCAAAGTTTGAACCACATACTCCTTTGGGATGTACTGAATGTAAGGGAGCGCTTACTATTCAAGACGGAATTGTTATCAGAAATGTGAGCTATTATATTATAGGACAAATTGCTAAATTTATAAAGCCCGGCGCCATTAGAACTTTAAGTAGTTCTAGCGATGCATCGCTAGCAACTACCAGTTTTAATTTAAAAAATGGCAAGAAGGCTATACTCATTTTAAATAAATCAGAAGCAAAGCAAATTGTATTAGAACAAAATAATCAAAATTTTACATTCAATATACCTGCGAAAGCAGCTTCCACTATTATTTGGCCTTAAATTTTTATAAATAATTATTAAACCATTCTATGAAAAAAGGAATTTTATTTTTCACTACGCTACTGTTAAGTATGGCTAGTTTTTCTCAAACAAATAAGGATGCTGCTATGCATTCTTTTGTCAATAAATTACTTGCTAAAATGAGTTTAGAAGAAAAGTTAGGTCAGTTGAACCTACCTGCTTCTAGTGATTTTGTAACAGGAGCTGTGAGTAGTTCTGATATTGCACAAAAAGTTAAAGAAGGTAAAGTGGGAGGTGTATTTAATATACGTTCTGTCACAAAAATTAAAGAGTTACAAGAGTATGCTGTTAAAAATACAAGATTACATATTCCATTACTATTTGGAATGGATGTGATTCATGGGTATAGAACTATTTTTCCTATTCCCATAGGCTTGTCTTCTACCTGGGATATGCCTTTGATTGAAAGATCGGCGCGTATTGCTGCTGGTGAAGCAAGTGCTGATGGTATTATGTGGACTTTCTCTCCCATGGTGGATTTGACTAGAGATCCTCGTTGGGGAAGAACTTCTGAAGGCAATGGAGAAGATGCATTTTTAAGTTCAGCTATTGCTAAAGCCATGATACATGGTTATCAAGGAGACGACTTATCGAAAAATAATACCATTATGTCTTGTGTAAAGCATTATGCTTTATATGGTGCTGCCGAAGGCGGCAGAGATTATAATACTACTGATATGAGTCGTGTTAGAATGTACAATGAATATTTTCCTCCTTATAAAGCTGCCGTAGATGCAGGAGTAGGTTCTGTAATGGTTTCTTTTAATGAAATTGATGGAGTGCCCGCATCGGGCAATAAATGGTTAGTAGATGATGTACTTCGTAAGCAGTGGAAGTTTAATGGATTTGTGGTGTCTGATTACACAGGTATTCCTGAAATGGTGAATCATGGCTTTGGCGATTTTAAAACTGTCAATGAAAAAGCATTACAAGCAGGTGTAGATATGGACATGGTGGGAGAGGGCTTTTTAAATTCAATTGGTATTTCTTTAAAAGAAGGAAAAGTAACACAGGCGCAAATTGATAAAGCCACAGAGCGTGTATTAATTGCAAAATATCAATTAGGTTTATTTGAGGACCCTTATAAATACTGTGATGAGAAAAGATCTGCTGCTGAAGTATTTAATGCAGCCAATAGAGTAGAAGCAAGAACCATTGCTTCACAAAGTTTTGTCTTATTAAAGAACAATAATAATATTTTACCCATTGCAAAAGGTAAAACCATTGCGCTTATTGGCCCTTTAGCCAATGCCAAAGAAAATATGACAGGAACTTGGAGTGTGGGTGCCGATAACACAAAGTCAATTACTTTATTAAAGGGATTAACAGATGCGGTTGGTATGAATGGAAAAGTATTATATGCAAAGGGCTCCAACTTAGAAGATGATTGGGAATTGGAGAAAAGATTAACCATGTTTGGAAAAGATATTCCAAGAGATGGTCGTTCACCTGAACAATTATTAGAAGAAGCCCTTGTGGTGAGTGCTAATGCAGATATAATTGTAGCTGCCTTAGGAGAAGGGGCAGAGAGTACTGGAGAGAGTGCATCAAGAACTAATTTAGATTTATCTGCCTCACAACAAAAACTATTAAGAGCACTACTTGCAACAGGTAAACCAGTGGTACTAGTATTATTCAATGGCCGTCCTTTAACCTTAACTTGGGAAGACGCGAATGTGCCAGCCATATTAGATGTATGGTTTGCAGGTTCAGAAGCCGGAGATGCCATTGCTGACGCTTTACTAGGCAAGGTAAATCCATCAGGTAAGTTAACGATGAGTTTTCCTCAAAATGTTGGACAAATACCTTTGTATTATAATCACAAGAATACAGGCCGCCCATTAAGTAAATGGTTTTCTAAATTTCAAACTAACTATATAGATGTAAGCAATGAGCCATTATACCCTTTTGGTTATGGCTTAAGCTATACAAAATTTGAATATAGCGACTTTGCTTTGTCTGCTACTCAATTAAAAGGAAATCAGAAATTAATGGCTACCGTAACTGTTAAAAATGCAGGCGCTGTAACTGGAAAGGAAGTAGTACAGTTATACATTCGTGACCTAGTAGGTTCAATTACAAGACCCGTGCAAGAATTAAAAGGTTTTCAAAAAATTGAATTAGCTGCTGGCGAGACAAAGAAGGTAAGTTTTGAAATTACACCTGAACTATTGAAATTCTATAATACCGATTTAAAGTACGACTGGGAGTCGGGCGACTTCAATGTAATGGTAGGACCTAATTCAAAAGATGTTAAAACGCTAAAACTAAATTGGATTAAATAACTTTATTTAAAACTATGATATTAAAAAAGCACTCCCTTTTGCGGAGTGCTTTTTAATTATAAGAATTAGTAGAATCGAAACATTGCTTATAAAACATAGCTTCTATCAATTAAGTAATTACTTATTTAATCACTTGCTCGGTAATCTTTCCTGTAGTCTTATTTTTTAATATTAATTTTTTAGTGCCATAGTGAGTCATTTCTTCTTTAATTAAATAATGATCCTTATCGTATTCTACTAAATGACTTTCTTTGGTCAAGCCTGTTTTCCCTCTCCAAATATCTAATTTAACAGGCTCCCATAATTTAGATTTAGCAGAACGGTAAGCAGCATCTAATACACAGTTTACTATGTAGCCATCATAAAAAGTTTCTTTAGGGGCTTCACCTTTTTCCATAGAGTTAAACATATCCATAAACATATGGTTATACCCTAATTCATTTAATTCATCACCTACTGGGAATAACCATCCACTATTACTTTCCGATTTTTCTGAAATATAATCGCCTCCTTTTCCAGTGGTAAACATTTCAAATCCAGTTCTTAAAAAACTATTAATCCAAATAGTACCTTCTGTACCCATTACTTCATCGCGTAAATCTAAGCCACCTCTGAATGTCCAGCTTACTTCAAACTGACCAATAGCGCCATTCTCATACTTCACTAGTCCAATGGCATGGTCTTCGGCATCAATAGGTTTTACTTGTGTATCTGCCCAACACATTACTTCAATGGGCTTGATATCTTTTCCAATATATGATCTTGAAATTTCTACGCAATGGCAGCCTAAGTCTAAAATACAACCACCACCCGCTTGCTCAATATCCCAGAACCAGTCACTATGTGGGCCAGGATGGGTTTCACGAGACTTCGCCCATAAAATTCTTCCTACAGCACCTTCTTTTACAGATTGGTTGGCTTTAATAAATTTAGGCGTATATACCAAGTCTTCTAAATAACCATTGAATATACCTGCTTCTTCCACTGCAATCAACATACGCTTTGCTTCCTCACCATTACGGCCTAATGGTTTAGTAGTCATCACTGCTTTTTTATGTTTGCAACATAACATCACGGCAATTTCATGAATATTATTAGGAAGGGCAATACATACCACATCCACATCGGGGTGGGAGATAGCTGCTTCCATATCGGTAGTCCAATGAGCACAACTGTAATCTGCTGCAAACTTGGTCGCAGATTCTTCACGGCGGGCATAAATACTTACTACTTTGTCTTTACTTCTATAACCTTGCAGGGCATCGGCATAAAAACGTCCAATAAAACCTGCTCCTAACATTGCAATACGCATCTTTAATAATTTTTAGATTTTTATAATTGTTTTTTGTTTAAATAGGTACTTAGTATGTTTAATTTAAAATACTTAATGTATTAATAATTTAAAATTCAAATTATCAAACGGCTGCTGTTTCTTTTTTCTCTTTAAAAAATAAAATAAAGGCAATTAATACAGCCCCTGCAATAGCCGCGGGCACTAACCATATACTTTGCCAATTGTGTTGGCTTGCTGCACCCACCGTAGTGGCCACTTTATACTGATCAACTACATGTCCACTATACAATGTACCTATATACATACCCACTCCATAAGTAGCAAAGGTAAATAAGCCCTGAGCAGCGTTCTTAATTTTTTCACCTGCTTTTTTCTCGGTGTACATATAGCCAGTTACAAAAAAGAAATCGTAACAAATACCATGTAAAATAATACCTGCATATAACATCCAGCTATGTTCCATATTGCCATAAGCAAAAAATACATAACGAAGTAACCAGGCGCTAATACCTAATATGAGCATATTTTTTACGCCCACTCTATTAAACATAAAAGGAATCGCTAAAATAAATAAGGCCTCTGACATTTGTCCCATGGTCATTTTACTAGCTGCATTTTCTAAACCTACTTCATTTAAAAAGGGGTTCGCGAATCCGTAATAAAATGAAAGTGGAATACAAATTAAAATGGCAGATACGAAGAATATAAAAAACGATCTTGATTTAAATAATACAAAGGCGTCGGTTCCTAGGATAGAACCCACTGTTACTTTTTCTGCTTGTGCTTTAGGCGGTGTATTAGGAAGCGCAAAACTTAATAAGCCTAAAAATGCAGAAACGCCAGCAGCTACATAAAAAGTACCTTCTGTTTTTTCAATACCTAATTGACCAATAACAATACCTGCCGCTATCCAACCTAAGGTTCCAAATACGCGTATCCATGGAAATTGTTTTCCAGGGTCGGTCATTTGAGCGAAGGCAACACTATTACTTAATGCAATAGTGGGCATGTACAATAAAGCGTATACTAATATAACCCAGTAAAAATTTTCATTATTAGCCTTCGTAGCATAAAAAAGTAAGGCAGCGCCTACAAAATGTAAGACACCCATTATTTTTTGTGCTGCAAAAAAACGATCGGCAATCATGCCTACAAAAAAAGGACTAAAAATAGTGGCAATGGCCACAGCACTATAAGCAGCTCCAATATCAAGCCCTGTAGACTTTAAAATTTCGCCCATATAAGTTCCCATTGTCACATACCATGCGCCCCAAATATAATATTGTAGGAACATCATGGAGGATAGCATTACGCTAATTTTTATTTTCATATATCGAGCTGTTTTAAGCGTATTCAATATACTCAAAAAATTGGAAAATTGCCTTTTAGCGCACAAAAAAATGATGAAAAAATGATGAAAAAAGAATTAAAAAATAGGTATGTATTAAGCTTCTAAAGCCTGCAGTATATCCGCTAGTATATCTTCCTTATGCTCAAGGCCAACTGATATTCTTATTAATCCATCGCTAATGCTTACAGCGTCTCTTTCTGCTGGGGAAAGTTTTGAATGCGTGGTGCTAGCAGGGTGGGATGCTATACTTCTTGTGTCGCCTAAATTAGCGGTAAGCGATAACATTTTTAAATGGTTTAAAAATTTTCGGCCTGCTTCAAGTCCTCCTTTAATTTCAAAACAAACAATACCTCCACCATTTTTCATTTGCTTTTTGGCAATAGCATAATGAGGGTGTGATGTTAAGAAAGGATATTTAACAAAATTAATTTTTGAATGGCCTTCTAATTTTTCAGCAACAAATAAAGCGTTACTGCAATGTCTTTCCATTCTAACTTCTAAAGTTTCTAAACTTTTACTGAGTACCCATGCATTGAAGGGAGAAAGTGAAGGACCTGTTGCACGGCAGAATAAATACATTTCATGGATTAAGTCCTTGCGACCTACAATAGCGCCACCTAAAACACGACCTTGTCCATCAATCCATTTAGTGGCTGAATGAATAACGATGTCGGCTCCTAAGTCAATAGGGGTTTGACCAATAGGTGTGGCAAAACAATTATCTACGTTTAAAATAATATTATGTTTTTTAGCAATGGCACTTACCATGGCAATATCTATTATTTCTAATCCAGGGTTAGTAGGGGACTCTAAATATATCATTTTAGTTTGCGGTGTAATGGCTGCCTCCCATTGAGCAGCAGTGGCATTGGCACTTACATAACTAAAATCAATACCATATTTAGGTAAGTACTTAGAAACAACGGTACGCGTACTTCCAAAAACTGAATCACATGATAAAAGATGATCTCCTTTTTTTAATAAAGCCATAAAAGAACCAAACACCGCACTCATTCCAGTGGCAGTCGCAAAACCTGCTTCTGCATTTTCTAAAATACATAAACGATCTACAAACTCTTTTACATTGGGGTTAGAGAAACGACTATAAATATTCACATCTGTTTCATCCGCAAAAGCAGCACGCATGTCTTCAGCATTATCAAAACAAAAACTACTTGTAAGATATAAAGGACTCGCATGTTCCCCTTCGGCAGTTCTTGGAATCTGTGTTCTAATTAATTTTGATTGCCTATGCTTCATACAAATAGTTTAATGTGCTGGTCCTATTTTAATTTATCTTATTCTATCTTATCTTACCTTATCCTATCTCCACTTCCCAACTAATAACAGCACCTGCTGCTCTTAGGGTAGCTGCTACTGAACAATATTTTTCTATGGACAGAGCGCAAGCTTTTTCTGCTTTTTCTTTGGTCATAGTACCTTTGAATTTGAAATTAATATGAACGGTCTTCCACAAAGCGGGTTCTTTCCCTGTTTCTCTTTCACCATCAATAATCATTTCAAAAAATTCTATCGTTTCTTTTTGTTTATTTAATATCATCACAATATCTACACCACTACAAGCGCCTAGTGCACTCAATAAAGTTTGCATAGGTCTAAGTCCTGTGCCATGGCCTCCTTGGTCAACGGGAATATCCAACCTCATGTGATTATGTGCTTCATCGACTGCATTAAAAGCAAATCCATCGTTCATTCTTGTCACAACCATCCTATCCATAAAATAATAATTGTTAGTTAATTGAAATATAAATTCCAATGATTATGCAAATGTAATTCAAATAGATAGTTACTTTGCATTAGAATACGAAAAAATGGAGCCCAAGATCTATAAATATCAAAGTCCTTTTACCTTAGAATGCGGGGTGAGCCTGCCCATGCTAACCATTGCCTATCATAGCTATGGTACTTATAGCCCTGGTAAGAAAGTGGCCTGGATATGCCATGCGCTTACTGCTAATTCAGATGCGGCCGATTGGTGGAAGGGCCTAGTAGGCGAGGGGGCCATTATTAATCCAACAGATTACTTTATTGTTTGTGCAAATATTATTGGTTCTTGTTATGGTTCTACGGGGCCATTAAGTGCAGAGACTATTGGTACCGATATCAGTTTTGATAATTTCCCAACGGTGACCATTCGCGATATGGTGAAGGCGCATATTTTATTAAGAACGCATTTGGGTATTGAATCTATAGACCTTTTATTAGGCGGAAGTATGGGTGGCTATCAAGCATTAGAATGGGCCATATTTGAACCCAACGTTATTAAAAAAATGTTCCTAATTGCAACATCATCTTCAGAAAGTGCTTGGGGTGTGGCAGTGCATACCGCACAACGTTTGGCTATTGAGGCCGATTGCACTTGGAAAGAACCCACTCCGAATGCTGGAGCAAAGGGATTGAAAGCCGCTAGAGCCATTGGTATGTTAACTTATCGTAATTATGGAATTTTTCAAGAGAAACAAACCGACGAGGACCCGGAAAAAATAGATAATTTTAAAGCTTCTTCTTATATAAATTACCAAGGTGATAAATTAGTAAGCAGGTTCAACGCTTATAGTTATTGGTTATTGACCAAGTCAATGGATAGTCATCATTTAGCCCGTAAAAGAGGTGGCGATTTAATTAAAACTTTAGGCAATATAAAAACACCCAGTTTTATAATGGGTGTTAATAGCGATATTTTATGTCCTTTAGATGAACAACGTTTTATGGAAAAACATATGCCCAATGCCACTTTAGTAGCCATTGATTCTGTCTATGGTCATGATGGATTCATTATAGAGTCTATTCAAATTACCGCCCATTTAAAAGCTTGGTTAAACAAAGTAGGCTAGACTATTGAATAAAAAATTGGGCTAAAAGGAATAGTAAGGCTATGCCCATTATTAAATACATTGACTTTCTATTCTTCCCTATTTTCAATACTACAATGGCCATGCCAATAAATGCCAATATTGACATCATAATGCCAGTTTTTACATTAAACCAGGGCATTGTTTTATAGAAAAAACTCTGAGAAAATGTGGAAAAAAGAATTAATAAGAGGATAGCTGCTTTATTTTTTGTAGTCATTTTGTTATTGTATACAGTCTTCATAATCTAATTTACATAAAATATTTTGACTAACTTTATAAAAACAAAGTAATGAAATTTTTAAGACAAATTGGGGAGTACTTATTTATAGTAAAGCGTGATCCGAATCAAGAAAGAACAGGGATGATGAAGGCTATGCATGGCATGAATCGCCTTTCATTATTGATGTTTATTGTAGCATTATTCGTAATGCTATTCAAATTTGTGATTTTACCTTATTTTAGAAAATAAGCGAGGTGAATAAGTAAGGTAAATAAGAAGATCTAGCTAATAAATTCAAGTAGCCTATTTTTTTTGAATGGTCTCCATGATAATTTCAGCAGCGACGTCTGTGGCCTTTTCGCCGGTCATGAGTATTTCTTTTAAAGCAGCGTATTGGGCGCTCATTTCATTTTGCGTTTTGCTATCTTCTAATAATTTAGATAACTCTACCACTAAATTATTGGTATTTAATTCGTCTTGTATTAATTCTTTCACCACTTCTTTTTCCATAATCAAATTTACCAGCGCGATAAATTTAATTTTTACAAAAAATTTAGCCAGTGCATAAGTAATAGGACTTCCTTTATAACAAACTACTTGAGGCACATTTAATAAAGCGGTCTCTAAAGTAGCCGTACCGCTGGTAACTAGGGCTGCCTTACTATGTTGTAGTAATGCGTAAGTACTTGCTTTTACAATATGTACATTCAGTTGAGGGCTAATTAAACTATTAAACCATTCGTCATTTAAACCGGGTGCTTGAGCCACTACAAACTTATAAGCTGGAAAGTGAATAGCCACACTTAGCATAAGGGGTAATTTCTTTTCTATTTCTTGCTTTCTGCTTCCAGGTAATAATGCAATAATATTTTGACCTTGCAAACTAGGCAAGGGGTGTGCTAAGTTATCTTGAGCAGCGATTACTTCCATTAAGGGATGTCCTACATAATCTACTTCCCAATCCCATCTATCTTTAAAATACTTTTTCTCAAAAGGAAGTATACATAATAAACGATCAATACTTGCGCGCATGGCAGGTACTCTATTTTCTTTCCAGGCCCAAACTTGAGGTGCAATAAAATAAACCACTTTTATTTTTTCTCGCTTGGCCCATTTTGCTATTCTTAAATTAAAACCAGGATAATCGATACAGATAAGTACATCAGGTGCGAAGGCTTTAATATCTTTTTTACAAAAACGAATATTATTTAAAATAGTAGATAGGTTTGAAACTACTTCAGCAAAACCCATATAGGCTAAGTCTCTATAATGTTTTACTAAATGGCCACCTGCTGCTTTCATGAGTTCACCACCCCAGCATTTAATTTCTGCATGCTGGTCCATTGACTTAATTGATTTAATTAAGTTGGCGCCGTGTAAGTCTCCGCTGGCTTCTCCAGCAATGATATAATATTTCATTTATAAAAACCATTTACACGCAATAGCAATGACTGCGTAAATACAAGTAGAAAAGAATATTCCTTTAGCCGTTTTGTCTTTTTGCTTTTGAAAAAAGTAGGTAAGTACTGCGCCATTTATAAGTAAAGAGATACTTATCATAGCAGAAAGTAAAGACTTTTGTTGATTCAGTAGCTCTAAGAATTCTTGAAAGCTAAATAAGCTAAACCGGTATTCATAGAATCCGAAGAATCCTAAAAAAGGCATGAACAAGCCAATAAGAACGCCTATAATATAATTATCTTTTTGCATCATTTTAACGTCTATTCAATTGAAATTACCATTTCCATTTTTTAGAAAGCTTTTCTTTAATGACATGGTTGGTAAGGTCAAATTGAACGGGTACCACACTCACATAATTATTTTTTAAAGCCCATACATCGGTATCTTTTGATTTATCAAAATTGACAAACTCGCCCGTTAGCCAATAATATTTTTTCCCATGCGGATCGGTTCTTTCAATAAACTTCTCATCATATTTAGCATAAGACTGTTTGCAAATTTTAATTCCTTTTATTGAACTGGTGACCACTTTGGGAATATTTACATTCAAACATAAATGCTTATCTAATTTTTTATCAGCTAGTAATTGCTTAACTATAATACGCGCATAATGTTTGGCTGCGGTAAAATCGGCATCAATACTTAAGTCCAAAAGACTAAAGCCAATACTAGGTATACTTTCAATAGAAGCTTCTAAGGCTGCCGACATGGTGCCTGAGTAAATCACATTAATAGAGTGGTTAGCGCCATGATTAATACCACTTAAGCATATAGTGGGTTTATGATGTAATACTTTATCTACTGCTAATTTTACACAATCAACAGGGGTGCCGCTGCAAGTATAAGCTTCTACACCATCAAGAATATGTGCTTTTTGTAATCTTAAATGATGGCCAAGGGTAATGGCATGACCCATTCCGCTTTGAGGTTTATCTGGGGCTACTACTATAATTTTACCAAGGTCCTTGACCGCTTCTACCAGTGCCTTAATGCCTGGGGCGCTAATACTATCATCGTTCGTAATTAATATAACGGGTCTCTCTGTTTTACTCTTTGCCATACTGCAAGTTACCAAGATAGGTACTTGAAACAAAATAAAGAAAATGCTAAAAATATTTGGTAATACTAAATAAATTAGTAAATTGCACTAAAATAATTAGTTATGTCATACGCAGGAAAGAATTTAAAATACATCAGAAAGCAGCGCGAATGGACACAAGAAGAAATGGCCAATCAGCTTCAAATTAAGCGTTCTTTAGTAGGCGCCTATGAAGAAGAGCGCGCAGAACCAAGGTTGGAAGTAATGGAGTCTATTTGTACTCTATTCTCCATTAATTTGGAGCAGTTCCTATTCCAAGACTTATCCCTAACGGGGGCTATGGATGGGGATGGAGAAGGCAGTACTGGAAATAGTTCCAATAGTAATTATCTCGAGCGCAGACGTGCCCTAAAATCGGATAAAACCACCTCATTAGCACCCATTGTTCCCTTTGTGCCTGTGAAGGCTGCAGCGGGTTATTTGGCAGGCTACGCCGATCCTGAATTCCTAGACGAGTTAAATACTTTCACTTTACCCATGTTAGCACCAGGCGACTACCGTGCTTTTGAAATCATAGGAGATAGTATGTTACCCACCCCAAGTGGAAGTGTCATTGTGGGCGAGAAGGTAGGCAGCTTCAAAGAGGTTAAAAATAGCAATACTTATATAGTGGTATCCAATTCAGATGGGGTAGTTTATAAGCGTATCATTACCAACGATGATAGGTCAAAAGAAGGAAATGGAGACAGGCTTACTTTGTTGAGCGACAATCCTTTATACGAGCCATATCAAGTAAATACAACTGATATTGTAGAAATATGGAAAGCAGTTTATATCATACATAAAGCAGGGGCTCAGCCTATGTGGAATGTAGATCAATTAGCAGGTGTAGTCAATAACTTGCAAGATCAAATAACTAGCTTAAAAAATAAGTTGAATTAGAATAATTTATTCCCACTCAATCGTGGCTGGGGGCTTAGAGCTTATATCGTAAACAACTCTATTGATACCTCTCACTTCATTGATAATGGCATTGCTTACATGCGCTAAAAACTCATAAGGTAAGTGTGCCCAGTCGGCGGTCATCCCATCCACTGAGGTAACTGCTCTTAGGGCAATCGTAAATTCATAGGTTCTTTCGTCTCCCATTACACCCACGCTTTTTACGGGTAGTAAAATGGTACCGGCCTGCCAAACTTTGGAGTATAAATCAAACTCCTTTAAGGCATTCATATATACATGATCGGCTGCTTGTAAGAGTGCCACTTTTTCTCTAGTAATATCTCCCAATATTCGAATGGCCAGTCCTGGTCCTGGGAAAGGATGTCTATTAATTAAATTAGCAGGTATGCCTAATTCAAGGCCTACTTTTCTAACCTCATCTTTGAATAAATACCTAAGGGGTTCTACCAATTTCAGGTGCATGGTGTCGGGTAAACCACCCACATTATGGTGAGACTTAATGGTTTGAGAAGGTCCGTGTACACTTACACTCTCAATGACGTCAGGATAAATTGTTCCTTGACCTAAAAACTTAGCTTCTAATACTTTAGAGGCCTCTACTTGAAATACATCTATAAATAGTTTTCCTATAATTTTTCGCTTTTCTTCAGGCTCAGACTTACCTGCAAGGGCATCGTAGAACATATCTTTAGCATCTATGCCCTTTACATTTAATCCTAGGGTCTTATATATTTCTAAAACGTCTTGAAATTCATTTTTACGCAGTACGCCATTGTCTACAAATATGCCATGTAATCGGTCCCCAATGGCTCTGTGAATAAGGGTAGCGGCTACCGTACTATCCACCCCTCCGCTTAAGGCCATAATAACATGACTATCTCCAATCTGAGCCTTTAGTTTATCTACCGTTTCTTGCACAAAGGAAGAAGGGGTCCAATTTTGCTGGCAGCCACAAATGCCTACCAAAAAGTTTTCAATCATCTTCTTGCCCTCAGTCGAATGATACACTTCTGGGTGAAATTGAAATCCGTGAAGGCTATGGCCATTATCCTGTTTTTTTCTAAAAGCTGCTACAGGAATACTTTCTGTATCGGCTAAGAGTTCAAAATTTGCCGGCAGTTGGGTAATGGAATCGCTGTGGCTCATCCAAACCTGACTGTTATTAGTGATTCCTTTGAATATAATATCTTCTTTTTGGATGCGTAATTGAGCGCGTCCGTATTCTCTTTTATTTGATTTTTCTACCTTGCCTCCAAAGTTCTTCGCACTTAATTGGGCACCATAACAAACGGTTAAAACAGGCAGTTTGGCGAGGATGGCTTCTATATCAACATTGGGTGCATCTGCTTCGTTGACACTTGCAGGAGAGCCGCTTAAAATGACACCTTTTAGCGTACTATCAAATTCAATATTAGTATTAAAGGGCTTGATCTCGCAATACACATTCGCTTCTCTTACAGCACGTGCTATAAGCTGTGTGTACTGGCTTCCGAAGTCTAGGATGAGGATTTTTTCAGTCATGTGGCGAAGATACATAAAAAAAATCCCGCTCAGAATGCTCGGAGCGGGATGGGTATAATAGCTTTATAACTTAGTTAAGTTAGTGTCTAGTTTATTTATTTAAGCAGTTGCTTTAGTAGCTGTTGCTTTTGCAGGAGTTGCTTTAACAGCAGTATGCTGTGCTAATTTGCTTTTTAAATTTGCCGCTTTATTCTTATGGATAATACCACGCTTAGCTAATTTATCAATTTGAGACATGATATTAGGTAATTTCTCATCGTATACTTTTTGATCGTCTACGATCTTTAATTCACGAATAGCGTTACGGGTAGTTTTACCATAATAACGGTTTCTATCGCGACGTTTAGTTGCTTGTCTAATATCTTTTTTGGTAGCCGAATGATTTGCCATGTACTATTTAATTTTCAGGAGGGCAAAGGTAAGGTACTTAAGCAAATAATTAAAATTAAAATCGAAAAAAAAGAGAATTATACATAAATAATTGATTATCAGTACATTATATATAATTTACTATCTAGCACTTCCGCCTTCATCCCTTTGTTCTTTTAGGGCTGTATTTAGCGCATTTAAACAGATATTTGCAACACCTAAAAACAACCCGCACTCATTTGGAAATGACAATTGATAAATACCACCACTCACATCAGAACGTAGCCGATAAATTAGTGAGAGAATACGAGGGGCCCACGCCCTTTGCCTTGTATTTAAAAACTTATTTTGCTGCCAATAAAAAACACGGAAGTAAGGATCGTAAAAGCATTAGCGCCATTTGTTATGAGTACTTCAGAAAATTAAGTGCAAACTTTCCTTTGCAAAATTTTATTTCTTCAGCCATTGATATTCCAAAATTTACGGCATCTCATTTGCAACAACCTTTATTATTTATTCGGGCAAGGCCTGGTAAAAAAGAACTCGTAAAAGCGAGTTTAGAAAAAGCAGGACTATTTTTTGAGTCCATTGGAGAAATGGCTTTTGCATTACCTAATACAAGTTCGCTTCAAAATATTATTTTACTAAATAAAGAAGCGGTCATTCAAGATATTAATTCGCAAGCACTCGCCTCTTTATTAAAATTAATTCCTTTAACAGAAAAGCCCCTGGTGGTTTGGGATCCTTGTGCAGCGAGTGGAGGGAAATCTATTTTAATAAAAGATACCATGCCCTCTGTGCAATTGCATGTATCCGATATTAGAGAAAATATTTTATTTAATTGCGAGAAGCGTTTAAAAGAAGCAGGTATTCAACCCGCCTCTTTGCAAGTAGTAGATATTACTTTGCCTTTTGCCATTAAAAAACAATTCGATTTTATTTTTGCCGACCTGCCTTGTTCAGGATCGGGCACTTGGGGTAGAACGCCAGAAAATTTAGTAGGCTATAAAGAACCACAATTAAATTCAATGATAAAATTACAAGAAAATATTTTGCATCATTTAATGCCTGCGATAAAAGTAGGAGGCTACTTATTAGCAGCTACTTGCTCAGTGTATAAAAATGAAAATGAAGAACAAATAGAAAAATTAGTAGCTACCGGTAAATTTAAATTAGTAGCCCAAGCCTATTTTATAGGCTATGATAAGCACGCCGATACACTGTTTGGCGCCTTGCTGCAGAAAACTTCAAATTAAAAATAGACGTAAAAAATATTAGTATATAATAGAAGTATGTAATAGTTGCTAACTATCGCTTCTATTGAGTTTAATTAAGACTTAGAAAGACTTGGAAATAGTTGACCGCTTTGTATAATACCACCAGCCACCACATCTTCTCCTTCATAAAATACAGCGCTTTGTCCAGGGGCAATACTTTTTACATTTTCATAAAATCTTGCTTGCACTCCTGAATCGGTATTGGATAAAGTGCAAAGGGCGCCATCGTCCTTGTATCTAATTTTTGCCATTAGTTCCATGGGCGCTTGTATCGAATCGTATTTAATCCAATTTAATCTTGCTACAAGCATATCGTTCTGGTCTAATTCATTTTCTTCACCAAGCACAACTACATTATTTATGGGATCAATAGAAGTTACATAAATAGGTTTTCCAAAAGCAATCTCTAAACCTTTTCTTTGACCAATGGTATAAAAAGGGTAGCCCTTATGTTTGCCTAATCTTTTTCCTTTAGCATCTACAAACCATCCTCCATTTACTTTTTCTTCTAAACCGGGTACGCGTCTTTTTAAAAATCCACGGTAATCGTTATCAGGTACAAAACAAATTTCATAGCTCTCGCTTTTTTTGGCAAGTTCAGGATACCCTAAATCAATGGCCATTTGTTTAATGTCTTTTTTATGCATGCCACCTAAAGGCAAAATGGTTCTACTTAATAAATCCTGGTCTACGCCCCATAAAACATAACTCTGGTCCTTGGTGCTGTCAAGCCCTTTTGAAATTACATATCTTCCATTGGTATGTTGTCTTACTTTGGCATAATGCCCTGTAGCTATAAAATCACAACCTAAAGCATCGGCTCTTTTTAATAAGGCCCTCCATTTAATATGGGTATTGCACATCACACAAGGGTTGGGCGTGCGACCGGCTAAGTATTCTTCTACAAAGTTTTCAATGACAAAATCGCCAAACTCTTCTCTAATATCTAAAATGAAATGGGGGAATCCGTTATTAACGGCTGCTAAACGGGCATCATTGAAGGAATCTATATTGCAACAGCCTGTTTCTTTTCCATTGGCATTGCTGGTGGCATAGTCCCAGGTCTTCATGGTAATACCTATTACCTCGTAGCCTTCATTGTGTAGCATTAAGGCTGCTACTGTGCTGTCAATACCGCCGCTCATAGCGACTAAAACCTTTCCTTTCTTGCTCATAGTGTTTGGCCAGTTAAAAGTTGGCTTAGCACAAAAGTAATTCATCTTTGTTAAATTGCAGAATGTTCATAAAATGGGATAGGGTTTTCAGTTCAAAATTCTAAAAATTACTATCTTCACTTCCATATAACGACAAAATAATAGAAAATGATAAAGTTACAAGTAATCGGCAATTTAGGTAAAGACGCAGTAGTTAACAATGTTAACGGCAAGTCAGTTATTAATTTTAATGTGGCGCACACAGAGCGCTTTAAGGATGCGCAAGGCGTTCAAAAAGACAGAACCACTTGGGTAGACTGTTCTTATTGGACAGATAGAACCGCAGTGGCCCCGTATTTAAAAAAAGGTACACAGGTATATGTTGAAGGCACTCCAGATGTGAGATCTTACACCACTACCGATGGTAGAAATGGGGCTTCTTTAACTTTAAGAATTGTTTCGGTTCAATTATTAGGTGCAAAGCCTAATGGAACTTCATCGCCAGATCAAAGTGCAGGCGGAACTTTCAATCCAGCAAGCGCAGCTTCTCATGATGATGCACCGGTTGATGATTTACCCTTCTAAAAAATTGAACCATGGTTATAATGAAATTTGGTGGTACCAGTGTGGGTAAGCCTGAAAGGATGCACCAAGTATCTCAATTAATTACACGTAATGCAGAATCTACCTTGGTAGTATTAAGTGCCTTAAGTGGCACTACCAATGCTTTAGTTGAAATTAGTACTGCTTTAGCTTCTCCTAATAAACAAATGGCAGCTGAAAAAATTGCTGTTTTAGAAAAACAGTACCGCGCTTTTATTATTGACTTATTGAAAGAAGAAAGTATTAGAGCGAAGGCCAATGAAATAATTACAGAGCATTTTGAGTTTTTAAAAATTACGCAGAAAATTTCATTGAGCGATGCACTCAATAAAGACATACTAGCACAAGGTGAATTAATGAGCACTAAATTATTTTCTTTGTATTTAGAACAAGAAAAAATTGACCATGCATTACTACCTGCTTTAGACTTTATGCAATTAGATGCCAATGACGAACCAGATTTAGTGGTCATCGAAGAAAAAATAAAAATAGTTTTAGCACAGCATCCAACCCAAAAATTATTTATTACACAGGGCTATATTTGTAGAAATAGTAGAGCAGAGGTTGATAATTTAAAAAGAGGAGGCAGTGATTATACCGCTTCTTTAATTGCTGCTGCAGTAAAGGCCAGTGTTTGTGAAATTTGGACCGACATTGATGGCATGCATAACAACGACCCAAGAGTAGTAGATAAAACAGTAGCCATTGAGCAACTCAGTTTTGATGAAGCAGCAGAGTTAGCTTATTTCGGAGCCAAAATTTTACATCCTACCTGTATTTGGCCAGCACAACAAGAAAACATTCCTGTTAAATTATTAAATACCATGCAGCCTACTGCAGTGGGCACCGTTATTAAAAAAGAAGCGGGTAGTGTAGGGGTGAAAGCAGTGGCCGCTAAGGATAATATTATTGCCATTAAAATTAAGAGCAGTCGAATGCTCTTGGCTTATGGCTTTTTAAGAAAAATATTTGAAGTATTTGAAAAATACAAAACACCTATTGATATGATTACTACTTCTGAAGTAGCTGTATCAGTAACCATTGATAGCGATACGCATTTGAATGAGATTATTGCAGAGCTCAATAATATTGCTTCAGTAGAAGTGGAGCATGATCAAACCATTGTATCTATTGTAGGAAATGAAATTGCAAAAACTGATGCGGTACTTACTAAATTATTTCAAGCCATTAACGAAGTGCCAGTGACCATGGTAAGTTATGGGGGTAGCCATCATAATATTTCATTGCTAATTCCAAGCGAGCATAAAGTAAAAACTTTGCAGTTAATTAATAAGGGCTTGTTTAATTTGTAGGATTTTACTTTTTTTATTTTTTAAAGAAAATGTAATTGGATTACGATGCGCGAACTTCTGTGAATAGCGTTAAGAAAATGACTTAAGTTCATCGTTAAAAAATTGTGCATGTCTGAGCGAAGCGAGTTCACAATTTTAGATGAACGTAGTCGTTTTTAGCGTCATGCACAGCAGAGAGCGAGAGAAATCTAATTACATTGAATCATTTTAAAAAATTAAGAATATAAAAAAGGTCCCGATAAATCGAGACCTTAATAATTTATATTTTATAAAATTTAGATAAATAGTGAATAAA